>NZ_JAQZSJ010000049.1 GCF_029360585.1 Cohnella caldifontis | reverse complement strand
ACAATGTTGATAGTTGGACCCAGAATCGAGGAGGAATACCATGCTGAAATTGGACGCTCCAGCCCGGACAAGCCTTGCCCCGGCCAGCTCGGACGAGCATATCGTGGCCATGTTTCTCGCCACCTACCGGGACCGTTCCGCTTACACGACGAGAAATTACCGAATCGCCATCCGGCATTTCCGCGGCTTCGTACACCCGAAGACATTAGGCGAAGTCACGTGGATGGACGTGGAATCCTATAAAGACACGCTCTTAACCGGAGGTCAGCCGAACGCCGCGAAGAAAATGGCGCCCGCCTCCGCGGCGGTTTATTTGGCCTCCATCCGCTCCCTGTACCGCTGGGCAAGCGATCCGAACATCGGGCTGCTGCCGCACAACCCCACGACGCCGATCCGGCTGCCGAAAATCGAGGTGACGAGCCGCAGCCGGTACTTGACCAAATCGGAGCTCGGGACCATGCTGGGCGAGCTGAAGAAGCAAGGGACGCGGAATTATTTGATCGGGCTCATGCTCGCGCTCACCGGTCTGCGCGTATCCGAACTGGCGGCGCTGGAGTGGAACGATTTCCAGGAAGACGTGACGGATAAATTCCTTTGGTTGATCGTTAGAAACGGCAAAGGCGGGAAAGCGCGTTACGTCAAAGTTCCGGAGCTGCTGAGGAGGCTCCTGAATCGATATCGCAAAGAAGAAGGGATTTCGCAGGCAAGCGACGCGCGCGTATTCCCCATATCCGTGCGTCAGGTGGATCGGATTCTGGAGAAGGCGCGGAAATCGTGCAAGCTCGGCAAAAAAGCGACGCCGCACTGGTTCCGCCATACGAACGCGACGCTCGCGCTCCTGGGCGGCGCTACGCTGCAGCAAGTGCAGGAGTCTCTCGGCCATACCGATATTTCGACGACGCAGCGGTATTTGCACACCGTCGAATTCATGAAGAAAGCCGCGCCCGACTATGTGGTAGACAGCTTGAAAGGAGTTGTCGATTCTCGCGAAAAGCCCTGACAAATCCTGTGTATTATGCTAGAATAAAAGGGAGGAATTCATTGAAGGAAGTCGAAATTTAATGTCCAACTATCAACATTGT
>NZ_JAQZSJ010000048.1 GCF_029360585.1 Cohnella caldifontis | reverse complement strand
CACAAAAACCAGCTAATGTTTGTCAAGCTTTAGTGTGTTGGCCGAGAAGTAAGAACCTGATATAATTTTTATCGCACACCAAATAACCTCCATTGGCGTGGAGGGTGTTGGTTAAATATGGGTTATAAAGCGTAGGGCTGGCCCTTCTTCAAGATGGCGTAGATGTAATGCAGTAGCTTGTTGGCGCAAGCAATCACCGTCACCTTGTAGGGCTTGCCCTCTTCTCTTTTCTTGTCGTAATATCCTCGAAGTCTCTCGTTCGTACTTCCCCTGAGTCCGCACTGCACGGCCAGATACAACGCTCTGCGTAACCTTTTTGAGCCTCGCTTTGTTATTCGATTGCTTGTGGCCACGAATTGTCCTGAACTGTACACACGAGGATCTAGACCCGCATATGCGACCAGTTGCTTTGCATTCCCGAACTGCCTTACGTCCCCGATTTCCGATATGATTGTTGCAGCAAGCTTATCTCCCACGCCTGGAATGCTCTTTACAAGCTCCACTTCTGGTAGTTGTGACGCTAGCTGTCTCATCTGCTCCTCGATCGTCTCGAGTTGCTCCTGCATGGAAATAAGCAACGAAACCATACTTTTCAGCATTTGTATCTGAGTAGCGCTTTTCTTATTCTTGCTCCATTGCTCATGGATGGCCTCTAAATGCTCGACTTTCGTTCGAATCCAAGATGTCGAGCGCGATTTACCTGCTTGCTTTCGAATGACTTCTTCCCATTCTTGATCCTGACCAGACAAGCAAATCTGCAATGTAGCAAGCGCTGTAACTGAAAATAAATCGTAAAACACAGTCTCAAAGCTTGGAAACACCTGATCCAACAACGCACGTATATTGAGCTTTGCCTGTACATATAGCGAAGTGATGAATTCATGTTGCCGAGTCACGTGTTGGAGCTCCGTATAGCACTCGTCCCAGCTCCGATGTGGCCCTACATCACCGCGATAGTATATTTCGGCTAGATGCCAAGCATCTGCTGCATCCGTTTTTACTTTGCGGAGTTGCGCGCTCTTGGCGCGTTTGGACAGCAGCGGATTGATGATGAAATGTTTAACTCCGATGCTCGTCAAATACGCTACGACAATGCGATGATAATGGCCAGTTGCCTCTAGAATGACAACAGGCTCCTCTCCGGTGCGCTCCTTAAGCTCTTGAATAACGTTCCCAAGTCTGCTGAACCCGATTTCTGTATGCCTAATCGTCTCCGGCTTTCCGTATACTTCATTACGTCTGATAAACGCTTGAAATACGCTCGCTCCTTTTGATACATCTAGTCCGATAACCGGTTCCATGTCAGCTCCTCCTGATGTAAAAATTGCCGGCACTCCCACGATGGTTCCAAACCCATAGCTTCGCTTGTGATACGAGGTCAATAGCCTCAACCAGCTCAAACATGGTCATTGGAGGTAGTAGGAGAACAGTTTTTGTGACGGGATCATGTCCCAAAAAAGCCCTCGTTCTCCCGGCTACCGCCATCATAGAACGCCTATAAAAATAG
>NZ_JAQZSJ010000047.1 GCF_029360585.1 Cohnella caldifontis | reverse complement strand
TTCACTGGCGTTGCATAAACACTGACATCAGCGCGTCTGTTTCTTGAAAATGTATATTGGTGTAAATATTTACATTCGATTTTTCTACGCACATTCTAAAAAGGGAACGTGTACACAAATGTAGGTTGCGTCATCCATTTAATGGATATTTGAGTTACGCTTGTTTCTTTGGCTGCTGCACAATTGCCACGCCACAGCTTTCAGGCTTCAACGGTTTTGGTGGATCTTTTCGCTTTTGACGTCCCTTTGTTTTTCCTGAAGGTCTTTTGCTTAGAGCCTCTAGGAACGCGTTCCAGCTTCGGAATGCATACACACGTATCAACCGAAGTACTTCCCATGTCGTTTTCGGAGCACGTGTCTGCATTCGCAATAAGAACACCAGATTATAGGCAATCATTGCAAGCAAGATGTGGTTCCAAACCGCTTGCGGCTTGTAGCTGTAGAGTTTCGCGAATTTCAAGTGCTGCTTCATCCACTTGAAAAACAGTTCGATTTGCCACCGCTGGCGATACAAATCCGCGACTTCCCGTGCCGAGAGATCAAAGCGCGAAGTCGCAATGCGGTACAGCCGGCCTTGCTCGTCATGAAATTCCACAATCCGCACGGGGTGCTCCATAGGGACCGAAGAGGATGGACTACCCAGATAACCAATGGCGTCTCTCAGCAGGTTAGGGTCAGACGGGTCTGTCGGATATTCTTCAAGCACCTGCCTCAGCTGGTGGCGCTCCTTGACCCGAATGAGAAACCGACATTTCTGTACCAACCACTGATCCATCCGTTTATAGGACACATAACCGCGATCCATAATGTACGTCGCATTTGGATCAACAACGAGAAGACCCGAGCCTTCGTAGTCGCTCACTTTACCGGTCGACGGTACAATTCGGTCAGGAAATGAGGAGCCGTCCGACAAAACAGCCAATCGTGTATGGACCTTGACACCGCTTCGGTGCTTCGTCACATACGTCCAATCGGCTAATTGGTGCGGCAAACGAAGATTAGTGGAATCGACAATAAACAAGGGTTCCTTCGGCAGCTTCTTGTGGCTTGCAGCAGTTTGGCGAATACGCGAAATTCCTGCATGGCATAAGGCTTCTAGTACGCAACTTGGAAAATCTTCAATACGGCGGCAAAGCTGTGAAGCGCTGACCGTGCAGCCGACTTCCTGTTGAAGAGTAGAATCAGCTTCCAGTTCAAGTTGGATGCGACGGAGAGAATCCCAATGACCGAGCTGCGCGGCAATAAACACTTTGATCAGGCCTGCGCTTTGTAATTTCCGGACATGATGGTCCAAAAAAGGAGCAGCAAAATCGGCAAGCGGCAACAAAGACAAGCATTGACGAATGGTTGTAGAATCCGGTACACTCAAGGGGCTGAGTTCTCCTTTGTGAGTTGTGTACGGATTGCAACCTACACTACCACAATAGGAGAATTTTTTATGGCCATCCACGAAAATACATCATTAAATTACAAAAATAGTAACTAATAGAAGAGAAATTTTTCGTGTTAGCTTATATGCAACGCCAGTGA
>NZ_JAQZSJ010000046.1 GCF_029360585.1 Cohnella caldifontis | reverse complement strand
TAGGGCTTGCTGAACGGGTCGCTTTTTAGGGCATCACGGGCAAGCGAAATGCGAGAGTAGACCACAACCATTGCAAAAGCGGCAAAAAGAGAGCTCGGAGTCTCTTTTCGAGGTTCATGACCAGCAGTTGCAGTCCGATTACAGTCTCGCTCGTCCTCTGAAGGTGCGCTCGAATACGGCCAAGCCCGTAACTGCGCTTGCCTTCACCGAATTTGCCTTCCACCGCATTACGCGCGGCTGCATCCGCTTTGGCGATTTTCTTCTGCTCCTGCTGGTCGGCTGATGGACGGCCCAATTGCGGTCCGCTCAGCCGAATTCCCTTCTCTTTGCAGAAGCGCAAGTTTTCTCGCGTGCGGTAAATCTGGTCGGCCAGCACCGCTTTGGGATAATAGCCGAATCGAGCACGGTATCGTTCCACTGCGGCCTGCAGCGTCTGGCCTTCGTTGTAGCTGTCCCAGGACAGATGCTCCCGGAATGCGTAGCCGTTCACCACGCTGATCGCCAGCTTCGCGCCGAACTCGACGTTCGCCCGGGCTTTGCCGCGTACGATCGGTCTGACATGCGGCTGCGCGATGCTGACGATCCGATCCGGTACGCTATGCGTTCGCTTGTCGTACATCTCCTGCTGCTGGCGAACCAATTCTTGAATGACCAGCAGCTCCTTGTACATGCGGCGCGGCAGCCGCATCAGACCGTTCGTCGCCTCGGCATGTTCGGCGATGATGCGCAGATCACGGGAAATGAACCGCAATTGCTTGCCGATTGCTTTGCGCATCGCGCGCGGTTTCACGCGCCTTTGCTTGGCAACCGCCAGATAGGCTTTGCGGGCACGCTCCCGGTATGTTCTTGGCTTGCGAGTCTTTCCGCGCTGCGGCTCATGCAGGATGTCAATGATCTTCTCCAGCTTTTCTCTAGCCTGATTCAGCAGCGACAAATCCGTTGGGTAGGCGATATCCGCCGGCGCGCAGGTCGCGTCCAGCAGCAGTTCGCCTTCATTCGTCAGTTCCATCTGCCGCGGCTGCGGTTGTGATGATTCATTGGATACTGCTGCGGCTCCGCTGCCGGGTTCATCGTCGTCGTCCGATGAATTATCCGATTCGCTGGACTTGCGCGCTTCTTCAAGGGCGATCCACTCATTCACTTCATCAAGGATCTCGCCGCCCAACCGCTTGCGAAAGTGAGTCATGAGGGAATGGTGAAACGGACGGCGGTACTGGTACTCCGGCAGACCGAGGAAGTACTGCAGATACGGATTCTCCAGAATCTGACGAAGCGTTTCCCGGTCGTCGGTGCCCAGCCGCTCCTGAATGATGAGGGCGCCAAGCGCGACACGGATGGATACGGCCTTTTGCCCCTTGAGACTCTTCTTGAAGTTCTTTGCATACTTCTCTTCGAGCTTCCACCACGGAATCATCTGGGCCAGCAACACCCAGCGGTTATCTTCTGCAAGTTTTCCGCCGAACGGCAGAAAGAAGTCTCCTGGCAGGATCATTTGGCTTTCGGTTCGCTGATACAATTCGAACGCCTCCAAGTGCACGGTTTTTCGCGGGTCAGTCACCGTTTTCCTTGCACTTGATTTCGACAAAATAGGCGTTAAATCCTTGCTGCTACTGCATTTTTCAATTGTTCAGCAAGCCCTA
>NZ_JAQZSJ010000045.1 GCF_029360585.1 Cohnella caldifontis | reverse complement strand
TGATATGCTCCCCTTGCAGTAGACAGTTGAAATAATGAAACTGTCACTGCAAGGAGGAGCATTTTTATGTCCCATAAAGCAAAAGTATCTGGTTCAGAAAAGATTGCAGCTATTGAAAAGTATATTCGAGGAGAAGATTCGCTTAAGCACCTAGCAGCTCTTCTTGATGTACATCCTTCATCCGTGAAGCAATGGCTACAGATCTACCAGTCGTTAGGTCCAGACGGATTGCTACAATCCTCTCAGAATACTCCTTACTCCGCAGAATTAAAGAGAATAACCGTTGAAGATTATTTAGCTGGCGGCGGATCTCACATGGATATATGTAGAAAGTACGGCATTAAATCAACTTATCAATTACGTGATTGGATCGTGAAGTATAATGGTCATGAAATGTTGAAAACTTCCGGAACCGGAGGATCACCAATCATGACTCAAGGACGAGCAACTACTTACAGTGAACGAATTGAAATCGTCAAATTCTGCATTGAACATAAAAACAACTATGCTCTGACAGCGGAGAAATTTCAGGTATCCTACCAGCAGGTTTATTCCTGGACAAATAAATACCTAAAGTCTGGTGTGGAAGCACTTCAGGACAGGCGTGGGAAAAGGAAAACGGAAGATGCAATGTCCGAGGTAGAGAAACTGAGGGCACAGAATGCACTGCTTCAGGCCCAGAACAGAAGACAGCAGATGGAGATTGACTTTCTAAAAAAGCTGGACGAGATCGAAAGGGGACGATTCTAAGCCAAGTTCGATATGAAGCTACGTATCTTGCCATAAGCGATCTACACGAAATGGAACCATATCCCATCAGTCAACTCTGTGATCTTGCTGGAGTCCAACGTTCTTCGTATTACAAATGGCTAAACCGGAAAGAAAGCGATAATGAGATATTCAACAAAGCATTGCTTCCCTTGATTAGGGATGCCTACGAAGAAAAAGGCGGAATTCTCGGATATCGCCAGATGACAATCAAGCTAAACCGAGAACACCAATTGAATGTCAATCATAAACGAATATACAGACTCATGGACATCCTACATCTAAAATCGGTATGTCGTAGGAAGCGGAAAAATTACGTCCATTCTACGCCTGAAATTACAGCGGAAAATGTCCTGAATAGAGATTTTAACTCCACTGAGTTCGGTACCAAATGGCTTACTGATGTGACTGAGATGAAGTATGGCATTCAGAGCAAGGCTTATCTTAGTGCGATCCTCGACTTGGCTGATAAAAGTATCGTATCTTTTGTGGTCGGACATTCCAACAACAATGAACTTGTATTTCGAACTTTTGATATCGCCCACAAGTCTTATCCTGACGCCTCACCCCTCTTTCATAGTGACCGTGGATTCCAATATACAAGCAAACAGTTCAGGAAGAAGCTAGATGATGCTGGAATGACGCAAAGTATGTCTAGGGTATCCAGGTGCATAGACAATGGTCCGATGGAGTCATTCTGGGGAATGATGAAATCTGAAATGTACTACCTTAACAAATTCGATTCATACGAAGATCTGGAAGCAGCAATTAAAGAATACATCGATTACTACAACAATGGCCGATACCAAAAGAGGCTTAACAGAATGACACCACTGGAATACAGACGTTACCTTTTAGGTTCGGCAGCATAGAAAATGGCACCAACCATAAGGAAACGGTCAGTGCCATAGCTTTTTGTTTTTTATACTGTCTACTTGACAGGGGTCAGTTCA
>NZ_JAQZSJ010000044.1 GCF_029360585.1 Cohnella caldifontis | reverse complement strand
CGGGCGGCGGCGCGGCAAGAAGGGCCGCAAGCCGGCCCCGCTGGTGCTGGGCGCGGTGACGGTCGGCGGCGGCGATGCCGGTATGGCGCCGGCAGGTGCAGCGGAGCCGGCACGGGCCGGCGGGGGCCGCGGGCGGAAGTCGGGCCGCGGAGGCGGCGGCACGGCCGGAGGCGCTGCGGGCGCCGCGGTTGCCGTAGCCCCGGCAGCCGCCGCGCCGAAGCCGCAGAGGAACCGGCGCGCGGGCAAGCTGGACATGTGGGGCTTGCCGATTTCTGGCCAGGGCCTCAAGGACGACGGCGGAGAGCAGGAAGCGCTGGAGGAAATGCGCCGCAGCGCCCGCCGCGAGAGGGGCGGCGGAGGCGGCCGGCCGACCGGCGGACGCCGGAAGAAGAAGGACTGACGGTGTGAGGCCAGCCTGGGTGGGCTGGCCTTTGTCTTGATTCGCGATCGGCGGCCATTTGACTTGCGAGTCGGCGAGTCCGATCGGTAAGGCCTACGATTCACGGGGATCGGCTGGTGCAGCCTCTTGCCAGGGACACCCCGGCCAGTATTTGCAGGAATACGACCTTTCCCAAACCTAACGGACACCACAGCGGTTATTTGCGGGAAAGGGCTATTTCCAAACCTAACAGACACCGCACGGTTATTTGCGGGAAAACGGCCATTGCCAAACCTAACGGACACCACAGCGGTTATTTGCGGGAAAACGGCCATTTCAAAACCTAACGGACACCACAGCGGTTATTTGCGGGAAACGGCCATTTCCGAACCTAATGGACACCGCAGCGGTTATTTGTAGGAATACGACCATTTCGGAAACCTAACGAACACCACAGCGGTTATTTGTAGGAATACAACCATTTCCAAACCTGACGGACACCACAGCGGTTATTTGTAGGAATACGACCATTTCCAAACCTAACGGACACCACAGCGGTTATTTGCGGAAATACGACTATTTCGAAATTCTAATGGACAGCACGGCCCTTATTTGCCCTGTATGGCTATTCAACGCGGTGTTTTTCCCTCAATAAGTGCAGCTGTGTCCGTTAAAATACGGAAGGTCAAGAATTGAATAGAATAGCGTCCGCTGTGTCCTTTAGCCGGTGGGCAACACGTGGTACGGCCAGCGGCCGATCGGGGCAGCGCCGGCCCATCGCAGCTTCGAAGGGTGAATAAGCCATTTTACAATTGGTGTCGTATCTTATAGGATAAGAAATGGTGTAAAGGTTCGGATTTATGGAGAGGGTGGAGCCCGTGGAACGAAATTTGTATCATGTGCTGGGGGCCAAGCAGTTCGATCGTCCGGAGCTGGAGCGGCTGTTCGCGGCCGCGGAGAAGATGGAGGACGTCGTAGCGGCCGGCGGCGACAAGCGGTTGTCGGGCAAAATCATGACGACGCTGTTCTTCGAGGCGAGCACGCGGACGCGGCTCTCGTTCGAATCGGCGATGCACCGGCTGGGCGGCAGCGTGATCGGGACGGAGAACGCCGCGCAGTTCTCGTCCGCCATCAAAGGAGAGACGCTTGAGGACACGATCCGGATCGTGACGGGGTACAGCGACGTCATCGTCATGCGCCATACCGAGATCGGCGCGGCCAAGCGGGCGGCGGCGGTCGCGGGCGTGCCGGTCATCAACGCGGGCGACGGCGCGGGGGAGCACCCGACGCAGGCGCTGCTGGACGCGTACACGATCAATAAGGAGTTCGGTCGCATCGATGGGCTCAGAATCGCCATGGTAGGCGATCTCACGTATGGACGGACGGTGCACTCTCTCAGCTACATTTTGGCGAACTATCAGGACGTCATGATCGACTTCATCGCTCCGGAGAACGTGCAGATCCCGCCTTACGTCAAGCATTACTTGGACGAGAAGGGCATTCGGTATCAGGAGACGCAGGATCTCAACGCGGTGGCGGGTTCGGCGGACGTGATCTATCAGACGCGGATCCAGAAGGAACGTTTTCCGTCGGTCGAGGAGTACGAGAAGGCTTCGGGCAAATACATCATCGACGGTGCTTTCCTAGATCGGATGCGCAAGGACGCCATCATCCTGCATCCGCTGCCTCGTGCCGGGGAGATCGCGGAGGAAGTCGACGCGGATCCGCGCGCGGCGTATTTCCGGCAGGCGGTCAACGGGCTGTACATCCGCATGGCGCTGGTCGCCAAGTGTTTGAATCTGGCGGACTGAGGGCCGGGCGTGCTATAATGAATCTCCGGCTGTACGGCGTATAAGGCGGGTGCGGTCGGAGAAACATTTTCGGAAATCGGAGGTGGAGGAAAATGGGCAGCAAGAACAAAGACCAGTTCGACAAGCCTTTGGCGCAAAACAAGAAGGCGTCCCATGACTACTTCATCGAGGAGACCTACGAAGCCGGGATGGTGCTGACGGGGACCGAGATCAAGTCGCTGCGCCGCGGGCGCGCGAACATGAGCGACGCGTTCGCCACGGTCCGCAACGGCGAGATGTTCATCCACAACATGCACATCAGCCCGTTCGAGGAAGGCAACCGCAGCAACCCGAGCGATCCGACGCGGGCGCGGAAGCTGCTGCTGCACAAGCAGCAGATCCACAAGCTGCTGGGCGAGTCGAAGCGGGAAGGGTATACGATCGTGCCGCTCAAGGTGTACATCCGCAACGGTTATGCCAAAGTGCTGATCGGCATGGGCAAAGGCAAGAAGCAATACGACAAGCGCGCAGACGCCGCCAAGAAAGACGCGCAGCGCGACATCCAGCGGGCGCTTCGGGAGAAGCAGAAAGTCAGCTTTTAAGGGCGTTGATCGTTGGATGGGTTGATGATTCGGATTCGGCGTGTTGATCTTTACGGCTCTTGATGGTTTCTGTTTGCAGGGTTAACCTTTTCGGCTGTTGAGGTCGCTCGTCGGACGGGTCACTGGCAAGCTTGCCAGCAAAGAGCACGCGGTATCGCGAGGCTCGGTGTGTTATAATAGTCGTAGATGTTCAGCTGCCGTTGATTTTGACGGCTCCTTATTTAGCGATCACGAGCTGCTTATGAGTGTAGTATTTGGCGGCTGCGACGATCCGATTCGGGGGCGTTTATGGATTCGACGGGGACAGTTCGAGCATGGGTAGCGGGTAGTGGGGCTGCGGCCGCTTCAACAACGCGGATGCCAAATTTAAACGGCAAACAACAACAACCTTCTCTGGCTCTGGCCGCCTAATAACGGTCACCAGGCTCCTACTCTCTATCGCCCATGTAGCGGGATAGGGGCTCAACTTTAGTGGGATACGCCGTCTAGTCTCCGCCTGGGGCTAGCGGAAGAAGACAATCAGGCTGACCCAACGCAGAGCCGGTTCCGGGGCGCTGCTCGGGTGACATCAAAACTGGGACTACACCCGTAGAAGCCTGTGTGGCGTTGTCTTCGGACAGGGGTTCGACTCCCCTCGCCTCCACCATAAAAACTCTGACCGCACGAGGTCAGAGTTTTT
>NZ_JAQZSJ010000043.1 GCF_029360585.1 Cohnella caldifontis | reverse complement strand
AGTTGGGTTCGATCGCGCGCAGGTCTGCAGAGCAGACCGAGCACGGCATCTGTCTACCGCTGCGCTCTGCTTCGTCGAGTGATCTTCGACAGCAAGTTCAATGAGGAATCATATACTCCCCTCTCGCCTCCACCACCATTTAAATCCACAATCGCATGAAGTTGTGGATTGGTGCCTTTTTCCCCCATTATAGGCAAAAGTGAAAGACCGCTAATAAAGTATTTGGCAGAAAACGGCTATATCAAATAGATATCAAGTTAGATCAACTGTAAAACATCTATAAAAATTATCGGTTACTAACAAAAGTGTTTGTTAAAATGAATATTTATCTGCTATCTTTTCCAAATTCTCCGTCAATGCCGTTAGTTATGGTGTTTTTAGAACGTGTATAGAATTTTTCTGCCATTACCGATGGATTATGCAGATTGAAAACTTAATCGGGAGACTTTTTATCATTAAATAATGTTTTCTGGACTTATTCTGACGATCGAATATGTTATGGACCTAAAGATAGGATAACATTCTGTCCTAGGCTTGGTTGCCGTTATTCGGAAATCAAGATTCATTAAGAATGTTAAATTTGGTATTATTATGTTAGTAGTCGTCGAAAACAAATAACGTTCGTTTTAAAATTTTTCAAATGGAAAATTAAAACAATTGTTGGGCTTAAGTAATGACGTAAATTTGCATAATATAAAACATCAGTGCGTAGCTTCATTGAATATGACTACGCTTTTTATTTTTCACTAGGAGTGATACTGATGCATGAAATTCTTGTTGATGTTGAATATTGGTTAAGTCAAAGACCAAAATGGTTGCAAAATGCAGCTTCTCGATTAGTGAGAACTACAAAATTGTCAGATAAGGATATTCAAGAACTAATTGAACTATGTAAGATGGAAGTCGATTCAGATCGTACAACTAAGGAATCTACTACACTTCCTCTTAAAGATATCTTCTCTAACAGCGATACTAAATATTTAAGATTGGTATCGATCGGTGAAGTTAAGGGAATTAATGCACTAAATCCTAGAAAGCCGTTACAATTTGGTTCAGGTCAATTAACTATAGTTTACGGTCAAAATGGCTCCGGGAAATCGAGTTATGTAAAATTGTTAAAACATGTGTGTGGAGGGCGAGAACCTGGAAAGTTGATAGGGAACGTCTTTCAAGAGAAAGCTGTCCAAAAACAAGAATGTGCAATTGTTTATAACGATGGAACAGCAGATCATCAAATAAAATGGAGCTCAGAACAAGGAACTATAGAGCAATTAAATAGTATTCATCTTTATGATACTGCATGTGCAAATGTCTACGTTAATGAAGAAAATGAAGTCGCTTATGAGCCATGGTTGCTTACTTTCTTTACCGAACTAACTGATGTTTGTCAAAAAGTTGGACAAGCTTTGAAGGAAGAAAGTAATAGAATTGAAATAAAGCAATATAATCTGCCGAAAGAATATCAAGATACCAAGGCAGGA
Source organism: Cohnella caldifontis (assembly GCF_029360585.1). Lineage (GTDB taxonomy): Bacteria > Bacillota > Bacilli > Paenibacillales > Paenibacillaceae > Cohnella > Cohnella caldifontis. The sequence goes on along the minus strand of NZ_JAQZSJ010000043.1, from coordinate 2,060 downwards.
GCTTGGCTTCAGAAAATTAATAATAAAACCACTTCCGATGATGTTGATAAAAATTGTAGTTGGAGTAACACAGATGAACAATTACTTAATGAGTTAAAACAACTTCTTGGAGAAACAAATCCTATTGAAAAGGCGAATAAACTTAATCAAATAGCAAGAAACGCCAAAAGTTTAATTAATATATTTCAAGAATTAATAGAGAAATATAGTGATGAAAATATTTCAAAAATCATTAGTGAGAAAAATGAAATGGTTGTAAAGAAAAAGGCAGCAGAAGAGGATGCGTTGAAAATTTTTGAAGGCTCCTCTTTTGAAGGAATCGGAACAGAGAGTTGGAAATTGCTGTGGCAACATGCGCGCGAATTCTCTGAAAAACTTGCCTACCCTCAATTTCCTTTTCCTTATACAGGGGACGACTCGAAATGTGTTTTGTGTCATCAACCATTAACAGATGATGCAAAGCAGAGACTTGTCAATTTTGAAAGTTATGTTAAAGGGGTATTAATGAGAGAGGCTCAAGTCGCTGAAGAGCATTTTAAGCTGACAAAAATGGGTCTTCCAGAAATTCTAACCGATGAATCCATTATACTGCATCTTAATTCTATAGGATTGACTGATGAATTAGAAATTAGAAAATTTATTGGACTATTGACTACTCTTCGGAAACGAAAAGATGCAATAGACAAGGTGCAAAATTTAGGGGAGTTAACTCCAATTCAAGAACATACTGTTTTAGATTCGTTATCTGAAATTGCTTTGACTTATGAGCAGCAGTCATCGAGTTTAATTAGCTTAGTTGAACAGGATAACAGGAAGGAAATTTCAGGAAGAATAAGAGAGTTGGAAGCAAGAAAATGGATTGCTCAACAACAACAACTTGTTACGGAGAACATTGCAAAATTAAAACTTCGAACTAAGTTAGAACAATCGATAAGACTTACAAATACTCAAGCACTTTCAACAAAAAAATCGGAGCTGTCCGATAAATTAATTACTGCTGAGTATATATTAAGATTTAACCAAGAGCTTAAGGTATTAGGTGGCAATAGGTTGAAAGTTGAGTTGATTAAATCAAGAGCACAAAGAGGACATATATTTCATAAGATTCAACTTAAGGATTGCAAGTTACCTGTTAAGGCGGCAGATGTCTTAAGTGAGGGAGAGTTTAGGATTGTTTCGCTATCTGGTTTTATAGCTGACGTTGAGGCAGATCCGCACAATACTCCATTTATATTTGATGATCCTATATCATCTCTGGATCAGGATTTTGAGGAAGCTACGGTTGAACGTCTTGTTAGACTCAGCCAAACGAGACAAGTTATTGTTTTTACACATCGGATCTCTTTGTTAACTTTGTTGTTAGAACAAGCGAAAAGGAAAAGTATTGAATCAAATATTATTTGTTTACGATCAGAGGTTTGGGGAACAGGAGAACCTGGCGAACTACCAATTTACATTAACAAAACAGAGAAAGCATTGAATTCACTGTTAAATGATAGATTATCTAAGGCCAAAAAAATTTTTCATGAGGAAGGCAGGGAAGAATATGATGTTTATGCAAAAGGTTTATGCAGCGATTTTCGGAGTTTACTTGAACGAATTATAGAATATGATCTGATGTCTGATGTAGTACATCGTTTTAGAAGAGCAGTTAACACCATGGGTAAAATACATAGGTTAGCACTGATAAATCAGGAAGATTGTCGTTTATTTGATGAATTTATGACCAAGTATTCTAGGTACGAGCATTCACAATCAATGGAATCACCTGTTGATATACCTGATCCCGATGGAATAAAAGCAGATATAGAAAAAATAAAATTATGGCTAGAAGAATTTAAATCTAGAAGTTAGATCAATATACTGTTTTCCCTATAGCTCAACTTTTTGATTCTAAGAAATTCTCTTGAGGTGTTTTAAAGCAAAGAAAGTCGGCTGTTTAATCTATAAAAAGCACCTCCCCAAAAAACCTAAGTATCACGTGGCGGCGAATTGTGGATTAGCCAAGCCATGGTTCGCCTCCACCATAAAAACTCTGACCGCACGAGGTCAGAGTTTTT
>NZ_JAQZSJ010000042.1 GCF_029360585.1 Cohnella caldifontis | reverse complement strand
TAGCTTTTTGTTTTTTATACTGTCTACTTGACAGGGGTCAGTTCAGATTGATTGCCAATAAATGCTTCTTGCTCCGGTTTCGATGCTCTCGCCAATAATATGGTCGTGCCGACCGAACCGGGAGGAGATACGACGACCCAACGCTTATCTTGTTCAGGCTGAAAAGTATCCTCCACTACCGTAAAATGGAGCTTCTTTGTATAAAAATCTATGGCCTCATCATAGTCTTTTACCACAAGCGCAATATGGACGATGGACTGGAGCATTCTCGTTACTCCTCTAATTTGTATTGTCTAAGATTTCCGATAGCGTTCACCTTAAGCCTCTAAAATTTTTTCACTGGGGTACTTTAGATAAGTTGTTCCATGAACGATTGAATTAAATCTAATGCCATCTTCTTCATCAAATATTTCATAAGGCGGATCCACCGGAGCATGACTTAATATTGTTCCATTCCTATCCCTTAACAAACAATCCAATTCACCTGTTTCAAGAATCAATCCGTTTGAAAGTATATTGAAATCCCAAAACAAACAATGTTCAAATTCGTTAGAAATCTGGCAAGTATTCATATTTATCGTAAATGACTTCTTCTTCCCACCAATAAAAATTGTCCGTGTTTCTTCCGAACAAAATACCGTTAGATCATTAACTTCAAAACTACTACAGTTTAAAAAACAATGAATCGTGATTTCATCATTCACTCTCAGGTAGACTAATGAATCGCATTCATCTGTATCATTAAGGTAAGCGATCACGTCAGGTTCTGAACCGATATCAGTGAGTTCCAATTCTTTAATTTCAACACTCAAATTCGAGGTGATTTTGTAACTCAACCCCACTTTCATAAACTCACCTCCAAGGAAGAGAACTGACGAATGTTGTATAACGTCCCGTGTTTTCACGTACCCGAGAACCATTCTGTCACAAAGTGACCGGCTGTTCATCGAGTATGCTTAATAGAAGTCACCTTCCCAATAATATGCGATCTATTAATTGGACCAAACATTCTGCTGTCGTAACTATTATCAATATTGTCTCCGATAACATAGAACTCATCTTGTTGTAATGTAATTTCCGTGTCTTCACCAATTTGATACTTCGAATGATAAAGCTCTGTACCATTCACCAAAATTTGAGTCCCAACAACTTCTATCCGGTCTCCTTCAACTCCAATAACACGCTTGCAATACGATTTATTATCTTGTTTGAAGATGATGATATCATTTACAACAATATCGGTGCTCAAATTAGTACTAACCTTCACTCGATCCCCGTCGCTCAATGTTGGGCTCATTGACGGACCTTCAATTACAAAATTCTTTTCTGTGGGATTTCCAAAAAGTAAAGAAATCAGGAGTATAAAGACTGATATTGCATTCATTCTTCATAATTTCCTTTCCATTAAGATTTTGCATGAAGTCCCTCGTATTCACGACCCATAGTACCTTAAGCCCCAACGGGGTGGCCGCGGCGCGGTTAGATTCGCAGGATTGTCTGCCTGTATCCACTCCTCGAAATGCCTCGGGCGGACCGAGCTGCCTTAAGGCTGCGATGCGTGAATGCTATGAAAGCTGAAGTCTGCAACTTCGTCGAATGTTCTATTTAGCTTGTTTAATTTCAGATAATTTAATTACGAATTTTGAATTTGGCAGATAATAAATTTCATATTCACTAATAGAATCTAGGGGTATTATATATTCGTTTTTTAATCTAATATTTTTTATTTCTATTGTTTGATACAAATCTCTTCTTGACTTCCCTGAAATGTAGTCTGGTTTCCCTCTGATTATTTCATAATCCTTCGAAATATATGCAGGGATATCCATATAACTAGGCAGAAATTCATTTATAAAAAAAATGATTAATGCGACCCCCGAAAATATTCCAACAACCTGCATAAGTTTATTATTCTTTTTATTTTTCGTTCTTTTAAATTTATTTATAAAAATTGCCCCTATAACTAATGCAATTCCAAAAAGTAAAAAGAATAATGTATGTATAATCCAAAACCAAAATTGTTCTTTTAAATATCGACTTAAAAAAATATGAAAACCAAGATGACTCCAATTACATTTCTCATTCAATTCTTCCTTTTATAATTTTTCGTAGATTTAAGTTAACGTCTTTCGTATTCACGAACCTGTGAACCTTAAGTTCCATAGGGACGGCCGCGACGCGGTTAGGTTCGCAGGGTTGTCGCCTGAGTCTGCTCCCTCGAAAAGCCTCTGGCGACCGAGCAGCCGTAAGGCTGCGATGCGTGAATGCAATGTTAACTGAAGTTCCTGCCTTCGAAGCATAACACAAACAATCTATTGATTTTTTCATTTAGTATTATAGTATTCCAAAATTTAATTTATATTGAAGTCTTATTTGAACGTACTTAGGAAATTTAGCTCCACATCCTATAAAAGTTGAATTTTGTATGGGCGAGGATATTGATTAGCTTGCCGAACGGATCGCGGACAAAAAATCTTCGTACCCCCCATGGTCATTCGCAGGTCCATATTCTATTGGAAATCCGGCTCTTTTCATAAGTTCTAAACAAATATCAATATTGTCAACTTCTATTGAAAGATCAGGTGTAGGTGTCAGTAAGCCTCCATGTGAAGCGAAACTAATTTGAATGCTCATTTTTTCATTTNAATATCAATATTGTCAACTTCTATTGAAAGATCAGGTGTAGGTGTCAGTAAGCCTCCATGTGAAGCGAAACTAATTTGAATGCTCATTTTTTCATTTGAACCATAAGTTACAATCCAACCATGATCCATCAATAAGTCAAGTCCAAGCACCTCTTTATAGAACGATTTAGCCGATTCAATTTTTGAAGTATCAATATTCGCAACAATTCGTTTAACTTTCATTGTTACTACCCCCATGATTTTTGAATTTTTAATCGGGGGAGCCGAGCAGCAGTAAATCTGTGATGCTATTTACCATTTTCTGGTCACCTCTAATTCTATTTATGATACGAACGAATCAGCAGATATATTAATATGCCTATAAATGGCAGAAAAAGCACCATATACGGAGCAATGTTTGAATATATATCGGTACTTTCACTATACTTGCAATCTTTGGTGACCCAATTTACAATTTTTATATGCAAGATTAGTAATACAATTGCACTTATAAGTGCTCCAATTATGGCGAATATTAACCAATCCGGCAAAATATTACCCAGAGCCATCCTTTTGATCACATTCCCCTAGTTTAATTTAAAAAAACCGAATCTCGTATTCACTCTTATGCCCCAACAGGGCGGCCGTGACGCGGTTAGGTTCGCAAGGTTGTCCGCTTGAATCCACTTCCTCCCTATGCCTTAGGCGGACCGAGCAACCGAATGGCTGCGATGCGTGAATTCAGTGTTAGGCGACGTTAATTCTTATTGATTATCGATCTTCAAAATCATTTCCCCATCCAAAAGAATCTGAAATAATATAATGAATCATGAACATCATCAATGATATGAAAATAAATATTGAAATTTGATAATTTCGGTTTTTAATTCTTGAAAAACTGAAGTTAAAAATAATGAATAAAACTATATTTGCAATAGAACTTAGTATTCCAGCTAAAAGTTGACCTATCCCAACTTTCCATCCTACTGGGTAATTATGAATTTTGTATTGTACTTTGTACGAAATATATGTACTCATACATGCTATGAACAACTCTACAATTATTATGTAAATTTTATTTTGTTCGTTTACATTAATTTCCTTAGTGGAAAAATAGAAAAGTAATAAAATGAACAGAAAATTTTGAGCTCACTCCATTCTATAAATCAATGTCGCCTAACGTCTCTCGAATTCACGACCCCGAGAACCTTAAGCCCCAACGGGGCGGCCTCGATGCGGTTAGGTTCGCAGGGTTGTCCGTCTGATTCAGCTTCCACGAAATGCACCGGGCGGACCGAGCAGCCAAAAGGCTGCGATGCGT
>NZ_JAQZSJ010000041.1 GCF_029360585.1 Cohnella caldifontis | reverse complement strand
GCTTGCCCGTGATGCCCTAAAAAGCGACCCGTTCAGCAAGCCCTAGGTACGTCACTAGTCACGGATACGTCGAGATTAGTTCTACATTATGCGGCATCCCAGTGGACATCGGCATCAGCAATCGTAGCTTTGAATCTAGTTGTACGTGGCCCATCCGGAAGTAGTGGCTATTTTGACGATGTGCGCGTTTTTGAAATCACAGCCGCTGAGAAAACGAAACTCGATGGCATGACCCCGGCAGAAGCGAAGGCATATATCGAAACGGTATATCCCTATGTAGACGATATGAAAAACATCAACGCAATTTATATCCGGACACCAGGACGGAATCTTGCATCCACCGAAGTCGGCGCTTGGGAATCCGGCACGATTAAAATCGCAGATGGTACGCAATTCTCGGATACTACAGCGATTCGCACGATTGACTATATTCCGATCATCGGTGGAAAAAACTACTTCTTTTCCGTCAATTATGCCAACGGGTACACGATGGGGGATTTTTACTCCTATTGGTACGACGAAAATAAAGCGTATATCACATTCAAGGCTGACGGCGCTGTGGCGACCGCACCGAGTAATGCGCGGTATGTACGTCTAGCGATTCGGAGAACCGACCGCGCAAACATCGACGCGAACGAGGTTAAAAACGCACAACCGATGCTTAATCTAGGGACGACGGCCGCGCCTTATGAGGTCCAAAAACCGTCCCACCTGTACTTTATGGACGGCCTGAATCTTGCGTCGAATATGGACGGTAGTGTAGCGGATACGTTGGAATTTGACGGCGAGGGGAAACCGTATGCAACTAGACGGTTTAAGCGGATGGTGTTGGATGGGTCGCAAGCATGGCAGCTAGAAACGGATTACGTTGGATTTAAGCGTGTATCCTTACCCGTATCTAACATTGCTAAACCTGTTTTGAACTCAGGTTATTGCATTAAATATAACGGGAAAATTTTATCCACCAACTTAACAAATACGGCCTATTCCGCAGGGGATCAGCTGTATGTTGGGAATACACTAGGGATTATTATCACGATTGACGATGCAGATAGCGGATGGACGGACGCGATGACACCGGGCACAACTCCGCTTATTAAGGCGTACATGAACGGTTGGAAGCTTTGCTCATCTACTGGCGGGCCCTATGACGGAATTGCTACGTACTACTGGAAATCCGTTGTTGACGGTACAGGTATTACGTCCGATCAAAACTATGTTCTAAACAACTACGCCCCTAACTTTACGCCCTACCAACTCCAATACCAGCTTTCCCAATCTGTCACGGAATTCGTTCCCTATGACGGCGAATTAATACTGGAGGATGGGGACAACTTCGTTGAAGTTGGGGCGGGGGTTATTGTTGGGGAAGCGGTAACGCCTGTTTCTAATGGCGGATTTACGCGATTAAACCAAACGGCATTCCCTGAATCGCAGTTTAATAACCGTGTCAATAGTATCCTTAGATTTTATAAAAGCGGAAAACGCGAAACAATTTATGGGACAAACTTAGGCCAAGGTTGGTATTACGATAGTGCATCAACAGCCTATGGTAATCAACGACTCACGATAGGTACGAATTTATACGACCCAACCGCCGCCTATTCCGTCGATTACTTGGCGCTGGATACGTACAAAATCGGCCTAGCACCGATTACGATCACGGGCGAAGTTGTCCCGAACATTAAGGAAGCGGTAGACGACCTGACGCGGATCGTTGTCCAAGCTAAAGCGGATATAACGGCTATGCAACGTGGGAAGGCGCATAAGCAACAGCCGCAAACCATAGCACCGATTCTTGTAGGTGGTTGGTCCAATGGTGACGAAAATATTGGATACGTTAAGTATGAGAACGGTCTAGTGGAATTTGAAGGCAACCTAAAGGGAACCGGTACAAACAACACAACAGTTTTCTACCTTCCAAAAGAATTGTGGCCTGCAAAAAATAAACGGTATCCTATTGCTCGGGTAAACGATGGCGTGATTAATAGCATGTTAATAGTCCGAGTAGATGGAAGCGTCGTTTTGTTCAGTACGGGAGCGTTCGATCCCACTATTCAATTTCAATTGAACTGCATTTTTCGTGCAAAACAATAAGGGGAGGGTTGAACCATGAAACAAGCGTTATTTGTTGGGCTAGACGGCAAGCCGAATTTCAACAGGGGAGTTTCCCACGTTGAGGGTGATGCGCCGGACATTTCCGAAGCATACGAACTAGATCCAGAAAACCCGGAGAAATTGGTTAAAGTTGGGTATTGGGTGGCGAAACGACTCGACGGCATTTTTGAGCCGATACTGAATTTCGAAACGGGGGAATGGGAAGAAACCCTACCCCTGGAGGAAGTCGAGGCACGGAGGAATCCGCCCCATGGACCCACCGAACTCGATATCATCGGTGAGCAACTCGTCCAGCGTGAACTCGAATCGCTAGATTTGCGGGCAGAAAATCAAATGCTTGGCGAGCAGCTTGTAAATCTCGAATTACAGTTGCTGGCTCTCGAAGGAGGTGCAGGAGCGTGAGCGATTTCGAGCGAGTTCAATATTACTACCAGAAGGGCTGGGCAAAGCTGCCGCAATTGCTGCAATATGTACGATTCGGCGTGATCACAACTGAGCACTACAACGAAATCACAGGATTAGACTATGAGGGGCTCGCATAAGCGGGGCCTTATTTCTTGGGAGGTGACCCCCATGCCCACGGAAGAAGCGCGCGTGCTCTCGGAAATCCGGGAGCGCGTCGTTCGTTTGGAGACGAAAATCGATGCGCTGACGGACGTGCGCGAAACGGCGGAGACGGCGAGAGACGCGGCGTTGCAGGCGCTGCAGGCAGCGAAATCGGCCCATCACCGGATCGACGAGATCGCCGACAACCAAAGATGGCTGTGGCGCACGGTGGTGGGGGCAGTCCTGGCGGCTGCGGTGGCTTTGCTCGTGAACTTGAGAGGGGGGTGACATGATGAACGAATTGACCCCTCTCACCGAACAAGCCGCGCTTCTTGCTCCGATCGTGGCTGCATATGTTGGAATTGCGAAGGAATTTAAGGTACCGAGTCGCTATAATCATATACTAAGCCTGGCCGTCGCAGCCGTATTCGTCCTGGTCCCCGATACCGTCAGGCAGACGCTAACGACGATTTCGGTCATCGGACTGACGGCGTCCGGATTGTACCAATTCGCCAAAAACAAAAAGAAGGAATCTTCGTGAAGGCTGATCGTGCTTGCGCTCCTTAGCCTGACATCATCGGGGCAGGTTTGGGCGGAGCCTACACCGCGGCCGTGACATATACATTGAATATAGAAGAGCCTGATCTCATGCATGAGGAAGGGGGGGATCTTAGTGGCGAAAGGAATCGACTGCTCTACGCCGCTGACTGCCGCCACGGCGCGGGCTCTGGCCGTGGCCGGGTTTACGTTCGCCGCTCGCTACTTGGTACCGGCAAGCTATGCTTGGAAGCGCCTGACGTCGGAAGAGGCACAGGCGATTTCGGAGGCGGGGATGAAGGTCGTCTCCGTCTACGAGACGACGGCCAACCGCCCCGCAGGCGGCGCGTCCTCTGGGCAAGCCGACGGAGCCGCCGCGTTCCGAGAAGCGCGGACGGTCGGCCAACCGCCTGGGTCGGCGATTTATTTTGCCGTGGACTACGATGCGGGGCCGGAAGACTACGATGAAATCGAAGCTTACTTGCGGGGGGCTGCCAGCCAGCTGCCGGACTTCGAGGTCGGAGTCTACGGATCCTATGCAGTCGTTGAGGAGATGGCCAAAAGGGGCGCTTGCCGCCATTTCTGGCAGACGTATGCCTGGAGCCGGGGCAAGAGAAGTGAGCGGGCGAATCTGTACCAATACCAAAACAACGTCCGCCAAGCCGGCGTGGCGGTGGATCTGAACGAGTCATTCGGAGGCGAAGGTTGGTGGAGCTTGAAAGCTGATTCCACTTTGGAGCAGGAGGAGGTGGCATCGGAAATGAGCCAAGAAGACGCGGAGAAAATCATCGCGTTCCTGCAGGCGGCATGGAATGTGGCGACCACTCAGACGGACAAGGACGAGTTTCATCGGCTGGCCAACGAAATCCGAAAAGTAGCCGGTATTCCTTTGACGTAAAGGATGACACCCTAACAAACCAAACCCACAGTAAAGATGACGACATCATCTATTTCAAGCGAAGTACCACCGAATCGCCGAATAGATGATACCGTCATTTATTTCAAGCGAAGAACCGCCTAACCCACCGAATAGAAGACAACGTCACCTATCTAGGGCTTGCTGAACAATTGAAAAATGCAGTAGCAGCAAGGATT
>NZ_JAQZSJ010000040.1 GCF_029360585.1 Cohnella caldifontis | reverse complement strand
CCGCGCTGAGGGAACCTTGGGGCGCCTCCGTTACATTTTGGGAGGCGACCGCCCCAGTCAAACTGCCCGCCTGACACGGTCCCTTCACCGGATTCACGGTGACAGGTTAGAACTCCGATACGATCAGGGTGGTATCCCAACGTCGCCTCCACCTAAGCTGGCGCTCAGGCTTCCTAGGCTCCCACCTATCCTGTACAGACCGTACCAAAGTCCAATATCAAGCTGCAGTAAAGCTCCATGGGGTCTTTCCGTCACGTCGCGGGTAACCTGCATCTTCACAGGTACTAAAATTTCACCGGATCTCTCGTTGAGACAGCGCCCAAGTCGTTACGCCATTCGTGCGGGTCAGAATTTACCTGACAAGGAATTTCGCTACCTTAGGACCGTTATAGTTACGGCCGCCGTTTACTGGGGCTTCGGTTCACAGCTTCGGGTTGCCCCTAACCGCTCCCCTTAACCTTCCAGCACCGGGCAGGCGTCAGCCCGTATACTTCGCCTTGCGGCTTCGCACAGACCTGTGTTTTTGCTAAACAGTCGCTTGGGCCTCTTCACTGCGGCCCCCTCAGGCTATTCACCTTACCGGGGCACCCCTTCTCCCGAAGTTACGGGGTCATTTTGCCGAGTTCCTTAACGAGAGTTCTTCCGCGCGCCTTAGAATTCTCATCTCGCCTACCTGTGTCGGTTTGCGGTACGGGCACCTTCGCCTGGCTAGAGGCTTTTCTCGGNNNGGGTCATTTTGCCGAGTTCCTTAACGAGAGTTCTTCCGCGCGCCTTAGAATTCTCATCTCGCCTACCTGTGTCGGTTTGCGGTACGGGCACCTTCGCCTGGCTAGAGGCTTTTCTCGGCAGCGTGAGCACAAGACCTTCGGTACTGCAATTTTCCCTCCCCGTCACAGCTTGAGGTTACAGTGCGCGGATTTGCCTACGCACACCTCTTGCTGCTTGGACCGGCTATTCCATCAGCCGGCGTCTCTGCCCTCCTGCGTCCCCCCATCGCTCGTAACGGCTTACGGTGGTACAGGAATTTCAACCTGTTGTCCTTCGACTACGCCTTTCGGCCTCGCCTTAGGTCCCGACTTACCCTGGGCGGACGAACCTTCCCCAGGAACCCTTAGGCTTTCGGCGGACAGGATTCTCACCTGTCTTTTCGTTACTCATACCGGCATTCTCACTTGTATGCAGTCCACCAGTCCTTCCGGTCTGACTTCAACCCGCATACNAGGATTCTCACCTGTCTTTTCGTTACTCATACCGGCATTCTCACTTCTGTAAAGTCCACCAGTCCTTCCGGTCTGACTTCAACCCTTACAGAACGCTCCCCTACCCAAGCGCGCCTAAAGCGCGTCTGCCATAGCTTCGGTGGTGTGTTTAGCCCCGTTACATTTTCGGCGCAGAGTCACTCGACCAGTGAGCTATTACGCACTCTTTAAATGGTGGCTGCTTCTAAGCCAACATCCTGGTTGTCTTCGCAACTCCACATCCTTTCCCACTTAACACACACTTGGGGACCTTAGCTGATGATCTGGGCTCTTTCCCTCTTGACGACGGATCTTAGCACTCGCCGTCTGACTCCCGGATATACATGCGCGGCATTCGGAGTTTGACTGGACTTGGTAACCCTTGGCGGGCCCCGCACCCCATCAGTGCTCTACCTCCGCGATGCTTGATTCCGAGGCTAGCCCTAAAGCTATTTCGGGGAGAACCAGCTATCTCCGAGTTCGATTGGAATTTCTCCCCTACCCCCACGTCATCCCCGAGCTTTTCAACGCTCGTGAGTTCGGGCCTCCAGCAGGTGTTACCCTGCCTTCACCCTGCACAGGGGTAGATCACACGGTTTCGGGTCTACGCCCACGTACTATAGCGCCCTATTCAGACTCGCTTTCGCTTCGGCTCCGCCTATCCAGCTTAACCTCGCACGTGAACGTAACTCGCCGGTTCATTCTACAAAAGGCACGCCATCACCCCTAAATCGGGCTCTGACTTCTTGTAAGCGCACGGTTTCAGGTTCTATTTCACTCCGCTCCCGCGGTGCTTTTCACCTTTCCCTCACGGTACTGCTTCGCTATCGGTCGCCAGGGAGTATTTAGCCTTGGCAGATGGTCCTGCCGGATTCCCACGGGGTTTCACGTGTCCCGCGGTACTCGGGATCCGTCTCGGAGGGAGCACCCTTTCAGCTACAGGGCTGTTACCTTCTGTGGCGGGACTTTCCAGTCCTCTTCGCTTAAAGCACTCCTTTGTAACTCCATGTGAGACGTCCCACAACCCCAGGGAGNGCGGGACTTTCCAGTCCTCTTCGCCTAAGATGCTCCTTTGTAACTCCATGTGAGACGTCCCACAACCCCAGGGGGCAAGCCCCCTGGTTTGGGCTAATCCGCGTTCGCTCGCCGCTACTGACGGAATCACTCTTGTTTTCTTCTCCTCCAGGTACTTAGATGTTTCAGTTCCCTGGGTATGCCTCCTCGTGAGCTATGGATTCACTCACGGGTAACCGAGCATTACCTCGGCTGGGTTTCCCCATTCGGATATCCCCGGATCCAAGCCTACTTACGGCTCCCCGAGGCTTTTCGCAGTTCGTCGCGTCCTTCGTCGGCTCCTGGCGCCTAGGCATCCACCGTGCGCCTTGATTAGCTTAACCTTTGCTTTGGATTTCTCCTTANNNGGCTCGCAGTTAAACACAGGTGCTTCGATGATGATGTTCATCAGCGCAGATGTTTCGTTTCGCTATCCAGTTTTCAAGGTGCAATACCGAGCGACGAAGTCGTCTCGGCCCGTACGCCTAGAGGCAACGTTGCGAAGCAACGTGTTCGAGGCCGTACGTTTTTCGCCGCTCTCGCGGCAGGAAGACTATCTTATCACGATCCGCCCGTCCGCTCAACCATCAAAAGTTGGCAGCCGTTCGTTCGCGGCAAGATCACTCATGGTGGAGCCAAGCGGGATCGAACCGCTGACCCCCTGCTTGCAAGGCAGGTGCTCTCCCAGCTGAGCTATGGCCCCATGACATTTCCCCACAAAGTGACGTATAGCTTCGCAGCCTATTCCGATTACTTTGCGTGGGCCCCGTTAGGGAAGGTGAAGTTGGTTGGCCTTAGTGGACTCGAACCACCGACCTCACCCTTATCAGGGGTGCGCTCTAACCAGCTGAGCTAAAGGCCAATATTCGCAAGTCATGCAAAAGACCCGCAAAACGGGCCTGCCCTGGTCGTCGACTTCGTCGACCGCTTGGGCCTGCGGCTCACCCTGGCTGTCAACGCGAAGTCGACTGCTCGGGCATGCAANCAGGGGTGCGCTCTAACCAGCTGAGCTAAAGGCCAATATTCGCAAGCCATGCAAAAGACCCGCAAAACGGGCCTGCCTGGCGGCGTCCTACTCTCCCAGGACCCTTCGGTCCAAGTACCATCGGCGCTGGAGGGCTTAACGGTCGTGTTCGGGATGGGTACGCGTGGAACCCCTCCGCCATAACCACCAGACAGGTGCGCATGTCGCCAAACATACGCAGTGTGTTGCTTGAAAGGGACTTGCCCCTTCAAAACTGAACTCGAGCGTAATCGGACTTCGTAATGCCCTTACGGGCTCCTTAGAAAGGAGGTGATCCAGCCGCACCTTCCGNTAATGCCCTTGCGGGCTCCTTAGAAAGGAGGTGATCCAGCCGCACCTTCCGATACGGCTACCTTGTTACGACTTCACCCCAATCATCTACCCCACCTTCGGCGGCTGGCCCCTTGCGGTTACCCCACCGACTTCGGGTGTTGTAAACTCTCGTGGTGTGACGGGCGGTGTGTACAAGACCCGGGAACGTATTCACCGCGGCATGCTGATCCGCGATTACTAGCAATTCCGACTTCATGCAGGCGAGTTGCAGCCTGCAATCCGAACTGAGACCGGCTTTGCTGGGATTGGCTCCGCCTCGCGGCTTCGCGGCCCGTTGTACCGGCCATTGTAGTACGTGTGTAGCCCAGGTCATAAGGGGCATGATGATTTGACGTCATCCCCGCCTTCCTCCGGTTTGTCACCGGCAGTCACTCTAGAGTGCCCACCATTACGTGCTGGCAACTAGAATCAAGGGTTGCGCTCGTTGCGGGACTTAACCCAACATCTCACGACACGAGCTGACGACAACCATGCACCACCTGTCTCCCCTGTCCCGAAGGAAAGCCTCATCTCTGAGACGGTCAGGGGGATGTCAAGACCTGGTAAGGTTCTTCGCGTTGCTTCGAATTAAACCACATACTCCACTGCTTGTGCGGGTCCCCGTCAATTCCTTTGAGTTTCAGTCTTGCGACCGTACTCCCCAGGCGGAGTGCTTAATGTGTTAACTTCGGCACCGAGGGGTGGACCCCCCCGACACCTAGCACTCATCGTTTACGGCGTGGACTACCAGGGTATCTAATCCTGTTTGCTCCCCACGCTTTCGCGCCTCAGCGTCAGTTACAGTCCAGAGAGCCGCCTTCGCCACTGGTGTTCCTCCACATCTCTACGCATTTCACCGCTACACGTGGAATTCCGCTCTCCTCTTCTGCACTCAAGTTCCCCAGTTTCCAGTGCATCACGGGGTTGAGCCCCGCACTTAGACACCAGACTTAAAGAACCGCCTGCGCGCGCTTTACGCCCAATAATTCCGGACAACGCTTGCCCCCTACGTATTACCGCGGCTGCTGGCACGTAGTTAGCCGGGGCTTTCTTCTCAGGTACCGTCACCCAAGGAGCAGTTACTCTCCCTGGCGTTCTTCCCTGGCAACAGAGCTTTACGACCCGAAAGCCTTCCTCACTCACGCGGCGTTGCTCCATCAGGCTTTCGCCCATTGTGGAAGATTCCCTACTGCTGCCTCCCGTAGGAGTCTGGGCCGTGTCTCAGTCCCAGTGTGGCCGTTCACCCTCTCAGGTCGGCTACGCATCGTCGCCTTGGTGGGCCGTTACCTCACCAACTAGCTAATGCGCCGCAGGCCCATCCATAAGCCGCAGCTTGCGCCGCGTTTCCCAGCTCCTTCATGCGAAGA
>NZ_JAQZSJ010000004.1 GCF_029360585.1 Cohnella caldifontis | reverse complement strand
AGGGGCCACAGCTGGTTAAGCTTGCCGCGCAAGCTTAACCCCCGCTAAAGCGTGGGGCAACAGCTGGTTAAGCTTGCCGCGCAAGCATAATCCCCGCCAACGCCTGGGACAACAGCTGGATAAGCTGGCGGCGCAAGCATAATCCCCGCCACCGCGTGGGGCAACAGCTGGGTAAGCTGGCCGCGCAAGCATAAACCCCGCCAACGCCTGGGACAACAGCTGGATAAGCTGGCGGCGCAAGCATAATCCCCGCCACCGCGTGGGGCAACAGCTGGGTAAGCTGGCCGCGCAAGCATAAACCCCGCCAACGCCTGGGACAACAGCTGGATAAGCTGGCGGCGCAAGCATAATCCCCGCCCACGCGTGGGTCAACCGCTGGTTATGCTTGCCGCGCAAGCATAATCCCCGCCAACGCGTGGGCAACAGCGGGATAAGCTTGCCGCGCAAGCATAATCCCCGCCAACGCATGGGACAACAGCTGGTTAAGCTTGCCGCGCAAGCATAATCCCCGCCAACGCGTGGGGCAACAGCTGGTTAAGCTTGCCGCGCAAGCATAATCCCCGCCAACGCGTGGGGCAACAGCTGGTTAAGCTTGCCGCGCAAGCATAATCCCCGCCAACGCGTGGGGCAACAGCTGGTTAAGCTTGCCGCGCAAGCATAATCCCCGCCACCGCGTGGGGCAACAGCTGGTTATGCTTGCCGCGCAAGCATAATCCTCCGCCCCTCTGGGTAAACGGGTTCCAATGGTCATGTTCATTTGAGAACAGGATTGAGGATGTTCGTGGGAAAGTGGCTGAAAAGTGACTTCAGAGGCACGAATCAAAAATACCGTCAGGGACGAATTTTTCCCTGACGGTATTTCTTGGATGCTGCGATTAAAGGGAGGTGTTCCCTTACTCTCGTCCGTTTTCCGAAGGACCGTCAGAGATGAATAACGACCTAACGGATTTTCTTAAAAGGATTCAGTTGTAATAAGGATCTTCTTCCGGGACGAGGCCCGATAAATCGTTGTTGTACGGTGCTTCCTCTTCCTCGTGCTCGAGCTCGGGCAGGTCGTTGTTGTACGGATCTTCCTCGGGAACGAGGCCGGGCAGGTCGTTGTTGTACGGATCTTCTTCCGGGACGAATTGCGGCGCGTCGTTGTTGTACGGGGCTTCCTCGTCGATGTCCACGTAAACGGCTTCGTCATCGTGTGAGGGAGCCGAATAAAAATAGGAGTCGTCCGACGACCGCGGCGTCGCCGGTGAAGCGGAAGACGCTTGGGCAGCCGCCTGCTGCCGCTTGAATTGGGAAGGCTTCAGGTTGGCCCCGTCCGCCGCCTGCTGGCCGGCGTTCTTGATCTCGCCGAGCACCTGGTCCTTCTTGCCGTGCATCGCGCGCATTTGCGATTCGGCCGTCTCCGGGCTGTGGTTCTGGTATCCGAGCAGTTCCACCGCGGACGCTTGCAGCGCTCCTTGTCCCTGGGACTTGCCGACGAATTCGACGCCGAGCTGCTCGACGGGCACGTTGTTCTTCTCCAGCTGCTGGACCGCTTGCATCATTTGCTTGGAGCCGGGCCGATAATGGCCGCTTGTGTCCGACACGAGCTCTACCTGGCCGTCCCGTACTTGCATTTCCCCGGCTCCCGCGACGTCTTCGCCGCCGAGAAAGCTGGAATGGTGGAACCGTTCCTGGGTGCTTTCGCCGGATTCCTGGGCTTTCTTGCCGCGTTCCACGTTCTCTTTGATCGCGTCCGCGGTGTAGATCTGCCCCTGGCCGTCCATGGCGAAAATATGCCGGTCGCCCTTCGCCCCGATCGCGGCAGGCCTGTCCGCTCCGATCGTGTTCAGCGCGGAGCCGTCGGCGTTGCGCATCTTGCCTTGTTCGTCGAATTTGCGCGCATAGGGTTCGCGCTTCTCGTCCGTATCGGCGTAGAAGGTTTTCGAGGGAAGGGAAGTCTTCATATGCGGGTTCGGCCGTTGCACGCTCGTGTCGAAGCTCGTCATGCCCGAAACCATGGACTTCATGTCGAATTTGGGGCCCGAATCCTCCGATTCTTTCTCTTCGGATTCATCGAATCCGAATTCCCCGACATCGACATAGGTTCCGTTCAGCGCCGAATGTTGGGGTACGACATAACCGTCGCTAGCCACGGAACCCGCCAGGGGGGAAGAAGGTTTGGCGCTTGCAGGCGCAGCGGAGCTGCTTGGCCCGCCCGTGACCGGCAAAACTTGATAACCGTTGCTTGCGGCGGGACTGGGCGCGGCCGAACCGCTCGGCTTCGCGGATTGCTGCGACACGAGATATCCGTTGCTTGCCGTGGGACCTGCAAGGGGCGAAGAAGGTTTGGGGCTTGCAGGTGCAGCGGAGCTGCTAGGCCCGCCCGTGACCGGCAAAACTTGATAACCGGTGCTTGCGGCGGGACTGGGCGCGGCCGAACCGCTCGGCTTCGCGGTTTGCTGCGACACGAGATATCCGTTGCTTGCCGAGGGACCTGCAAGGGGCGAAGAAGGTTTGGCGCTTGCAGGCGCAGCGGAGCTGCTTGGCCCGCCCGTGACCGGCAAAACTTGATACCCGTTGCTTGCTGCGGGACTGGGCGCGGCCGAACCGCTCGGCTTCGCCGATTGCTGCGACACGAGATATCCGTTGCTTGCCGTGGGACCTGCAAGGGGCGAAGAAGGTTTGGGGCTTGCAGGTGCAGCGGAGCTGCTTGGCCCGCCCGTGACCGGCAAAACTTGATACCCGTTGCTTGCTGCGGGACTGGGCGCGGCCGAACCGCTCGGCTTCGCCGATTGCTGCGACACGAGATAGCCGTTGCTCCCGACGGGACCCGCCAAGGGATCGATATATCCGTCGCTAGCAAGTGCCGCCTGATTGCCGACCGTTTGCTGCAGCTCGAGTTCCTGCCGGTGGGAACCGAGAGAAATGGCGCCGCTGCGGCCGCGTCCCGGCTTCGCGCCGATGAACGGGGCCCTGCCTCCTGATATCGCGTTGCTCCGTTCCCTGGGCATGGGAATCCCCTTTCCGAATTCACGTAATGGACAGCCGTTTTTTCCTCATGTTTCCATAGTACGATGATTCGACTTTTTGCGCAATGATCGCCGTGGAAGGGTCGGGATGTTATACTAGGGACACTTGAAAGGAAGGAGTATCGACTGACGGATGATCAAAGCGGTTATTTTCGACTTCGACGGAACGATTCTGGATTCGGAGACTTGCGGGTACGAGGCGTTTTGCGACCTATACGCCGAATACGGGCTGGAACTGCGGTTGGAAGAGTGGGCGCTGTGCATCGGAACGCATGGCGGGCCTTTCGAGCCATATGACGAGTTGGAGAAGCGCTCCGGCCGAAAGTTGGACCGGGCTGCGCTGAAGGACCGTTACGAAACGGAATTGATGAACCGATCGCTGAAAATGGAACTGCTGCCCGGGGTTCGGGAGACGCTCGAGGAAGCCCGGCAGCTTGGTTTGCGGATCGGGCTGGCGTCCAGTTCCCACCGGGACTGGATTGACCGGCACTTGGAGGAGAAGGGGATCCGCGGGTTTTTCCAAACGATTCAAACGGCGGACGACGTGGAGAAGGTGAAGCCGGATCCGGCATTGTATCGTCAAGCGGCGGCCGCGCTCGGCGTCCGGCCCGAGGAAGCCGTCGCGATCGAGGACTCGCGGAACGGCTTGCTTGGCGCCAAAGCTGCCGGCTTGAAGGCGGTAGTGGTGCCGAACCCGATGACCCGGCATATGGACTTCGAATCCGCGGGGGTCGATCTGGTGCTGGATTCGTTGGCCGGCCGCAAGCTCCGCGACATCCTGGCGCAGCTTGAATCCGCGGAGAACGCGCGATAATGACTCTGGAGGCTTAGCCGGGAATGGATGGGGGGACTTGGGCCGGTTTTCTGGGAACGGCGATCCTGCTGACCCTGATGCCGGGGCCGGATATTCTATTCGTAGCGGCCCAAAGCGCGTCCGTCGGCCGCAAAGCCGGCTCGGCGGTCGCGCTCGGACTGTGCACCGGACTGTTCGTCCATATCGCGGCCGCATCGCTCGGCGTATCGGCTGCGGTTTACCGATCGCATGCCGCGTTTTTGACGGTAAAGTGGCTTGGCGCGGTGTACTTGTTTTATTTGGCTTGGCAAGCCTGGCAATCATCCCGGAAGCCGAAGGACGCTGCGGGGGAACAATCCGAGGACAGGGCGGGGAACGAGACGGAGGCCGGCCGGATGCTTCGTTTCGGACAGTTGTATCGACGGGGAATCTGGATGAACGTGCTGAATCCGAAAGTCTCGCTGTTCTTCGTGGCGCTGCTTCCGCAATTCGTTACGGCCGAGGGGGGCGCGGTACCTTTACAGATGGCGATGCTGGGGGCAACCTTCCTCGTGCAGGCGTTGATAATCTTCCATGCTGTTGCGTTCGCTGCCGGCAGTATGGGCAGAAAGTGGATTCGCGGGGTCGCGGCGCATCGCCGGACCGCTCAGGTCCAGGCGATCATTTACGCGTTGATCGGAGCGCGGTTGCTGGTGCCTCATTTGCCGTAAGCCGAAGATTCGTGCATAACGGACCAATGACCGCCCTTATGAGGGCGGTCATTGGCGTTATCGCCGGCATTAAGGGGTGTAAGTTCCTCTGGATGTGGTCATCCCGGGAAACGAACCGCCGGGGAATGTGCCGCCGGGGAACGTGCCTCCAGGGAAGCCGCCGCCGGGGAACGTCCCGCCAGGGAACGTCCCGCCAGGGAACGCGCCGCCCGGGAACATACCGCCGGGGAACGTCCCGCCGGGGAACGTCCCGCCGGGGAACGCGCCGCCCGGGAACATACCGCCGGGGAACGTCCCGCCGGGGAACGTCCCGCCAGGGAACGCGCCGCCCGGGAACATACCGCCAGGGAACGTGCCGCCGGGGAACGCGCCGCCCGGGAACATACCGCCAGGGAACGTGCCGCCGGGGAAGGCACCGCCCGGGAATGCGCCGCCGGGGAAGGCACCGCCCGGGAACATGCCACCCGGGAACGCGCCTCCAGGGAATGTGCCACCCGGGAATGTGCCACCGGGGAACGTACCGCCCGGGAATGCACCGCCGGGGAAGCCTGCTCCGGGCGACAGTCCGGGGAATAATCCGCGGTTTTGCGGCTCGGACTCCTTATGATGCAGTTGGACTCTTTCCGGATTCGGCACGGCGGCCGCTTGGGCCTTGGCGGTTCTGACGGAAGTTTTCGAATCGCCGGCTGATTTGCGAGATTGCGATTTGAATTCGGCCGGACGCGTTTTGGGCATCGTTGCTCCTCCTTTGGGGTTAGGCGAATGCTGGTGATACAGGATATGCGCCCGCCCGGATTCGGTGAATGGAGGAGGATCCGGCCCTGCAAAAAGAAAATGGGCTCACGGCGTTCGCCGCAAGCCCGTCAAGAAAATATATTGAAAAGGGGGGTCATGTTTGTATTGTAACCCCCCAATATGAAAGAATGATGAAGGTTATATTACGGTTGCGTTACAAAACGGAAAGCGCTGTCTCCGAGCTCAGGCCTTCCGATGGCCGCTCCAGGACATTTTGCGGATTTCCGAAGCGGTGCGTCCCGTCTTGATGAGGCGCGCCAAGTGATGGGACGTTTTGGCAGGCGGTCAAACAAGGCGCCGAGAAAGCGGCTGCCGAGTTTGGCGTCGAGATCACGTTCGAAGGCCCGGAGACGGAGTCGCAGGTCGACAAGCAGCTGGAGATGCTGCAGGTGGCGTTGGATAAAAAGCCGGACGCCATCGGCTTCGCCGCCCTCGACAGCCAGGCCGCGATCCCGCTGCTGCAGAAAGCCAAAGACGCCGGCATTCCGGTCATCGCATTCGATTCCGGCGTCGACAGCGATATTCCGTTGACCACCGCGGCGACGGACAACGTAGCGGCGGCGCTCGCAGCGGATAAAATGGCGGAGCTGATCGGCATCGGCTACGAAACGGTGAAGGCGGCCGTGGCGGCGATCAAAGGCGAGAAGGTGGAGAAAAACATCGATACGGGCTTCTACTGGTACGACAAGACGAACCTGGACGACGAGAAGATCAAGGCAGTGCGGTACGAGTAATTCGGATCCGTTCGTTCTATAGGAATAGTTTCGTATTAAAGGAACCCCGGAAAGAGGCCGCTCTGCCTCTTTCCGAGGTCTTCTCCGCGTTCTTGCTCATTCGAAATTCGGCGGATTCGCGGTTTTTTGCGGAAAATCGACTGCCTGTTTTACAGTCGCTGCTCGTTCGAATCCTTCTCCTGCTCCCGCATGCGGGTCATCTGCTGCCAGACGGAGCCGGCGGCTTCCTCGCCCCGCTCGATCCGGGCGACGGCCATCTCGGCTTGCAGCCGGACCTCGAATTCCCGCTCCTCCGCGGCAACGCGGCGGAGCGCCTCAAGCGCCGACTCGTCTCCGGCTTCGTACAGGAACCGCGCCGCGCGCCAGCGCACCAGCTTGTTGGGGTCTTCCAGCGCTTCGATCATGGGCCCGATCGCGGCCGGGTCGCCGAGATCGGACAGCGTGTCGCCCGCCGTCCGCCGGACCGCCGCCGAAGCATCCTTCAGCGCGGCGAACAGATAAGGCATCGTTTCCGGCGTCCGGAGATCGCCGAGATAGACGACCGCCAGCCTACGGACGGACATCTGATCGTCGCGCAGCGCTTTGGCGATGACGGGCAGATCCGCCGGTTCCGGCTTGAACCTCTCCAGCGCGGCATACCGTTCCTTCCATTCCGGGGAATCCAGCGCCCGGTCCACTTCATCCGCGCCGAGCGGCGCGGGAGGGGACGGAGGCGGCGCTTCGGGGCCGGCTGCCTGGGCTTGCCGGATCAAATCCCGCAGCCGTTCTTCCGTATAAGCGGCGTCCAACTCCCGGATGACCTCGTCCAGAATTTCCTGCGGCTCCCCGTATCGGACGCCATATTCCTCCAGCTTCCGTTCGCGGATCATGGTCGCGCCCGCGGCTTCCGACACCGCCTGCCCGAACCGTTCCGGCATCGCCGCGCGGGATTCCTGTCCTCCGCTCCGTACCCGGATTTGGATCGGGATGCCCCGGTACATTTGCACGAGCACGTGCGCCTCCCCGAAGCCGCCGGCCTCCGGTGCCGCCGCGCCTGCCGCGCCTTCCCCCGAAGCCCCGAAAATTTCCCGCACTTCCTGCAAAATCACGGCCCAGTCGGCATTTCCTTTGCGGTCCAGGGCCAGGAAGTCCGCGGCGTGGAACACGCCCTTCACGCCGGGAATCCGCAGCAGCCGGGCGATGAGCGGCGGCGCTTGCTCTGCCTGTTCGGCGCGATAATCGCGGCGGACGCCAGCCTCCAGCTTCTCGTCCAGATTCAGCTTCATCGAATTCGGGCTCGGCGTCGGCTCGATCGACAACAGTTTCATTTTCGCTCGTTTCTCCTTTCCGCACGCTCTTTCCTTAACAATACCTCATTTCGCTCCGGTTGCCAAAATGGAGCGGGCATCCGACCATGAGCCGAGGCCCGCTCCGTGCGGGGAGCGCCGCAGCGTCAACGATCATCATTTGCTGCCGGCCATACACTTTTTGATCCCGGCAGGAAACGCGGGAATCCATTGCGAATATATCGTCGGCGAACGCGAAACCAACAACAAAGAAGGGAACAAAATGAAAACACTCTTGAAACGGAACCGGCCTGGCTCCATATTCGTGAAAGTGCTCTACTCCTATCTTCTGATCATAACGTTGCCGATGATCGCATTCGGCTGCGCCGCCTATTACTGGCTGACGAACACGATGGAAAAAGAGACTTACCGCACTTACGCCAACGTATTGGAGGATATCCGCAACGAGATCGACCGGAACTTCCAGTCGCTCAACACGTTCGCCGTGCAGCTGTCCTATATGCCGTGGCCGGTCAAGTTGATGAACATGGAAGGCGACAGCCTCGGCTATGACCGTCGGGACATCCGTTAACGGCATTCGGATCGTGACGGAAACAATCGCACGCCTAAAAACCGAAAGCCATACCGCAATTAAGGTATGGCTTTCGGTTTGCATGAAACCATACATCATTCAAGGAGAAACGTCGTGGAACACATCTATCCCTGTTTTGCACTGCATTATGAAAGCTACATTCGTATTTTGCTCAGCGTCTTGCTGGGATTCGTAATCGGATGGGACCGCGAGTCGAAGAGTAAACCCGCCGGGTTAAAGACCTATATGTATGTGAGCTCCGCAAGCGCGCTCATCACGATTATTTCCATTCAAAGCGCGGGGGCTTACAGTACGTTATATAAAAATACGATGATGGATCCTATGCGCTTGGCCGCCCAAATCGTGACCGGACTCGGCTTTATCGGAGCCGGTCTCATTTTAAAGGACGGGCTTAAAGTCAAAGGACTCACTTCCGCCTCCATGATCCTGTTCGTCGGCGGATTAGGCATCGGAATCGGAGCGGGTTTCTACGGCTTTGTTTTTTTCGCGGCTGCCTTGTGCATGTCGATGGCCCGAATCGCCAATTTTATCGAGAAACATAAGTATCGAAAAATACAACCGGGGAAGATAGGGGAGTCAGACGCCAACGGCTATGAGTAACCATGATCAACCGGGAATATATACGGCCCTTACTCGGGCCATGCCCGCGTCCTTCGGGCGCCGCCGCGCCGACCTTCATTGGTTGCCGGCGGAACTCCCTCGGCACCAACGCCTCCAACGCTCCTTCGCTTAAAGTACGCTCTCCTTTATCCGCCCGCGGCTTGGTACATTCGCTTGTTTCCTGCTATAGTATGAATGAGCACAGTCATCGGAGGGATTACATGCGCAAGCAAAGGTTCCTGCAGCGCTTCGGCAACCTCGATTCCGCCCATGTCAACCATGCTCCCATCAAGCAAGTCGGGCGCTGGAGCGCGGAAAGGCTCAGCCGGATCCGTTCCAGCCGGGATTACAGCGAATGCGTCCCCAACGTCGAGCCCGATCTGGCTTTCCTGCAGCACAACCGAAGCGAACCGTCCGTCACCTGGATCGGCCACTCCACCTTCCTGATCCAGCTCAGCGGACTGAACATCGTGACCGACCCCGTATGGGCCAGGCGGATGGCCTTCCAGAAACGTTTATCCCCGCCCGGTATCGAGCTGTCGGACATGCCGGCCGCGGACGTCGTGCTCATCTCGCATTCCCACTACGACCACCTGCACATGTCCTCGCTGCGTCGGCTGAGGGGAGACAAAAAACTGCTCGTGCCGGCCGGCCTCCGGTCGAAGCTGTTCCTCCGCGGGTTCAAGGACACGGTCGAGCTGCACTGGTGGGAGGACGAGAGGTGCGGCGGCGTGACGTTCTCGTTCGTCCCGGCCCAGCACTGGACGCGCCGGAATCCTTGGGACAAGAATTTGTCCCATTGGGGCGGATGGGTGATGCAGCCGGACAGCGGCCCTACGATCTACTTCGCCGGGGACAGCGGTTATTTCCGGGGATTCGGGGACATCGGCCGCCGCTTCAAGATCGACGTGGCGCTCATGCCGATCGGCGCTTACGATCCGGAGTGGTTCATGTCGGCGCAGCACGTGAGCCCCGAAGAAGCGCTTCGGGCTTTCCTCGACCTGAAGGCGAAATATTTCGTGCCGATGCATTACGGTTCTTTCAAACTGGCCGACGATACGCCGAAGGAAGCGCTGGACCGCCTGGAGGCGGCCAGAGACCGCATGAACATTCCGGAAGACCGGCTGTTTCTCCTGCAGCATGGAGAGACGATGCGTTTTCATAAAGGCAATGACGATAATGAAGCAAAGGATGGATCCGATTCATGATTACCGTTAACGGCGTGAGCCTGAGGTTCGGCAAGCGCCCTCTGTTCGAAGACGTGAACATCAAATTCACGCCCGGGAACTGCTATGGCCTGATCGGCGCGAACGGCGCCGGCAAGTCGACGTTTCTCAAAATCCTCTCCGGAGAGGTCGAGCCGACCAGCGGCGAAGTCTTCATCGCGCCGGGCGAACGGATGGCCGTGCTGAAGCAGAACCATTTCGCCTATGACGAGTTCCCGGTGCTCGAGACCGTCATCATGGGCCACGACCGCCTGTACGCCGTCATGAAGGAGAAAGACGCCATTTACGCCAAAGACCCGTTTACCGACGAAGACGGCATGCGGGCGGGCGAGCTCGAAGCGGAGTTCGCCGAAATGAACGGCTGGGAAGCCGAGAGCGAAGCGGCCGAGCTGCTGAACGGCCTCGGCATCACGACCGACCTGCATGACAAGAAAATGGCGGAGCTCGGCGGCAACGAGAAAGTCCGCGTGCTGCTCGCGCAAGCGCTGTTCGGCAACCCGAACATCCTGCTGCTCGACGAGCCCACCAACCACCTGGACATCGAGTCGGTCCGCTGGCTGGAGGACTTTTTGTCGCGCTTCGAAGGCACCGTCATCGTGGTCTCCCACGACCGGCACTTCCTGAACCAGGTGTGCACGCACATCGCCGACATCGACTTCGGCAAAATCCAGATGTACGTCGGCAACTACGACTTCTGGTACGAGTCCAGCCAACTGGCGCTCCAGCTGATGCGCGACCAGAACAAGAAGAAAGAGGACAAAATCAAGGAGCTGCAGGCGTTCATCCAGCGCTTCTCCGCGAACAAGTCCAAAGCGAAGCAGGCGACCAGCCGCCGCAAGCTGCTGGATAAAATCACGCTTGACGACATCAAGCCTTCCAGCCGCAAATATCCGTTCATCAACTTCAAGCCGGAGCGCGAGGTCGGCAAGCAGGTCGTATCCGTGGAAAACGTCTCGGCGACGGTGGACGGGGAGAAGGTGCTCGATTCCGTTTCGTTCGTCGTGAACAAAGGCGACAAAATCGCGCTGGTCGGGCCGAACGGCTTGGCCAAGACGGTGCTGTTCCAGATTCTCATGGGCGAACGCGAACCCGATTCGGGCTCGGTTACCTGGGGCGTCACGACGACGGCGGCGTATTTCCCGAAGGACAACGCGGCTTACTTCGACGGCGTGGAGCTGAACCTCGTCGAGTGGCTCCGCCAGTACTCGAAGGACCAAGACGAGTCGTTCATCCGCGGGTTCCTCGGCCGGATGCTGTTCTCCGGAGACGAGGCTTTGAAAAAGGCGTCGGTGCTGTCCGGGGGCGAGAAGGTGCGCTGCATGCTCTCGAAAATGATGCTGTCCGGCGGCAACGTGCTGCTGCTCGACGAACCGACCAACCACCTCGACCTCGAGTCGATCACGGCGCTCAACAACGGACTCATCGATTTCGACGGCCCGATCATCTTCACCTCGCATGACCACCAGTTCGTCGAGACGATCGCCAACCGGATCATCGAAATTACGCCGAACGGCATCATCGACCGTCTGATGACCTATGAAGAGTACCTGGAACATCCGGAAGTGAAGGAACTGCGCCTGCGCATGCTTCCGGCTTAAGAAGAAGCCCGTCTCCATCGTGGAGGCGGGCTTTCTCGTCATTATTGCAAACCGTATATTCTGTCTTTCTCGTTGGCAGGCGGGATGCCCCCATCGAAATTGCCTTCCAAGATCAGCTTCCCGTCAGCACTGAACCATTTGCCTTTCCCGCGGGGTGAATCATTGGCGAATTCCCCTGTGTAATACCTTCCGTCGGGAAAGTAGTAGGTTCCCGTTCTCATGTGGCCGTACTCGTAGACGCCGTCAAATTCAAGTTTGCCGTTCGGGTAGTACGCCTTGCCTCCTCCCCATTTGACGCCTTCCTGAAACTCGCCTTCGAACTGTACCTTGCCGTTCGGATAATACGTTTTACCGTAGCCTTCCAGCACGCCGTTTCGGTGTTCCCCCTCGCTGCTGACATAGCCGGCTTTGTTGTAGGTTTTTCCGTACCCGTGGCGGGCGTTCTCGGAAAACTCTCCCTCGTAAGAGAGGAACCCGTCCTTATAGTATTTGCCTTTTCCTTCGTACATGAGATTTTTCCACTGTCCATCATACACCAGCACACCGTGATCATATTGCTTGCCGGTGGTGCGTTCGCCGTCTTCGAATTCTCCGTCATAGGCCAGCGAACCATCGCCGTAATAATATCGGGAATGCCCATGCGGCAGCCCGTCCCGGAATTCGCCGATCATGATGTCCTCACCCGGCATGCCGAGTACGGCGCTGCGGCCGAAATGAATGGTGCCGAGCCCGGTTACTTCATTGTCAACAAATTCGGCATCGTACCAAAGGGTGCCGTCTTCGCGGTAAAGCTTCCCTTTGCCGTTCATTTTGCCGTCTTTCAACTGACCTTCATACCGGAGCGTACCATCCGGATAATAGAGTTTTCCTTCCGTGCTGCCATCGTAGATATAAACCGCGGGCAAATTGCCGTCCCAGATCGTTTGAAGCCCCGTAGCTTCACTGATGAATCGCAGCGGCACGAAGGTGGAACCGTTTTTGATGATTGGCGCGACGGCGAGCGTCGCGGTCTTCCCGTTCACCTTGGCCTGCCGCTGATCAACCGTCAAATCGATCGTCAAATTATCCTTGCTGCCGGTGATCTTCCGGCTTTTGGCGTCCCATTCGATGGCGAGGCCGAGCTTTTCGAATATGGGCCGGAACGGAACGAGCGTATTGCCGCGGTCCAGGTAGGGAGCGGTCTGAAAATCCACGGCTTCACCTTGGACGAACACCCGGATCGGCGGTTTGCCCGTCGGTGCTTTCGGCGCCGGGATCGGCTTTACACTGGCAGGCACGGGAACTTCTACGTCCGGATCGGCATACGAGGCGGCGGCGGGATTCGCTCTCACGCCTGCCGAATCCACGTCTTCTTGCTCGGTGTATGCATAGAATGGCGATAGGCCGCCATACAGGCTTTTGGAATAGATATTGAATGAAAGCAATTGGTCATATTCCGGATATACGGTCTCTGGTATTTTTAGATTATAAGAAGAAGCGCCTTTCGGCACAGTGCCCACGTAAATAAAGTAGTTTGAGTTTAAATCAAACTCCATGTATACCTCGTAGCCGGTAAGGCGGGATTCGTCCGGAGCGGGCTTCCAGGTCAGCGTGCCTTTGATTTCATTCCGGTACGGATTTTCGTCTTTGAATACGGCCTTTTGCGCGGTGTGACTCCCTCGGTAGGGAACCGATTCCCAGATCTGATCGACGCCCAGCGCGTGCTGAAGCTTGTCGTCCGACGCGGCATAGACGGCGATGCCGATCGCGTTAGCCGGATAAGGGATAGGGTCACCCTCAAAATTCATGCACGCGTACGTCTCGCCCTGGAACGGGCAATTCGCGTAATCTCCTTTATGCTCGATATTGGTGATCTTGGCAATCGGTTTTTTCTCTTTGTCCACGAGATAAAACACCAAATCGCTGATTTTTTGCGCATCGTTGCGTTGGTAAACGACGAATTTCGCTCTGAGTGTTTTGTCGAAATTGATTTCGGTGTAGTCGACCCGCAGGTCATATGGCAGATGCCGTACCGCGTATCGTTCTGCATTTTGCGCAAACGCTTTTTGTTCCGTTGGTACCCAGGCCATTGCCAATAATAATATAAAAATCGCGATACCCAACCGTCTCATCCGAAAATCCCCTCCAACGTCAAATAACCTTGCCGCATGCCGTCAGGCCGTGCAAGGTTAAGGGACGCTTCATCAGCGCAAAAAAAGCAGCGGATTCGTCCGGTTTACCTTGGCGACCTGGCGGTCATACCCTGTCCCTGACAGGGCTGCAGACCCATGGCTTTGCGTCATTTCCTTTCGGAAATTTTGCCTTTTCATGTAAAATGGCGTCGCTGCGCGAGCTATTTCCAGTATAGTAAAATTCTCGAAAGAGACAAGACGGCGCCGGAAGGTCAGTCACGTATCGTCACTCTACAGCCGGCCTGGAGACGTAAAGGCAAGCCTCTAGGTCCACCCGGCCGCCTGGTGTTACGGTCACGCCTTCCGCCTCAAGCAGCTGGATCTGCATCTCTCTTCCGACAGGTTCGATGAGGCCGATTTCGCCTTTCGAATTGATGACCCGGTGCCAGGGCAGATCGTATTTGGCGCTCATGGAATGGAGGATCCGCACGATTTGCCGGGCGGCCCGGGGACTGCCGGCGCACGCCGCGATCTGGCCGTAGGTCATGACCTTGCCCGGCGGAATGCTCCGGATCACTTCCAGCGCGTTTGCCGTAAAATCCCGCATCCGCTTTCCTCCCTCATTCCATCAGGGCCAGAACGGCTTCCGAGCATTTGGCCGGATGGTATTCCGCGTTGCGCACGGCCAGCAAGGCGTCCCGATGGCGGTCGGCGGCATAGGGCTCCTGGATCAGGCGGAACCACCGGTCGATCGGTTCGGCGGTGGTCATGAGCTCGCCGAAGCCTTGATGGATGAAGTATTCGGCGTTCTCTTCCTCCTGGCCGGGAATCGGCTCGTAGAACAGCATCGGCATCCCTTTGGCCATGCCTTCGGTGCACGTCATGCCGCCCGGCTTGGTGACGAGCAGGTCGGAGACGTCCATCAGCTTGCTGATTTCCTTGGTGAACCCGATGATCTTGATGTTGGGGTGCTGGAACTTCGGATCGGCCGCCAGCTTCTCCCGCGCTTTCTCGTTGCTGCCCATGCACAGAATCAACTGCACGCGGTCCGCATAGCCGGCCATGTGTTCGACGAGATGCTCCCCGTAGAGCAAACCCCAGCCGCCGCCCATCACCATCACGGTGGGCATGTCCTTCAGCCCGAATTGCGCCTGGATTTCGGCCCGGTCGTGCGGGTGCCAGAAATTCGGGTGAACCGGGATGCCCGTGACTTCGATCAGGGAATCCGCGATGCCGCGGGCGATCAGCTTGTCGCGGACGGCTTGGGTGCTCACCAGGTACTTGTTCACCCCGGGGTTGGTCCAGGTGGCGTGGGCGTCGTAGTCGGTGATCAGCGTATATAACGGCAAGTCCAAACCGCCGACCCGTTTGAGCCTGCCGACGACGGCGTTCGGAATCGGATGCGTGCACACGATGGTATCCGGCTTGAGCTGGCGGATCACGTCCGACACCTGATTGTAGAACAGGCGGTGCAGGGCGAATTGGGCGAGCCGGTTGAGGGACTTGTCGTATTGGCTTCGGTAAAGTTTGCCGACCAGCTTGGGCTGCTTGGACACCGTCCTGCGGTAAGCGCCCAGGATGATCGGTCCGATAACCGGGTTCAGGAAAGTGCCCAGCTCGATGACGCGAGGCTGGACGCTCTGGGAAAGCTGGCGCAGACCCATGGCGAGCGCATAGGCGGCTTGCGTATGGCCGGTGCCGAAACCTTCGGAAAGCAGCAAAACCCGTTTTTTGCGCATTGGAATGAATCCCCCATTTATTCTATTCCCATATTAAGCGTAAGTCGGACGGCGAACAAGTCCAGGTTCAAGCGCCCTTCCGGCCGGACTTTGGGCCGGGCGGTCTTCCGCGGGGGCCGGAACGGGATTGCCCCGCAGAAGATTTTGTGCTACATTGAACTTCAGAACCGACTGACCAAATTGTTATTTCGGTCAATTCGTTGGAGGGAGAGTCGGACGATGTTGGACCGCAAACCGGTCGATCGCAGGAGACAGGTGCTGGAGGCCGCGGCCCGCTCGTTCGAGACGTTCGGCTACAAAGCGACGACCATGGACCAAGTGGCCAAGCTCGCGGGGGTCGGCAAAGGCACGATTTACACGTTCTTCGACAACAAAGAAGAGCTGTTCGGGGAAATCATGTCGGGCATGATCCGCCAGCTGAGGGACATGGCCGACCGAACGGTCAATCCGGAGCTGCCCTTCGTGGACAACTTGATGGAAGTGCTGCACCGCATCCTCGACTACCGGGAGCAGCATGCTCTCGCCGCCAAGCTGTCTCAGGAAGTGCGGGACATCGGCACGCCGATGGCGAAGGAAGGGCTCGTGACGCTGGAGCGCGCGGTCGTGGCTTACATCGCCCGCCACGTCAAGGAAGCGGCCGAGCGTGGGGAGATCCGGCCCTGCGATCCGGAATTGACCGCATACGTCATGCTGAAGACGTATTTGGCGCTCTCTTCGGAAAGTCCCCACTTGCACCGGCCGCTCGGGAAAGAAGAAGTGCTGGACTATTTCCGGACCTATTGGCTCGAGGGGCTGGCGCCCCGGTGAATGCAAATTGCGACTGGAACGCAACTCCGTTGCGGTTCGGCCAGAGCGGCGAAACGGATGCGACTCGGTCAGAGCGGCGAAACGGATGCGGCTCGGCCAGAGCGGCGAAACGGATGCGGCTCGGCCAGAGCGGCGAAACGGATGCGGCTCGGCCAGAGCGGCGAAACGGATGCGGCTCAGTCAAAGCCGCGAGAGGAATAGCGTGCGTTGGGCTAACGGACATGGAGGCCGTTATTTCGGCCACTTCGGCGGTATTCGGATTGTAACGGACACCGGGGCTCTTATTGGCTCGAAAATCATGAAGATATCCGTTCGTGACGGCGAATAAGCGCATCTGTGTCCGTTAGAAATTGCAGAGGTCAATATTCCGTTCCATTACGTCTGCCATGTCCGTTAGCGGGACTGGCGGATGACGGATGGCGGATGACCGATGACGGATGACGGATGTCGGATGACCGATGACGCTAGGCGGATGACCGATGACGCTAGGCGGATGACCGATGACGGATGTCTGATGGCGGATGACGGATGGCGGATGGCGGATGGCGGATGGCGGATGGCGGATGGCGGATGGCGGATGACGGATGGCGGATGACGCTAGGCGGATGACCGATGGCGGATGACGGATGGCGGATGACGGATGGCGGATGACCGATGACCGATGACCGGTGACGGATGATTGATGACCGGTGACGGATGGCAGATACGCCAGGACTTCAAATGATGGAACGAGCTGATGTGTATACGGATGGCGGAACGAACACGAATGTTCGACCTTGCCATCCATTAAAATGACCAAATGGCCAAATCGGTCAGTTCGGTCAGTTCGTGCTTAACGGTCATTTTCATCTACAGCCAGGAGAAGACAGGGGAGAAGCCAAAATGAAGAAAAAACAAGGGGTCGTCTTCGCGGAATTCCGCAGACTCGCGAAGAGCCCGATGACTTTGCTGTCCGTGTTCGGGCTGCTGTTCATCCCGCTGCTGTACAGCGGCATGCTGATCGGCGCTTTCTGGGATCCGTACGGCAAGCTGGACCGGCTGCCCGTCGCGGTGGTGAACCAAGATGCCGGCGCGGAGATGAACGGAGAAACGATCCGCGCGGGCCAAGATTTGATCGACGAATTGAAGAAGAACGCGGAGTTTCAATGGAAGTTCACGGACGAGAACGATGCCGCCCAGGGATTGAAGAACCATCGATACGCCTTGGCCTTCGTGATTCCCGCGGATTTTTCCAAGCAGGCTTCGACGCTGCAGGACGAGACGCCGCATCCGGCGGAGATCCGGTACTACGTGGACGACGGATGGAACTACCTCAATTCGAAGATCGGCTCCACCGCGGCGGACCAGCTGCGGACCGAAGTCGGAAGATCGGTGACCAGAGCCTACGCGAAGGCGGTTCTGAACTCGCTCGGCGACGCGGCGAACGGCTTCAAGGAAGCGGGGGACGGCGCCGCGCAACTGGCGGATGGCGCCAAGTCGGCCCAGGAAGGCGCGTTGCGGCTGCAGGACAATCTGGCCAAGCTGGCGGACGGCACGCTCCAGCTGGAGCAAGGGATGGGCAAGTTGAAGAACGGCACGGCGTCGCTGGCCGCGGGGGCGCAGGATGCTTCCTCCGGAGCGGCGTCGCTGGCCGGAGGGTTGAGCGGTTTGCTATCGGCCGAGAAGCAGCTCGCAGGCGGGCTGGACCAAAGCGCGGCCGCCGCGGGGCAGCTGGCGGAGGGAACTTCCAAGCTGGCCGCCGGGGCGTCCTCCCTGGCGGACGGTGCCGGCCAGTTGGCCGGCGCGGGGCAGTCGGTTTCCGCCGGCGCCGATCAGCTGGCCGCTAGTTTGGAGCAATATGCCAAAGCGCATGAGGAGCTGGCGGCCGACGAGTCGTTCCAGAAGCTGATCGCGGCCGCGCGCCAGGTGAAAGCCGGCGCCGATCGGCTCGGGCAGGGCGCGGCCGGTTTGCAGTCCGGCGCAGGGCAGCTCGCCGATTCCGGGAACGCGGCCTCGGCCGGGGCAGCTCAGCTGCAGGGCGGCTTGAAGCAGCTGCAATCCGGAATGGCAACGTTCGGCGACAAGCTGGGAGAAGCGGAGGCCGGCGCGGGCAAGCTGGCCGAGGGGACCCGGCAGGTGGCGGCCGGCGCGGATCAAGTGCGGCAAGGCGTCGCCGACGCCGGCAGCGGCTTCCGCACGGTGACGGAAGGAACGGCTCAACTGGCGGACGGTTCCCGCGAGTTGGCGGGCGGAGTCGATCAGCTCGCCAGCGGCTCCCGAACGCTGTCCGACAAGCTCGGAAGCGCGGCATCGGAGTCCGGCGGCGTGAAGAGCGGAGACCGGACGGCCGATCAATTCGCCGATCCGGTCAAGGTTTCCGAGAACAAGCTGGCCGACATCCCGAACTATGGGACGGGGATGGCGCCGTACTTCCTCTCGCTCGGCCTGTACGTCGGAGCCCTGCTGTCCACCGTGATCCTGCCGCTGCGCGACGCGCCTGCGGGCGTAGCCGGAGGGTTCCGCTGGTATTTGTCCAAGGCGCTGCTATTCGCTCCTTTGGTTCTTGCGCAGACGGTGCTCGTCGATACCATTTTGCTATACGGACTTGGGCTCAAAGTCACGAACGTTCCCCAATTTTACGGGGTCACCGCCGTGATCGCCCTGACTTTCATGACGATCCTGCAGTTCCTGATTTCGCTGGCGGACCAGATCGGCCGCTTCGTCGGCGTCATCCTGCTCACGCTGCAGCTCGCGTCGAGCGCGGGTACCTACCCGGTGGAACTGCTGCCGGGTTGGCTGCAAGCGATCAACCCTTGGATGCCGATGACTTACGCCATTCAAGCGGTCCGCATGGTGATCGCCGGAACGACGGCAGCCGATCTCGCGGCCCCGCTGGTCAGGCTGGCCGTCTGCGCCGCCGTCTTCATCGCGCTCACGCTCGCCTATGCGCACCTCATGGCACTGCGCGGCAGGAAAGCATCGGGTCAAACGTCCGAAGCGGCGTCCGCCTCTTAAAACAATCGCCGTTCGTCCGGTTTCAAGTACCGGCGGACGGCTTTTTGCTTTCGGACCGGCTAAACATATCGCGCCCAAGCGCCGATAAGAAGGAAGACGACAAAAATGGGATTCGAAGGAAGGCTTCGCGCGTCCCGGACTTGCAGGAGGTTTGATCGACTTGGCATCACGAACGCTTTGGAACAAGATCTTGACCGCATGGCTTGCGGTTGCGCTCATAGCCGGGAGCTTCGCGTCCGTTGCCGGCGCGGCGACCGTCACGTTGTCCAAGCTGATTTTGTCGGCCAGCGACGTCACGTTGGAAATCGGCTCGACGTTTACTTTGACCGCCACGGGGGTCTACAGCGATAGTTCGACGAAGAACGTAACCGTGTACACCGATTGGAGCAGCGAGAACGCGGCCGTGGCCTCGGTCTATAACGGAACGATCACCGCCAAGACCGAAGGTACCGCGACGATCGTCGCCGTGTACGAGGACATGTCGCAATCGGTGAATGTCATCGTCACCAAAAAAGTGAAGGCGCTGACGAAAGACGCCCAGACGCTCAATTTGCGCAAGAACGATTCGGCGACCATCGGCCTTACGGCGACGTACAGCGATAATTCGACCGAAAACGTGGCCGACAAAGCGGACTGGACGTCCAGCAACGAGAAAGTCGCGACGGTCGTGAACGGCAAGGTAACCGGCCTTTCTTCCGGTACCGCCGTGATTACCGCCCAATACGGCTCGAAATCGGTCACGGTCGACGTGAACGTAGAGATCGTGAACCGCGTGGAAGCGGACAAAAAGCAAGTGTCGCTTCTGCTGCAAGGAACGCAGTCGATCACGCTGACGGCCACGTATCCCGACGGCACGACGAGAAACGTGACGAGCGAGGCGAAGTGGTCCTCCAGCGACGATGAAGTCGCCGGCGCCGTGAACGGGGTCATCAAAGGATACGGCTCCGGTACGGCCACGATCACGGCGGAATACGGAACGAAGAAGACGACGATCTCGGTCGACGTGGACAAGACGATGAAGCTGGGCGTCGATGCGGACAGCGTATTCCTGCACGTTGCGCAAACCCGCCAATTGAAGCTGACCGCGGTGAACGCGGACGGCAACGAGACGGACGTCACGGCCAGCGCGACCTGGACGTCGAGCAACGAGTCCGTCGCCTTCGTGAACAAGGGGCTGATCACCGGCGTCAAATCCGGTACGGCGACCGTTAAAGGGACGTATAACGGCAAAACGGTCGAGATCGCCGTTGACGTCGATACCCCCCGGTATTTGGACATCAACCCGTCGAAAATCACGCTGAAGGCCAAGGAAAAAGCCGAAGTGAAGCTTACGGCGACTTACGCGGACGGCTCGACGGAGGACGTGACTTCCATCGCGACATGGACGACGAGCAAGGACGAGGTCGCTCTCGTGCTGAACGGGCAGATCGTCACGTTCTCGATGGGCGCGGCGGTCATCAAAGGGACGTACGGCGGCAAGAGCGCTTCCGTCTCCGTCTCCGTCGACCTGCCGTCCAAGCTGACGGCCTCCTCCAAATCGGTGAGCATCGGCGTCGAGGAAGACTACCAAGCGGTGCTGACGGCCCAATACGCGGATGAGCATACGGATACGGTCACGGAAGCCGCGACTTGGACCTCGTCGGACGAGAGCAAGGCGACGGTAAAGGACGGCCTCATTACGGGCGTTGCCCAAGGCACGGCTACGATCACCGCCTCGTTCGGCGAGATGACGGTTAAAATCACGGTCAACGTCGGTTTGGCCGCCGAGCTGGAGCCGAGTTCCCGGCTGCTCTCCTTGTCGCTCGGCAACAGCGAGCAAGTGAAGCTGACGGCGACGGACGCGAGCGGCGTCTCGCGGGATGTCACGGCCGAAGCGAAATGGCTGTCGAACAAGCCGACCGTCGCCGACGTCAAGAAAGGGCTCGTCACGGCTTACGGCCAGGGCAACGCGACGATCACGGCGACGTACGGCGGGCAATCCGTCGCGATCACCGTGCGCGTGGACCAGGTGACCAAAATCGAAGTTTCGGATTTGAGCGTGTCCCTGAAGACGGGCGGCAGCGCTCAAGTGAAAGTCGTCGCCACCTTCGTCGACGGCAAAACTTTGGACGTGACGAACCAGGCGGATTGGGCTACGACGGCGTTCCGCATCGCGACGGTCAAGAGCGGGAAGATCACGGCCGCAGGTCCGGGGAAAACGACGGTGACCGTCAAATACGCGGGCAAATCGGCGAAGGTCGCGGTCGACGTGGACACCCTGAAATATTACCAAACGAACGAAGTGAGCATTACCTTGAAGGTCGGCCAACAAATGAAACTGACCGCGACGGCGACATACGCCGACGGTTCGGAAGCGGACGTCACGGTACCTTCCCTGTGGACTTCGTCCAAGATCACGGTGGTTACCGTCAAAGACGGAATCGTCAAGGCGACCGGCAAAGGGAAAGCGACGATCACCGCCGCCTTCGCGGGCAAAAACACGAAAGTGATCGTAACGGTTAAATAAGTTTTGGCGAATTCAGAAGTCGTCCAGTAAAGAAGAAGCCGTTCCCCCGCAGCATCGAGGGAACGGCTTCTTGGTCATGCGGCGATTGGGAAATCCGGCAAAATCGGGTATGCTAGTTTTACGCATTGATGAAGGCCGTCTGCAAAGGTTTGCTGTACTTCACGCGGAAGCCGAGTCCGTCGGCGATCACCGCGAGCGGGACATACGTTTTCTTTTCCTTGCCGACGGGCTGAAGATAAGCGGGCGCGGGAATCGAACGCTCCGTCCCGTCCACGGTCATCGTCTCTGCGCCGATCGTGACGGACACGACCCGGCCTTTCAGGCGGAAGGTCGCGGTTTGGGTTCCATCGTCCCATTGCAGCTCGGCGCCCATGGCGTCCGAGATGTCGCGCAGCGCCACGAACGTGATGCCCGGAGGCTTAAGGACCGGATGATAGTCCGTCTCCGATTCCTTGCCGGCCACGATCACCGAGATCGGAACGCCGGCCGGCCTCGGCCCCGGTTTCCGGTATTCTTGCCAGACCGCTTGCGCGAACGCTTCGGCTATCGCTTCATAGCCTTCGTCGTTAGGATGGTTATCCGGCTGCGAAACGCCGCCAAGCTGGATTGCCATATGCGTCATGCTGCCTTCCTTGCCCTTGAATTTGTCCGCCACATGTACCGCATCCGCGCGGATGCCTTCTTCTCGAAGCTTGGCGGCGAGCGAGTCGACCGCCGCCGTGATCGGGCCTACCGCCTTCTCGTACAAGACGTCGTAGAGCCCGGGAGCGAACAACTGGGGAAGGGGCAAGTATTGGTCGCTGAAGAGGATGCGGGCGCGCGGCGCGAGTTTGGCGGTCAGGCGAAGGACTTGCTCGGCGTTTTCTGCATAATTATTCAGGAGTATGCTGAAATTTCCTTCGAGCGAGGAAACGGCTTCCTTTTTGGGAAGCGTCAGGAGCGACTGGAGATAATCGCTGAAGTCGTTGGCACCGACCGTGACGACGACGAGATCGGCATCCGCCAGCGATGCCTTGAGCTCCGCCGTTCGGGCCCCGACGCCGTCCGCCAGCACTTCCAGCCTTTCGCGCTCCGGGTACTTCGAGAAATCGTCGAGTTGGGCGGCTTTCAGCGATTTACCGGCCGAAGCGCCTTGCAGCAAGCGGAGCAGTCCTTCGGAACGCAGCCCGATGATCCCGTAATTCGCGAGAGCCGCATCTCCGCGGAACAGCGCTTGCTCGTACAACCGGTCGGCAAAGCCGTACGGAACCGACGATTCCGACATCCCCGGCTGGTACCCGACCGCCAGCGAGTCGCCGATCGCGACGATCCGGTACGCGGAGCCCGCCTCCGCGCTTTCCGCCTGCGCCTTCGCGGCCCCGAATCCCGCCAATCCCGCCGCCAGGACGGCCATGGCGAGCGCCGCGCCCAGCATTTGCCGCCGAACGTTTAACATCCCCGCAATCCTCCCGATTTTTCAGGTGCGAAAACCCCGCTCTCCCAAGCGTCGCTTATCGGCGCCATAAAAATATTAAATTGCCATAAAACTTCACGTGGTGTTAAAATAACATAATAATCTACGATGAATAATTATGAATATTGTCTGTATGACAAGCCCGCTTTCAATCGTTCCTGACAAGAAATCCGCCGAAACGGCACTTATTTTCATTGTAGGTCAATTCGTCCGGGAAATGAAGCGCCGATCTGCCGCACCTGTTCAAAATACTTGTAATAGCGAGGTTACGAATGATGACTGAGATCGTGAGAGGTTTGCCGCCGAAGCAGGGCATGTACGATCCGAGCTACGAGCACGATGCCTGCGGGATGGGGTTCGTCGCCCATATCAAAGGGCGCAAGTCGCATGAGATCGTAGAGCAGGCCTTGTCCCTGCTGATCAATATGGAGCATCGCGGCGGTCAGGGCAGCGAGCCGAACTCCGGGGACGGAGCGGGCATCCTGCTGCAGATTCCGCATAAGTTTTTCTCCCGGGAAACCGCGAAGCTGGGCTTCTCGCTGCCGGAATCGGGCGCTTACGCGGTCGGCATGGTGTTCCTGCCGCAAGACGAGGCAGTCCGCCGCAAGCATGAGGAAATCTTCGAAACCATCGCGGCGGAAGAAGGCCAGACGGTGCTCGGCTGGCGGACGGTTCCGACCGAC
The DNA here is from genome assembly GCF_029360585.1 of Cohnella caldifontis. Taxonomy (GTDB): domain Bacteria; phylum Bacillota; class Bacilli; order Paenibacillales; family Paenibacillaceae; genus Cohnella; species Cohnella caldifontis. The sequence continues at coordinate 258,831 of NZ_JAQZSJ010000004.1, read as the reverse complement.
GACCGCAAGCTCGGGGAATCCGCGGTCCGCGTGAAACCGTTCGTGCGCCAGGTCTTCATCGGCCGATCGGAAGCGCTCGCGGGCCCGGACGACATGGCGTTCGAGCGCAAGCTGTACGTCATCCGCAAGCGGGCGGAGAAGGCGATCCGTTATGCGGACGACATGGAAGGAGCCGATTCCTTCTATTTCCCGAGCCTCTCCAGCAAGAAGATCGTATACAAAGGCATGCTGACGACGGAGCAGGTCGGCAGCTTCTACCCGGAGCTTCACGATCCCGACGTCGAGACCGCCATGGCGCTCGTTCACTCGCGGTTCTCGACCAACACGTTCCCCAGCTGGGAGCGCGCGCATCCGTTCCATTATATGATCCACAACGGCGAGATCAACACGCTGCGCGGCAACATCAACTGGATGCATGCCCGGCAGACGCTGTTCGCCTCCGAGCTGTTCGGCGACGACCTCGAGAAGGTGCTGCCGATCATCGCGCCGGACGGTTCCGATACCGCGATGTTCGACAACACGTTCGAGTTCATGTACTTGGCCGGCCGTTCTTTGGCTCATTGCGCCATGATGATGGTGCCGGAACCGTGGCAGAACGACGAACGCATGGATCCGGACAAGAAAGCTTTCTACGAATATCACGCGACCCTGATGGAGCCGTGGGACGGCCCCGCGGCGATGGGCTTCACCGACGGCGTGCAGATCGGCGCCGTGCTGGACCGCAACGGCCTTCGCCCGGCCCGTTACTACGTGACGAAAGACGACGTCATCGTCATGGCCTCCGAAGCCGGCGTCATCGAGATTCCGCCCGAAGACATCGTGCTGAAGGACCGGCTGCGCCCGGGCCGGATGCTGCTCGTCGACACGAAGGAAGGGCGCATCATCTCGGACGAAGAAGTGAAGCGCGCGATCGCGACCGAGCATCCGTACCGCGAGTGGCTGGACGAACACCTCGTGGACCTCGAAGACCTCCCGGAGGCGCCCGAGCTTCCGGAGCCGGACCACGCCACGGTGCAGCAGCGCCAGCAGGCGTTCGGCTACACGTTCGAGGACATCCGCAAAATCATGGAACCGATGGCGCTGACCGGCGTCGAGCCGCTGGCGTCCATGGGCTACGATGCGCCGCTGGCCGTGTTGTCCGAACGCCCGCAGCGTCTGTTCAACTATTTCAAGCAGCTGTTCGCTCAGGTGACGAACCCGCCGATCGACGCGATCCGCGAGGAAATCATTACCTCAACCTATACGTCCATCGGGCCGGAGCGCAATCTGCTGAATCCGGAACCGGAAAGCTGCCGCCACATCCGGCTGTATTCGCCGGTACTGTCGAACGAGGATTTCGCGAAGCTGCGCCACGTGCATCGGCCGGGCTTCAAATCGATCACGCTGCCGATCTTCTTCCCGGCGGACCAAGGCGAGCAAGGGTTGCGCGAAGCGCTTGACCAGCTGTGCGCGGCGGCCGACCGCGTCATCGCGAAAGGGCATAATATCCTGATCCTGTCCGACAAGGGCGTGGACGCCGAGAACGCGGCGATTCCTTCCCTACTGGCCGTATCGGCGCTGCATCACCATCTGATCCGGCAAGGCACGCGGACGAAAGTCGGCATCCTGCTCGAATCCGGAGAGCCGCGCGAAGTGCATCATTTCGCCTTGCTGCTCGGTTACGGCGTAAACGCCGTCAACCCGTACTTGGCGTTCGAGACGCTGGACGACATGATCCGCCAGGGCATGCTCCGCAACATCTCGCATGAGAAAGCGGTCAAAAACTTCATCAAGGCGGCCACGAAAGGCGTCGTGAAAATCCTGTCCAAAATGGGGATTTCCACGATCCAGTCTTACCGCGGAGCGCAAATTTTCGAAGCCATCGGCTTGAACCAGGACGTCATCGACCGGTACTTCACCTGGACGCCGTCCCGGATCGGGGGCGTCGGCCTGGACGTGATCGCCCAAGAAACGCTGGCGGCCCATATCCGCGCTTTCGCGACGCAGGAAGGAGCCGTCCGCGAGCTCGATTCCGGCGGCGACTACCAATGGCGCAAAGACGGAGAAGACCACCTGTTCAACCCGAAAACGATCCACACCCTGCAGATGGCGACCCGGACGGGCAGCTACGAGACGTACAAGAAATATTCGGCGCTCGTGCAGGGCGAATACGAAGAACTCCGCACGCTCCGCTCGCTGCTGGACTTCAAGTTCGACCAGCCGCCGGTGCCGATCGAGGAAGTCGAACCGGTCGAGTCGATCGTGAAACGGTTCAAGACCGGCGCGATGTCGTTCGGCTCGATCAGCAAGGAAGCGCACGAAGCGCTGGCGATCGCGATGAACCGTATCGGCGGCAAGTCCAACTCCGGCGAAGGCGGGGAAGATCCGCGCCGGTTCATCCCGGACGCGAACGGCGATTCCCGCCGCAGCGCGATCAAGCAAGTCGCCTCGGGACGTTTCGGCGTGACGAGCTACTACTTGAGCAACGCGGACGAAATCCAGATCAAGATGGCGCAAGGCGCGAAGCCGGGCGAAGGCGGTCAGCTGCCGGGCAAGAAGGTGTACCCGTGGGTCGCCGAAGTCCGCGGCTCGACGCCGGGCGTCGGCCTGATTTCGCCGCCGCCGCACCATGACATCTATTCGATCGAGGACTTGGCCGAGCTGATCCACGATCTCAAGAACGCGAACCCGAAAGCCCGCATCAACGTCAAGCTCGTTTCCGAGGTCGGCGTAGGCACGATCGCCGCGGGCGTGGCCAAAGGCCGCGCCGACGTCATCCTCGTCAGCGGATACGACGGCGGCACCGGGGCGTCCCCGATCGGTTCGATCCGCCACGCGGGCCTGCCGTGGGAACTCGGCTTGGCCGAGACGCATCAGACGCTGATCCTGAACAATCTGCGCGACCGCGTCGTCGTCGAAACGGACGGCAAAATGATGACGGGCCGCGACCTGGCGATCGCCGCGCTGCTCGGCGCCGAAGAGTACGGTTTCTCGACCGCGCCGCTCGTCACGATGGGCTGCATCATGATGCGCGTCTGCCATCTGGACACTTGCCCGGTCGGCGTCGCCACGCAAAATCCGGAGCTTCGCCAGAAGTTCATGGGCGACCCGCAGTACACGGTCAACTTCATGTATTTCGTCGCGCAGGAGCTTCGCGAAATCATGGCCCAGCTCGGGTTCCGCACGATCAACGAGATGGTCGGCCGGGTAGACCGGCTGGACACGAAAAAAGCGGTCAGCCATTTCAAAGCGCAGGGCATCGATCTGGCCAATCTGCTGCACATGCCGGAGCTGCCGAGCGAATCGGGCCGTTACAACGTGAAGTCCCAGAACCACGGGCTCGAGGAATCGCTGGACGTCCGGGAGCTCGTGCCGGCGGCCGCCCCCGCGTTGGAGCGCGGAGAGCGGGTGGAAGCTTCCTTCCCGATCAAGAACACGAACCGCGTCGTCGGCACGATCCTCGGCCACGAGGTTACCGTGCGGCACGGCAAGGACGGTCTGCCGGAGGACACGATCAAGTTCCACTTCACCGGCACCGCCGGCCAGAGCTTCGGAGCATTCGTGCCGAAAGGCATGACCCTGACGCTGGAAGGCGACGCGAACGACTACGTCGGCAAAGGATTGTCCGGCGGCAAAATCGCCATTTATCCTTCTCCTAAGGCGACGTTCAAAGCCGAAGAGAACATCATCATCGGCAACACGGCCTTCTACGGCGCGACGAGCGGGGAAGCCTACATCCGCGGCGTCGCGGGCGAACGCTTCGCGGTCCGCAACAGCGGCGCGAACGTCGTCGTCGAAGGCGTGGGCGACCATGGCTGCGAATACATGACCGGCGGACGCGTTGTCGTGCTCGGCCGTACGGGACGGAACTTCGCGGCCGGCATGTCGGGCGGCATCGCGTACGTCGTCGATGAAGACGGCAGCTTCGTGAACCGGTGCAACTTCGAGATGGTTCTCTTGGAGAGCTTGGAAGAGGAGCAGGAGATCGCGCAGGTGCGCGGCATGATCGAGAAGCACGCCGCTTATACGGGCAGCGAACTCGGCCAATCCGTGCTCGCCGATTGGAACGCGGTCCTTCCCAAAATCGTCAAGGTCATTCCGAAGGACTACAAACGCATGATGGAACAGATCGCGAAAGTCCAGGCCCAAGGCTTGAGCGGAGAGCAAGCCCTGCTGGCCGCCTTCGAAGCCAATATGCGCGATTTGTCCCGGGTAGGCGGGAACTAAACCAGCAAACCAATTCAAATCAAACCGGACGAATCTTCCCGCCGGCGGGGGGAGCCGTCCGGTTTTTTCTTTCTTTTCCGGCTCCGCGAGGTTCATTCGACAAAACTCCTGAGAAAAAAGTAGGAATCGGCCCCAACGCTCGACACCCTCTGCATTTAGCATTTCATATAATAAATTTATGTTTTAGGATCCATTTACCAGTGAGAGGATTTGGATGGGGATGGAGCAGGATTTGCGGTTGGGGACTTCCGAGGGAGGGCACAAGCTCGAAATCGACATTCGGAAAATACTCGCGCAGATGGGATTGGACGTGGAACGCTGGCCGCAAGAATGGAGGGAATGGGAAGATAAGAAAATCGCTACATAACGAATTCCGCTTTCCGCAAACATAAAAACAAACCCTCAAGAAGCGCCGGTCAGGCGAAATTCTTCTTGGGGGTTCAAGCATTTGCGCGGATTATTTCATGGCGCGCTCGGCACGCACGAAAGCGATAAACCGGCGGGCTTCATCGGCCGTCAGCTTGCGGCCGTCGATCGTCAAAGCGAACTTCTCCAAAATCTCTTCGTCGGACAACTCCAAATGGTCGATGAAACTGCCAACGTCCGCATCCATGTTCATATGGGGATTCTCCGTGCGGCCGACCAAATAATCGAGGGTCACTTTGAACAAATCGGCGACTTTGGTGAGGGTGACGGAATCGGGCTCCCGGCGGTTTTTTTCGTAGTGAGACAAAGCCGCCCGGGAAATTCCCAACGATGCGGCCAACTGTTCCTGGGTCCAACCGCGCTGATCCCGGAGGAACGCGATGCGATTGCCGATGTTCATCGGATTCTCTCCTAACTGTATCCCTATTATCTACCATCATAATATGAAAGCATGATGTTTTCATCGGTTGAAACAAAATGTCGCAAAAAATTCATAGAACGCTTCTTCTGTCAGTTTACGCCTCATGTCCGTCTTTTAGACGTCAGTATCGCGAGACTCCAGACGTCCGAGTTGCTAGCCGCTTCTGAATGCCCAAAAAACCCTTGACATGGAGATACGTATCGTATCTAATAAATCCAAGCGCATATGTTACAGATAGTATCATCATAAAAGGGGCTCAAGGTTCGCATTCAAAGCTAACGATAGTTTATACCCGATCGGGTCCCGGTTGAAACAGGGAAAGGAAGGGTGCGGCATGGAGCTGTTTTTCTGCATCGCATGCGGGAAGTTAGGCTCGATCGGACAGGCTGCGGCGCTGTTCCGCACGGGGTATTACCGAATCCATTACCGTCTGGGCTGCTGTTCGGCATGCGCGGCCGCCGCGGATCGGGGGTCGGCCGATTCGGGCCAGCGGGATTGACCTTCGTTCGGCTGACCGGCCGAGCCGGCCAAGGATAGAAAAAGAAAGCCATGGGATTCCAAAATTGGTATAATGGACATCGTGGATTTCAATATGAAATTGGCGATGGAGGGAAACCCATGTCTTCGGCACCGATCGTCCGCCTGCAGAACGTGTCCAAACGAATCGGCGGCAGGACGATTATCGACCGCATTTCCTTGGAAGTGGGCTCCGGCGAAGTGTTCGGTTTCCTCGGGCCCAACGGATCAGGCAAAACGACGACCATCCGCATGATGGTCGGTTTAATGGGGCTGTCGGACGGCGACATCCGCATTGGCGGGCGCAGCATCCAAACGGAGTTTTCCGCGGCGGTCGCCCAGGTCGGCGCGATCGTGGAAAATCCCGAGATGTACAAGTTCCTAAGCGGATATCAGAATTTGCTGCACTTCGCGAGAATGTCGGGCGTCTCCCGGTCCCGCATCGACGAAGTCGTCGGACTCGTCGGCCTGGAAGGGCGCATCCACGACAAAGTGAAACGTTACTCGCTCGGCATGCGCCAGCGGCTGGGCGTCGCGCAAGCGGTCATGCACAGGCCTAAGCTGCTCGTCCTCGACGAGCCGACGAACGGGCTCGATCCCGCCGGGATTCGCGAACTGAGGGACTATTTGCGCAGGCTGGCCCGGGAAGAGGGCACGGCCGTGTTCGTGTCCAGCCACTTGCTCTCGGAGATGGAGCTCATGTGCGACCGGGTGGCCATATTGCAGAAGGGACAAATCATCGACATCCGATCCCTTCGCGCGGATTCGGATGGAGGAACCGCCGCGCAAGCGGCGGACGTGGTGTTCGACGTAGACCGCTCCGCTGCGGCATTAGACGCGCTCGGCGATATGGGCGCGGCGAGGAAGACGGACGAAGGGCTGGTCGTGCACGCGGATCCGAACACGGTGGCGGCCATCAACCGGAGGCTGGTGGAGGCCGGGATCCAAGTGTACGGAATCCGGCCGAAGACCAAATCGCTCGAAGACCAATTCCTCGAAGTGACGGGAAGTGAATCCATTGGCTAACTTTTGGGGGCTCATCCTGAACGAGAACATGAAAATCTACCGCCGCCTCCGGACCTGGATCATGTTCGCGTTCGTCGTCATCGTGCCGCTGGCCGTGTCCCCGATGCTCTATTATGCCGACCGCGGGGTCGGCGTGTTCGACAGTTGGTCGGTGACGGTCGTCGAAGGGGAAATCCTGTTTCTCCTCATTAACATATTCGCCGTCGTCATCGCCGCGGATTCGGTCGCCGGGGAATTCTCCCGGGGGACGATCAAATTGCTGCTCATCCGCCCGTGGAGCCGCTCGTCGATCCTGCTCTCGAAATACGCGGCCCTCTTTCTGTTCGCGCTCGCGCTGATGATTGCCGCCTTCGCCGTTTCGATGGCGATCAACCTGCCGTTGTTCGGGTCGATCGACGGGTCCAAAGCGCTGGCCTACTACGGTTTGCATGCCATCGCCCTCGTGTTCGTCGTCACGTTCGCTTTCATGCTCTCCGCCGCGCTCCGGAGCAACGGACTGGCCATCGGGCTTTCCATCTTCCTGCTGATGGCCAGCATCACGCGGTTGTTCGACGCGCTGTTCGGGCTTACCGACAAGGCTTGGGTGAAGTACGTCGGCTTTATGCACCTCAATCTCGTGAATTATCTCGAGGGCGGCGCCGGTCCGATTCCGAACCAGGAGACGACGCTCGGCTTTTCCGTGGCCGTCGTCGCCGTATACGTCGTCGTTTTCAATCTCGTGACGTGGACCGTCTTCCGCAAGCGCGACGTGGCGGCCTAGACTGACCCTCCGCCAAGCAACGCGAAAAGGACTTCCAAGCCGCCGCCAAGCGCGCTCGGAAGTCCTTTTTGTTACGCGGGTACGGTTCGTTAATGCGGAGAACTTAATCTCCCGTCAAAGAACGATCTTCCGCCCAGTCCGTGTTCAGCACGTGGTTCGATCCCGTCGTCAGCCGGATCCATCCCTTGACGACGTATCGGCTGCCTCGGTTGCCAGATTTGACGGGTTTGGCGTTTCGCACGTAATCGCCTTGATTGTAGCTGCCGGAAGTCGGCTTGGCGGACGCGTACGTCGTTTTCAAGCCGCCTTGCACGAGGAGGTCGGCTTCCAAAGTAGCGGGCTTCAGCTCGAGCGGCCGGTACATCAAATGGCGCGAATCGGTATGGGGGGCGGTAATGGATTTCGTCGGATACAGTTCGAGCGCGTCGACGGCGAACCATTCGTCTCCGTTGGCCGCTTGCGCATTGGTCCCGTACAGGTTGATTCGGATATCGTTCAGGCTTCGGAATCCGGACAACGCTTGAACGGAAGCCAGATCGATCGGCACGATGAACGACATCCACTTGCCCAGCATTTTGCTCACGCCGTATTCGCCGCTGAACGCCGGGACGTAATCGAACGGATCGTACGATTTGAGGCTGCCGTCCTGCACCCTGTACCGGACGGTGACCTGGATGCGGAACGAGTCGAGCGTGCTTCCGAGCAGCACCGGAATTTTCGCGGACAAGGTGTTCGTCGGCAAGTACGTCGGGCTGATCGCGAAAGTCAGTCCGGCATAATTCCGATTGCGGACCAGATTGCAGCGGATGGCCTTGTTCCCGCTGAGATAGTCGGACGTATACGGGCTGAGCGTGCTGGTCGCGCCGTTCGGCTGGATCGTGATTTCGCCCCTGCGATCCAGCGGGAACGCGCCCGTGCTGCCCGTCGGGACGTTCAGATCCGAGAAGTCGGTTACGAACCAAGGCGCGCTGGATTGGCGGTTTCTGCCCGTGATTTCGATCGCCTCGATCTCCGAGTGGCTCGTCGTGCCGAAGTTCTGCTGGAAGGCGGGAAGGTTGGCCATTTGGACGTTGCTCGTGACGGTCAGGGGAGCGGGCGTCATGTGTTCGGCGAGCCCGGTAATGTTCAGGGACTTCACGCGGTCGAAGATGACGGGGTGCGGATAATGGAGCGAGCCGCCGACGATATTGACCGCTACGATATCGTCCCCGGAGTCCGTACCGGCCGCGATGTGCCCGGCGGGATTATTTTCGAAGTAGACGCCGAACAGATTGACGTCATGCGCGTACCGGATTTTCATCCCGAGGCCGTTGCCTTCGATCGTGCCGCCGTGGAAATTGATCGTGCTGTTTTCTTCCCCTCTGAGGATGTCGATCCCCGTATCGTTCAGACTGCTGAGAAACGTATGGAAATTGAGCGCATTCCCGTGGACTTTGAGCCCCGTGGCGCAATTTTGCGTGTTGCAGGAGAGAAAATCGTTATTCCAACCGGCGTCATGGTGGATCCCCGTGTAAAGTCCGTACGCTTTGATCCGTTCGAATCTTCCGTAAGTGACCGCATTCCATCTGGCATCGCCGGATGCCGCGGTATTGTAGCGCCCGAGCAGAAGCCCGATTCCTTTTCGGTCCGAGCTCTCGATGGAAAAATCCTTCAACACCGGGTGGGAACACAGCTCCATTCGAATCAGCGGCTTCGTTTGGTCCGACGGGGAGAAGCGGAACATGCTCACGCCGATCCCTTTTCCGATGATCGTGATGTTGTTGACCGATACCGCATTCAGAATCGTGTCCGAAACGCGGTACGTTGCGGCTCCGAGATAAAGCGGCACCTTCGCGGCCAGCGCGTCGGCGACCGCCTTTTTGACGGCCGCGGTATCGTCCCTCCCCGTTCCGGCCCCGTAGGAATCCAAATCGATGCCGTCCGGATTCAAACTCATCTTCATTCCTCCCTTTCTTGTTGATTGATCTCTCTCTTCAAATACTCTATTCATTTCGTCAGAGAGGGGGAACCGCGTCTCTCGCTATCGAAACGCCCGAATAAATCGAGGGAATCCCCTTGACACGATACAAATTGTATCGTATCGTTAGAGACGAAAAAGTTACACTATGTATCAATGTAACGTTGGTGACGCCTGCTGAACCATTATCACCGCGGGCACTCGGCCATGCTGTGGGTATTCCACTGCCTTAGACGTGAATCGTCGGTGGTGTGGCGTGAGGGGGGGTTGAATGCCCCGTTTTATTTTCATTTTACGGGAAAATTGACCTTTGCCCCTCTGACGGAGAGTCAGATAGGCGAAGATCAATTTTATCCCAATCGAAGAACAGGGTGATCCGGTTGAAGAAAGTACGAAAAGCCATCATTCCGGCAGCCGGTCTCGGCACTCGTTTTTTGCCGGCGACCAAAGCGATGCCGAAAGAAATGCTGCCGATCGTCGACAAGCCGACGATCCAGTACATCGTGGAGGAAGCGATCGACTCCGGCATCGAGGACATCATCATCGTAACGGGCAAAGGAAAACGGGCGATCGAAGACCATTTCGATATTTCGCACGAACTGGAACGGAATTTGCTAATGAAAGAAAAATACGCGCTGCTGAGCGAAGTGCGCAAGCCATCCCAAGTCGACATTCACTATATCCGCCAGAAGGAGCCCAAAGGGCTCGGCCACGCCGTCTGGTGCGCGCGGAACTTTATCGGCGACGAGCCTTTCGCGGTGCTGCTCGGCGACGACGTCGTGCGCTCCGAAGTCCCTTGCCTGAGGCAGTTGACCGCGCAATACGAAGCGCTCGGCCGTTCGGTCATCGGGGTCCAGAAAGTTCCGCTGAGGGAAACGGCGCGTTACGGCATCGTCGATCCCATTTCGGCGAACGGACGCTTGTACGAGGTCAACCGATTCGTCGAAAAACCTCCGCTGGGACATGCGCCGTCCGATTTGGCGATTATGGGACGTTATGTGCTGAACCCGGCGATCTTCGGTTTTCTGGCGGATCAGGAAGCCGGAGCGGGCGGGGAGATTCAACTCACCGACGCCATTCAAAGGCTGAACGAGAGGGAAGGCGTCTACGCCTACCATTTCGAAGGGACCCGGTTCGACGTGGGGGAAAAATTGGGGTATATCTTAACGACGATCGACTTCGCGCTGCACAACGAAGAATTGAAGGGCCCGCTCTTGGAAGCGTTGCGGCAGATGATGGAACCCCATCGCGCCGAGCTCGATTTGCTCGCCTTGGGAGACCGGACCCGATGAAAATCGTCGAGCTGTTGAATCGCGCTTACGGAGATCGGCTTCCGTTGCTTCCGGATGACCGCGATTATGCGGCCGCCCTGGAGGAGACCGCGCAGCAGTACATCGCCGGACAAGTCTATGAAGAATTGAAGGCACAGGGCCGGCTGAAGGACGTGCCTGCTTTTTTCCTGGCTTCGCTGATCGAGCTTCGGAACGCGCAGTCGGTTTTGAACCTCGTGCTCAAGGCGGAGGGGGACCGCGTCGTTGCCGCGCTGGACGACCGCGGAATCCCGGCCATGGTGCTCAAGGGAGCCCGGCTGTCCGAAAGGCTGTACGGAAACGCCGGCGTCCGCAGCACCTCCGACATCGATTTGCTGGTGAAGCCCGAGGATTTGCTTGCCGCCGGGGAAATCGTCCGCGCCTTGGGATACGAGAGCTTGCCGCCCGATCGGAAAAGCCCCTATCATACGGAGTTCACGATGCCGATGCCTGCCGGCGGCTTGGATTTCCATGTGGAGCTGCACTGGCATCTGGTCAAACCCGATTTTTTCCGGTTGGACTGCCTTCCGCTATGGGAACGCGCAACCCGCGTCGCTCCTTATGGGAGGGTGTACGAGCTTTCCGCTGCCGATCTGTTCTACACGCTTTGCTTGCATGGAGCCAAACACGGGATGTCCTCGCTCAAGCATGTACTCGACATCGTCGCCGCGCTCCGGCGTTATCCGGACGAAATCGAGTTCGAACCGCTGCTGGCGAGGGCGCAAGCGGAGGATACCTACGGCATGGTCGTGATGTGCTTATCCGTCGTTTACCGGCTGTTCCCCCTGCTGCACCGAAGGAAATTTTTCGGGTCTTGCAGAAACTGGTTTCCGTGGAACCAGCGTTTGGCATGGAAGCGGGTGGAAGGGTATGCGCCTTTCCGCGGCGGTTTCGCTTATTACGTGCAGCGGACGATCTTCGAGCTCGCCAAATACGACCGCAACCGATATCGGGCCAGGTATTTGCGAGAGCTGGCATTCCAAAAATAGGATGATAATGAAAATATTTTAATTTTCCGTATTGACAACGATACAAAACGTATCATAGAATGGGTCTCAGAAAAGCGAGGTGATAATCATGAAAGCTTATACGGCACCGCAAGTCATCGTCCATCAAGCCGTCGTATTCGAGCGGCACTCGAAGCCTTCCGGCAGAAAGCCGCCGAAACCCCCGAAGCCGCCGAAGTGGCCTCCGGGCAGACATTGATCCTCTTCCGCGGCTGGCCGCGGACGCGGAATGAATCGTAATTCCTAAGCGGAGAAAGAAAGAGGCGACTCTTTCTTTCTCTTTTTATTTCCCGGAGGGAGAGCAAACGAGATGATTGAAGCGCTGCGGTTAATAGGAGACAACCTCATCCGGTTCCGGTTGTCCGGACCCGAAGCGGAGCGGTATTTGGCCATGACGATCGGCAGTCGCCCGGTGCCGCCGGCCGTTCGCCGTGCGCCGGATTACACGATCGCCGTAAGTTCCGGATACGGCCATCCGCTGGAGATCGCGGAAGACGCGGAAGTTCCGGTTGCGTTCGAGGAGACGCCGCGGGGACTGACTTTCACGAGGGCGGATTACCGCTTGGCGATCAGCGCGGACCGCAGGGAAGCGGACATCGGCTTCTGCGACTATTTCTCGCTCCGCACGGCGCTCCTGAATTGGCTCAGCACGGTTTTGACGGAACGGCGGTGGGGCCTCATCGTCCATTCCTCTTGCGTGGTGAACGACGGGGAAGCGCATTTGTTCACCGGATATTCCGGGGCGGGCAAATCGACCGTCGCCGCGCTGTCCCGGCCGAGACCGCTGCTCGCGGACGAATCTTCGATCCTGCAAGTCCCCGAGGTCGGCCGGATCCTGGTGCACGATTCGCCGTTCCGCAACGATTTTCCGGAGCCGGCGGGGGTGAGCCCGGTACCGCTGCGCGCCGTCTATTTGCTCGAGCAGTCGACCTCCGTCGGGAAGCGCCGCCTTCGCGGAAGCGAAGCGATGTTGGCATTGTTCGATAAAATCGTGCATTGGAAATACGACAACCGCTTGTCGGCCGGGCTCGTGCGGCAATGCAAAACGCTTGTCGAACGGGTGCCCGTGTACGTGCTGGAATTCCAAAAAAACGATCGGTTTTGGGAGGTCATCTCATGAGCGGAAGCTACTCGCGCCACGGTGCCGTCGAAATGCTGGACATGGAAGGCGAGGCGATCCTGCTGAACCAGGAAACGTTCACGGTAACCAAGCTGAACGAAACCGGAGGGTTCGTGTGGCAATCGTTGACGGAACCTCTGACGTTCGAGGATCTGGCGGAGCGGTTATCGAACGAGTTCCGGACGGGCCGCGAAGCCGTGGACGCGGATTTGCGGCATTTTCTGGAGCAATTGACCGAGATCGGGCTGATCCGCCGTGAGGAATGAAACGCTTCGCACGCTGCAAGCCGTCATGCAGCGCAAACAGGAAGTCGTTTTGCGGGCGCGCGGATACAGTATGTATCCATATATTTTGCCCGAAGATATTTGCGTGTTCCGCCCCCTCTACGCCGGACTGAAAATCGGGCAAGTCGGACTCGTCGTCGGCGAGAGCGGCATCGTGTACTCGCACCGGCTGCATCGGATCGATCGCGTCGGGTCGGGCATTCAATACGTGTTTCGCGGGGATACGAACGGGTACTTCGACAAACCCGTCTACCGGTCGCAAATCGTCGGCGTACTCAGCGAGCTGAGAAGAGAAGAGAAGACGATCCGCGAGTCGGCGGCGCTGCGGAAATGTTGGTCCTATATCGCGGCGCGCGGCCGGCTGGCTTTGCTCCCGTTCGCGGGGGCGGCGAGACGGAAGGAAGTCCGAGCCGGAGGCGCGGCGCCTGGAAGGTGGGAGCTGTATGGCATCGGCGGTTCGGGCGGAACGTTCGATTCCTGAACGGGAAACCGTTCTGTTCCGGTTGGACACGGACGCGTCCGAGTCGGGACGGTGGGAGAGCCGATCCGTCGTGCTCACCCCGCAGGCGCTGGAAGTCAGGAAATCGGATGGGGAAACCGTGCTGCGCCTGGCCGTCCGCGACTTGGCCGGGACGGCCGTGCGGGAAACGGGAGGCGGCGCGTGGATCGAGGCGTTAACCTTGGACGGACAACCGGTTCGCCTCGGTTTTTGCAAATTGTCCGGCATCCGGGCGATGCAGGCGTTCGACGCGCAAGTCCGCGCGTTTCTTGACGGAGGGCCGCCTCCGGAGTCCCGGGATCGCGCGGAAGCCGGCTCGGCTTCGCGGGCGGAAGATCACGAACGGGCGGAAGAGCCGGTCCGGTTGTCCTGGTCCGACCGGCTGCGCGTTCTCGTCCACTTGGCACGATTCGTTGCGCCATACAAGCGGCAAATGCTCGGATTATGCGGGATTTTGCTGATCGCGGCGGCGCTGGAGGCCGTTTCTCCCTATTTGATGAAGCCGATTATCGACGGAGGGGTGCTGTCGTCCTCCCCCGCCGCGTTCGCGGGCCTGATCGGCCTGCTCGTCGCCGCCTACGTGCTCGAAGCCGTGTTCCAGGTGTGGCGGGGGAAACTCGGCATCCGACTCGGCAGTTTGCTGGTCGGGCGAATCCGCGAGGACATGTTCGGCAAGCTGATGGATTTGCCCATCCGGTACTACGAACGGAGAAAAACGGCGCCGTTCATCAGCCGGATCCAGCACGACGCGGAATTCGTGCAGGAGTTCCTGGCCCTCGGCATGACGCAGCTGTTTGCCCAGTTTATCCTTTCGTGCGCCGTTCTCGCCATGATGTTCTTCCTCGACTGGCGGCTTACGCTCTTCATGCTGGTGCTGGCGCCGGTGTGCCTGGCGGTCGTCTTGGCGCTGTGGCCCAAGCTCCGATCGCTGCGGAATCGCAAATGGAACGCGGAATACGACCTGCAGCAGTACATATCCGAAGCGCTGCAGGGCGTCCGGGTCATCAAGGCTTTTCATCGCGGGGAAACGGAGAAAACCCGGTTCCGGACCTTGAACGGGATCGCCGTCGGCCGGATGAAGGAACAGGCCGTCTGGTCCCAGTGGATGCATTCGGGGATGGGCTTGGCTCTGTCCCTCGGCATCGCCCTGGCGTGGTTCGTCGGGGGGCAGCGCGTGATCGACGGGGACGCGACGCTCGGCTCCGTCGTCGCGTTTACGGCTTACTTCTCGATGTTTCTCGGCCACTTGGAATCGAACGCCAGGGCGATGGGATGGACGAATGCCGCGCTGGCCGCGGCGGACAGGATCCTGGATTTGCTGCAGGCGGAGCCGGAATCGGAGGAAGACGGCGTCTCGGTCCGGCTCCCGCAGGCGAGGGGAGAAATTACGGTCGAAGACGTGCGGTTCGGATACGAACAAGGCCGCGAGGTGTTGCGGAACGTCTCCTTGCAGATCCGTCCGGGCGAAAAGATCGGCATCGTCGGCCGGTCCGGCGCCGGAAAATCGACGCTGATCCATCTGCTGTGCCGATTCTACGATCCGGACGCCGGGCGGATCTGCCTGGACGGCATCGATCTTCGCCGCCTCGCGAAAGAAGATTTGCGGCGGCACGTCGGCATCGTGTTCCAGGAGACGTACCTATTCGACGGCACGGTCGCGGAGAACATCGGGTACGGGCTGCCGGACGCCGCGCCGGAGCGGATCGTGCAGGCGGCCGTTCAAGCCCGGGCCCACGATTTCATTTCCCGGCTGCCCTACGGGTACGACACGATGGTCGGCGAACGGGGCGTGCAGCTGTCCGGCGGGGAGAAGCAGCGGATTTCGATCGCCCGGACGCTGCTGCTGAATCCGTCCGTGCTCATTTTGGACGAAGCGACTTCGTCGGTCGACACGGAAACGGAGTCGGAGATCCAGGAAGCGCTGGAGCGGCTGAGCGAAGGACGCACGACGGTCGCGATCGCCCATCGGCTGTCCGCGCTGCGCCGCGTCGACCGGATTTTCGTTCTGGACGGCGGAACGCTGGCGGAGACGGGCACGCATGAGCAATTGTCCGGACGGGACGGCGTATATCTCCGGCTGCTCCGTTCGCAGGAGTCCGGCCGTCCGGCGATGGAGGGAGCGCGATGACGGAAAACGGCGGATTGCCATGGATCGAAACGCGTTCGGTTCGGTTCGAGAGGGACGGGCAAGGATACTTGATTGCCGAGTGGCTTGGACGGAGGGAAAGGGTGACGGCGAGCCGGCTCTTTCCGCTTACGCATCCGGACGGCTATATCGCCGTTCAGGATTCGTCCGGCCGCCCGCTCGGCGTGCTGCGTTCGCTCGAAGGAATGGAGGCGGGCAGCCGGACGGCGGTCGAACGGGAAGCGGGCTTCCGTCCGTTTCTCCCCCGGATCGTCAGCATTCGGCGCATTCGGCGCCGCTTCGGCCATTGGCACTGGGACGTGCTGACCGACGCCGGACCGATGCGGATCCGCACCGGTCCGTTCTATGAGTCGATCGCGAAGCTGGAAGGCGGTCTCCGGCTCGTAACGGACGTGACGGACCAGAAATACGGGCTGCCCGCGGAGTCCGAATGGGATGCCCGCAGCCGCAAGATGCTCGCGAAATGGCTGTAATCCACACGGTAGAAAAGAGGTTGGACATGGACTTCAAACAGGTCGCCCGGATCCTGAGATCCAAGTGGCGTTTCGTCTTCATCGCGACGCTTCTCTTGACGTCCCTCGCCGGCGCTTACAGTTACCTGTACGCTCAACCGATCTACGAAGCTTCGGCCAAGCTCATCCTGACGAACGGGCAAGCGGACGAAACGGGACTCAGCTACAACCAGCTCATGGCCAACGGCATGTTGATCCAGACTTACGGCGAGATCGTCCGCACGCCCAGGCTCATGGAGAAAGTCGTGGAGAATCACCCGGAACTGCACGCCACGGCGGACGAATTGGCGGCGCTCGTGACGACGAAAACGACGAATAACCAAATCATGTCCATCGTCGTGCAGGACGGTTCCTACGACTGGGCGGCGGCCGTCGCCAACGCCGTAGCCGGCGTGGTGCTGACGGAAATCCCCGAAATCATCAAGGTGAACCATCTGTTCCTGCTCGACCAGGCGGCGGCCGCCCCGCATCCCGAGCCGATCAACACGAAGCCGGAAATCAAGACGGCGATCGCCTTCGTGTTGTCGGTCGTGTTCTCGGCCGGGATCGTCCTCTTGCGGCATTATTTGGACGACCGCGTCCGCTCGGCGCAGGAGCTGGAAACCAGGCTGGGGCTCAGGGCGCTGGCGGCGCTGCCCCGGGTCAAGCGATCCGAAGCCTATCCGCTGATCCGGAACGTCCCGGAGGAAAAAACGGGCGAAAAAGCATTCGTCACCGTGAGTACTTGAAAATGGAGGGATTACGAAAGATGCGCGTCCTGGTGACCGGCTCGGCGGGATTCATCGGCTATCATTTGACGGAACGGCTGCTGATGAAAGGATACACCGTCGTCGGAATCGATAACCTGAACCCTTATTACGACGTGGAATTGAAATACGCCCGGCTGAATCGTCTGCTTGGGCACGAACGGTTCCGGTTCGTTCCTTGTTCGTTGGAAGAGCGGGAGCGGCTTACGGAATTGTTCGAGGAAAACGGGTTTTCGGCCGTCGTCCATCTCGCGGCGCAGGCGGGCGTACGGTATAGCCTGGAGAAGCCGCAAGCGTACATCGACTCCAACGTCACCGGTTTCCTGAACGTGCTGGAAGCGTGCCGGTCCCACCGGATCCCTCATCTGCTGTTCGCCTCGTCGAGCTCGGTGTACGGTGCCAACCGCAAGGTGCCGTATTCGGTCCAAGACCCGGCCGATCACCCGGTCAGCCTGTACGCCGCGACCAAGAAAGCGAACGAGATGATGGCGCACGCTTACAGCCACATCTACCGGCTGCCCGTGACCGGACTCCGTTTCTTTACCGTATACGGACCGTGGGGTCGTCCCGACATGGCTTACTACTCGTTCACGCGGGCGATTCTCGAAGACCGGCCAATCACGGTGTTCAACGGCGGGGACATGTGGCGCGACTTTACATACGTGGATGACGTCGTGACCGCCATCGAGCTGCTGCTGCCCGATGCCCCGGTTGCCGACGAGGGATGGAACGGGCTGATTCCGTCGCCGGAGAGCAGCAACGCGCCTTACCGGCTCTATAACATCGGCAATCACCGCCCGGTGAAGCTGGCCGACATGATCGGGCTGCTGGAGGAATTGCTGGGCAAGAAGGCGCGGATCGAGTATCGCCCGATGCATCCGGGCGACGTGGAGATCACCTGCGCGGACATGGGGCCGCTCGAAGAACGTTTCGGGTTCGCGCCGCAGACGCGACTGGAAGACGGCCTGCGCCGCTTCGTCGATTGGTACGGGGAATTTCACGGATCGGGAAGGCAGCTGGCGGGGGTGCCCGCCGGGTCTTCTTTCGCGGAACGGAAGGGAGAGGGCCAATGAAAGTGCTGGTGACGGGCGGAGCCGGCTTTATCGGTTCCAGCGTGGTCGAAGCCTTGATCGAAGCCGGTCATGAAACGGTCGTCCTGGACAATTTGTCCGTGGGCAGACGGGAATACGTGCATCCGCAGGCGATCTTCCTGGAAGCGGACATCGGGAGCGCGGCGACGGCCCTCGCCCTCGAAACGCACCGTCCGGATACCGTCATCCATCTGGCGGCGAACATCCAGGTGCAGAAATCGCTGCAATACCCGATGTTCGACGCGGCGAACAACATCAACGGGACGATCCATTTGCTGGAATGCTGCCGGAACGCGGGCGTGCGGAAAATCGTGTACGCCTCGTCCGCCGCGGTGTACGGCGAGCCCCAGTATTTGGGGATCGACGAGATCCACCGCACGCGGCCCATCTCGTTCTACGGCATCTCGAAGTTCACGCCGGAAATGTATATTCGTTGCTATTCCGAACTGTACGGGATCGAGCATACGATTTTGCGTTATTCCAACGTCTACGGCATCCGACAGAGCGCGGAAGGAGAGGGGGGCGTCATCTCGGTGTTCGTCGACCGGATGATCCGGGGAGAACGGCCGGTCATTTACGGGGACGGCCTCCAGACCCGGGATTTCGTATACGTCGAGGACGTCGCCCGGGCCAACCTGCATGCCCTGACCTCGGGAGACGGGGAGACGCTGAACATCGGCACGGGACGGCCGACGAACCTGCTCGAGCTCTACGAGCTCGCGGCCGGCTTTTGCGGGTTCGACAAACCCCCGGTATTCAAACCCGCCCGGGCCGGGGATATCGCCCACAGCTTTTTCAACTTCCGGCGGGCCCGGGAAGCGTTGGGCTGGAACCCGCGCGTTTCGCTGGAAGAAGGCTTGTCGCGGACCGTGGAATACGCCCGCGGCAAGCTGACCAGCCAAGTGGCCCTGTGAAGGCGCGAATACCGTGAGGGTTTGACGTCCGTCAAACTCCCGTTTACAGGAGGCAACGACGTGAAAAAAATCGCGATGTTCGGAACCGGGTACGTAGGTCTCGTGAACGGGGCCTGTCTGGCCCATATCGGCCACTCCGTCCTGTGCTGCGATATCGACGACCGGAAGATCGGGACGCTGAATGCCGGACGGATTCCGATTTACGAACCGGGGCTGGATTTAATCGTCCGCAGCGCCGTCACGGAAGGGAAATTGGCTTTTACTTCGGACCTGGCCGCGGCGGTCGAACGGTCCGACCTGCTCTTTATCGCCGTCGGGACGCCGATGGGGCATGACGGGGCGGCGGATTTGCGCTACGTGCAGGCGGTGGCGGAATTCATCGGGCGCCATCTGCGGACGCCGAAAACCGTCGTCGTCAAAAGCACCGTGCCGGTCGGCACGAGCCGCAAGGTGGAACGGTGGATCGCCGGCCAGATGGCCGATCCTTCGGTCCGATTCGACGTCGCGTCCAACCCGGAATTCCTGCGGGAAGGATCCGCGGTTTCGGATTTCCTGAACATGGAACGGTGCATCGTGGGAGCGGACCGGGAGGAGACGATCGAGGAAGTCGCTTCGTGCTTCGCTCCGCTGGACGTGCCGATTCACCGGACCGGCCGGGAAAGCGCGGAAATGATCAAATACGCCGCGAACGCGTTCCTGGCCACGAAAATTTCGTTCATCAACGCCATCGCCAACCTGTGCGAACGGATGGGGGCGGACGTGGAAGACGTGGCGGAAGGCATCGGGTCGGACAGCCGGATCGGCCGTTCGTTCCTGAAAGCCGGCATCGGCTACGGCGGTTCGTGCTTCCCGAAGGATACGCACGCGCTGCGCTGGATGGCCGAGAACGCCGGATACGCCTTTCCGCTCCTGGAAGCCGTCATCCGCACGAACCGCGAGCAGAAGTTCGTCCTGCTGGGCAAACTCGCCGAAGCGGTCGGGTCCCTGCAGGGAACCAAGATCGGGGTCCTCGGCTTGGCTTTCAAGCCGAACACGGACGACATGCGGGAGGCGCCGTCCTTGGACATCGTGCCCGCCCTGCTTGGCGGAGGGGCGGAGGTCCGCGTATACGACCCGGTCGCGATGGAGGAAGCGAGAAAGGCGTTCGGAGAGGAAGTGACGTACGCTTCCGACCCTTACGAAGCGATCGCGGGATGCGATGCATGCCTGATCCTGACGGAATGGCCGCAATTTCTCGAGCTCGACCTGGACCGCGTCCGCGAGCTGCTGAAACGGCCGATCCTGCTGGACGGACGCAACTGTTTCCCCCCGGAGCGGATGCGCCGGCATTTCCTGACTTACTACTCCGTGGGCCGGGAGCCCGTCGTATTCGAGCCGTCCGAACAATACGCCTGACTTCAGGAAGGCGAAAGGATGCTGGTGCCAATGGAAGGCCGATCGAAATACGTGAAGGAAATATTCGCGCTTCGAAGTCTGGCTTGTTTGGGCATCGCGCTATACAATACGCTGTCGACTTCCCTGTCCCATTTTTCCGTGGAAGACAGCAGCGTCCGGGCCGAAGTGCTGTATGCCCTCCAGCTGTTGCTGATGTATGCCACGCCGACGTTCGTTTTCATCTCCGAGTTTTTGCTGGCCAAGTCATACGGGGCTCAAGTACCGAACGGTTTTTACCGGAAGCGCGCGAAATACATCCTGACCCCTTACCTTTCCGTCGCCGTTCTCTATGCCTTGGTTGATACGTTTCGTAACGTTCCGTCTCCGACGTTCGCGGATTACGCATACGAGCTGGCCAAAAAAGTGCTGTTGGCCGACTTTTTCGGTTATTTCCTGATCGTGATTTTCCAATTTTATATCCTGCATGCCTTGTTCGCGAAATACGTGTACGGCAGGATCCCGGCCGTTTACGCCATTGCGGCGGCCGTGGCCGTAAACGTGCTCTACCTCGCGCCCTTTAACCTGATCGACCTCGCGTCCGCTCTCGGGATCAGCGAATACATCGTGCGATTCTTGAACAAAGTTCCTTTCGTCGCGTGGATCTCCTACTTCACCGTCGCGTTCTACTGCGGGAAAAACGCCGAGCGGGTGACGGCCTTCGCGAGACGAAACAGTATGCGGATCCTTGGCGCGACGATCGCGATCGCCGCCTCGATGCTGTGGCTGTATCGGGCCGAGGTGATTCCGGAGGTCTATTCCAAGCGGTTCGACGTCATGTTCTATACGTTCGGGATGCTGTTCTGCCTGATGGCATGGGCGAATCGCCGGCAAGAGATCCCGCGGCTTCTCATGCGGATCAGCCAATATTCGTTCGGCATCTTCCTGACTTCGCGATTCGTGCTTGCCGCCCTCGATTACGCGCTGCCCGTTTACGCTTCGGAAGCCTATTTCTGGCTGTTCACGGTCGCGTGTTTCGTCTTGGCGGTATGTGGATCCGCGGCGATCTCCCATTTCCTGAACAAGTTCAAGTACGGCGCCCTGATCGTGGGCAAAATCGGCATCGGGCCTTCCCCGCGGGGGCGGAAGAACGTCGTGCTGCCCCTCGCGGAGAAGGTGCCCGAAGGCCGATCGCAAGTATGACACGGGAAGTGAACGCGAATGGATTTCAAGCAAATCGTCCGGCTGCTTCGGGCGAAATCGGCCTGGATCGTCCTGGCGGTTCTGATCGGCACGGTCGCCAGCGCGGCATACAGCCTGTATCTCATCGATCCCGTATACGAAGCGTCCGCGGAGCTGCTCGCGACGGCCGAGGTCCCGGACGGGGAAATCGACTACAATTCGCTGATGGCCAGCGGGATGCTGCTCCAAACGTACCGCGACATCGTGGAAACGCCGCGGCTCATGAACGAAGTCGTCGTCTCCCATCCGGAGCTGAATCTCTCCGCCGCCGAGCTGCTCGGGGGCGTCGCGACCGCGTCGACGGGCAATCAGATCATGACCATCGTCGTGCGGGGTTCCTCATACGGGCAAGCCGCGCGGACCGCCAACGCCGTGGCGGAGACGCTGGTCCGGGAAATTCCCGCGATTTTGAAGTCGAACCGTCTGATCCTGCTCAATCCCGCGCGGGAAACGGAGGATGTCGGGCCCGTCAAACCGAGTCACACGGTGAACGCGGGGATCGGTTTCGTGTTCTCCTTGCTGCTCAGCGCCGCGTGGTTTCTGCTGCGGGAGCATCTGCGGGAGGATTTCCGCTCGGCGGCGGAGGTCGAGCGGTTTACGGGAGTAACCGTGCTCGGCGTCGTCCCGAGGTCCAAAAAGCGTTGCGCCTATCCGGCGATCCGGTCGGCAAACGAAAAGAAAGCGGGGGAACGGCTCGATGTGGCCATGGAGTCCTAAACAAACGAAAATCAAAACCGCCTCGCCGGTATACGAAAGCTGCTGGAAAATCCGGACCCGGCTGGAGCCCATATTGTCCGGCGGGAAGGGATACGTGCTCACCGTCACTTCCGCCGGCCATGGCGAGGGCAAGTCGATGACCGCGGCCAACTTGGCCTGCACGTATGCCCAGCAAGACAAAGACGTGCTGCTCGTCGACGCGAATTTCCGGAATCCGACCCTCCACAAGCTGTTCGGCGTTTCCAACCGAAGCGGGTTATCCAACCTGGCGGAGGAGCGATATGACGTCAGCGAGATCGTGCGATGCTCCAAGGTGCCCCGCCTGGGCTTGATCACGTCGGGACCGGGAGGGATCGACCCGATCGAACTGCTCACCTCCTCGAAGCTTTCCGCCTTTCTGAATGAAATCCGCAACGACTACGACATGGTGCTCATCGATGCTCCCGCCGCTCTGGAATGGTCGGATGCGCACATGCTGGCCTCCTTGAGCGACGGCGTTCTGCTCGTCGTCAAAGAAGGCCGAACGAAGCGGGAGCACGTCCTGAAGCTGAAAGCCGCCTTGCAGGAAGTCGGCGCGGAGATCGTCGGCGCTGTTTTCCATTACGCCCATCGGCGCAAAGCTTCCGTCGGTTAAGCGAACCCGGGTCCGGTCGAACGCGATGAACCAATTGATGGGCTTGAAGAGCGGGAAGCTTGGTTTCCTGAAAGGCGATTTTCTGAAAAACGTATCGTTGATGATGTCGGGCACGATCGTCGCCCAACTGATCACCGTGCTGACGGCCCCCGTATTGACCCGGTTATACGAGGCCGACGCGCTGGGCGTGTATTCGATGTACGTCTCGATCATCAGCGTCTGGTCCGTCGCGGCGGCTTTCCGTTATGAACTGGCCATCGTGCTGCCGCGGGACGAACGGGACGGGGACGGGCTGTTCCTGTTGTCCAGCCTGTCCGTTCTGCTGATGAGCGCGATCTGTTGCGCGGTCGTGTTCGCCGCCGGGCCGGCCGTCTCGGAGCGGATGGGCGTGCCCGAGCTGACGCCGTGGCTCGCTTGGATTCCTTGCTCCCTGCTGGCGATGGGCCTTTATCAGAACCTCAATTATTGGAGCACCCGCAACGCCCGGTTCAAGCGGCTGTCGCTGTCGCAAGCCGTCCGCTCCGTCGCCGTGTCCGCCATGCAGCTCGCCGCGGGATTTTTCGGCATCGGAACCGTTGGATTGATCGGTGGACATTTTGCCGGCCAATCCGCCGCCTCCGCCGTACTGGGCTTGCAAGGCTGGCGGGAATGCGGAAGCCGGTTGAAGCGGGCGATGTCGTGGCGCCATTTGCGGTCGCTTGCGCGGCAATACGCGGAGTTTCCGCTGTACAGCACCCCGCAGGCGCTGCTGAACGCCTTGTCGCAAAATTTGCCCGTGTTCATGCTGGCGATCTTCTATGACACGCGGGTCGTGGCTTTCTATGCCATTTCCATCCGGCTGCTGCAACTACCGGTCACGCTCGTGTCGCAGTCGGTGCGGCAAGTGTTCCTTCAGCAGGCCAGCGAAGCGAAGCATGACGGGGACCGCGCGGTCCGCATGTTCCGCAAGCTCACGCTGACGCTGGCGATGCTGGCGGCGGTTCCGCTGATCGTCCTCACGGCGTTCGGACCTCCGCTGTTCCAGGCCGTGCTCGGCCCCGAATGGCACGAAGCCGGGCAATACGCGCGGTGGATGGCCGTCTGGCTGTTCTTCGCGTTCGTGAACCCGCCCGCGAACGTGCTGTCGACGGTGTTCGGCATGCAGCGCATGCTGCTCGCGTACGAATGCGCGCTGCTCGCTTTCCGATTCGGCGCTTTGTATGTCGGCGGCCTTTACTTGAATCCGCTTGGATGCGTCGCGGTTTACAGTATCGTCGGGGCCGTTTTCAATCTCTTCTTGATCCTGGGCGTGCAAAGCTCGGTGAGGAAAAAGGCGAGGATGGCCGTCTAGCGGATCGATCCGAAGAACCGCAACGTTTGGAGGGACTTAGGTGCCAATGAACGTGCTCAAACAAAAACTTTATCGGACGCAGTTGAACAACCAGGGCAACACGATGCGGAATTTGGCGTTGCTCAGCCGCTGGCAATGGCTGGACGAACGCCGGATGGCCGCCATGCAGCGCCAAAGGCTGTCCGACTTGCTGATTCATGCGTACCACTACGTGCCGTTCTACCGGCAGCGGCTTGAGGAGGCGGGCGTATGCGACGGATTCTCCGTGAATTTGGACCGCTTCGGCCGTTTGGCCCTGCTGGACAAAGCCGATATCCGCGACCGCTTGGACGAAATGAAATCCGCCGACTTGGAAGAACGCCGGTGGTATTTCAATACTTCGGGCGGTTCGACGGGGGACCCCGTTCGGTTCATCCAGGACAAAGAGTACGCCGATTGGACCGCCGCCGTGAAGCTGCTGGACGACAGCTGGTCGGGCCGCCGGATGGGGGACCGCCAAATCCGCCTGTGGGGATCCGAAAGGGACTTGCTCGTCGGCAGGGAAAGCTTGAAGACCTATGTCGGGAGATGGGTCAAAAACGAAATCCACCTGAACGCGTTCCGGATGACGGAGACGCAGATGGACCGGTATTTGCGGACGATCGACGATTTCAAACCGGTGCAGATTTTGGCGTACGCCGACAGCATCGACCAGCTGGCTCAGCATGCCGAGCGGACCGGGACGCCGGCGCACCGTCCGCGGGCGATCATGACTTCGGCCGGCACGCTGTTCCGTCCCATGCGGGAGCGGATCGAGCGGACGTTCGGCTGTCCCGTCTTCGACCGTTACGGCTCCCGCGAAGTCGGGGATATCGCTTGCGAATGCGACCATCACGAAGGCTTGCACGTTTCGGTGCCGACGCATTACGTCGAGATTCTCGGTCCGGGCGGCCGCCCGGCCGCGCCCGGCGAAACCGGGGAAATCGTCGTCACGCTCCTGACGAACTACGCGATGCCGATCATCCGTTACCGCATCGGAGACCTGGGGGCTTGGGCGGAGGGCAAATGCCCCTGCGGCCGGTCCTACCCCCTGATCGGGCAGTTGGCCGGCCGGGTTACGGATACGTTCGTTACGCGGTCCGGCACGCGCGTGCAC
Source organism: Cohnella caldifontis (assembly GCF_029360585.1). Classification (GTDB taxonomy): domain Bacteria; phylum Bacillota; class Bacilli; order Paenibacillales; family Paenibacillaceae; genus Cohnella; species Cohnella caldifontis. The sequence goes on along the minus strand of NZ_JAQZSJ010000004.1, from coordinate 233,461 downwards.
GGGGAATATTTCACCCATTTGTTCTACTTCCAGGACTGGGTGAAACAGTTCCAGGTCATCCAGGAAGATTACGCCCGCATCCGGGTCGTCTGGGTTCCGGGCGATCGCGCGGATGGCCGGGCGAAACCCGGGGAGCGCGCGATCTCCGATATCGCGGGGAAAATCCGGCTCGTCATGGGAGGGGATTGCCAGGTGATCTTCGAGGAGAGGGACGACATTCCGCCGAGCCCTTCCGGCAAATTCCGGTACACGCTGTCCCGGGTGGCCGAAGCCCATTTCGCGGGGGAGAACGCGGGGACATGACGCACGCTGCCAACCGGATGGCGCTGACCGAATGGTGCGCGGCCTTGTACGTCTGCTCGATTCTGTTGTTCTCGTTTCGCGGCGGACTGACGATCGTCACGCAGGCATGCGGCTTTCTGTTCATCGCCGCGTTCCTCTACGAGGTCATGTTCCGGGCGCCGCGTTTCGCCTTTTCCGTGCCTTTGCCGCTGGGCTGTTTCTTCGCGTTCATGCTTTATTCGTTCCTGAGCCTGATCGAGACGAACGAAAGCCTGAGCATGATCGTCACGCTGCTGCTTCTGTTCGTCAGTTCGCTGTTCATGGTGAACCTGATCCTGCACGCGGGCCATGTCCGCTATTTGACGTACGGATTCGTCGCTTCTTTGCTGATCGCGACCTACCAGGTGTGGAAAGAGCTCGGAGGTTTTACGGTCAAGAACGGCTGGGACCGGATCAGTTCCTTCGCGGGCAATGCCAACGTGTTCGCGATCGCGTTATTCATCGGCATCATTTTGTGCGCGGAGCAGTTGGCCAACAAGGAAACGGGGGGCTCCCGCAGCCTTGCCTTCCGGGCCGTCTCCAAAAGCCTGTATTTGCTGCTCATCTTGCTGTTCGCTTATGAAATCCTGTTTTTGGCCGGTTCCCGCAAAGCGATGATCGGCTTGTTCCTGTTCGGCTTTTTCTATTTCCTGAGGATGCTCGTCAAAGTGAAGTTTCTCGCGAAATTCGCCATCCTGGCCGCCGGCGCCGGCGTGTTGGCGGGATTGTACGCGATGATGCGGCAATCGGTGTTCTTCGAACGATTCAGCCGCGCCTTGGATATGCTGACGGGCTCGAACGTCGTCGAAGGCAGCCTCAACGAGCGGGCGGACATGATCGGCACGGGGCTGGCTTTATGGGAACGGAAGCCTTGGTTCGGCTGGGGGACGGATCAGTTCCGGTACTTGTCCGGCTACCAAACCTACTCGCACAACAATTACGTCGAGCTGCTCAGCAATAACGGATTGGTCGGCCTGATCCTCTACTATTCGATGATGGTGACGCTGCTAGGGGCCGGATTGCGCTTGCTGCTGGGCGGCAACGACAGGCAGAAACACTACGGCTGGCTGAACGTATCGGTCGTGTTGATCCTGATTTTCTGGGATTTCGCGCTCGTCTCGTATTACAGCAAGCTGCAATGGTTCACGCTGTCCGTGTTGATCGGCCTCACTTATCACGCGTACCGATTGCCGGGTACGGATCGTGAACCGGCCGCCGCGAAGCAACGGAAGAAGGAGACGGAAAGACATGCGAACCAAGCTGATGCTCTTGACCCCGACCATGAACGGGGGCGGAGCGCAACGGGTGCTGGTCAATCTCTTGCATTCGTTCGACCGCGGGCGGATTGACCCCGTGCTCGTCGCCGCCAGCCTTACGGGTCCCCTGGCCGGACAACTGCCCGCGGACGCCGAAGCCGAGGACTTGGGCGTCGCGAGAGTCCGCCACGTGATGCCGAAGCTGCTCGGCGCCATCAACCGAAGGCGGCCGGACGTCATCCTGTCGACGTTCGAGCGGATGAATTTCGCGCTGCTCGCGGCCAGGCCGTTCTTCCGCCGCCGCGCGAAACTCGTCATCCGGGAAGTCAACCTGCCCTCCAAGACGGTCGCCTTGCTCCCTCCTTCCCGGCAGCGCTTGTACCGGATGCTCTACCGGAAGCTGTATCCGCGGGCGGATCGGATCATCGCCCAATCGGAGCGCATGAAAGAGGAGATCGTCGCGTATACGGGCGTCCGTCCCGAGAAGGTGGTGACGATCCACAACCCGATCGACGCCAGGGCGATCGCGGAACTCGCCGGGGAGAGGAACCCGTTCCCGGAAGGGCCCGGCAAACATGTCGCGGCGGTCGGCAGGCTGGAGTTTCAGAAAGGCTTCGACCTTCTGATCCGCGCTTTCCGGGCGTTCCTGGAGCGCGAACCGGAGTCCCATTTACATTTGCTGGGAGAAGGAAGCTTGCGGGAGGAGCTGTCGCGGCTGGCCGTCTCGCTCGGCATCGGCGAACGCGTCCATTTTCCGGGATTCCGGAAAAATCCGTATCCTTACATGAAGCATGCCGATTTGTTCGTGCTCTCCTCCCGTTTCGAGGGATTTCCCAACGTGCTGCTGGAAGCGCTGGCTTGCGGCGCCAACATCGTGGCGGCGGATTGCCCCAGCGGGCCGCGGGAAATTTTGACCCGGCCGGAATACGGGCTGCTCGTTCCCGCGGGTTGTCCGGAGCGTTTGGCGGAGGGCATGCTGCTCGGGTGCGGCGGAACGCCCGGCAGGGAAGGTTTCGTCCGCGCGATGGATTACGACAGCTCCGTCATTACGGGCAAGTACGAAGAGGTGCTGATCGGATGAACGAAAACCAATCGGAGGCCAGGGATCCTCCCGATCCCGTTTATTGGAGGGAATCCGGATGAAACGAAAAACGACTGCGGCCATAGGGATCGTCCTGCTGTGCGCGATCGGCGCCGCCAGCCAAATCCCATACGGGGGCGGCGGAGGCAACGGCATGGCGTCCGTATCGGCGAGCAACGCGCTGATCGCCGCCGCTCCGAGTCAGAGTCCGAGCAAGCGGCTGACGGAATCGATCATCCAGCAGGCCATCGACCGGACCGTGCAAGCCGGCGGGGGAGACGTCACGATTCCGGCCGGCAAGTACTACGTGGAAAAGACGATCGTGGTGAAGCCGTCCGTCACGCTGCGGCTGAATTCCGGCGCGACGCTGATTCCGGTCCGCAACGTCAACGTGATCGAATTGCGAAGCAATTCCGCCGTATCGGGAGGCGTGATCTACGCCTACGGCAACGAAAACTTCGATAAGTCGGCGGTGTATTTGGACGGATCGGAAGGGTTTTCCGGCACGCTCAAGTCGGCGTCCATCTCCGACCTGAAGATCATCGGGCCCCCGGGCCGCGGCAACGGATTGTTCTTCTACGCGGCCAAGGAAGACGACCACGTCAGCTGGGTGCAAGTCACGAATCTGAACATCACCGGATTCGAAAAGTCGATTCACCTGAAAACCGAGGCCGTGCGGGAGCCGGACAAAATATGGATCAACGGCAACAACTTCTCCCAGATCCAGATCAAGGATTCGACATACGGAATCTACATCGACGGTCACCGCGATTTGCCTTACGAGATTTCCGGCAACCAGTTCACGAACGTGCAAATCCAGACGAACGACAACATGAAGCAAGCCATCTACGTGAAAGGAACGAAAAACATTTTCCAGGCGATGATCTGGGACTACCACCGGGGAACGGTAGCCGTCCGCTTCGACGAAGATTCCTACCGAAACCAGATCCAATCCAACGTCTCCTCGCGGGATCCCGCCTATCAGGATTTCGGGCGCAATAACCTGAACCTGTCCCCTGAAGACAACTGAACCGATCTCCCATGAAGAGCCGCAAAAGAACGATCGCCCGGAGGATTGCCGTATGGATGGGCGCGATGCTGATCTTGTCCCTGCTGTTCTTCTATTTTTTCGGAAGGTTTCTCGTCGTGAACGAGACGCCGCGCAAATCGGACGCCATCATTCTGCTCAGCGGCGGCGCCGGAAGGTTGGAGAAAGGCGTCGAACTCCTGAACGAGGGCTATGCGGGCCGGATGATCGTCACCAAGACCGACGGGCGCGGTCCGGGTGAAATCCGGATGCGCGCGATCCTGCGGGCCGGCGTGCCCGCCGATTCCGTCATTCCCGATTACGACGCGACCAGCACGTACACGAACGCCGTGAATTCCCGGCGGATCATGGAGCGCAACGGGTTCGCGTCCGCATTGGTCGTCTCCAGCACGTACCACATGCGCCGGGTCCAATACATATTCGATAAGGTGTACCGGGGATCCGGCATCCGGCTGACGTACGTCGCGGCGCCCAGCCCGAATTTCGATCCGGCGCGCTGGTGGAGCCGGAAAATTTACGTGAAATACGCTTTAACCGAGTATGCCAAATGGATCGGATACATGATCAAGTACTAACCGGCGCCGGATCGTGGCATGCTCGCAATACCGTGTAGAAATGGTCGGCGAGGTGGGGTTCGGATGAGTTTGTTGAAGAAGAGGGCTTGGGAACTGGAGCTTAGCGTGAGGGGACACACCCTGCAATATAAAAAGCAGCTCGAACAGTGGCAATGGCTGGATCGTTCGGAGGTGGAACGGCTTCAGCAAGCCAGGCTGGCGTCCCTGCTTAGCCATGCGTATGACAACGTTCCCTATTACCGCGAAGTGCTCGGCAGGGCCGGCGTCGTTCAGGACGGCGGCAACGTGCGGCTGGAACGGTTCCATGAGATTCCGTTGCTGGACAAAGATGCCGTGAGGGCGAATTTCGAAACGCTCAAATCGAACGATTTGCCGCTTCGTACCTGGAGCGTCCAATCATCCGGGGGATCGACGGGCATGCCGGTCGAGCTGATCCAAGATAAAGAATACCTGGATTGGAGCTATGCGATCAAAATCCTGGACGACGAATGGACCGGGCTGCCCATGGGGGAGAAACACGCTTTCGTCTGGGGATCCGTCAGGGATACGCTGGCCGGGAACGAGACGCTGCGCACCCAATTGGGCCGGTGGATCCGCAACGAAATCTGGCTGAATTCGTTCCGCATGACGCGGGAGCAGATGGAGCGCTTCGTGGACCGGCTGAACCGCTATAAGCCGGTTCAAGTGACCGCGTTCGCGGAGAACATCTACGATTTGGCCTGCTTTATCGAGGAAAAAGGACTGTCCGTCCACGCCCCCAAATCGATCCTGACGTCGGCCGGCGTGCTTTACCCCCACATGCGGCAGAAGATCGAGCGCGTGTTCCGCGCGCCCGTGTTCAACCGTTACGGCTCCCGGGAAGTCGGCAACATCGCGTGCGAGTGCGAACGGCACGAAGGGCTGCACGTGTCGGCCGGCACCCATTACGTGGAAATCGTGAAGGAGGACGGGACGCCCGCCGCGCCGGGCGAATACGGGGAAATCGCCATTACGCTGCTGACCAACTACGCGATGCCGCTCATCCGTTACCGGATCGGCGATCTGGGCACGATGTCGGGCGAGCCCTGCGCCTGCGGCAGGGGCCTTCCGGTATTGAAGGACCTGATCGGCCGGACGACCGACGTCTTCATCAACGCGAACGGGGATCGGATCGACGGGCGGATGTTCATCCGCCTGCTCATGCTCAAGCCGTTCATCCACAAATTCCAGGTCGTGCAGGAAGCGTACGACCAGGTGCGCATCGTCATCGTCCCCGTCGACAAAACCGACGATCATCGGACCCGGTATGCCCGCGACCTTGCCGAATTGGCCGAAGATACCCGGAAGATCATGGGAAGCGGCTGCGGCGTCGAGTTCGAATTCGTGGACGGGATCGAAGCGACGGCGTCGGGGAAGTACCGGTTCACCATCTCCAAGGTGCCCCGCAATTGATGATTGAGAGGAGGGGAACGCATGGAAAACCGTAGGGTGCTGTTTCTGATCACCGGCTTGGTCCATGCCGGCGCCGAGATGCAGGTACTGGAGCTGGCCGGCGGTTTGCGCCGCAGGGGATGGACGGTGCTCGTCGTCTCCATGACCGCGCCGGAGCTCGACTTGGCGCCTTATGAGAAGGCGGGTCTCTCGTTCCGCCATTTGAATATGGCCAAAGGGGTTCCGGATCCGCGGGCGATCGGGAGGCTCCGGAAGCTCGTGCTCGAATTCCGGCCGGACGTCCTGCACAGCCACATGGTCCATGCCAACTTGCTGGCGAGAGTATGCCGGTTGTTCGCGCCCATCCCGATTCTGGTGTCTACGGCTCATAACACCTACCAAGGCGGCAAGCTCCGGATGTTGATGTACCGGATCACCGATCCGCTGTGCGAGCTGACGACGGGCGTCAGCATGGAGGTCGTCGAGAGCTCCATCCGCCGCAAGGCGAGCCCCGAAGGGAAAATCGTCTGCGTGCCCAACGGGGTCAACTTGAAACGGTTCCGCAAACAGGAGTCCGACCGTGCGGACGTGCGCCGGGAGCTCGGGCTGGGGGCAGAGACGTTCGTCTGGCTGGCCGTCGGCCGTTTGGCGAGAGCCAAGGACTTCCCGACGCTGCTGCAGGCCTGGAGCCGCATGGCGGACGGACCGTCCGGGCGCTGCCTGCTCATCGCGGGACAAGGGGACGATCGGGAGGAGCTGCTCGCGCTGGCGGATCGGCTGGGCGTATCCGGAACGGTCCGCTTTCTCGGCGTCCGCGGCGATATCCCCCGGCTGATGGGCGCTTCCGACGCCTATGCGATGTCTTCCCTCTGGGAAGGAATGCCGATGGTGCTGCTCGAAGCTTCCGCCTGCGAGCTGCCGATCGTGGCGACGGACGTCGGAGGCAACCGCGAAGTCGTCCGGGACGGGGAATCGGGATACCTGGTCCCGCCTTCGGATCCCGACCGATTGGCATTGGCCATGGAACGGCTGATGCTCCGGACGGAAGAGGAACGCCGGGACATGGGCAGGCGCGGACGGGAGCACGTGATGGGCCAGTACGACATCGACGCCATTTTGTCCCGGTGGGAGGGACTGTACCGGGACTTTTACGAGGCCAAACGCGGCGCCCGGCATGGCGAGTGGAAGGAAGCGGATGGGCGATCATGAGGGTTCCTTGGAAAAAAGCGGCGGCGTGGGGCGGCGCTCTTTTCGCCGCCGCGCTGCTCGCCGCAGCCGGCTCGCTGGTCTATGTTTATTATTCGGCGAAGACGACGGCCGACCATATATACGAGCCGAGGAAAGCGCCGGCTTACGTGCGGTCCGCGCCCGCCTCGGCCCAGGACGGGAAAGGCGGACCCATCCGCGTCTCGGCGGGGAAGACGGCCGGCGCCGGCAACGAAGCGGATCCGGAGCATCCGTTCACCGTGCTGCTGCTCGGGGTCGACCGGCGGACCAACGACGTCGGACGGTCCGATACGATCGTCGTCATGAGCGTCAACCCGGGAACGAAATCGATCCTGCTGTTCTCGATTCCGCGCGACACGAGAACGGAGATCGTCGGGCGGGGCACGGTGGACAAAATCAACCACGCCTTCGCCTTCGGCGGCGTCGACATGGCGATCCAGACGGTCGAGAAGTTCCTGGATTACCCGATCGATTATTACGTGAAGGTCGACATGGAGGAGTTCAGCCGGATCGTCGACATTCTGGGCGGCGTGGAGGTGCACAATCCGTTCGCGTTTTCGATGCACGGCCGGACGTTCGAGAAAGGGACGTTGACGCTGTCGGGCTCCGAAGCGCTGCTCTACTCGCGGATGCGGTATGACGATCCGAAAGGCGACCTGGGCCGCAACGCGAGACAACGGGATCTGATTGCCGGCCTGATGCGCAAAGCCGTCCGCGCCGGAACTTTGGTCCGCGCGGATTCCTTGTTCAAGCAAGTCGAACAAAGCGTTCGCACGAACATGAAGTTCGAATTTCTCCGGGCATGCATGACGGAAAGAATGGACCAGTATGCCTTGACGACCATGGAAATCAAGGGCAGCGGCCGCATGATCGACGGCATCTGGTACTACATGGTCGATGCAGGGGAAAGAGAACGCGTCCATGAACGCCTGCAAAACAGCATGGAGACGGCTTGATCCCAATCGCAAATAAACGCGCCGAATCCCAGTCGAATCGCTTTCCGGAGGAAAGCGGCGCGGCTGTTTTGCCGTGCAAGCTTAACCCCCGCTAGCGCGTGGGGCAACTGCTGATTAAGCTTGCCGCGCAAGCTTAAACCCCGCCAACGCATGGGGCAACAGCTGATTAAGCCTGCCGCGCAAGCTTAAACCCTGCTCCTCTGGACAGACGGGTCCCAATGGTTCATTTGAGTACAGGATTGAGCATGTTCGTGGGAAAGTTGCTGAAGAGTGACTTCAGAGGCACGAAACAATAGGACCGTCAGGGATGAATTGCTCCCTGACGGTTTTTTTGTCGGAAAGGAAAGGAAGGAGAACCGGAAATGATGGAAAGCCGCTTGCTTTCGGAAACCTCCGCGGCTCTGGATTGGAGCGCCCCCTACGCGGAACGGAAAAAGTACTACGTCTCGATCAAACGCCTGGCGGATATCGCGTTTTCGCTTGCGGGGCTGCTGCTGAGTTCCCCTTTGCTGCTCGCGGCGATGGCCGCCATCTACGCGGAATCTCCCGGACCGGTGTTCTACGTCCAGGAACGCGTAGGCTGGAAAGGCAGCTTGTTCAAAGTCATCAAGCTTCGCTCGATGCGGCTGGACGCGGAGAAGAACGGCGCCCAATGGGCGGAGAAGAACGACCCGCGGATCACGAAAGTCGGTTCCTTCCTCCGCAAGACGAGAATCGATGAAATTCCCCAATTGATCAACGTGCTGCGGGGAGAAATGAGCTTGATCGGGCCCCGCCCGGAACGTCCGGTTTTCGTCGCCCGGTTCAACGAAGAGATCCCGGGGTTCGTCGGGCGGCTGCTCGTCAAGCCGGGTCTGACCGGGTGGGCGCAAATCAACGGAGGCTACGAGATTACCCCGCGGGAGAAGCTGGAGCTCGACATGTATTACATCCAGCATTTTTCATTCCGATTGGACATGAAGATTTTGCTGCGGACGGTTAAGGTCGTGCTGACCGGAGACGGCGCGAGATAAGCGGCGAAGGAAGGGGTAAACGACTTGTTCAAGGTTGCCCATCTATGCACGTCCAGCAACAGCCATAAGGTGTTGGTCGACAAGCTGGCGCTTCTGGCGCGGAGAGGCTATCGCATCCATCTGATCTCGTCGGCGGAGGGATACGACGAAAGGTTGATGGGACAGTACCCGCTGCCGATGACGTTCGTTCCCATGCACCGGAAAATCCGTCCTTTGCAGGACTTCTTATCGATCATTCGGTTAATGCGGCTGTTCCGGAAGGAAAAATACGACATCGTCCACACGCATACGGCCAAAGCCGGACTGGTCGGCAGAATCGCCGCCAGGCTGGCGGGCATCCCCGTCGTCATTCACACGGCGCACGGCCTGCCTTTTTATGAAGGACAGGGCAAAATCGCCCATTTCGTTTACCGCATGCTGGAAAAGCTGGCATCGGCATTCTGCGACGCGATCGCGTCGCAGAACCGGGAAGACCTGGAGAAAATCCGGGCTTACGCCCCAAGGCAGCTCGTCTTCTACGAGGGAAACGGCGTCGATCTCGAACGGCTGGACCGCAGACGCGCGTCCATTACGGAGGAAGAATTGGATCGGATCCGGGCGGCGTGGCGGATCTCCCCCGGACGGAAAGTCATCCTGGTCGGAGCGAGGCTGGAGCCGGTGAAAGACCACTTCTTCCTGCTGCGCGGCATCCATCGCCTGGTTCAAGAGGGGTGCGCGGATTTCGTCTGCCTGCTGGCCGGCAAGGGGCCGCTCGAAGCGGAGATCCGCAGCCGCATCGCGGCGCTCGGACTCGAAGATCACGTGAAAATCGTCGGCCACCAAACGGATATTTACCCCTATGTCCAACTGGCGGATGCGGTGGCGCTGACTTCGGAGAAGGAAGGCCTCCCCCGGATCCTGATGGAAGGAATGGCGTATTCGAAGCCGGTCATCGCCAGCGACGTTCTCGGAACGAGGGAGCTGCTGCGGCACGGGCTTACGGGCCTGCTCGTCCCTCCGCAAGACGAAGGCCGCCTGGCGGCCGCGTTCCGGCAAGTGCTGGAGAACGAGACGTTCGCGGACAGCCTGGGCCGGAACGCTCGGGAAGCGATTGAACGGGACTTTACGGAGGATGCCGTCATCCGGCGGATCGAGCACTATTACCATCGGCTATATCGGGAGAAAACGCCCGTCGGCTTCATGCCGGAATATACGCGCCAATCGGAATGAGATTCGCAAGGAGCGTGTTCAACTTCGCTTGTCGGGGAATGGTGGTATAATAAGATTTCCGGACATGTTGATCGAAGCGGGGTTGACGCATGCATTTGCATTGGCTCATCGGGATTTTGGTCATCTTCGTCTTTCAGGCGGCGACCATTCTCGTCTTGGAATACCGCAGACCGGCCAACGCGATGGCTTGGCTGTTCATTTTGTTCCTGTTTCCGATCGTCGGATTCGTACTGTATTATTTTCTGGCCCAGGAGTACCAGAGAAGAAGGAAAGTCCGGCGGCGGGGCGGCATCGACGAGCACCGGAGGGCGGACATCCTCGAGAAGAGCCGTTTGGTCTCCGGGCCGGAGGAGATGCCCAGCCCGGAGTTCGCCCGCCAGGAGCGGCTGTTCAAGCTGCTGCGCAAAGCCGGGGCTTCTCCGATCACGGGCTGCAACCGGACGCGGGTGCTGACGAACGCCGAAGCCGCCTATGAAGCGATGCTGGCCGCGATCCGCGCCGCGAAGCATCACGTCCATTTCTCCACCTACATCCTCCGGGATGACGAGACGGGCCGCACGTTCCGCGAGGAACTGATCCGCAAAGCGCGGGAGGGCGTCGAAGTCCGTCTGTTGTACGACGGGATCGGCAGCATCAAAATCAAGAAAAACTTCTTCGCGCCGCTCGCGGAGGCGGGCGTGGAATACGCCAGCTTTTTTCCGCTGCGCCCCACGTTTCTGAAGAAACGGATGAATTACCGCAACCACCGGAAAATCCTCGTGACGGACGGAACCCGGGGGTTCGTAGGCGGCATCAACGTCGGGGACGAATATTTGGGGAAGCACCCCAAGCTCGGCTTCTGGCGGGATACGCATCTGGAGGCGGAGGGCGACGCGGTATACGGCCTCCAGGAAGTGTTCCTGAAAGACTGGGAGACGGCGACGGGGCTGAGTCCGGACGGGCCGGACTATTTTCCCCGCCACGGCTGTACGGGCAGCGAGACGGTGCAGATCGTGGCCGGGGGGCCGAACCGCAGGGACGACGCCATCCACGAGACGCTGTTCGCCGCGCTCTCCGTCGCCAAGGAACGCATATGGATTACGACGCCGTATTTCATTCCGGACGCCAGCGTGGCCATGGCCCTGAAAACGGCGGCGATGAGCGGCGTCGACGTCCGGCTGATCGTGCCGCTCGTGCCGGATACTTATCTCGTCCATGCGGCGACGATGTCCTACGTGGATGAGCTGATGAGTTACGGCGTGCGGTTCTGGCAATACGCCCGGGGATTCATCCACGCCAAGGTCGTGATCGTGGACCGTTTGATGGCTTCGGTGGGGACGGCCAATCTCGATTTGCGCAGCTTCTTCAGCAATTTCGAGACGAACGCCTTGCTGTTCGACGGGGAGAGGATCGCGGAGCTGGAGCGGGATTTCCTGCAGGATTTGAAGGACAGCCGGGAAATCGAGCTGTCCGGCTTCCGCAAGCGCCCTCGGAGCGTCAAGGCCAAGCAGGCGCTCGCGCGGATGCTGTCGCCGCTGTTGTAAGCGGGACGGGAGGCGGAGAGGGGGCTTCCCTAGGGCCTGCGCCGGCCCTCCATGCTGCGGATCACTTCGGCCAGGGGCTGCGGCTTCATCCGGGAAATGAGATCGCCGCGGATCCGCAGACGTTCGTGAATATTGAACAGGTTGAAGTCGGCCGCGGCGGGATTGCGGCCGACTTCTTCCCATGTCAGGGGGGTCGACACGGGCGCGCCGGGACGGGCCCTCGGCGTGTAAGGGGCGGCGAGCGTACGCCCGGGATAAAATTGCAGGTAATCGAGATAGATCAGGGTGCCCCGGTCTTTTTTGAACCGTTCCACCGTGAACAGTTCCGGGTGCCGGGCCGCCAAATATTCCGAAACGAACTTGCCGAACGCGCGAAGCTCGTCGAACGTCGGCCCCCGCTCGATCGGCATGACGACTTGCACGCCCGTCGCGCCGGACGTCTTCGGAACGGCATCGAGCCCGAGCGAATGCAGAAGCTCGCCGACCAGGGAAGCGGCTTCCATGATCCGCGGCTCTTCTTCCAGCGAGGGGTCGATGTCGAGGATCCAACGGTCCGGCAGCGTCTCCCCGATCCGTTCGCAGGAGACGTGCAGTTCCAGGCTGTACAGGCTGCCGAGCCAGAGCAGCGTCTCCATGGAATCGAGCACGACGTATCGGATGCTTCCGCCCATGGCGGTTCGGACGAAGCCGGGGGTCGGCTGCGGCGCGTTTTTCTGATAGAACGACGTGCCCCCGATACCCTCCGGAAAACGGATCGTCGTCAAATACCGCCCTTCCGTGTGCGGCAGCAAATAAGGCCCCAGCTTGATCAGCTGCTGCAGGTAGACCAATTTGGTGATGTTCCGGTCGGGCCAGATCGGCTTGTCCGGATGCGTGACGTTCAGCTCGTAATCGCCGAGTTTCAGCACCGTCTTCTGGGCCGTTGGCATGCTCGTCCTCCTTGCGGATGGGCTTTTCCAAAATTGTTGCCCATTCCGGCGCGATCCATCCCCGTCCGTTGCCTCCGATCCCCCTAAATTTGTTTCGCGGTTCCGATGGAGATTTGGCATCGAATTTTTCGGGATTCCCCGTAAACGTCTGCACGATCTGCCCGTGCGCGTCATAAAGAAGAGTGAGCCCTAAATATTATCCTAAGGTCAGGAGAAATTGCGAATGCCCGTAACCGCAGCGCCTTCTCCGGTTTCCTTCCTTCTCGCGTTGCTGCTGGTGGTGACGACCGGGACCGCCTGGTTCACCGCGCTTCATCCGGGTTTTCTATGGCGCGTCCTGCAAGGCGGCAGCCTATCCGAGGACGCGTTCCCTGCTTACTGCCGGGCGATTCGCGTCGGAGGCGTTCTATTCGGCGCCGCCGGCCTGCTGCTGTTGGAGCTGCAGGAATGGTATTCATGAATCCTTCTTCGGGCCATCCGCAGCGCATAGAGGGAGACCGCCTTGTTGGCGGTCTCCCTCTTCATTCCCCGCATTATGATTTCTTCTTTTTGCCCAATGATTTTTGCAGGTTTTCATTGGCTTTGAATACCGCGATTTTCTGAATCAGCTCCAGGGGCACCGGTCGGTCCGCCGGAAAACGGACGGCCGTTTTCGTCACTTCGTAGGGGGAGAGTTCGTCTTTAAACGCTTCGAATACGGCGAACGGCGGCGGGACCGAAATGGAGTAATGGTCCTTGTAAGCGGAATAGTAAATCACAGCCCCGTGTTGCGAGAACGCCGGAAGCTGATAGCTGATCATTCCCTCCGCCTCCGGAAGAACCGCTTGGATCGCTCCTTGGATTTGCCGAAGAACGAGCTGAACTTCGGGAGAAAAACTGGCGATGTACTCGTCTACCGTCTCGAATTTCTTTTTTGCTTCCGCCATGTGCGATCAGCCTCCCATTCCCGCCAAGTGTTCGGCGAAGCGTTCCATGGAAGCAATGGCTCCCTGCTCGGCTCCGGACGCGACCGACGCCTGCAGCGCTTCGACGGAATCGTACTCCGTGCGCATCGTCAGCCGCGTCTTTCCGTCTTCAAGCGCTTCGAAAGTATCGGTCGTGACCGATTCGTGCTGATTGTACGGTTCCATGTCGAACACCATCGTATAAACCAGCCGTTCCGGCTTGACCACTTCCCGGTACCGGCCGATGAACGGAAACTCCATTCCGTTTTCCCCCCGTTGAACGTAACGGTAGCTCCCTCCCACCCGAAGGTCGATTTCGCAGACGTGCAGCGGCACGCCTCCATGGCCCCACCAGCGGGACACGTGCTTCGGGGTCGTCCACGCTTCCCACACCAATTCCCTTGGCGCGTGGAAGACGCGTTCCACGATTAAGGTTTTGTCCTCGACGCGTACGGTGGCTTTCGTTCCGATTGGGCTCATACGGTTCCTCCTCGAATGTTTCGGTTTTTCTAGATATGGATGTGATTTCCTGTCGTTCTTAATATAATTTATAAGGAATATTCCTGTCAAGGAATACTATTGGCCGAAGAAATGGAAAAACGTAAAAAACCCCGTCCCCGTAAGGGGATGGGGTCGGGAGCGTCGGAATCGCGGATGGTCATGCGGCCGGCTGCCGGCACTCCTCAAGGAGCGGTTTCGGTTTTGCGGGTCCGGGGAGCCCGCGGTTTTTTCGGTCCGCGTCCGCCGGTTGCCGGGGCCGTCCCGGTATCGGCCGCGGGCGCGGTCTTGACCGCCTCCAAACTGGCTTGCAGCGCGGCCATGAGGTCGATGACGTTCGTGCGCTCCGCGGCGGGAGCGGTGACGACGTCGGTGCCTTGTCCCGAGATTTTGCGCTGGATGGCTTCCTGGAGGGCGATCCGGTAATCGTCGGTGTATTTCTCCGGATCGAACGGGGTCGACAACTGGTCGATCAGCATCCGCGCCATGCTCAGCTCGCGTTCGTTCACGGCCGTCTGGGCGGGCAGGTTCGGGACGAGCTGAAGCGAGCGGATTTCATCGGGATAATACATCGTTTCCATGCAGATGCAGTTCTCGACCGCGCGGATGGCGGCAAGGCTGCTCTTGCTGCGGATGGCGATTTTGGCGATTCCGATTTTGCCGGATTGGCGCATCGCTTCGAGCAGCAAATTATATGCGCCTGCGCCCGCCTGGTCGGGGGACAAGTAGTAGGCTTTCTGGAAATAGATCGGATCGATTTCCGTCAGGTCGACGAAGTCCAAGATCTGGATCGCGCGGGTATTTTCCGGTTTGATCGCGTCCAGCTCCTCCCCGTCGAACAGCACGAAGCGGCCTTTTTCGTATTCGTAGCCTTTCGTGATTTCTTCCCACTCCGCCTCCTTCTGGCAATGGGGGCAAGAGCGGGCGTAAGTGATCGGGGTGCCGCAAGGCTTATGGATCATGCGCAGATGGATGTCCTTGTCTTCGGTGGCGGTGAACATTTTGACGGGAACGTGCACGAGGCCGAAGCTGATGGCGCCTTTCCAAACGGTATGCATGGGGGTCCTCCTTCGGGTTCGGGACCGGGGTCCGGATTCTTCTCATTAGAATCAGTGTGCCCATTTGAATGGGAATTTAACGGTCCGGGCATATTGAGGGAGAGGTGAACCCGAATGGATGCGAATCGGATGGACGAAGCGACGTACGAAGGCAGGGACGAGTTCGACATGGACGTCGACCGGATGGTCAACGAAGGGCTGGGCGGCGGCCAGGTGACCGTAGATAACGGACTGATTACCGAAACGACCACGGACGCGATGGAGGCGGACAACCCATGAACGCGGAACGAGCGAAGGAGATTTACGAATCGAAGGACACGATCCCCGTGCGCCTGGACAGCGGGGAATCGGTGTGGATCGAAAAAGTGGACACGGCGAACGGAGTGGCGACGGTGCAGGTCGGGAACAGCCCCGTCGACACGCAGACCGTCGCGGTAGACCGGCTGCAGGAAGATCGATAAGTGCCGGTTTTTCGGGTTGTAGGTTCGGTCAGGGAGCGGTCGCGCCGCGGTGTCGGCGGGCCGCTTTTTCGCGGTCGAAACGGCGGATGGAGTGCCCGAGCGCCCAGCGAGTCGCTTTAGAGCAACAATTCGGGTAAACGTCCGTGTTATGGCTTTCGCGCAATCATTCCCGCCACTGTTGGTTCAACCGATCCGAAAGGTCGGGAGTTATTGCTTCAAAGCCATATCTCGCTTAACCCATGAGGGAAACTCAAGAATGATTGCCCAAAGGCAATCATTCCAAGCCGGGTTGCATAACGTTCGTACATGATCGAGGGACTTCTTACTTTTTGATAGCGTCGGGTAACTGTGCTATAATCCTTACAGATTCAATGCCAAAAAGAGGAGAGTGTGAACATGTACGACGTCGTTATTATCGGCGGGGGACCTGCCGGCGCGAGCGCGGCAATTTTCACGGCTAAGGCGGGCAAGAAAACCTTGGTGCTGGACAGCGACCAGAGCGTGACCCGGAGAGCCTGGATCGAGAACCATTACGGCGCGCCGGACATTACCGGTCCCGATCTCGTGGAGGCCGGCAAGAAGCAGGCGGCCAAACACGGCGCGGAATTCGTCACCGCCAAAGCGGCCAAAGTAACGTCCCAGAACGGGACCGTCAAGGTGGAAACGGAAGACGGCAACGCGTACGAGGGGACGCACGCCATTCTCGCGACGGGCATGTTCGCCGACTTGGCGGAAGCCAGCGGCATCCAGACGAAGCCGGGCACCGAGCCGAGAATCAAAACGATCGTCGATTGCGCGCCGGACGGCAAGACCAACCTGGCGAACGTCTGGGCGGCCGGCACGATCGCGGGCGTCAGCATGCATACGATCATTACCGCCGGCGACGGCGCCAAAGTGGCGATCAACGTCATCAGCGAATTGAACGGCGAACGCTATGTCGACCATGACGTGCTGAAAAGCTGAGCGAAACCGGAGTAAGGCCTTGCATCCGCGAATTTGCGGCGGCAAGGCTTTTTTTGAGCGTTCAGAACTTAATAACTTTTCGGGATTCCATTTGTCCAAATTACCAAAACGGGTTCGGATCGCGGGTAGCGCCGTGTTCGTTCGAGAGCTGGGAAACTCGTCACAGGATGAACGTACCGTTTCCGAGATAAGCCGCCCTGTCCGATCCAAGGTTCCCGCGAGGGAACCTTTTCGCTTTGGGGAGAGCAGGAATTCCGGTACGGCAAGCGAATGTATATTTTCACTGGGGCGACAAACATTTCCAAACCATGGATTCGCAGGGGAAGAAAATCCGTGGGGTCTTTCACATCAATCTGCCGCCCGAAATGGAGCAGAGAGGAGATTCGGAATGGAAGCCGCAGGCATCGTTCAGACGCGCGTGGTTTGGAAAGACCCGTTTCAAGTGGTGGGGGAAAAAATACGCTTCGATCCGTCCGGAGGGCAATTGTCCTCGGAGAACGAGATCGCCCGGCTATGGCCGCGTTTCAGCGAGAGAGCGGGGGAAAACGGTACCGCGGCAACGGGGATCCGGAATCGGTGATGGATATCTGGTTTCCGATCCGTCCGGCGCGGGACGTCCCGCTCGAAAACAGAGTCGCGAGCGTCTTCGTGCACGTCGCGGACCTTCGCCGATCGGCCGAATGGTACTGCCGGCTGCTGGGACTGCCCGTGCTTGAGGAAAGGTTGAACGGAGGCCCGGTCTATTGGTTCGACCTGCCCGGCACCCACCTCATTCTCGACTCCGACGCGGCCAATCGGCAAAACCCGGATTGGCGCGAAACGATGATGCCCCGCCTGATGTTTCCGGCTGCCGATATCGACCGGGCCTACGATTACGTTCGGGAGAAAGGCAAGCCGTTCTTCGAACCCGAGCGTCATGGACCGATGGCCTATTTCAATTTCCCCGATCCCGAAGGCAACGCCCTCATGGCATGTTGGTCCACGAACAGGGGGGACGACCCCGAACCCGATGGCGCAAGCCCGATCCGGCCTCGGATCGGAGGCGTCTTCGTCGACGTTCGGGACATGCGGGCGGCAGCGCGCTGGTATACGGATCTGCTCGGATTGCCGCTGGACGAGATGAACGCGGAGAAGTCCGTCTATTCCGTGCCCGTGACGGGCGGAGCCGCGTTGCTGCTGGACCGGAACCGTTTCTTGAAAGAGGAGCCGTACTCGGTTCCGTTCTTCTTCGAAACGGAAGATCTGCGGGCTTCGCTGGCCTACGCGCGGGAGCAAGGCCTCGAAACGGCGGGAGAGCCGGAGGCGTTTCCGGATCTGGACCTGTTCGTGCTGACGGACCCGGACGGCAACCGGGTCATGGTTTGCCAAGTCCATTGAAGTCGATGTTGAAACGCGGTCCACCCGGCGGAGGGCCGCGTTTTTGCGGGGCAACCGGCGGGACAGCCGGATGAACGGTGACGCGGCGGACGCCTTGACGAGCGGAATCCGGGTTCTATAAGATGATCTTATATCCGGATGGGGCGGTTGGCCAGCCTCGCGACGGAAAGGAGAGGTGCGAGCCGGGAATGGACATTACGACGGGAGAATGGCAAAATCCCACTTCGCTCAGCGAACACGTGTATTTGACGTTGAAGAGGAAAATCCTGAAAGGCGACTTGCCGCCGGGCCATCGGCTGATCGTGCTGGACATCGCCAAGACGTTCGACGTCAGCCAGGCTCCGGTGCGGGAAGCGTTGGAGCGGCTCAAGCAGGAAGGCCTCATCGTCGGCAAAATGAACAAAGGCTCGGCCGTATCCGAAATCACGCTCAAGGAAATCCGCGACATCTACGAGCTGCGGCAATTGATCGAAGGCCACGCGCTTCGGGAAACGATGAAGGCGCTGACCCCGGAGGATATCGCCGAACTCGAGCGGATCCTGGACGAGATGAAGCGGGCCGTGGACGAAAACGATGCCTACCGCCTGGTCGAGCTGGACATGCAATTCCACGGAACTTTCTACAGGCGCTGCGGCAACATGCTGCTTCTGGACATCTGGAACGGCATCAAGACGAAGATCATGCGGTTTATTTCGGTGACGAACCGGGACCATGTCGGGGACAGCATCCCGGATTCGCATGCGGAGCTGCTGGACGTCATCAAAAGCGGCGACGTGGACCGGGCGGCGGAGAAGCTGGTGCGAGGGCTGGACTTCTACCGGAATTATACGGGATAACGCGGTCCGGGAGTTTCCAAAAAAGGCATGATCGGGTATAATATAAATTATCGATAATCGATAATATTTCGACATCCAGTTTCGACGCCATTCGACCGATCTCATCGATTCCACGGGTTTTGGGAAGGGGAAATCGAGCATGCGGATGAGCGAACGCCAACATACGGAGGACATCGTCCTCGCGCGGCTCCGCAGCCGCTGGAAAGCAAGCGCTTCCTTCGCGTTTCCGACGCTGGCGGTCTGGGAGCCGTCGGGACTTGCGGACGACCGGGGACGGAAATATTGGGCGGCGGAAATCGCGGCGGAGCTGCGGAAGAATGCCCGGGAAAGCTGCGAAGCGCTGCTGGACGAGGAAGGCCGCCGCGTCGTCCTGCTGTTCTCTTGGCCGGCCAAGGATGCGCTCGAAACGATGCGCTGCAGGCTGAGCAGGCAATTCGACTTGCCGGTCAGCGCGGGCGCGGGATTGCCGGCGAGCCGGCCGGATGAGCTGCCGCGGTCTTACCGCCAAGCCCTGCAGGCGTTGGACGGCAAATTCTACCGCGGAGTCGGACGGTTGATCTGCTATCACGAACTGGGAGGCAGCCAGCGGCTCGGCGAATACCCGGTCGCCCTGGAGAAGGGATTGTTCGAGCGGATCCGGCAGGCGCCGGACGCCGCTTCCGTCCGGGCGGCCGTAGACGATTACTACGACCGGTTGCTGGAAGAAGGGACGCTGGACCGCCCCATGATCGACGAGCTGACGATCCGCTTGCTCATCGGACTGGAGAAGCGGATGGATGCGGAGGCCGGCGGGGAGAACGTGCACCGGCTGAACCGGGGAAGAGGCCTCATGTCCATCGTCAAATTGGAAACGCTTGCCGAAGTGAAGGCATACGTCTGCGAACAGCTGCAGGGGCTTCGGATTCTGGAAACGGCGCCTGTCGGCGGGAGCGGACAACGCGCCATCATCCGGCAGTCGATCGCGTTCATGGAGAGAAACTACGAGACCGCCACGCTGCACAGCACCGCCGAGCAGGTGTTCATGACGCCGGCCTATTTGAGCGGCCTGTTCAAGAACTGCACCGGCAAAACGTTCATCGAGCAGCTGACCGACATCCGGATCGAGAAAGCGAAGGCGATGCTGAAGGATACGCTGCTGAAAAACTACGAAGTGGCGGAAAAGGTCGGCTACAAAGATTACCGCTACTTCAGCCAGGTGTTCCGCAAAAAAGTCGGCGTGTCGCCGAGCGAGTACCGGGAATCCGCTTCGATGACGTAACCTCCGCGCCGAATACGAGGCCCCCGGAGGAATGCCGCGGATAGAAGATGACATCATCTAAACGGCCGAGATCCTCGACTTTACCCGGCAAATAGAGGATGGCATCAAAGAGTCCCCTTACAACAGGGCACCCGATCCCATCCGGGATCGGGTGCCTTTGCCTTCTCCTTCGCCGAGAACCCTTACAGCCGCACGCTGCCGCCCGGCCCGTCCGGGTCCGCGTCCGCCCGGCGGGCTTCCTCCCATTCGCGGTCCCACGTCAGGTGGCGGTAGTCGGCCGCTTCGGGCGAGCTGCCGAACCAGTCCAGGAAATCCTGCCACAGCGGCACCGTCCATGGAGCGTCGATTTGCGCGGTCGTGTAGACGCCTTCCTTCAGCCGGATAAACCCGAAAACGTCGCGCACCTGCGACTTCTCGGCGTTCACGACGGTCAGCTCGGCCAGGTGCGGCGGGACGAAGATGACGCCCGACGGCGTGGCGAGCACGACGTCCCCCGGCAGGCAGACGGCCCGGCCGATGCGGGCGGGCACGTTCATGCCGACCATCGTGCAGTCCGCGATCGCCGTCGGGTCGCTGCCGCGGTAAAACACGTTGATGCCCTCGATCTCCACGATCTGCTGCAGGTCCCGCACGCCGCCCCAGATGACGGCGCCGCCTCTCTTCGTGCGGGTGGCGATGGCGGTGGAGAGGTTGCCGCCGACGTAAGTGCCCTGATAAATTTTGTCGTACATGTCGACCACGACGACGTCGTCCTCGCCGAGCGAATCGATCACCCACTGGTTGAAGAAGCCTCTTCGGCCTTCCTGCTCGTGGCCGTACTTCAGCAGCGTCTCGTGCAGGTCCGGACGCTGGGGCACCATGACCGCGGTGACGGCCCGACCGACCGTCACCTTGCCCGGGAACGCGATTTTGAAGTCGCCTTCGAATTGGTTCGCGTATCCCCGGTTCCAGAGCGGTCCCCAGGCTTCCTCCAGCGTAATCCGCCGCATGCGGCGCAGAACGTCTTCCGGCACCTTCGGCCTGCCGTTCGGGAACCGCTCGCCTTCCCACAGCGGCGTCAGCTGCGCGATGTCTTCCGCGTTATCGAATTTCACGTTTACCGTCCTCCTCCGATCCTGATCGTGCCGATAAGCGTCAGCTCCACAAGCGGTCGTTGCTCCAGTAATCGTTCCAATCGTCCGTCGGCTCCCATAAACCGGGAATATCCGGGTGCAGGTGACGGGCGATCACCTCGTCGTTCAGTTCCTCGATGCCCAGCCCCGGGGCGTCCGGCACCGTGATGAAGCCGTTCTCGACGAGCGGCTTCGGCAGCTTGCCCACGATCATGTCATCCCACCATTCGATGTCGACGGAGTGGTATTCGAGCGCGAGGAAGTTTTCCGTCGCGGCCGCGGCATGCACGGCGGCGAGGCAGCCGATCGGGCTTTCCGCCATGTGGATCGCCATCGCGACGCCGTATTCCTGCGCCATGTCCCCGATTTTCTTCGTTTCCAGGATGCCGCCCGCCGTCAGCACGTCCGGATGGATGACCGAGACGCCGCCCGCTTCGAGCAGGGGCCGGAAATTTTCCTTCAAATAGATGTCTTCGCCCGTGCAGATCGGCGTCGTCACCGCGCGCGAGAGGCGGGCGTATTGCTCCGTGTACTGCCAGGGGATCATGTCTTCCATCCAAGCGAGATGGTACTTGTCGATCCGCCTGCCGAGCTTGATGCAGTCCTCGAGGCCGATATGGCCGAAATGGTCGATCGCCAGCGGCACCTCGGGACCGATGACGGCGCGCACCTCCGCGACGTACTGCTCCAGCAGATCGAGGCCTTTGTCCGTCACGTGGATGCCCGTGAACGGGTGGGCGATGTTGAAAATGTCGTAATGCCGGCTGCGCAGGGTTCTTCGCTCCAAGTCGGACAACGCGCCGTTGCGCCGGCTTTCGTACCAGGCTTTGGACCGTTCCGCCATCTCCTCCAGGAAGCCGAGCGGGGCGCTGAGCGCTCCGGGCTCGTGCAGGAGCTGCTGGATGCCGAGGTCCATTTTCAGGAAGGTGTAGCCTTTCTCCATCCGTTCCTTCAAGGCGTGTCCCATGCGGGTGCCCGTGTCCTTGCCCGACACGTCGGTGTCGCAGTACATCCGGATGCGGTCGCGGAATTTGCCGCCCAGCATCTGATAGACCGGGACGCCGTACGCTTTGCCGGCCAAATCCCAGAGCGCGACCTCGATGCCGCTGACGCCGCCGCCCTGGCGGGCATGGCCGCCGAACTGCTTGATGCGGCGGAACAGCTTGTCGATCTGGCACGGGTTCTCGCCGAGCAGCCGGCTCTTGAGCAGCAGGGCGTAGGCTTTGTCCGCGCCGTCGCGCACCTCGCCGAAGCCGACGAGCCCCTGGTTCGTGTACACCTTCACCAGGCTGCAATGCATCGGCGCGCCCGCGATGTCCGCGAACCGGATATCGGTGATCCTCAGCTCGGATGGGCTGGAAAACGTGCGGACATGGGAGAGCGCGTTTTCATACGTTTCCGGTGTGGGCATGACCATCTTCCATTCTCCTCTGATCGGGAATCGGACTGGCGCCAATCTCCCGCTGATTTTACGGATTGCGGTTCTACAACAGCATGCTGCCGCCGTCCAGGCGGATCGCCGAACCGGTCAGGAACGCCGATTCGTCGGAGGCGATATAGCAGGCCAGGCTGGCGACGTCCGTAGGCAAACCCCGCCGGCCCAGCGGGAATTTGCGCAGGGGGTCGCGGTTCGAACGTTTCGCCCGTTCCGCGTATTCGGGCGGGACGAACGGCTTGGCGATCGCCCAGGTCAATCTCTCGACCTCCACGGCGCCCGGCTCGATCGCGTTCACCGTGACGCCGTACCGGGCGAGCTCGATCGCGCTCTCGCGGACGAGCATCTTGATGGCGCCCTTCGACATCGCGTAGACGGCATCGAAATCGGTCGGGCGTTTGGCGTGTACGGAAGAGATGCAGATGATCCTTCCCGAGCCTTTCGCTTTCATGTAAGGGAGGACGGCTTGCATGCCCTGCCAATAACCTTTCAGGTTCGTGTTCATGATGCGGTCGTACGCGTCGTCGTCGTGATCGAAATTGTCGTTCAGCTGCAAGGCGGCGTTATTGACGAGGATGTCGATGCCGCCGAACCGCCGTGCGACGAAATCCGCCATCGCGAACAGATCCGCCCGGCTCGCGGCGTCGGCCCGGACGGTCATCCCTTCGCCGCCCAGCGCCTCGATGCGGCGCAGCGTCTCCAAGGCGCCCGCTTCGCTCGAGCGGTAGGAGACGGCCACTTTGGCGCCGCGCCGGGCCAGCTCGACGGCAACGCCTTGGCCGATGCCCGTGCCGGCGCCGGTCACGACGGCGATTTTCCCTTGCAAGCTCACGGCCGATCCCCTCCCGTCTCCGGCGGCAGCTTCATTTTGAAATCGAGGTAATGCAGCAGGAACCCGCCGTCCATGCGGATGTCCGCGCCGTTCAGGTACCGCGCCCCATCGCCGCAGAGAAACAGGACGAGCTCCGCCAATTCCCCGTACGTGCCCAGTTCGCCGCCGGGCACTTTGTACCGGTACGACTCGTACAAGTCCGAAAGCTCGCTGCGGAATTTCGCGTCGTCTCCTTCCATCGGTCCGAGCTCGATCGAATAGACGCCGATGCCTTGGCGGCCCAGCACGACGGACGCTTCGCGGGCGAGCATTTTGACCGCGCCCTTGGAGGCGCTGTAGGCGAACGAAGAGCCCGTCGGCTTCTCGGCGTGGATGGAGTTCACGAAGACGATGCGTCCCGCCCGGCCGGTCTCCGCCATCTGACGGCCGACCGCCTTCGCGCTGACGAAGGCGCTCTTCGCGTTCGCGTTCATGACCTCCAGGAAACGTTCCTCTTCGCCGTCCTCCACGCCGATCGGCAGCACGCGGTTGCAGTTATGGATCAGGACGTCGACGGGGCCGACGCTTCGCGACGATTCTTCCAGCAGCCGCGCGACGTCGCCGCTTCGCCACAACGCGGCGTTCACGACGAGCGTCTGCGCCCCCATCCGTCGAGCCTGTTCCAATTCGGCCGTTAGTTCCAAGCCGCCGGAAGCGCTGTTCAAGACGAAGGACGCTCCCTCCGCGGCCAGCCGGACGAGCAGCGCTTTGCCGCTCGGACTGTCGGCTTCCGCGATCAGCACCACCTTGTTTTGCAGCCTCACGGTTCGATCCTCCCCTCCTGGCCCGTTTCGCGATTACGCTGTCTTCATGATACGGGAAGCCCGACGGGGGCCGCGACGACGTAAATTTACGATTTTGTTTGATTTATTCGAGAAAAAAACAAACAAAATCATAAATTTCCCGCCTAAAATCCGTAAGCGCTTCATGTTACGGTATTTGTGTAAAAATCATCCAGATTCGGCGCAACAAACCGCGAATAGAAAGGGGGAGAATCGTTTGTGACCCACCGCACGATTGCTGGATCCGCCGCGCCGCCCGCGCGATCTCGGTTCGCCCGTTCCGTCCGCCGCTACGACTGGACGGGTTACGTCTTCATTTCGCCGTGGCTGGTCGGGTTTCTGCTGCTGACGCTCTGGCCGATCGGGCAGTCGTTCTACCTGTCGTTCACCGACTACTCGCTGCTGAGCCAGCCGGTCTGGTCGGGAGGCGCCAATTACGCCAAAATATTCGGCGGAGACCCGACGTTCAAGAAATCGCTAAGCGTTACGGTCGCGTTCGTGCTCTACTCGGTGCCGCTCAAGCTGCTGTTCTCGCTGCTCGTGGCGATGCTGTTGAACCGGAATTTGCGCGGCATGAGCTTCTACCGCACCGCCGTCTATTTTCCGTCGCTGATCGGAGGCAGCGTCGCCGTCGCCGCGCTGTGGCGGAACATGTTCGGCAAGGACGGCTACGTCAACCACGTGCTCGCCTGGTTCGGAATCGAAGGAACGGGCTGGATCTCGAATCCGGATACGGCCCTGGGCACCCTCGTCCTGCTGAATACGTGGCAGTTCGGCTCGACGATGGTCATTTTCCTGGCCGGACTCAAGCAAATCCCGCAGGAGCTCTACGAGTCCGCCTCCGTGGACGGAGCCCGTCCGATTCGCCGGTTTTACCACATCACGCTGCCGATGCTGTCGCCCGTCCTATTCTTCAACCTCGTGCTCGGCATCATCGGTTCCTTCCAAATGTTCACCGCCTCGTTCGTCATCACGCCCCGCGGGGGCCCGATGCAATCCACTTACGTCTACGCCGTGTTTCTCTACGAAAAAGCGTTCAAGCATTTCCAGATGGGTTACGCGTCCGCGCTGGCCTGGGTGCTGCTCGCCATCGTCGCCGTGCTGACGGCATTGAATTTCCTGGGATCCCGCTATTGGGTGTTCTATGAGTCGGACGGGAGGGGAGCGAAATGACGATTTTCCGTTCGCGCTGGCTCCCCCACCTGTTCCTGATCGCGTTCTCGGCGGTCATGGTCTATCCGATCCTGTGGTGGCTCGGGGCTTCCTTGAAGGACGTGACCGAGCTCAAGCTTCCGAGGCTCTGGCCCAGCACGCCGCACTGGGAAAATTACGCCGACGGATGGCGGTTTTCGAAGGATTACACGTTCGGTCATTTCTTCGCCAATACGCTGCTCATGGAAGCCGCCAACGTGGTCGGGGGCGTGTTCACGGCGGCGGCGGTCGCCTTCGGCTTCGCGAGGCTGCATTTCCCGCTGCGCGGCTTCTGGTTCTCCATCATGCTGCTGACGCTCATGCTGCCGGGCCAGGTGACGATCGTGCCGCAATACATCCTGTACAACCGTTTCGGCTACGTCGACAGCTACGTCCCGCTCATTCTCCCGCATTATTTCGGAGGCGGCGCCTTCTTCATCTTCCTGCTCGTCCAGTTCATCCGCGGGCTGCCCCGGGATCTGGACGACGCGGCCAAAATCGACGGCGCGTCCGTGTACGGCATTTTCGCGAGGATCATTCTGCCGCTGATCAAACCCGCGCTCGTGACGGTCGCGATTTTCACCTTCATTTGGAGCTGGGACGATTTTTTCGCGCAGGTGCTGTATTTAAGCTCCGTCGAGAAGTTTACCGTCGGCCTTGCGCTGCGGATGTTCATCGACCAATTCGAAATCGCCTGGGGCCAGCTGCTCGCCATGTCGCTGCTCTCGGTCGTTCCGTCCGTCATCCTGTTCTTTTTCGCGCAGAAGCATTTCGTCGAAGGAATCGCCACGACCGGCTTGAAAGGCTAGATCACCAATCGTCCAATCGGAAAGGGGAAAAAGCGATGAGTCGCAAACGGTTCAAAGGATGGGGTTTTCCGGCGCTGGCCCTGCTGCTCGTACTGGCGGCATGCGGCGGCGGAGGAGGCGGCAAAGAGAGCGAGGGGAGCCCGGCGCCGGCAGACGGCGGGAGCTCCGGCTCGGGCGGGGCTTCGTCCCCGGTCGAGCTCGGCATTACCTGGTGGGGGCCGGACGAGCGCCATCAGGCGACGCTTGCCGCCCTGAAGATATACTCGCAGCAAAACCCGGGCGTCACGTTCAAGCCGGAATACATGGCTTGGGACGCGTTCTGGCAGAAGCTGCCGACGCTGGCCGCTTCCAAGACGGTGCCGGACGTGCTGCAGATGGACGCGGCGTACATCCAGGACTACGTCTCCCGCGGCGTGATGGAGGATCTGTCGGACATCGACCTGTCGGGCGTCGTGCCGGACAACATTCTGGAGAACGTCAAAATCGGCGGCAAGCTGTACGGCATTCCGCTCAGCCACAACGCGCAGGGCGTGGCCTACAACAAAGCCGCGCTGGAAGCGGCGGGCATTCCGCTGCCGAAGCAGGGCTGGACGTGGGAGGAGTATTTCCGGTGGGCCCGGGACGCGAAGGCGAAACTGCCGGAAGACCAATATCCGATCGGCGACGCCGCGAACGCCTGGGACTGGTTCCAGTGGTATCAGGCTTCGATGGGCAAAGGGCCGATCATGTCCGACGGCGGCAAAACGTTCAACCTGGACCATGACCTGTTCGTGAAATTCCACGAAGAGCTCTCCGCGCTGCGGAAAGACAAAGTGCTGCCGCCGCCCGACCTGTCGCTGTCGTTCCTGGAGAACGATCCGCAAGCCGATCCGATGGCGTCCGGCAAAGTGATGACGCGCGGCGGCACCGTCGGCTCCGTCGCGGCGCTGGAAAGCCTGCTGCCCGGCAAAGTGGACGTCGTGAACGTGCCGAACGGCCCGTCCGGCGGCGGCTGGGCGCAATCGACGATTTTCCTCGGCGTCAGCTCGAATTCCAAGCACAAGGAAGAGGCGAAGAAGTTCGTCAAATGGTTCATCACGGATCCCGAAGGCGGCAAAACGCTCGGCCTCACCCGCGGCATCCCGATCAACGAGGCGATCTACAAGGAGCTCGAACCGAATCTCGCGGCGAAGGATAAGCTGAGCAAACGGCTCGCGGAAGTCGCGTCGGAGAAGGCGATGCCGTTCTATCCGGCGGGTCCCGGGTTCACGGAGTGGGTCGATTTCTACAAAACGACGATGGAAGCCGTCATGTTCGGGCAGAAATCGATCGAAGACGTACGGCGAGATCAACAAGCTGGGGCAGGACATCGCCGCCAAAAACAAGTGAACGGGAGCGCCGGTTGAGGGAAGGGGTGGCGCAGCATGCAGTTGGCTGAGTTTTTTCCGTCGCGCCCGTCGCGGCTCTGGCATCTGGCCAAGCAAATGGGCATCGGCCACGCCGTCGGCCCGCTGCCCTGGGAGGAGAAGGAGCCCTGGGCGTTCGAACCGCTGCTGCACATGAAGCGGCGGTTCGAGGATTTCGGCTTGCGGCTGACGGTCATCGAATCGATGCCTCCGTCGAACCGGATCAAGCTCGGAACGGAGGGCAGGGACGCGGAAATCGCGGCGTTCGGGCGGTTGATCGAGAACATGGGGGCGGTCGGCATCCCCGTGCTGTGCTATAACTTCATGGCGCAATTCGGCTGGTTCCGGACGTCTACGGCGACCCGGACGCGCGGCGGCGCCCTCGTCTCCAGCTACGACCATTCGCTGATGATCGACGCTCCTCTGACGGAGGCGGGGGTCGTGACGGAAGAACGGCTGTGGGACAATTTGCGGTACTTCCTGGAGCGAATCGTGCCTGTCGCCGAGCGTGCGAAGGTAAGGCTGGCGCTCCATCCGGACGATCCGCCGATTTCGCCCATCCGCGGCGTCGCGCGTATTCTGCGAAGCGCCGACGCGCTCGAGCGGGCGATCGACCTCGTGCCGAGCGAGTACAGCGGGATTACGCTTTGCCAGGGAACGCTGGCGGCGGCCGGGGAGGACATTCCCTCGGTCATCCGGCGTTTCGCGGCCCGCGGCAAGCTGTTTTTCGTGCACTTCCGGGACGTTCGCGGCACGGCCGACCGCTTCGAGGAGACGTTCCACGACGACGGGCAAACGAACATGCTGGAAGCGATGAAGACGTACTACGAGGTCGGCTACGACGGCCCGGCCCGGCCGGATCACGTACCGACGATGGAAGGCGAAGACAACGCGAATCCCGGATACGAGCTGCTCGGGCGGCTGTTCGGCGTCGGATACATCAAAGGGCTCATGGAAGCGGCCGCGGAAACGAAACGGGCGAACGAATCGAAGGAGGAAATGCGGGCATGAAGGTGGACATCAAGGGGTTAACCGATACCGTTACGCTGCACAATGGCGTCCGGATGCCCCGGCTGGGGCTCGGCGTTTTCAAAGTGAAGGAAGGCGAAGAAGTGGAGCGTTCGGTGCGGGCGGCCATCGAGACCGGCTATCGCAGCATCGATACGGCCAAAGCTTACGGCAACGAGGAGGGCGTCGGACGGGCGATCAAGGACAGCGGCGCGGCCCGCGGCGACCTGTTCGTGACGACGAAGGTGTGGAACTCGGACCAAGGGTACGAAAGCACGCTGCAGGCGTTCGAAGCCAGCCGCAGAAGGCTCGGGCTGGACGCGGTCGACCTGTATCTCGTGCATTGGCCGGTGAAAGGCAAGTATCTGGAGACGTACCGGGCGCTCGAGAAGCTGTACAAAGAGGGGTACGTCCGCGCCATCGGCGTGAGCAATTTCCAGATCCATCATTTGACGGACGTGTTGGAGCATTGCGAAATCAAGCCGATGGTGAACCAGGTGGAGTACCATCCGCTGTTATCGCAGGTGCCGCTTCGCGAATTTTGCGAACGGAACGGAATCCAGCTGGAAGCATGGAGTCCGCTCATGCAGGGTCATCTGGACGTTCCGGCCATTCAGGCGGTGGCCGGGAAACATGGGAAAACCGCGGCGCAGGTCGTGCTCAGGTGGGATTTGCAGCACGGCGTCGTCACGATCCCGAAGTCGACGAACGAGCACCGAATCCGCGAGAACGCCGACATTTTCGACTTCGAGCTGTCGGACGAAGACATGCGTGCGCTGGACGGTTTGAACCGGAACCGCCGGTTCGGCTCGGATCCCGACAATTTCAACTTCTGAGTCGTGTCGGACAACTGCGGATTCGGGGGCGCTCCCTTGGAGGGGCGCCCTTTTTTGCGGCAGGCGGCGCTAGAAATTTTTTGCATAATTCTGGCTCCCCTTCGGCATACTATGCGAGGTTTTCAAACCGACCAAAAAACGAAGGGAAGCTGAATCCGTGTATTCGAACTTGAGCAACTTGGCTTCGCAGTGCGAGCAAATGACCCGCCAACTGATCAACCAGACGAACCAGTCCACCCAAATGTACCATCAAATGGCGCAGACCGAAGAGCAGAACGCGCGCGAGCTTGACCGCCTCGTACAGCGCGAACGCCAAACGGCGCAGCAAATCCAGCATATGATCCGCATGCATGAAACGGCGATTCAGCAAATGAACCAACTGCAAAACCTGTGCCGCGAAATGGCCAATTCCTCCGGGATGACGATGGGGCAGCAGTCGTTCGGCACGACCTTCTCCCAACCGGGGCAGTTCAACCAATTCGGCGCCTCCGGCGGTTCCTTCGGCACGATGGGCAGCTTGGCCGGGAACATCGCGAATCCATCGAACCCGTCCGGAACGTCCTATATCGGCTCCATCGCGGGCCAACTATCCGGCGTGAACCCGTCCGGCCTGTCCGGCCAAAACCAGTCGTTCGGCCAATCCGGCCAACTGGGACCGAACGGCCAATCCAACCTGTCCGGCAGCAACGCGATCGGTTCGATCGCGAGCCAAATGACCGGCGTCGGCCAATCCCTTCAGTCGAGCCAATCGAGCCAAACGTTCGGCCAGTCCGGCCAGTTGGGACCGAACGGCCAGTCGAACCTGACCGGCAGCAACGCGATCGGTTCGATCGCCCAGTCGCTTAGCGGAGCGGCGGGATCGTCCTCTTCGATCCGTCCTTTCGCTTCGTCGTTCCAATCCGAGTCGGAGCAAAGCGGAACGAGCTTCGTGTCCCCGATGCTGTCCTCCATCAGCGGCGGCAGCTACCGTTCCTTCCAATAACCGATCGCGAGCAACGTTGCTCGACGATAAGCCCGCCCGGCCTCCCGGGCGGGTTTTGCATGTTCGGACCCGCCCCGATATAATAAGGACAAACTGGGCGAAAGGGGAGCCGGTCGTGCCGTCACCGGACGAATTCGAGCGGATCCGCAGATGGACCTCCGGCCGCCAGCCGACGGAGCGGATGGCCGCTTTGGGGGTCAAGCGCGGCATCGGGGACGACGCGGCGGTGGTCGCCGCGGCGGAAGGCTGCGACTGGCTTCTGGCCATGGATACGATGGTGGAAGAAGTCCACTTCCTCCCCGAGACGATGGAGGACGCGGACATCGGATACAAGGCGCTGGCATCGAACGTCAGCGACATCGCGGCGATGGGCGGCGTGCCCCGGCACGCCATGGTGTCCGTCAGCGTGCCGCCCGCGTGGAGCACGGAACGGATTCGGTCGCTGTACGACGGGCTTTACGCCTGCGCGGAAGAGTACGGCATCGCCGTGATCGGCGGCGACACTACCTCGTCTCCGAAGCATCTGGTCGTCGCCGTCGCGTTAACCGGAACGGTCGAGTCCGGGCGGGCAGTCGGACGGGACGGGGCGGGACCGGACGAAATCGTGTTCGCCACCGGACCGCTGGGGTTGTCCGCAGGCGGGCTGTTCGGCCTGCTCCCGGGAAGCGAGGCACGGATTCCGCCCCCGCCGGAGCGGCTCGTGCGCGCGCACCGCAGGCCCCGCCCTTCGGTCCGGGCGGGCCGTTTGCTCGCGGAGCGGGGGTGGGCGACGTCGCTCAACGACATCAGCGACGGCCTGGCCAGCGAGGCGTGGGAGATCGCCGAAGCCTCCGGCCTGCGTCTCGTGCTGCGGGAGGCTTCCTTGCCGATGTCCGGCGAATTGGCGTCCTATGCGGCGGCGTGCCGGCGAGAGCCGTTGGACTGGATCTTATACGGCGGGGAAGATTACGTCCTGCTGGGGACGGCGAGGCGCGAGGATGCGCCGGGGATCGCGGAGGCGTTCCGGGCGGAAGGCCTGCCCTTCTTCGTCATCGGCACGACGGAGGAAGGGCCTGCCGGCGTCTGGCTGCATACGGCGGAAGGCCGCAAGCGGGCGCTGGACAAGCGGGGGTACAATCATTTCGCGAAGGGATAAAGCGACGATGGCAGAACGGAACGACGGCCGGACCCCATGGTACGTGCGCGAAGCGGAGAGCGAAGAAGATACGGCGGCTTTCGCGGCGGCCTTGGCGGAGAAGGCGGAACCGGGATCCGTATTGGCGCTGGACGGGGATCTCGGAGCCGGCAAGACCCGTTTCGCGCAGGCGTTCGCCGCCGCGCTCGGCGTGCCCGGCACGGTGAACAGCCCGACGTTCACCATCATCAAGGAATACGAGGGCGGCAGGCTGCCGTTCTACCATATGGACGTTTACCGGCTCTCCTTGGAGGAAGCGGACGAGCTCGGACTGGACGAATATTTCATGGGGGAAGGCGTTACGCTGGTGGAATGGGCTTCTTTGATCGAGCCGATCCTGCCTCCGGAACGCCTCCACATCGTGCTGGAGCACACCGGCCCGACGTCCCGGCGGCTTCGCTGCCGCCCGGTCGGCGGACGTTACGGGGAATGGTGCTTGCAGCTGGGCTTAACGCCGGAGGAGGATGCCGAATCATGAGCGACACCTACGCCCCACCCGCTTCGGCAACGGTGCTGGCGATCGAAACGTCCACGGCTTCGCTGGCGGCTGCGGTCGTCCGGGATGGCGAAACGCTCGGCTCCGTCCAATCGTTCGCGGAGCGGAACCATTCCGTGCTCATCGTGCCCGAAATCCAAGCGCTGCTTAAGGAATGCGGAGTATCTCCGGATTCGCTCGGCGCCATCGCCGTGGGGCAGGGCCCCGGCTCCTATACGGGGGTGCGGATCGCCGTTTCCGTCGGCAAAACGCTGGCCTGGGCTTGGGGGAAAACGCTGCTGGGCGTCTCCAGTCTGGAGGCGTTGGCGCTCGGGGCTTGGAGGACGTATAAGGAAAACGCGGGCGGTTCGATTGCCGGCCCCGTCTGGCTCGTCCCGGTGATGGACGCCCGGCGCGGCCAAGTCTATACGGCGCGTTTTCTCGCGGACGCCTCCGGGCGCTGGGAGCGGTTGGACGCGGACGGGATACGCCTGGCCGCCGAATGGGCAGAGCAGCTTCGGACGGAAGCCGCAGCCGGCATGGGGCCTGCTCCCGCCATTTTGGCGGCTGGCGAAATCGGGCCTCAGCTGGAAGCGGCGTTCGGTGCCGGCAATGAAACCGGTCCGGCGATTCGCTTGGTTCCGCATGCGATGGAGGCCGTCTCCGTCGCCGAACTCGCGGCCGAAAGGCTGCGCCGCGGGGAGCGGGACGAAATCCATGCGTTCGTCCCCAATTACACGCAGCTGGCGGAGGCGGAAGCCAAGCTTCTGGCGGCACGGGCCCGGGGGGATTGATCATGGCGGAGTGGGAGAAACAAGGAACGGAAGTCGTTTTCCGCAGCATGACGCTCGGGGATATCGGAACGATCGTCCGGATCGAACGGGAATCGTTCACGGCTCCGTGGTCGGAGGAAGCGTTCCGGACGGAACTCACGCAGAACCATTTCGCGCGGTACATGGTGATGGAGCGGGACGGCGCGATTCTCGGTTACGGCGGGATGTGGCTGATCGTCGACGAAGCGCACGTCACGAACATCGCGGTGCGCGAGCCTTACCGGGGGCAAGGGCTGGGCGAAAGGCTGCTGCGCGAAATGATGCGGACCGCCGTTTGGTTCGGGGCCAAGCGCATGACGCTCGAGGTGCGGGTGACGAACGACCGGGCCCAATCGTTGTACCGCAAGCTCGGCTTCTACGAATCCGGCGTGCGGCCGAACTATTATTCGGATAATCAAGAGGACGCGCTCATCATGTGGGCCGAGCTGGAGCCGACGGACGAAGAGGCGGATGCGCAAGCCGCCGGCAGCCCGCGCCGGCCGAAAGGAGGGGCGTCGTGATGGGCGGAACGCAAACGCCCGGGGCACGGGACTACCATTTGCTGGCGATCGAGACGAGCTGCGACGAAACGTCGGCGGCGGTCGTGAGGAACGGCCGGGAAGTGCTGGCCAACCTCGTGTCCAGCCAGATCGACACCCATCGGCAGTTCGGGGGCGTCGTGCCGGAGATCGCTTCGCGCAAACACGTGGAAAGCATCACGGTCATTTTGGAGGAGGCGCTCCGGAAATCCGGCATCGGTCTCGCGGACGTGGACGCGGTGGCGGTCACGCAGGGACCGGGGCTGGTAGGCGCTTTGCTGGTCGGCGTGGTGGCGGCCAAAAGCCTGGCGATGGCGCTGGACGTGCCGCTGATCGGCACCCATCATATCGCCGGCCACATTTACGCGAACCGGCTGGTCGGGGAAATCCATTACCCCGCGCTCGCGCTCGTCGTGTCCGGCGGGCATACCGAGCTGGTGCTGCTGGAGAGCGAAGGCCGCTTCCGGATCATCGGGCGTACCCGGGACGACGCGGTCGGCGAAGCGTACGACAAGGTGGCGCGGGCGCTCCATTTTCCGTATCCCGGCGGGCCCCACGTGGATCGGCTGGCGGCCGAAGCGGAAGGCGAAATCGAGCTGCCGCGGGCCTGGCTCGAGCCCGAATCGTACGATTTCAGCTTCAGCGGGCTGAAATCTGCCGTACTGGCCGAGATCAACCGCTCCCGCATGAAAGGGGAGACGGTCAATTTCGCGTCGCTGGCCAGAGGGTTCCAAGAATCGGTCATCGACGTGGTGACGGGAAAAGCGATGCGGGCGGCGGCGGAATTCGGCGTCCGGCAGGTGCTGCTCTGCGGAGGCGTAGCGGCGAACCGCGGGCTGCGGGAGCGGCTCTCCCGCCTCTGCGGGGAAGCCGGCGTGCCGCTGCTCGTTCCGCCGTTGTCCCTGTGCACCGACAACGCCGCCATGATCGCCGCCGCCGCGGACTTGAAATGGCGGCGCGGGGAGTTCTCCCCGCTGGACTTGAAAGCCGATCCCCAGATGCCGCTGGAAGCGTGGTCCGTCGCTTCGGAGTGAACGGACCGCTGCCCGGGAAGGAGGTTTCGCCGTGTTAGCCGCTTTGCATCCGCTGTTCCGGCCCGTTCAGGCGAACGGTCGCGTCCCGGCGTACCGTTATGCGGAAAGGCTGCCTTCTCCCGCGCTTCGACCGTACGTCGCCTGCTATTGGTTGTCGGAACCGGCAAGTTCGGGACCGACCGCCCACCCTGGGGATGACGAGGCGATCGATCGGGTGCTGCCGGACGGTTGCACCGACATCCTGTTCGAATATGAGCTCCTCCACCGCCGCTGCCGGATTCGGTACGCCGGATTCGACGAGCGGCCTTTCGCGATCGAGTACCGCGCGGATCGCCCGGCCGTGAAGTTCGGCATCCGCTTTTTTCCCGGTGGGGCGTTTCCGTTCCTGCGATTCCCTTTGTCCGAATTCTCGGGGATGCTGCTTCCCTTGGATGAGGCGTGGCCCGGCTTCGGGAAAGGGATCGCGGAGCGGATTTTCGAGTCGGAAAACATGGATGGCAAAGTCCGGGCAGCGGAACGTTTCCTGCTCTCGCGGCTGCAGGCGTCAGGCAGTCCGGTGGACGATACGATGGGAAACCTGCTGTTTCGGATCTTCCGATCCGGCGGCAACGTCGGCGTGACGGAGTTGGCGGCGGCGGAAGGGATCAGCTCGCGGCAAATGAACCGGAAATTCGATCGCTGGATCGGGGCGAACCCCAAGACGTTCTGCGAAATCGTGAGATTCCAAACCGTGTTGCGGCAAATCGGCGGGGAGGGCCGCCCGGATTGGCTGGCGCTCGCGCTGGATCGGGGCTTTTACGACCAGTCCCACCTGAACCGCGAATTCAAACGGTTTTACGGCGCTTCTCCGACCGCGGCCTTCCGGGAATTCCGCGGCATGTCCGATTTATCCAAGAGATCGGGGTCGCCTTTCCCGTAAAATGGGATCGCGGCCAGCCAAGGCAGGCTGTGCCGACCATCCCCCTTATGAACAGGAGAATGCCCGATGTCCTCGACCATGCAAGCCGTCACGATCAGCGTATCGATCGAGAGCCCGCCGCAAGACGTATACGAATATGCCGCGAATCCCGCGAATTCGCCGGAATGGCTGACGTCGTTCTGCGTGTCCGCGCGCCCTGCGGAGGACGAATGGATCCTGGAGACGGCCGCCGAAGGCACCATGGGACTTCGTTACGTCGAATCCAATCCATACGGGGTGCTGGACCATCGGATCCGTCTGGAAACCGGGGAAACGTTCGTCAACCCGATGCGCGTCATCCCGAACGGAACGGGGAGCGAGGTGCTCTTCACGCTGTTCCGCAGGGAAGGCGTGACGGAAGCGCAGTTCAAGCGGGACGCGGAAATGGTGCGAAGCGATCTGCTTTCGCTCAAGCGGGTTTTGGAAAAATAACGTTCCGTGCGTATTGACAGATCCGATAGCGGAAATTATAATCAAGTCCAATCCCGGAAGGGAATATCAGACAGCAAACGCGAAGATCAGGAACAGTAGGGAAGTCCCGGACACCAGAGAGCCGCGGGACGGTGCAACGCGGCGGAAGGGAACCCGAAGCTCGCCTGGGAGCGGTTCGGCGGAACAAGGGCAGGTTGGATGCCGCCCGGCGCGTACGCCGAAACGGTTAACCCCCGTGATCGGGTCGACGAGGTGGACGCGTGTTCCGTTGAGAAACGCGTCAAGCAGAGTGGTACCGCGGTTGGCCGTAACGCCCGCCGTCTCTTGCAGAAGAGACGCGCGGGCTTTTCTGTTTTTCCCGGCCCCCGCGAACCCATAAACAACGCGATGAACGGAAGCAGTAG
The DNA here is from genome assembly GCF_029360585.1 of Cohnella caldifontis. GTDB lineage: Bacteria > Bacillota > Bacilli > Paenibacillales > Paenibacillaceae > Cohnella > Cohnella caldifontis. The sequence goes on along the minus strand of NZ_JAQZSJ010000004.1, from coordinate 197,279 downwards.
GAGATGCCTTGGAATTCAGAGAGCTGCGGGTCGGTGCGACGCAGCCGAAGAGGCCTCCGAACTCGTCCGGGAGCGGAACGGGTGAACCGGCAGCGCAAGACGCCTGCACGCTGGAAGCGGCAGCGGCTCGAGAAGCCCTTGATCCCGTTACGGCCGGCCCCCGATATCGGGCGCTCGCCGATTTTCGCTGTCCGGACAGCGCGGATCGGCGCACGAGAGGGAGAACGGTTTCGCCGACCGGAAGGCGAAATCCTCCAAGCAGAGTGGTACCGCGGCGGCCATAAGGCCCGTCGTCTCTTGCCCAATGGAGAGACGGCGGGCTTTTTGCCGTCTCCGGAACATCACCCATTTCGAAGGAGGCACTCCTCATGTCCGAAACCCGCGAAAACCAATCGTCCAAACGCCGCATCCGCATTTTCGACACGACGCTTCGCGACGGCGAGCAAGCGCCCGGCGCCTCCATCCGTCCGGAGCAGAAAATCGTCATCGCCCGCCAATTGGCCCGGCTGGGCGTCGACGTCATCGAGCCCGGCTTCGCGATTTCCAGCCCGGGCGAATTCCAGGCGATCCGGCAAATTTCCCGGGAGCTGCAAGGCGTGGAAATCTGCGGTTTCGCCCGCTGCGTCCGGGACGACATCGACGCCGCCGTCGCCGCCACCCGGGAAGCCGCGCGCCGCCGTTTGCACCTGTTCATTTCGGCTTCGCAAATCCACCTCGATTTCCAGCTGCGCAAAACGCAGGACGAGGTGATCCAAACCATTCGCTCCATGGTGGCGTACGGCAAGCAATTCGTGGACGAAATCGAGTTTTCCCCGATGGACGCCTCCCGGTCGAGCGAGGAATTCCTGTACCGCGTCATCGAGTCGGCGATCGACGAAGGGGCGACGGTCATCAACGTGCCCGACACGATGGGCTACGCGCTGCCGGAGGAGTTCGGTCCGCTGTTCGAGCGCATCCGCCGCAACGTGCGGGGCGGGGATCGGATCGCGTACAGCACGCATTGCCATAACGACTTGGGGCTGGCCGTCGCCAACAGCCTCGCGGCCATCCGCCACGGAGTCGCCCAAGTGGAGGTTTGCGTGAACGGCATCGGCGAACGCGCCGGCAACTGCTCGCTGGAGGAGTTGGTCATGGCGATCCAGACGCGGGGAGAGTCCCTCGGCGTCGAAACCGGGATCCGCGCGGACCAGATTTACGAGACGTCCCGCCTCGTCAGCCGCACGATGCACGTGCCGATCGCCTACAACAAGCCGATCGTCGGCCGCAACGCGTTCCAGCACGAATCGGGCATCCACCAGGACGGCTTGCTGAAAAACCGCAACACGTACGAGATCATGGATCCGGAAGCGATGGGCATCCCCCGCAGCATGATCGTCCTGGGCAAGCACTCCGGCCGCCATGCGATCAAGCATCGGGTGGCCGAATACGGCTTCCGGTTGGCCGATCAAGAGCTGGAAGATTTGTACCGGCGGTTCAAGGCCACGGCCGACGAGCTGAAAATCGTCACCGACGACGTGCTGCTGAAGCTGGTCGGGGAATCGTCGGGCGTCGCGGCGGAGCCTTACGCGCTGCTCGATCTCCAGGTGCTGGCGGGCACGCAGCGCACCCGGATCGCTTCCGTCACGATCCGGAGGAACGAAGACGGATCGGAGGCCTCGTACGCCGCTTCGGGCGAAGGGCCGCTGGAAGCGGTCATCCACTGCATTCGCCAGGCGGTGCCGGTAGAGGCCGAGTTCGAGGATTTGGAGCTGCACTCCCTGTCCACGGGAGAAGGCGCCTTCGGGGAAGCGGTCGTGACCGTGCAGTACCAGGGTGCCCGGCACCAAGGGACGGCGGTCGACCGGGATATCATCCTGGCCGCGGCGCGGGCGTACGTCTCGGCGTGCAACGCGGCGCTGCTCAGCGGGCGCAGCTTCGGCGAAGCCTCGGGACAGTAACGTTACAGGATTCGGAATTCGCATGAAAAAAGCCGCATGCTCGGGCCGAAAGGCCGTGCATGCGGCTTTAGCGTTTAAGGACGATTTCAACGCCGAGATCGGCTATCTCCCAGTTCCGGTCGGCAGTCAATACCGGCAAATCCAAAAAGCGGGAACGGCCGATGCATCCAGGACGGCTTGTTTACTCATGATGCCGATGGTTCCCGACGTTCCGAAATCAATTCCTCGGAGAGCAATCCGTCGCCGACGCGGTAAGCGACCATTTTTTCCCGCACGTAATCGATCGCTTGGGAACGGGTCATGAGCACGATTTTGCCATTTTCCACGTGACACAAGCATTCGAATAATGCCATTGCAGCGCAAACCTATCGAAGGTTATTTCCGCAGCGGCGCGAGATCGAGCACGCCGGCCGGGTCGATCGGGACGCCATCCTTCAGAAGCTCGAAAAACAGCTGCGTTCCCGTGCTCGCGCCGGTCGATCCCATCGTGCCGATCCGCTGTCCCCGTTTGACCTGTTCTCCTTTCTTGACCTCGAGCTTCTCCAAATGGGCGGAGTACGATCGGATCCCGTCCGCATGGCCGATCGTCACCCGGTTGCCGTCCGATTTGTCGTAGCCGGCCTCCAGAACGGCGCCGTCCGCGACGGCGTAGACGGGCGTGCCTTCCTCGCCCGTAATGCGGATCCCTTCGGAGATTTTCTTCTCCGTTCGGCTGACCGGCACGGCTTGTCCGAAAGCAACGCGGAGTTTTCCCGCTGTCGGCAGCGTATAGGCGACATTGCCGTCAGCCGGCTTCGGCGAGCTTTCCGCGTCTGCCCGGACCCCCGTGAACACGGCCGCCGCGAGCAAGGCGATTCCGGCCAGCAGAAGCGGAAAGACGGCTTTTTTCTTGCCGGGTTTATGGGATGCGATCATGACCATTCTCCTTTTCAATCGATTTCGAGGTCCGAACAATGAAGGGGAAAACGTCCGAACCGGCGCGCTGAAGCGCATTTCCAGCAGCTTGAGGACGGTTCCTCCGTACCGCTCCTTGTCCGCCAATGCCAGGACGCGGGCATCGCAAGCCGCTTCCTGGGCTTCCCGCATCCGGCTGCCCGCCAGCCACATGAACGGGTTGATCCAGTGCAGGACGACGAGCGCCCTCATCGCCGCGTTCCAAGCGATATCCCGCCTTCGGCAATGGACCAATTCGTGCAGGAACACGCAGGTCCATTCTCCGTCGTCGAGCGCTTCCGGCGCAAGTCCGGTCGGCAAGACGATGAGCGGTTTCCGCAAGCCGTACAGCGAGGGGGAAGATACGCTTCCCGACCGGACGAGCCCGACGGGCCGCCGGATGCCCAGCCTCATGCGGCAATCGTCCAGCAGATCAACCAACCTTCGCTCCTCCACCGGCACGGAGCTTCTGATTTCGCGCGCCCTTGCCCGGCCGGCGGCGACCGACAGAACGGCGAGAACGGCGACTCCGGCAAGCCATGCCGCCGCGATGCCATACAACCACGGAGAATCGGATCGGCCGGCTTCGGCCGCAGACTCGGCAACGGGAAGCGCCGGCCAGCGGGATTCGCCGGCGACGGCGGATGCCGGCGTATCGACGGAGATTACGGTTTGATACGGCCGCAAATGCTCGGTGACTTGCGGAAGTACGTTCCCCAGATCGTACCCGGTATCCGGAGCCCACGGAATGAAGAGCCTGGCGGCGAACAGCAGCCAAAGCCCGTAGGTTAGGCGCGGATTTTTCCGGCCGGCGGCCCGGTCGGCCAAGAGCAGCAGGGGAACGCCGACCAGGATGAACGGACCGGCAGACAGGACGACGGACGCAAACAGCCGGATGAGCGGCTCGGAGGAGGGCAGGCTCATGACCGTTTGCCGTCCAGAAGGCGTCTTAGCTCTTCGATGTCGGAAGGGGACAAGCTTTCGTCCTCCAGGAAATGAACGAGCATCGGTTTGGCGGCGCCGTCGTAAATCCGCTGAAGAAACGATTGCCGTTCCTGCCGTCTGCATTCTTCTTCCGTGCAGGCGGGGGAGTACAAGTACATTTTGCCCGCGGTTTCATAGCGCACCGCTTTCTTCTGAACGAGGCGGCCGATCAATGCTTTGACCGTTTTGGGCTTCCAGTCGCTGCGGCTTTCCAGACGTTCGATGATTTCTTGCGCGGCGAGGGGAGATTGCTTCCATAAAACTTTCATGATCTCCCACTCGGCTTCCGAAATGCGGGGTGTCACTTTCGGCTCTCTCCTTCCGGTCTATGGATTACATTTGTAGTCGACGGTTTAAGATTACAATTGTAATCGGTGCTTGTCAACCCGAATGATCGTTCGGCGCCGCAGCGCGTGATTCGGATCCCGTCGGCGGAATGAAAGAAGAGCTTGCGCCCGGTGTGGACAAACTTATCCACACCTCCTGTGAATACTGTGGAGAAATCGGGCAACGCATTGGGGGAGTAAGGGTTGGGAGACGGTGAAAACGGGAGGAGTTTTTCACAGGAGGCATGTGGATGGTGTGGATGATGTGGATGACTCGGTGGAAAAGTGCAGGGAATGGTCAACGGAGCGTAAAAAAAGCTTGCGCGGGACGGCTTTGCGTCGGCTTCCGAAGCCGGGGCGCGATGCCGTTGCCTGTGCAAGCTGTGGATATTTCGGTGGATGGTTTTTTCATTCCTCCATGAGCGCTTCCCATGCGGCGTATGCTTCCTCCAGCCGCACCCTGCGGACGTCCGCCTCCGCCTGTTTCTCCCGGAGCAGCACGTAGTCGGTGCTGACCTCGGGAGAGGCCATCGACTCCTCGAGCGCGGCGATTTCCGCCTCCAGCCGCTCGATCTCCGCTTCCGCCTGCTCCCGCTTGCGGGTGCGGGCCCGCTCCTCGCGCTTGGCCTGCTTTTCCGCTTCGTAATCGTTCGCCGGCGCCGAGGTTTCGACGCCGGGGGAGGAGCCGCGGGGCGAAGCCGGCTGCGAGGACGTCTCCCATTCCGCCAAATCCTTTTTCTTCCGCACCATGTCGTCGTAGTTGCCCAAATAGTTCTCGGTGCCGTCCGGTTGCAGCACGACGATGCGGTCGGCGATCCGGTTCAGGAAATACCGGTCGTGGGAGACGAACAGCAGCGTTCCGTCGTATTCCTCCAGCGCCGCTTCCAGCACTTCCCGGCTCATCAGGTCGAGGTGGTTGGTCGGCTCGTCGAGCACCAGCACGTTCGCCATTTTCAGCATCAGCTTCGACAAGGCGACCCGGGCTTTCTCCCCTCCGCTCAGGGAGGAGATCGTTTTGCGCACGTCCTCGCCGCTGAACAGGAAATTGCCGAGCACGGTGCGGATTTCCGCTTCCGGCTTCTGGGGATACGCGTTCCAGACTTCCTCCAGCACGGTGTTCGTCGGCGTCAGCTCGCGCTGCTCCTGGTCGTAATAGCCGATGGACACGCCCGCCCCCCAGCGGATCGACCCCGTCCGCAGCTCCAGACTGCCGACCAGCGCGCGGAGCAGGGTCGTTTTGCCCACGCCGTTGGGTCCGAGGAGGGCGATGCGTTCTCCTCTCTTTACTTCCATTGAAACGTTTCGAAACAGCGGTTCCATGCCCGGGGAAGGAGCGGCCGACGCATCGTACACCTGGAGCACTTCCTTGCCGCTCCGGCGCTCGGCCGCGAACGAGAAGCTGGCCTGGCGCAGCGTTCCCGGCTTCTCCAGCCGCTCGATCCGCTCCAGCGCGTTCCGGCGGCTTTGCGCGCGGCGGGTCGTGGTGGCGCGGGCGATGTTCCGCTGGATGAAGTCCTCCATGCGGGCGATTTCCTTCTGCTGCTGCTCGAACAGCTTCATGCGCTGGGTGAAGTCGGCGGCTTTCAGTTCCATATACCGCGTGTAGTTCCCCGTGTAGCGGGTGGACGCATGGCGTTCGATTTCCACGATCTGGGTGACGGTCGCGTCGAGGAAATAGCGGTCGTGGGAAACGATGATCATCGCTCCGGAATACGTCCGCAAATATTGCTCCAGCCAGCCCAGCGTATCGATGTCCAGGTGGTTGGTCGGCTCGTCGAGCAGCAGCAGGTCCGGCTGCACGAGCAGCAGGCGGGCGAGCGCCAGGCGGGTGCGCTGTCCGCCGCTGAGCGAAGCGACTTCCGTGTCGGGCGCGAAGGAGCCGAAGCCCATGCCGTGCAGCACGCTGCGGATGCGGTTGTTCATCTCGTAACCGCCCGCTTCGCGGAACCGCTCGACCAGGTCGGCGTATTGGGTCAGCAGCGAGGCGTAGCGGATTTCGTCCGCCTGCTCTTTCGGGTCGCCGACCCGGGCTTCCAGCGCCATCAGCTGCTTTTCTTGTTCCAGCAGGGGCCCGAAAGCGGAGACCATCTCCTCCTGGATGGTGCGGTGCCCCTGAAGCCCGCTGTTTTGCGCCAAATACCCGATGCGAAGCTCCTTGTTTACCTTCGAGACGGAACCGCTGTCCGGCTGCAGCTCGCCCGCGAGGATGCGCAGAAACGTCGATTTCCCCGCCCCGTTAACGCCGACGAGGCCGATGCGGTCCCTTTCGTTCACTTGAATGGATACCCCCGTAAGCACGGGAGTCGTTCCGTAATATTTATGGATGCCTGCGGCTTGAAGAAGCAAGTAAATTCCCTCCGAGAACAAGTAGTAGGGGAGTTTGAAGAGATCACCTCCCAGTTTACCGTAATTCCCGGCAACCGTCCAAAAGGGGAAACTTGGCGGGGACGCGGGCAAGGTGGTACACTGAAGCTAGATTTTCATGGATTTTCAAAACGATTCGGAAAAGGTGGCGGCGGTGCGTGAGCGGCGAGCGGGAGGTCTTGGCGAAAGCGGAGCTGCGCAGGCGGGCGGCGTCCTTGCGGGATGCCATCCCGGCCGCGGAACGGGCCGTCCTCTCCGAGCGGCTGTGCCGGACGGTGGAGCGGGAGGTTCTGGCGCCGCTGCGGGAACGGCTCGGGCGACCGCTCACGGTCGGGGTGTACGCCGCTTTCCGCTCGGAGGCGGATCCGTTGCCGCTCGCTCGGCTCTGTTGGGCGGCCGGCGATGGGACGGCGGCGCCTCGGGTCGTCGGCGACGTTCTGGCATGGCGCGTCGTGCGCGGGCCGGACGATTGGCGTCCCGGCCGGTGGGGGGTGCCGGAACCGGACCTCACGCGTACGGACCCGCTGCCGCCGGAACGTCCGCTGGACGCCGTGCTGGTGCCCGGACTCGCGTTCCATGCGGACGGCAGCCGGCTGGGATACGGCGGCGGCTATTACGACCGGCTGTTCGCGGCGGAAACGGCGCGCGGCAACGGGGAGACGCTGTGGATCGGGTTCGCGTTCTCCCGGCAGTTGACGGCTGACCCGCTGCCGCAGGAACCGCACGATCTGGAGCTGGACGCGCTGGCCACGGACGATGGCGTTTTATGGCTGGATAAGGGGGGTAAAGATGGAACGGACGGACCGACTGACCCATTTTAACGAGCAGGGCCGCGCGAACATGGTCGACGTTACGGAGAAGCCGGTGACGTCGCGGACGGCGCTGGCGGAAGCGTCGGTGCGGATGGCGCCGGAGACGCTGCGGCGGATCAAGGAAGGCGGCGTCGCCAAAGGGGACGTGCTGGCGGTCGCGCAGGTGGCGGGCATCCAGGCGGCCAAAAAAACGTCGGACTGGATCCCGATGTGCCATCCGCTTCCGCTGACTGGCGTCAACCTGCGTTTTGAAGACAACGGACGGGACGTCCTGACGATTACGGCCGAGGTGAAGACGACGGGCCGCACCGGGGTGGAGATGGAAGCCCTCACGGCGGTTTCGGCGGCGGCGCTGACCGTCTACGACATGTGCAAGGCGATCCAGAAAGACATGGCGATCGAGAACGTCCGGTTGCTGGAGAAAACGGGTGGCAAAAGCGGAGATTACTTCGCCGGTTGATCGGAACGGCATAGACGGGGATCGGCTGGATCGGCTGGGTCGGTTAGCTTAGAGAAACATAGAAAAGGTTCCTGGCGAAGGTCTTGCGGACGGCGAACGAACTTGGGAAACGGCTGGGGAATCAGGGGAGCGGGGGGAGAACGCATGCGTTGGAAAGTGGCGCTGCTGTCGGCGAGCGACAAAGGCTCCAGAGGGGAACGCGAGGATACGAGCGCCCAGGTGATCCGGGAGTTGGTGGAGGAAGAACTCGGCGGCGATATCGTCGATTACCGGGTCGTGCCGGACGAACAGGATGAAATCCGGGCCGCCCTGATCGAAATGGCCGATTATTTCCAAGCGGACCTGATCCTGACGACGGGCGGCGTCGGACTGGGCTTCCGGGACGTGACGCCGGAAGCGACGCTGAGGATCGCGGACCGGTCGGTGCCCGGTCTGGCGGAAGCCATGCGTTCTGCCGCGGCCGCCAAGTTCCGCATGAACGCGCTGTTCCGGGGCGTCTGCGCGATCCGGGGGAGGACGCTGATCCTGAACCTGCCCGGCGAACCGAAGGGCGTGAACGACCATTTGATGCCGATCATGGATTTGCTGCCGGAGGCGCTGGCCCAAGTTACCGGCAGGAGAAAGGGGTCTTGAGCCATGTCGATGCGGGAGTCGGAGCTGCCGGACGGAACGACCGTGATCGGCTCCTCCGTCCTAAGGGAAGTGAAGGTGGAGGACGCCGTCGGCTTGGTGCTCGCCCACGACTTGACGCAGATTTTGCCCGGGACGTTCAAGGGGCGGCTGTTCCGCAAAGGCCACAAAGTGACGGAGGAAGACATCCCGAAACTGAAAGATATCGGCAAGGAACATCTTTATGTCATCGAACTCTCGGAAGAAGATTTGCACGAGGATGACGCCGCGTTGAGGATGGCCGCCGCGCTGGCGGGCGATCGGATTGCCTACGGCGAGCCCCATGAGGGGAAAGTGACGCTGAAGTCGGCGTCGGGCGGTCTGGCGTTCGTCGCGCGGGAAGTCGTGGACGCGGTGAACGCGCTCGGCGAAGTCGCGCTGGCCACGGTGTTGAACCACCGGGTCGTGCAGCCGGGCGAGCCGCTCGCCGCGACGCGCGCGATTCCGCTCATCGTGCCGGAGCGGAAAGTCCGGGAGGTGGAGCGGATCGCGGCCGCTTACCGGGAAGCGAACGAAGGACGCGCGCCGCTGGATGTGCGCCCGCTGAGACGCCTTCGGGCGGGGCTGCTGACGACCGGAAGCGAGGTGTTCACCGGGCGCATCCAGGACAAATTCGGGCCGGCGGTAGCCGCCAAGCTGGAGGCGCTCGGCTCTGAGCTGGCCGAGCAGCGCTTCGCGCCGGACGACCGACAAACAATTGTCAAGGAAATTCGCTATTTCCTGTCGCAACGGTATGATATGATATTGGTATCCGGCGGCATGTCTGTCGACCCCGACGACCGGACTCCCGGCGCCATCGCCGAGGCCGGAACGGACATCGTCAGCTACGGAACGCCGATGCTTCCGGGTTCCATGCTGCTGTTCGGCTATTTGGAAGGGGTGCCGGTTTTCGGACTGCCCGGCTGCGTGATGCACGATCCCTATACGTCATTCGACGTCCTGCTGCCCCGCGTGCTGGCGGGGGATCGGATTACGCGGGAAGACATCGTGAGCATGGGTTACGGTGGCCTGCACCGTTAAACGGGTTGCATTCTGCGCAAGCCGATTGTGATCGGAAGTTTACATCGATTGGAGTGAACGACAATGGGCGGTATCGGCGCATCGGGAATCATTTTGCTGGTGCTGATCGCCCTGCTGCTGTTCGGACCGAACAAGCTGCCCGAGCTGGGCAGGGCGTTCGGCCGCACGCTGCGGGAATTCAAGAAAGGCGCGAACGACCTGGTGGACGACAGCCAGGATCGCGGCGCCCGCCGGGTGGACGTTTCTCCGGAGGAGAAACCGGAGCAACCGGCGACGGAACGGCGCCTCCCGGAATAAGCCGAGGTCGCGCGGGGGCGGCTGCATCTCGCAGCCGCCTTTGTTCGCGTTTGCAGGCGCGGACGTTTGCGGTCGCGAGCGCGATAGCGTACGTGATACGCTAATTCGGCGGAGTTGCGAGGCTGAATGGGCGATAGCGCACGTGATACGCTAATTCGGCGGACTGGCGAGGCTGAATGCGCGATAGCGTATGTGATACGCTAATTCGGCGGAGTGGCGAGGCTGAAGGCGCAATAGCGTACGTGATACGCTGATTCGGCGGAGTAGCGAGGCAGAAGGCGCGATAGCGTATGTGATACGCTAATTCGGCGGAGTGGCGAGGCTGAAGGCGCAATAGCGTACGTGATACGCTGATTCGGCGGAGTAGCGAGGCAGAAGGCGCGATAGCGTATGTGATACGCTAATTCGGCGGAGTGGCGAGGCTGAATGCGCGATAGCGTACGTGATACGCTAATTCGGCGGAGTGGCGAGGCAGAAGGCGCGATAGCGTACGTAGTACGCTAATTCGGCGGAGTGGCGATGCTGAATGCGCGATAGCGTACGTGATACGCTAATTTGGCGGAGTGGCGAGGCAGAAGGCGCAATAGCGTACGTGATACGCTAATTTGGCGGAGTGGCGAGGCTGAATGCGCGATAGCGTATGTGATACGCTAATTCGGCGGAGTGGCGAGGCTGAAGGCGCAATAGCGTACGTGATACGCTGATTCGGCGGAGTAGCGAGGCAGAAGGCGCGATAGCGTATGTGATACGCTAATTCGGCGGAGTGGCGAGGCCGAATGCACGATAGCGTACGTGATACGCTAATTCGGCGGAGTCACGAGGTTGAATACAATATAGAGCATGTCATGCGCTAATTCGGCGAAATCACGTGTCGGAGACAATGTTGAGAGCGGACTAAAAAGCCGCAATCGCACATCATTCATCATTCGAGCCGGGAGCGAGGCCCGGCCTTGACTTCGTTAAGGAGGTTCCCGCCCCATGGCGCAACAAACCGGCTCCGCAGATCAACGCGCGGACGGCGAGATGTCGATCTGGGATCACATCGGAGAGCTGCGCAGGCGCATCATCTATTCGCTGATCGTGTTCGCGCTCGGCATGGCCGGCGGCTTGTTCGGCGCCCAGCCGCTGTTCGATTATTTGGTGGCCGCCGCGCCCGCCGAGCACTTGGAGCTGCACGCGTTCTCCCCTTGGGACGCGATCGGGCTGTACATGAAGTTCGCCGTGCTGATTTCTTTCGTGGCCGCGATCCCCTTCGCCTTCTACCAGCTGTGGGCGTTCGTGAAGCCGGCGATCGGCCCGCGGGAACGGCGGGCCACGCTTCGGTACATTCCGGGCGCGCTCCTGATGTTCCTGATCGGCTTGTCGTTCGCGTATTACGTCGTGTTCCCGATGGCCTATTATTTTACCGAGCGGGTTACCGCCAGCATGGGATTGGAGCAAACCTACGGGCTCACCCAATATTTCTCGTTCTTGTTCAACCTGCTCCTGCCGATTTCCCTTCTGTTCGAACTGCCGCTCGTCATCATGTTCCTGTCGAGAATCGGCATCTTGAATCCGGCGTTGCTGAAGAAAATGAGACGGGTCGCTTGGTTCGTCATGGTGGTCATCGGCGTTATCATCACGCCTCCGGACGTCATTTCGGATTTGCTGGTTGCGATCCCGCTGATCGTCCTGTTCGAATTCAGCGTGTTCCTGTCCGGAATCGCCCATCGCAAACGAATGGAGGCCCGCAGGGCCAGAGAGCTCGAACTCGAAAACGAATCCTGATCCGCTTGGGGGAGCGCCCCGGCGGATTTTTTTTGCCATGCTTGATCGAACTGCTCGGTTCTTGTCAAATTTTGATACTCGGACGCCCGAAATTATGGTACACTTTATGGAAAAGGCTTACATAAGGTTTTATATTCCGGGAGGAGTCGAAGGATGCGCAATCTGTCGCTGCGTCAGAAGTTTTTTGTCGGTTTCGGGATCCAGGCTGTTTTGATCGTTTTGGCATTCGTTCTGCTGGTAGCGAGCCACTCGGACGATTTCGCCCTGGTCTTGGAAACGGGAATCATTCTGTTGGTCTTGCTTGGCGTGAGCGCGTTCATCTGCGTTCTGCAGGGACGCAATATCGCGGACACGATCGGCCAGGTCACCTCCACCTTGAGGAACATCGCTTCGTCGGGCGGGGATTTGACCCGGAGGATCCACGTGCGCAGCAACAACGACGAAATCGGCGAGCTGGTCGGCGCCGCCAACGGGATGCTGGACGGCTTGCAGAATTTGATCAAAGCGCTGCGCGACAGCACGGCCGAACTGGCCGCGGCTTCGATCCACCTGAAGCAGGGTGCCGAAGAGAACGCCAGAGTGAGCAGCGAAGTGTCGAAAGCGGTGGAAAGGGTCGCCGCGGGCTCCGAGACGCAAGTCGCGCAGTCGCAGGAAATCACCGCCGTCATGCAGGAGACGCTGGACGGCTTGAACCAAGTCGCCTCCACGACGACCGGCGTCTCCGATTCGGCGCAGTCGACCCGCGTCCGCGCCGAGGAAGGCTCCGAGCTGATGCGGACCAACTCGGAGGAAATCTCCCAGGTGGAAACGGCGTTCCGTTCGCTGCAAGAAACGGTGCGCGGCTTGAACCACAAGTCGGAGCAAGTCCGGGAAGTCATCGGGTACATCTCCGAAGTGTCCAACCAGACCAACCTGCTGGCGCTGAACGCCGCCATCGAGGCGGCGCGGGCCGGCGAGCACGGCCGCGGTTTCGCGGTCGTCGCCGGAGAGATCCGCAAGCTGGCGGACCAGACGCAGCAGTCGGCCGTACAAATCGGCGATACGCTCGAGGCGATGTCGGGGGATATCGAGAAGGTCGCCGCCATGTTCGAGCAAAGCGCGAGCCAAGTGTTCACGACGGTAGAGGGAATGCGGGGCGCGGAAGTCTCGTTCCGCGAAATCGTGGGCAGCGTCACCCAACTCAGCGGAAGCCTGCTGGAAGTGGCCGCCTCCGTCGAACAGATGACGGCCGGAAGCGCGTCCGTGCTCCAGTCGATCCAGAACATCGCGCGCATCACCGAAGAGACCGCTTCGTTCACCGAACAGGTATCGGCAATGACGCAGCAACAGCTCTCTTCCACGGAAGAAATGGCCAAAACCGCCGACAACCTCAGCACGATGGCCTCCCGCCTCAAAGGGCTCGTAGGCAACCTCAAAGCTTGAGAATGAAGGCTTGCCCATTCGGGCAAACTGGGCATTATGCCCGCTCGGAAAGGGACCCGCAGCCGTCTGTGGGTCTCTTTCATTTTTTTGGTTCCGGGGACTTGAAAACCGTAAACAAAATCAGTATGATTAGAAATGGTTATTAGCACTTAAGTCGATTGAGTGCTAACAGTACCAAATCCACCCTTTACCTGAATCAGAAGGAGGCTATTTTCATGATCAAACCTTTGGGAGACCGCGTATTGGTCGAAGCGATCGCCAAGGAAGAGAAAACCGCCAGCGGCATCGTGCTGCCGGACACGGCGAAAGAAAAGCCGCAAGAAGGCAAAGTTATCGCCGTAGGCAGCGGCTCGCTCAATAAAGACGGGCAGCGCGTGGCGCTCGAAGTGAAGGAAGGCGACCGCGTTCTGTTCTCGAAGTATGCGGGAACGGAAATCAAGTACGACGGCAAAGAGTATTTGATTATGAAAGAAAGCGACATCCACGCAATCGTCGGCTAAGAGAAAACGGCCGAACCCACATAAGGAACGCCCCTTCGCGGCAAGCGGGGGATTGAAAGCTCTTGAATTCAAGGAGGGTACTTAAGATGGCGAAGGAAATCAAATTCAGCGAAGACGCGCGCCGCGCGATGCTTCGCGGGGTAGACGCCCTGGCGAACGCCGTGAAAGTGACGCTGGGCCCGAAAGGCCGCAACGTCGTTCTGGAGAAGAAATTCGGATCCCCGCTGATCACCAACGACGGCGTGACGATCGCGAAGGAAATCGAACTGGAAGACGCGTTCGAGAACATGGGCGCTCAACTGGTGAAAGAAGTTGCTACGAAAACGAACGACGTCGCCGGCGACGGTACGACGACGGCAACCGTTCTGGCCCAAGCCATGATCCGCGAAGGCCTGAAAAACGTAACCGCGGGCGCGAACCCGATGGTCGTCCGCAAGGGCATCGACAAAGCGGTAAAAGCCGCCGTTACGGAACTGAAAGCCATCTCCAAGCAAGTCGAGGGCCGCAACAACATCGCGCAAGTCGCCGCGATTTCCGCCGCTGACGACGAAGTCGGCGAGCTGATCGCGGACGCGATGGAGAAAGTCGGCAAAGACGGCGTCATCACCGTCGAAGAGTCCAAAGGCTTCCAGACGGACCTGGAAGTCGTCGAAGGGATGCAGTTCGACCGCGGATACATTTCCCCGTACATGATCACGGATACGGACAAAATGGAAGCCGTGCTCGACAACCCGTACATCCTGATCACCGACAAGAAAATCTCCAACATCCAAGAGATTCTGCCGGTACTCGAGAAAGTCGTCCAAACGGGCAAACAGCTGCTCATCATCGCGGAAGACATCGAAGGCGAAGCGCTCGCTACGCTGCTCGTCAACCGTCTGCGCGGCACGTTCACCTGCGTCGGCGTGAAAGCTCCGGGCTTCGGCGACCGCCGCAAAGCGATGCTGCAAGACATCGCGGCGCTTACGGGCGGCACGGTGATCACCGAAGAGCTCGGCCTTGAGCTGAAAGCCACGACGCCGCAGCAACTGGGTTCGGCCCGCCAAATCCGCATCAACAAAGAAAACACGATCATCGTCGACGGCGCAGGCAACAAAGCCGACATCGACGCTCGCGTCAACCAAATCAAAGCGCAAATCGAAGAAACGACCTCCGACTTCGACCGCGAGAAGCTGCAAGAGCGTCTGGCGAAGCTGGCCGGCGGCGTAGCCGTCATCAAAGTCGGCGCCGCTACCGAGACCGAGCTGAAAGAGCGCAAGCTGCGCATCGAAGACGCGCTGAACGCAACCCGCGCTGCCGTTGAAGAAGGCATCGTTTCCGGCGGCGGTACCGCTCTCGTGAACGTCTACAATGCCGTAGCGTCCGTTCAAGCGGAAGGCGACGAGAAAACGGGCGTCAACATCGTGCTGCGCGCGCTGGAAGAACCGATCCGCACGATCGCTTCCAACGCCGGCCAAGAAGGCTCCGTCATCGTCGAGCGCCTGAAGAAGGAAGCGGTCGGCACGGGCTACAACGCCGCGACCGGCGAATGGGTCAACATGTTCGAAGCCGGCATCATCGACCCGGTGAAGGTGACCCGTTCCGCGCTGCAGAACGCCGCATCCGTTGCCGCGATGCTGCTGACGACCGAAGCCGTCATCGCCGACAAGCCGGAGAAAGAAAAAGCCGCTCCTGGCGGAATGCCGGGCGGAATGGGCGGCATGGACATGATGTAAATCTCGCGTCCGGCTCCCCGCGAGCCGCGCGCAGGCGCAAGAACCTTGCCTGAGGGAAACCTCGGCAAGGTTCTTTTTATTTTCAAGGAAATTATGCAACATCATTTCCTGTGCCTTTACCGGGGGCTCCCCCCAAAGTAATCGGACTAAGCTGCAGAGCATCGCGTCACTTTTGGGGGATTTCTACGCAAATAAAGGAATTTTTTGTCGAACGGCGAAAAAGTTAGAATCAGCATTGCTGCAGGGGGACCATCGGATGGATTTGCTCATGCTCGGTACCGGAGGGGGCTTTTACAAAAAGCTGTACCCTAACAACGCCCTTCTCGATTTGAACGGTTACCGCCTGCTGATCGACTGCGGCAGCACGGCCACCCGGTCGCTGCACGAGTTGGGTTTGTCCTGGGAGAAGGACATCGACGGGGTGCTCGTGACGCATCTCCATTCGGGGCATGTCGGAGGGCTGGAAGAAATCGCGCTGGACGGCAAGTTCAAATACAAGAAAAAGATCGATCTGTTCGCCGCCGAGGACCTCTTGGATCCGCTGTGGGAGCACTGCTTGAAAGGCGGGACCGCGGACGGTCCATCCGACCGCCTGGACGATTTTTTCAACGTCAAGCCGATGAAGCACGGGGAAACCGTATCGATCCACGGGATGCCGGCGGAATTGGTCCGCACGCTTCACGTGCCCGGCAAAAGCAGCAGCGGCCTTCGGATCGGCCCGCTTTATTACAGCTCCGACGCCCAATTCGACGAACGGCTCCTCCTGGAACTGCAGGAGCGCGTCCGGTTCATTTTCCACGACTGCTCGTTGGAACCCGCTCGGCACCATGCTTCTTTGGACCAATTGGCCACCTTGCCGGAGTCCGTCCAGGAGAAAATCCGGCTCATGCATTATTCGGACGATCCGCGGCGCTACCTCGCGCATGGGCGGATCGGGAAGATGCGCCTGCTGGAGCAGCATGTCCGCTATTCCATTTCGTGAAATAAGGGACTAATCGCGTGAATAAAACTGGGAAACTGGTCATGGTCGCCGCGGCGTTTCTCGTCTTGGCCGCGCTGCGATGGGGCTGGGGGTACGAGACGCACCGGTCGGATCCGAAGGCGGTGAACGGCGAAATCGACCTGACCCGCTGGAAACCGGATGCGGATCGGATGATCCCGCTCAAAGGCGAATGGGAGTTTTACCCGAACCGGCTGATCGGACCGGGGGAACCGTTCCCGGAAGCCGAAAGGCGGCTGGTCCGCGTCCCCGGCGGGTGGGATCGGCTGATGGCTTCCCCTTTCGGTTACGGAACTTACCGGCTGAACATCCGCATGCCCGATCCGGGCCAAGCCGGGAAACGGACTTATACGCTCCAAACCTCGATTATCCGCAGCGCCAGCACCTTGTACGTGAACGGCGTTCGGATCGGAGGCAGCGGAACGCCGGGCGCCTCCCGCGCCGACACGAAGGCGCTCGTCATGCCCGTCGCGGCTTCTTTCGGTATGGGCGGCGGCACCGCGCAAGTGGTCGTTCAGGCGGCCAATTACGACTACGCCCGGCTGGGCGGCATCGCGCATACGGTCAAATTGGGCCTTGCCGCGGCGGCGGAACGGGAGAACGTAATCCGAACCGCCGAACACGGAATGCTGATGGGGATATTCTTCGTCTGCACCGTCTTTTTCCTCATGCTCTATTTTTTCCGCCGGCAAAATCGGGAGCTGCTCTATTTCGCGCTTTTCTTCTGGATGTCCCTGCTGTTTTGGATGACCCACGACGAAAAGCTGCTGTTCCGGTTGCTGCCGGACGTGCCCTATGGGCTGCAAGTCAAGCTGCAGATGATTCCTTCGCCGCTCCTGTTCGCCTGTCTGCTCGGGTTCGTGAACGCCATGTATCCGCAGCACGCCCGCCGTAAGGCCGTGCGCTTGGCGTTCGCGGCAGCGGCCGCGCTGGCGGCTTTGTATGCGCTGACCCCCGTTTCCTTGTTTTCCAGAAGCGAATTCGCGTTATTCGGCTACGACTTGTTCGTCGTCCTCTACGCGATTTCGATTCTCGTCAAGGAGTACTACCGGGGGAACCGGGATTCCATCTATTCGCTGCTGGCGGCCGGGTGTATTATGAACGAGGGCATCTTCCAAGGGCTGTACTACATGGGAGCGGACCGGCTGCAGGGGATGTTCCCGGCCGAGAAAATCGGGTTCATTCTCGTCATGGCGTTCGTCATCGCGAAGCGGTTTTTCAAAGGCATGAAGGAAATCGAGACTTTGTCGCAGCGACTGCTGGTGGCCGACCGGCTGAAGAACGATTTCCTCGCGACGACGTCCCAGGAAATCCGGCTTCCGCTGCACGGCATGATCAATATGGCCGAAGTGATGCTGGGCGACGACCTCCCGAACGAACGGCAGCGGGAACGGCTGGAGCGGCTAATGGCGACCGGCAGGCGGTTGTCCTCCTTGCTGAACGACATGCTCGACTTGTCCAAGCTGAACGAAGGCGCGCTCGAACTCGAGCCCCGGTCTCTCGACGTCCGCATGCTCGTAGGCGGCGTGACCGAGGTCATGCGGTATTTGAAGGACGGCGGATCGGTCCGGTTCGATAACCGGGTTGCTCCGGGCTTGCCTCCGGTATGTGCGGACGAGCACCGGATGACGCAGATCCTGTTCCATCTGTTCCATTATTCCGTCGGCTGGGGGGCGCAAGGCGAGGTCCGGATCGAAGCGGACCGGCTGGACCCGAACGAATTCGTCGGCGTGGAAATCGTGGCGGCGCGAGAGAACGGAATCCGGTCCGAGATCGGCGGTTTCGGAGGCCGATCGGACGAAGGCGCTTCCACCTTGAGCACGGACATCAGCCGCAAGCTGCTGGAGCTGCACGGCAGCGGGCTTGACGTATCGGAAGAGAACCATGAATTGCGCATTCGCTTCCGGCTGCCGATTGCCCGGGAAGAGCCGGAATCCCCGGAATGGGGTGGGGCGCTGACGGAGGTCGCGGCCGGATTGGCGGAACGGGAAGAAGCGGCCGTCCGGCGGCACGCCGCGGCGGGCGCCCCCCGGGTGCTGGTCGTGGACGACGACCCGGTCAGCCTTCGGATGATTTTCGACATTCTGGTCCAGGAGAAGCTCGACGTCACCGCGGTGACGGACGGCGAAGAAGCGCTGCGGAGGATCGAAAACGAAGGAGGATGGGACCTCGTGGTGCTGGAGGCGATGCTCTCTCGCGTTTCCGGCTACGACCTCTGCCGCGAAATCCGGCGCAGCCGCTCGTTCTACGATCTTCCGGTGCTGTTCCTGACCGCCCGCAGCATGCCGGCGTTTTTGCTGGTCGGCTTCGACGCGGGCGCCAACGACTACGTCACCAAACCGGTTCGCACCTCCGAGTTTCTGGCGAAGATCCGTACGCTGCTCCACATGAAGCAGTCGATCCGGGAACGTCTGGATATCGAGATGGCGCTGATCCAGGCGCAAATCAAACCCCATTTTCTGTACAACACGCTGAATACGATCGCGAGTCTGAGCGAGGTCGATCCGGACCGCACGCGGGAACTGCTGGCGGAGTTCGGCAGTTATCTGCAGCACTCGTTCGACCTGAGAAATCTGGACAGCAAAGTGCCGTTCGAGAAGGAGTGGGCCCTCGTACAGTCGTATTTGAACATCGAGAAGGCACGGTTCGGCGAGCGGATCCGCATCACCGCCGACCTGCCCATGAACGTCTCCTTCATGCTGCCGCCGCTGACGATCCAGCCTCTCGTCGAGAACGCCTTGAAGCACGGCATCCTCAAACGGTTGGAGGGCGGCTGGCTGCACATTCGGGCGGCCGAGGAAGACGGGGGGATCCGGATATCCGTCCGCGACAACGGCGCCGGCATTCCGCCGGCGAAAAAAGCCGCCGTTCTGGAGGGGACCTACCGGGACGGAATCGGGCTTGTCAACGTGAACCGAAGATTGAAAAACGCCTACGGCCAAGGCTTGGCCATCGATAGCATAGAGGGAGAGGGGACGGAAGTGAGCTTCCGGATTCCGATTCCGCAGGACAGGGAGGCGGAAGCGTGAAAGCGATCGTCGTCGACGATGAATGGCTGGCGCTGGAGAGCATGGTGCGGCTGTTGAACCGTCTTGAAGTCGAGGTAGCGGCCACTTTTCAAAATCCGATCGAAGCGCTCAAGTCGGACTTGTGGGATGGCGTGGAAGCGGCGTTCGTCGACATCGACATGCCGGGGATGAACGGCCTGGAGCTGGCCGCCCGCCTGCAGTCGAACGACCCCGGCTTGGAAATCGTCTTCGTCACCGCCTACGATCAATACGCGGTCAACGCGTTCGAGCTCGCGGCCGCCGATTATTTGCTCAAGCCGATCCGGATCGCCCGGTTGGAGACGACGCTGGAGCGGCTGAACCAACGAAGACGGCTTCCTCCCCCGGAGAAGGAAGCGCCTCCGCCGGTCTTGTGCTGCATGCACGACTTGGGCGTGGCGGGTCCGGACGGCAAGGTGACCGGCATCAACTGGAGAACCTCCAAAGCGAAGGAATTGTTCGCCTACCTGGTCCATTCCCGCGACCGGGCCGTTTCGAAAGAGCAGCTGCACGATTTGCTGTGGCCCGACCTCGACACGGACAAAGCGATGGCCAACCTGCATACGACGGTCTATCAAATCCGCCAAACGCTGAAGGCCGAACGGCTTCCCGTCCAAATCGTGTATACCGGAGGCCGCTACCGGGTGGAACTCGGAGGGTTGCCGCTCGACACCGAGCTATGGGAAGAAGCCCTCACCCAAGCGGCGATCGGCATGGACGAAGGCCAGCTGTTCCGGCTTCTGCTGGAAGGTTACCGGGGGGATTACCTGCAGGTGGAAGGCTATCTGTGGGCGGAGAACGAGCGGGAACGGCTGCGGATCAAATGGCTGCAGCAAGCGACCGATCAGGGCGTCCGGTTGGAGGTGGCGGGGCTGCCGGGGGACGCCATCCGCCTGTACCAAACGATCCAAGAACGGTTCCCGATCTGGGAGGCCAGCTACATGGGGCTGATGAGGGCATACGACCAGATCGGCAACGCCGCCGAGGTCATGGGCCAATACGCCAAACTGCAGCGGGTGTTGGACGAGGAGCTGGGCCTCGCGCCCGAACGGGAGATCGCGGAATGGTATGAGCGCTGGACCGCCCAGCGGGGGGCGACTTGACCGGGACCGGGAACCGTTCAGGAATTGTTCAGTCCGTTTTTCTAGAATGTCCCTAACAAGCAGTGCAGTGGACGTTTCGACGGAAACGGGTGGGGGTTCGGACATGTCAAGCATCATGATCGTCGACGATGCGGCTTTTTTGCGGGCGATGCTCAAGGAAATTCTGGTCCAGGGCGGGCATGAGGTCGTGACCGAGGCTTCCAATGGGGAAGAAGCGGTCGAGAAATACAAGGCCTTCCGGCCGGATTTGGTGACGATGGACATCACGATGCCGGTAATGGAGGGGCTCGAGGCGCTCCGGGAGATCCGGAAGATCGACCCGAAGGCAAAGGTCGTCATGTGCTCGGCCGTCGGACAACGGCAGCTCATCCTGGACGCGATCCAATCCGGAGCCAAAGATTTCATCGTGAAGCCATTCCAAAGCAGCCGGGTGCTAGAGGCCGTCAATAAGGCGCTCGCCGTTCTGTAAATGCCATAAACGACCGGAAAAAGCCGGAACCTCCGAGCCGCGGGATGCGGGTGACGAGGTTCCGGCTTGATTCATGAACGACGTTCTATAGTTTGAAGGATACGACCGCCCGGTTCAACCGCTCGATGATTTCCTCCATTTGCTCCGAAGTTTTCGACAGCCCTTCCGAGAGCGCCAGCTGTTCCTCGGTCGCCGAGCTGACGTTCTGGGCTTTGCGGGAAATTTCCCCGGCGGACGCGGCGGCTTGTTCCATGCCGGCCGTCAGCTCTTGTGAGCTCGCGGACATTTGCTCCGTCACCGCGGAGCTGTCCTGGATCTGGTCCGCCACTTCCCGGATGGAGGCCAGAATCGTTTCGAAGCCCGCCGCCGCTTCCTTCATGATCGCCGATCCTTGCTCGGTTTGGCGAATCGCCGTTTGCATCCGCTCCGACGTCCGCTCGATTTCCCCCCTTGTTTCCCCGATCAACTCCTCGATTTCCGCGGCCGATTCCAGCGACCCGGCGGCCAGCTTGCGGATTTCCACCGCGACGACCGCGAAGCCTTTGCCTTGCTCGCCGGCCCGAGCCGCCTCGATGCCGGCGTTCAGCGCCAATATATTCGTCTGGTTGGCGAAACCCGTGATTTTCCCGGTGATGCTGCCGATCTGTTCCGACTTCTCCGTCAATACGGCGATGCTGCGGCCAAGCTCGTCCATGGATTGGGAGATCTGGTCAAGCTGCGTTTCCAGCCGCAGAAGCTGCTCGTTGCCGGTTTCGGCTTGCCGGCTCGTCGTCGCGGCATGATCCGAGACGGTTCCGGTATTCTCGGCGATGCGCTGCACCCCGATGGCCATTTCGGAGATCGCTTTGGACGAGTCCGACGTGATCGCCGTTTGCCGGTCCACCAGCACGGCGACTTCCTGGATGTTCCGGGCGACTTGGTCGGCCGAGTCGGCCGAATCCCGGGCGCCTGCGGACAGTTGCCGGGAAGATTCGGATACGGACAAGGTATTCTCTTTGATTTGTCCGATCAGCGTCTTCATGTTCGCGGTCATGACGTCCACCGATTGCAGGATCGCTCCCAGCTCGTTCCGCGCGTACTTCGTTTCGGGCGGCGTTCTCAGGTCGCCTTCGGCCACCCGCCTCGTCCGGTCCAGAATGGCCCGGACCGCCCGGCTGATCTGCCGGACGAACAGGAAGCCCAGGAGAAGCAGGACGACCCATTCGACCGAGACGGAGGCGAGGATTTGCACCCGGCTGTTGTCGTTTTCGCGTTTGATGGCGGCGGTTCGGTCCTGCGCATAGGCATCGATGGCATCCGTGAACGCGTTGATGTTTTCCCGCGATCGGTTAAATTGGCCGAGCAGCGACTGTTCTTGATCCGCCGGGAAATCGTTCCGGTCGAGACGGTCTTGGGCGGAGGCGGCCCATTGTTCGAATTGAAGCGCGGCTTGCGTCAGCACCTCCAGGAAAGGACGCCCGTCCTCCGCTTTCAGGACGTTTTCGAGACCGAACCGGCGGATAAGCTCCGTCGTCCGTTTGAGCCGGTCGCCGGCTTGCGCGGCATTGTCCTTTAAATCTTTCACGGCCGCGTCGCGGGCGCTGCCGGAGGCATGCTGCGCCGTCATGTAGGCCGTCAAGGCTTGGTACATGTCCCGGTCCGCGTTCAGCGCGAGGCTGGAGCTTTGGTATGCGCTTTCATAAAGGATTTCGGAAAGGCGCTTGGTGTTGGAGGCGTTGACTTGCAGCAAATAGACGACGATACCTGCAAGCAGAAGGAGAGGAATAAGAAGCATGAGCAAGAGCTTCGTTCTGACGGACAGGCTGCTGGACATGGGCGGAGTCTCCTCGATTGGCTAAGTGTGTATGGTATCACACCCAGTTTACGACATTTTGCTGCGCGGGATAAGAGGGCAGAGTAGAAATTTGTCGATTTTCAAGGAAATTCGACAACGTTCCGGGGTGGACGGTGAATGAGCCGATTGACCTCGTGCCGCGCTGCTAATACCGAATTGCCACTATCGGATAATATCGCCGCCCTTACGTTCAGTGATATGTTGAAAAGGATGAACTGCCGGGAAGGGTGAGAGATTTGAGGAGATTGAAATTCAGCAAAGCGATCCTCTGGATGTCTATTTTCTTAATGCTGTTCGGCATGTCCCCCCCGTATGTTGCCGAGGCTGCCGAAAGCGGCGGACAAGGCCAAGCGCAAAAGGTTTCTTTCAAGGATATTCAGTCTCATTGGGCGTACGAAGATATTATGGAGCTAGCGACACGAAACATCGTATCGGGCTTCGAGGATGGAACCTTTCGGCCGAATGGCGAAGTAACGCGGGAACAGTTTTTGAAAATACTCGTGGATTTAAGAAAGCTTCCGACGGATTCCAGGGATGTCCCTTTTCGCGACGTGGAGCAGCAACGTTGGTCCGCCCCCTTCATCGCCGCGGGCGTAAAGCAGGGCATTCTGGTCGTTGGAGAATATCCGGACGGATTCAAGCCAAGCCAGCCGATCACGCGTCTGGAGATGGCGATCTGGATTGTCAGAGCGCTTCAGCTTACGCCGCAGACGCAAGAGAAGATGCTTGGCGCATTGAAAGATCAGGGAGATATCGAGAGCCATCGGGATCTGATCGAAGCGGCACTGCGGACGGGAATCATTAGCGGATATCCGGATGGCACGTTCAAAGGCGGCAACAAATCCACCCGGGCGGAAGCGGTTTCGATGGCCGTGCGCGCGCTTCATTATTCATCGGGGCAACCGTCCTCGCCTACATCGGGAGATACGCGCAAAATCGTCGAATATTTGCCGGAAGTGAAGATGAGCAAAAGCAAAAATTATACAAGAAAAGACGACACGACATGGGTCATCCACGATCCGGATTTGAAATTGTCCGTCGGCGATGTGTTCGTCATGCCTCCGAATGATGAATTTTTCGGCGGCATCGCGAAAAAGGTCGTGTCCGTTCGCCAGGAAGACGGCGCGCTTGTCGTGACGACGTCCGTACCCAAAGTGCGGGAAGTTTTCTCCAAGCTGGACGTGCATACGACCGAGGCGATTGATCCCAAATGGCTCACCCCGGCTGATCCTTCGATCCAAATCGTTACGGACATACCGGATTCCACCGCGATGCTTGCTTCCGCACAGGCTGTGGCGCTTAAGCTGCCGTGCTTCATGATCAAGATGGACAATGCGAACTATGACGGATTGGCCATGGATGCGCGCATGAATTTTTGCAACCTGGGCGTTGATGCGGACATCGGGCTTGACGTTGACGTGGATTGGTTTGATGTGGATCTGGATTTCTATTCAAAATTGGTATTGACCGGCGATGTCACGACGAACGTGAACGTAAGAGCGAAAAAAGCGATAACCAAGCCCATTTACATTCCGTTGACGACGCCGTACTATGTACCCGTTTTTACCGGCGTATTCATTAAAGGACAGCTCTTTTTGAAGATTGAGCCGGATTTCAAAGCTTCGCTCGAAGTCAAATTCGAAGACCGATTTCATCTGGAGCAAGGCTTCTCCTTCTCGTCGAGCCAGGGGTTCCAAACGATCGATAAGACGACGAACACCGCAACGCTTGACGTGAATTCCAATGTGAATGCCAGTCTTGCTGCAGGTCCGGACGTTCAATTGACGCTGACCTTATTGGATATTGCCTATGCCGGCCTAGAGCTGTATCCGGGAATCAAGGCAGGCTTCTATCGCTATTATGAACAAGGACGATGCGATGAGATCCGGGTGGACGCTTTTCTCAAGCTGGACGTGATCGCCGGTTATGATGTGTGGGTAGCCAAAGGGAAACTCAGTAAAACCTTGATCAACTTGAATTACCCGCTCTATGAGGATCAGCTCCACTGTCCGCCGCCGCCGGCGCCCGGGAATTTGAAGGCTCAGCTCATTCGCGAAATCATTGTTCCGCCTAAGCTGGCCATCGCGATCACGGATCGCATCAACGTCCAACTGAACTGGAGTGCCGCCAAAGAGGCGGCGAGCTACAGGGTGAAGCGCGCGGAAGCCCCGGGAGGTCCGTTCAAAACCATCCGTTCCAACCTTAACGACGTCACGTATACGGACACGACAACCGTAAGAGGCAAAACCTACTATTATCAAGTTGTTGCCGTCAATTCATACGGCGAGAGTGCGCCAACCCAGGTGTTGCCGGTTCAGATCGTCGATCTGCCGCCGCCGCGGCCCGCCAATCTCAAGGCGAAGAGGGATGGATCGGGCGTAACGCTCCAATGGGATCGCCTTGACGGCATGGTTTACGTCGGCAATCGTACCCCTTTGGGGCTTCAAATGGAACACAACGGGATTACGTATAACGTCAAACGGAGCGACAAGGAACGCGGCGGATTGAGACCGATCGCCACCAACCTGACAGATCCGGCATTCACAGACACGACGGCCAAGTTCGATGAGAGCTATCTCTACGTTGTCACGGCCGTGGATCGCTATGGAGAGAGCGGCCTTAGCAATTTCGCATTCGTGGCCAAAGGCAGCCTGTCTGACTTGCAGATCAACCCGGATATCTTAACCGAAATCCCATGGGCCGTCGAAATGGTCATCCCGCCCGCTCCCGACCATTTCATCGCTGAGGCGCATAGCGGGGAAGTCGTTCTCCGTTGGAGCCCGGTTGAGGGTGCGACAAGTTATCATGTGAAGCGCGCGAATGCCGCAGACGGGACTTATGAAACGATAGATTCCTCGGCGAGCGGCACGACGTTCACGGACAGCGCGGTTGAAAACGGCAGAACGTACTATTACAAGGTGACGGCGATCAATAACCTAGGTCTTGAAAGCAAGGACTCCCCGATCCAATCGGCGAAGCCGGAGCTGCTTCGACTTCGCGACATCATTACGCCAAATATACCGATACCTGCTCTTGTACAAATCGCGACACCGGGGAATTTCCAGGCGAACACCGAGCCGAGCAGCGGAAAGGTGACGCTCAGTTGGAGCGCGGTCAGCGGCGCGGCAGGCTACAACGTATGGCGCTCGGACGCGGCGAACGGCACATTCGTGACGATCGGCGCCAAGGTCAGCGGCACGGCGTTTACGGATACGACAGCCGCCATCGGCCAGACGCACTACTATAAAGTTACGGCAGTGGATAACCAAGGCAACGAAAGCCTCGCTACGCCCGTCAAGTCGGCGATTCCAACGCGCGGTATCCGGTAGAAATAGAAGGATGAGGCTGTCCCAAAAGTCATCATAGATGACTGAGGGGCAGCCTCTTCGCAACTTCGACAGGCTTACGATCGCTGCATGCGCAGGCGAAGGATCTTACGCCTGGCGGGCGATATCGACGGTCCGGTCGAATTCCTCCCGGATGCGCAGGACAAGCTCCGGATCCGTCAGCACGTCGCAAGCGGTCCAGGCCAGCACGGTCGCGCCGAACACCATGGCGTCGTAGGCCCTGTCCAGCTGGGCGGCGTCGCGGAATTCCGCCGTATGCAGGTTGTACGGCGCGTCGACCACCTGGACGTACGGATGGATCGCGGGGCAGCGAAGCGAAACGTTGCCCAGATCGAGCGAGCCGTGGTCCTCGCTGTCGTGGACCGCTTCCGGCGGGACGCCCGCTTCGGCCAGGTTGGCGAGAAACGCCTCGTGCAGCGCCGAATTGGTGCGCAGCTCGTCGTACGAATACTCATAGTTGGTGACGTCGAGTCGGCATCCCGTGGCGAGCGCGGCCGCTTCGGCGCACGCCGTCACGCGGCGGGTCAGCTCGTCCGTATAGGGACGTGTAGCCGAACGGGTGTAGAACCGCGCGGCGGCGTAATCGGGAATCAGGTTCGGCGCGACGCCGCCGTGGGAAATGATGCCGTGGATCCGCGCGTGATCCGGCGTCTGCTGCCGGAGCGAGTTCACGGCGTTAAACAGCTGGATGACGGCGTCCAGCGCGTTGATGCCTTCTTCCGGATTCGCCGCGGCATGGGCCGACTTGCCATGGAATTCGAATTGCAGCGCGTCCATGGCGAGCGACGATCCCGATTTCTCGAAGCGGTGGTAAGGATGGGCCATTAGCGCGGCGTCGCAATGGTCGAACAGGCCGGCCGCCGCCATGTCCACTTTGGCCCCTTTCGTCTCTTCGGCGGGGGTGCCGTACACCCGGACCGTACCGCCGGTTTCGTCCAGGACGGCCCGCAGGCCGGCCGCCGCGCCGAGCGCCATCGTGCAGATGAGATGGTGCCCGCAGGCGTGTCCGATTTCCGGCAGCGCGTCGTACTCCGCGAGCAGGGCCACGGTCGGCCCCGGCGTGGCGGAACGGTATTCGGCGATAAACGCCGTCGGAATGCCGAGCGTTCCCCTCTCCACGGCATAACCCAGCTTTTCCAGTTCCTCGGTCAAGCGCGCGGAAGCGAGCTTCTCCTCGTGTCCCAGTTCCGGATGGGCGGCGATAAAAGACGCGACTTCCTTCAAATTCGCCGTTTGGCCGGCAATCGTTTCCCGGATCGTCTGTTTCAGGCGGTTCATGGGCCCGCTCCCCCTCTTGTCGTTATCCTTATATCTGTTAATCGTAGCGCTCGGGCAGGGCGGAATCAAGGGGATCGAGTTGTCGCGAATTTATAGTCTCAATGACACGAGATTGCATTCATGAAAAGAGGAGGGCTGTGATATTCTCAAACCGTGTCGTATATTTACAGTAAAGGATGAAGCGGATGATCAAAGTCGGGATGCTCAGCTACTGGCACGTGCACGCGGAAGATTATACGAAGCAGGTGTTGGAGCACGAGGAGACGCAAATCGCCGCCGTGTGGGACGAGGATTCCGCGCGGGGACGGGAGAAAGCGGCAAAATACGGCGTTCCGTTCTACGAGTCGCTGGACGAACTGCTCGGGCGCGGCGGAATCGACGCCGTCGTCGTGGACGCCCCGACGAACCTGCACCGCGAGGTCATGGTCAAGGCGGCACGGGCGGGCAAACACATTTTCACGGAAAAAGTGGTGGCCGCCACGTACGCGGAAGTTCGCGACATCCTGGCCGCCGTCCGCGAAGCGGGCGTCAAGCTGACGGTATCGCTGCCCCGGCTCTATGACGGTTACGCGCTGGCGATCGAACGGGTGCTGGCGGAAGGACATCTGGGCCGCCTCACGCTCGGCCGGGTCCGGTTGTCCCACAACGGCGCGGTCGCCGATTGGCTTCCGGCCCATTTCTATTCCCTCGAGCAATGCCGCGGAGGCGCCTTGATCGACTTGGGCTGCCATCCGATGTACCTCGTCCGGCGCTTTCTCGGTTTGCCGGAGTCGGTCAGCGCGGCTTTCGGCTACGTCACCGGCAAAGAAGTCGAGGACAATGCGGTCGCCGTGCTTCAATACGCGAACGGAGCGGCCGGCATCGTGGAAGCCGGCTTCGTGAACAGCCATTCGCCGTTCAGCATCGAGCTGCACGGAACCGAGGGCACGCTGCTGTTCGGGTTCCCGGATGATCGGATGCTGCTGCGCAGCAATCGGCGCGGCAGCGGCTGGGAGACGGTGGAACTGCCGCCGAACCGGCCGTCGGCGTTCCGCCAGTGGGTCGATCATATCCGCCAAGGCACGG
The DNA here is from genome assembly GCF_029360585.1 of Cohnella caldifontis. Classification (GTDB taxonomy): domain Bacteria; phylum Bacillota; class Bacilli; order Paenibacillales; family Paenibacillaceae; genus Cohnella; species Cohnella caldifontis. Next base: position 168,930 of record NZ_JAQZSJ010000004.1, on the reverse strand, counting down.
AAGCGGAAGACAACGTGGCGATGGCCGTCGACCTCACCCGGTTGATGGAAGCGGCCAACCGATCGGCGGCGGAGCATCGCCCCGTCCGCCTGGACGAATTGGCTTAAAGCAAGCAAACCCGAACGGAGGAGCACTCGAAATGAAACGGGAGACGGAAGCCACGGAGGACACGAAGCTGCGACTCGAGCGGCGGCCGGCATCGGCGCCGTTCTTGTTCGCCCGGATGCAACGGAAGCCCGACGCGCTCGACCGGCTGGATCTCCGCTTCCGCTGGGGCCGTTACGGCATCCGGGTGCTGCGCTGCCACTTGGCGGCGTTCCAGCCGGGACAGATCATCTCGTTTCACAAGCATTCCGAGTACGAGTTCCATTTTATCCCGAGAGGCAAGGGCAAAGTCATCCTGGGGGAACAGCCCTACGACCTGCATGAAGGGCTGTTCTATCTGACGGGACCGGACGTGGTTCACTACCAGGAATCCGACCCGGACGATCCGATGTTCGAGCTGTGCCTGCATTGCGACATCGTACCGCTCCCGCCGTCCGCCGGCGAGAACGCCGGATTCGGCGACGACCTGGAGCGGGAAGAGGCGGAGGATTGCGTCCGAACGCTGCGCGGGCTGCCGCCGAAGCCGGAGAAAGACACGTACAACGCCATGGCGGCGTTCCTCGAGGCGTACCGGATTTGGGAGGAACAGCCGCCCGGCTTTAATACGCAGATGAAGCAGGCGGTGACGCAGATCCTGCTGCGCGCCGCCCGGCCGTTCGCCGAAGGCAGCCGCGTTCCCTCCATTCCCGTTCGCGACATGAACGGGCACCGGTACTTGCTGGCGACCCAATACATCCAGGATAACGAGGGCTTGCCGATTACGCTGGAGGACGTGGCGGAGCGGGCGGGCGTCAGTCCTCGCCAGCTGCAGCGGCTTTTCCGGACCGAAGGCCAGACGACGTTCCGGGAATACCTGGAGCATGTCCGGCTGTCGGCGGTCTGCGCCGATCTCGCGGCGTCGTCCCGGCCGATCGAGGACATCGCGTTCGAGCATGGGTACGTTACTCCGAATTATCTGTACCCGGTATTCAAATCGAAATTCGGCATGACGCCTGCCGCGTATCGCCGGGCCCATGCCGTCCATAACCGAAAGGAAGGGTTGGAATGAACAGACGAATTCGGATCGGCATCATCGGAACGGGCGGCATCGCCCGATTTCATGCGGAAGCGTATCAGAAACTGGACTACGCGGACGTCGTCGCCGTCGCGGACGTCGTCCCCGGCCGCGCGCGGCAATTCGCGGACTCTCTTGGGCTTACGGAAGCTGCATCGTTCGACAGCCACGAGGAGCTGCTGAAGCTTGACTTGGACGGGGTCAGCATTTGCACGCCGAACGTCTCCCATCATCGCACGGCCGTCGATTCGCTGCGGGCCGGCAAAAACGTCTTGCTCGAGAAGCCGATGTCCGTGACGCTGGAGCAGGCCGTCGAGATGGTGCAAGCCTCGCGCGCGGCGGACCGCATGCTGACGATCGGCTTCCAGCCGCGGTACGACCCGAACATGAAAAAATTGCAGGAGATCGTGCAGTCCGGCCGGCTCGGCAACGTGTACTACGTGGAAACGGGCGGCGGACGGCGGAGGGGCATGCCGGGCGGCACGTTCATCCGCAAGGAGCTGGCCGGCGCCGGGGCCATGGCCGACATCGGCTGCTACTCCCTCGACTTTGCGCTGAACACGCTGGGACACCCGCGGCCGCTTACGGTGTCGGCTTACACGTCGGCCCATTTCGGACGCAATCCGCTCTATCATCCGGAGGCTTCCCGCTTCGAAGTCGAGGACTTCGGCGTGGCGTTGGTCCGGTTCGAGAACGACCTGGTGCTCAGCTTCAAAATCTCCTGGGCGATGCATATGGACACGCTGGGAGCGACCCTGTTCCTCGGCAGCGATGCCGGGCTCAAGGTCACGCCGGCCGGCACGGGCCCGTGGTCGGGCGTATGGGACGGCAAAATCGGCTCCATGACGCTGTACCACGACGATTTCGGCGGCCATACGGAGACGAGGGTGCCGCTCGTCGAGCACTCGGTCAACCTGTTCCAGGCCAAAGTGCACGACTTCGCCGAAGCCGTGCGGGACGGGCGGCCGGCCCCGATCCCAGGGGAGCAGATCCTTATCCAGCAAGCGATCATCGACGGCGTGCTCCGCTCGGCGGACCAGCGCCGCGAAGTCTCGGTCGAGCTGCCGCCGTCCCTCGCGTAAACGCGATCGACGTCCCGACGTCCTCCGATTGCCCCGCATGGGCGGCTAACCGGAGGACGTTTCCTTTTTGCCGCAGTTTGCCGCAGTTTGCCGCAGTTTGCCGCGGTTCGTCCTCGGGGTTGTCCCGGCATCGTTTTGGTGATCCAACCTGCAACTTTCTTCTCAAACGTACGTCAAATGGAATGCCGTTCAACTTTTTCCAAAAAGCAGGTGGCATTCATGAAGAAGTCTCGGATTATTGCGTTTTCGCTCCTGATCGCCGTCTTCACGCTATCGGCGGTTTCCGTCTCCGCTGCAGCATCCAAAAGCACCTCCTTTACGATCCACGGCACGGTCGCCCGGGATGCGAAATTCAAAGGCACATGGATCGGGGGTAAACCTTATGTCGATTTCGAGGGCCTGAAAAAGATCCTGCCGTACAAAGTTTCCCATTCTACTTGGGACGCCGAGACCAAAACGCTGTTTTTCATGGGCGACGCCTATCCCGATCTCAGAACCGTCCAGTTGGCGTTTAAGAACGGTGAAAGCTTTTTTACCTTGGATGGCGCGAAAATCCAAGCCGACGCGCCGATCCGGATCGTGAACGGCAAAATGCAGTTTCCGTTGCGATCCGTCGCCATGTACTATGAACTCAAGCTGACCTGGAACGCGAAACGGACGGCCGTCGACATTGCCGCCGGCCCCGATCTCAAGCTTCCGATCGTCGTCAACACGGCGAAGCTGAGCCAAGACGACGTGGACGCGATGGTCGACCTCACGACGAAATTCATCGCTTACGCGAATGCCCGCGACTTCAAGAAATTCACCGCGCTCATCGATTCCAAGCCCGCGAAGTACGAGGAATACTTGCCGGTTTTCACGCCGTGGGACGACGCCAAGAACGGCAAACAAACGCTGCGCCGGATCGATTTCGTTTCGTCGGGCGAAGTCGGGGACACCGTCCCCCGCGTCATCGCGGACGTCAAATGGACCGAACGGGAAATGCAGGTCGCGTATTTCAAACGGAAAGACGGTTGGACGATCGCTTCCTTGGATTAGGCCCCTACTCGTTGGCGAAGGCCAGAAGGTCGGCGTTCAATCGATCCGCGTGCGTGACGAACAAACCGTGTGCCGCATCCTCGTAGACGATGAACCGATTGTTCGGCACGAGCTGAGCGGACTTGATCCCGCACAGTTCGAACGGTGCGGATACGTCGCGGTCGCCGTGAATGATCAAAGCGGGAACCGAGATCCGTCGCATTTCTTGACGCAGGTCCGTCGTAAAGAACGTATGATTGCACGCATCCATTGCTCGAGGAGAACACTGCAGGCACACCTGGACCAGCCAATGGACCATCTCCGGCGAGACGTTGTTCTCCGGCACATCGAGGGCAAAGAACGGAGCAGCGTTCTCGGCCAACCATTTTGGACGGTCCTGATTCATGATTTCAAGGCCTTTGAGGAAAAGGTCCAATTCGATACCGTCGGGATTATCCTCCGTCTTCATCGGGAATGGCGCGCTCGCGCTAATGAGGGCAATTTTGGCGATTCGGTCGGAACCATATCGAGTCAAATAACGTACGACCTCTCCTCCTCCCATCGAGTGACCGACCAGGATGACGTCGCGAAGATCGAGATGCGAGATCAGGGCCGCAAGGTCGTCGGCCAATGTGTCATAGTCGTAGCCATCCCAAGGACTGTCCGAACGACCGTGACCGCGCCGGTCGTAGGCAATGCAGCGCATCCCCCGCGAAGCCAGGTAAGGAAGCTGGTACTCCCACATTTCGGTTCCCAGATAGACGGAGGAGACGAATACGACCGGCTGACCCGAACCCCAGTCCTTGTAAAACAAACGCGTGGAATCCACGCCTTCAACATACGGCATATCTGATAAACCTCCTTCAATTTATGGTTAAAGAGGAGCTCGATACTCCGTTCTAAGAACCGACATGACCACAATCGATTCGAATTTCGATTCGTAAAGGTAACTTTCTCTCAGCAAACCTTCCGTCACAAAGCCCGCCGATTCATAAACATGGCGCGCCCGTTGATTATAATCTTTGACATGCAGCCACACGCGATGCGCGTCGGTTGATTCGAAGACCCAATTCAGCAGTTGCTTCATGGTTGCTTTTCCGTACCCGCGATCCTTGATCCGATTCGCGATACGCTTCATGCAAACGGCTTTATGAGGATCCTTGAGTCCCGTTAAGATCACGTAACCGACGCGGTCGCCCTGGGCGTTCTCTATGATAAAATGAGCGATATCCTCGTTGGATAAACTGTCGGTATGTTGCTCAATTGACCATTGTCCGATATAGGAGGCGTTCGATTTGTCCGTCTCGGTCGCGAGCACGAACTCCAATTCGGAGAGTTCCGTTTTCCGCAATCGGATGGCATGGGCGTGAGTAAGCAGAAGATTCCTCCTTTCTCCTTCCGGCAAGCGCTTCTTATCGGACGAAAAGACGCATGATCATATCGACTTGCGGAATCCGATAGTCGCCGTCCCCCTTAGCGTTCACGACCATCACGCCCGAGAGAATCGTAAAATAACAGGAAATCATTTCGTCCAAATCTCCCGCCGCGATATCGCCGGCACGTTGTCCTTCCTCGAAGACCGGTCGCAACAGATCGACATATGATTTCATGGTGAACCGGGAAAAAAGCTCTTTGACCTGAACCGGCACATCTTCCGCCATGCGCGCTTGATAAATCAACAGAAAGTAGTACTTCCCCTCATCGTCCAAGATGGATTGAGTCAAAAATCTGATTTTCTCCAGCGGGGCAACCGGCATCTCCCGAAGGCTTTTCGTCGCCGTATAGGAAATGTCCATCGCTTCTTGCACCAGGGCGATCAGCGCTTCGTCTTTCGACTTGAAATAGTGGTAGAAAAGCCCTTGGCTGACTCCCGCTTCCGCGACGATCATGCTGATTTTCGTTCCGGCGACTCCGCGGCGGGCAAAAACCTTAAGCGCGGCCCGCATGATCTGATCTTTGCGTTCGTCCCGAATCAGGCTCAGTTGTTCTTTCTGCAGAGGTGACAAGGGTACTCCTCCTAGTTAAGGAAATATCGCTTCACCTGTTGTACCACCCCGGATGGCTTGTGTCCATTCAGCGGAGCCATGTGGCCGAATTTCGGCAAAACCAGCGTCGCATGATGGGGGAGCGTCCGTTCAAGCGCCTCTATGGTTGCCACCGCCTCTTTGCTTTTGCCCCCTCGCATTAATAGCGTAGATGCGCCAATGGAACCGTAATTCGCGTAACCGGAATCATGTCGTCCGATTTCTTTATACTCGGACGCCATCTCACGCAGCAAACTTGCCTTATCCCCCCAATGGCTGCGCATCATGCGAAGGAAAAATTTCAGATACCATAAAGGCGCGTACCTGGCTGATTTTACCGGCGCGGTTGCCCTTACGAATATCGCGAAAGCCTTTAGCGTGTCTTCTTCGTTCAACGCTGCCTCGAACGGCGGCAACCACGTGATCGGAATGGAATGATTGACGGAAACACCGGGTTCATAGAGCGCGATTTTCGTGAATCGGTCGTTCATTCTCGCCGTTTCCAAGGCAACGAGCCCACCGTAGCTGTGACCGAAAAGATAGTCGGCGCCCGTCTCTTCCTGCACGGCCGTCAAGTCCTCGCATTCCTTGCGAATGGAGTATTCGCTGCCTTGCGGCCCGCTTTGCCCGCGGCCCCGACGATCGATAACGTGCACCGTAAAGGTGTCTGCCATTTCTTGCGCGAATTGGGCAAAATCATCGGACCTGCTGAGAAGCCCGGGAAGGATGATCACGCCGGGCCCGTTCCCCATGCTTTTGTAGCCAATGACCGTGCCGTCCTTCGATCGCACCGTGGAAGCCTTAATCGGAATTGCGTTCTCGGTTTTGCCAACTGTCATTGCACACCCTCCATATCATTGACTGAACTGTTCAATCGAAATTTTATGGCAAAATTTGTTTCTCGTCAATCCCTTTTTTTTACTTCCGACTGCTATATTGTAGATATCCGGATCCAGCTCCGCACCCGCCACATGCCGTTTCGGGTCCCCAAACGGAGAAGTTGCGAGCCGGCGAAGCTGAATCTTGTTGGGCCGGTACATCCTCCGGGATACACGGCGCTGCCGCCGGTTTCCGGCGGCAGCAAAAAACGTCAAGAAGGGCCGGGCCTCCCATGTTACATTGGGAACAAGAAGCCGACGGGGAGCTGTGGAAATGGGTTACCACCTGCGCATCCAGAAGACGATCGAATTTATCGAGACGCACTTGGACGAGCCGCTGATGCTGCGGGAGCTGGCCGAACTCGCGGGCTTTTCCGAATTCCATTACCATCGGGTCTTCCAATCCATGGTGGGAGATCCGGTCATGGAGTACGTCCGGAAAAGGAGGCTGGCGAAAGCGGCGGCGCACGTGGCGGATCCGGAGCGGAGAATCGTCGACGTCGCGCTGGATCACGGGTTTCAGACCCATGAAACGTTCACCCGGGCTTTCAAGAGAATGTTCGGCATGACGCCGGGAGAGTACCGCAGGCGGGGCATTCGCGCGCCCTCCTATCCGAAAGCCGACGTTCTCACGCGCAGGTACAATCCTTATTTGGGAGGCATTCGCATGGAATATCGCATCGTCGACAAACCGGCTTTCAAAGTGATCGGGTACGCGCTCGAAACGACGTCCGAAGACGGTCAAAATCATCGGGAAATCCCGGCCTTCTGGCAGGACTATCTGTTGAACCGGCGGGGAGACCGCATTCCGAACGCGGTCGAGCGGGAGCATCCGGTCAATCTCGGCATCTGCACCGACTTCAACATGGAAACGTGCCGCTTTACGTATTTGATCGGGAGGGAGGCGGAGCATTTCGACAACGTTCCGTCCGATCTGGTTTGCCGGGAGTTTCCGGGCGCCGCTTACGCCGTGTTTACGACGCCGAAGGTGCCGCCGAAGGATTTCTCGCCTACCATTCAGGAAACGTGGAGATTGATTTTCGACCAGTGGTTCCCGCACTCCGGGTACGAGCACGCCGGCTTGGCGGAATTCGAATGGTACGACGAGCGCGCCAATCCCGAGACCGACGGCACGCAGCAGATGGAGATCTACATCCCCGTCAAACCGAGGAATAGCTAATATGGAGATCAATCTGCAAGAGGAGCGCCGAGCGGATTACCGGATTTTCGAAGCGGCGGGTTCGCACCGCGAGATCGGCCGAATGACCGCGTCGCAGGCCGGAACCGCAATTTTGCCCGCGGAGCCGCTCAATGAACGGCAGATCCGTTACGCGGAAAGTTGCCGGGAAGCGGTCTATGCGCTTTATCCGGAAATCGTCGAAGAGTTCCAAGGTTACGCCGACGGCCTCGGGATTGCCGAGGAACGGCTCCTGTGGCACTACACCCTGGGGGTGACCGGGGGCTGCAGCGCGATGGCGCTGCGGACGGAGTCGGGCATCTGCGTCGGCAGGAATTACGATTATTTCTATTGGGAGAATCGCCGGCATCTCATCGTGACCAGGCCGAAGCGGGGCTGGGCTCATGTCGGCATGCACGAAGGGCTGGTCGGCGGCAGGTTCGACGGGATGAACGAGAAAGGGCTGTTCGTCAGCTTCAACGGAGCGGGGCCCCACCCGGATCCGGCGCCGCGGCCCGGCATGAGCTTCCATCTGATCGTCCGCTATTTGCTGGAGAAATGCTCGGACGTCCGCGAAGCCGAGGAAGCGTTGCTCAGCCTGCCGGCGAAAGAAGCGAAAAGCTATTTCGCGGCGGATCCCAGTCAGGCGATCGTCGCGGAGGTTCATCCCGAACGCCGGGCGGTTCGGCGGATGGACGGGGATTATTTGATCGTCACCAACCATTTCAAGCACCCGTCCATGGCTTCCTACGCGAGCGAGTGGCCGAATTCGGTTGCCCGATACGGGAAGCTCGAGGAGCATGCCCTGCGGCATCAAGCCGATGCTTCGCAGGATCCGCTGGAAGCGCTGAAGCGGGTATTTTCGGACCATGAAGCCCCCGTATGCGGCCATCAAGACGGATTGGCCACGTTCTGGTCTTGCCTGGCCGACTTGAGCCAAGGGCGGATCGCTTACTCGCTCGGCGCTCCCTGCAGGAACGAATACAAGGAATTTTCGGTGTAATGCTCTCGCGACCGCCTCTTCTGGCGGTCTTCGTTTTTTCAGGCGAGCCAGAAGTTCGAGGCCTGCTTACCCGGCTCGGGACCTGTAAACCGGACGGTTCTACGGTCATTGGTTTCAGCCAGAGACGGTCAATCCGTTCGGGTAGACAACCACTTTCAGGCACTCGCTTTTATGGTTGAGCGCGCGTTCCATCGCCTCTTGCGTTCGTTCCAACGGATATCGGTCGGTAATCAGGATGCTGGTGTCCACGATTCCGGAGGATAAAAAATGGATTCCTTTCGGATAGGTATTGGCATAGCGGAAGACTCCGTATAGGTCTACTTCATGATCCACCATGAACGGCACGTTCAGGGAGATTCCCTCTTGGGCAGGCAACCCGACGATCGCCAGTTTGCCTCCCCGGCGAAGGGAAAGCAATGCGGCTTGCAGTGCCGCGGGATTGCCGGCGGTTTCCCACGCGACGTCGACGCCTTTGTCCCCCGTGATGCGAAGGATTCCCTTGACGGGGTCCTGCTCCCGGATATTGATGACGTGGGTGGCACCCATGCGATGTGCCGCTTCGAGCCGCAAAGGCTCGAGATCGGCGGCGATGATCGTGGAAGCCCCGTATGCTTTGGCCGCCGCGATCGCCAACAATCCGACCGGTCCCATGCCTACGATGGCGATGGCGGAGTCCGGCTGAAGGCGGGTTCGCACGGCGGCATGGATGCCGACCGAGAAAGGTTCGATAAGCGCGGCTTCTTCATACGACATCGAGTCGGGAATTTTGAAGACAAAGTCTTGCCGCACTTTGATATATTGCGTGAATGCCCCGTCAAAAGGCGGCGTGGCCAGAAATTCGACTTCCGGGCATAGGTTGTATCGGCCTTTTTTGCACGCGTCGCAATAACCGCAGGTTACCCCCGGTTCCACGGCCACTCGATCGCCAACTTTTAAACGTCGGACGTTCGATCCAACGGCCGCGATATCCCCCGAGCATTCATGGCCCAAAATGAACGGCTTGTCCACGACGTATTTTCCGATTCGGCCATGCGCGTAATAATGCAGGTCCGAACCGCAGACGCCGACGGCGACGACCTTGATCAGCACTTCGTTCGACCGAATGCCGGGAACCGGGAGCTCTTCCAGTTGAATTTCCCGTGTTCTGTGCATGACGGCCGCTTTCATCGTATGGGGCAAATTCGTGGTCAACGTGTTCCATTCCCTTCCTTCAGCTTGCAAAATAACATGATAGGCCGGTGTCCTTGACTTCATTCCATGCCTGGGCTTCTTTTCATTTTCAAATGCGATTGTATATACTTAGGGCATTCCTATCTATCTTTTCGGGCTGTCGTTTTGTACAGAGCCGCTGTATGGTTTGAACATGAAAAGGAGGGAGTACACCATGGCGGAAATCGAAGATCGGGAACAATTCGCCCTTCTGCTTTCTCAAGGCATCTCGGCGTTAAGGGAACATCCCGAGTTTAAGACGAGAAGGAAAAAGAGGGAAGCGCTCCCTTCGGGAAGAACGTTTTCCGAATCCTATATCGACCGAATATCCGTACCGCTCGGAATCTCGCCGAATACGATCAAGAGTTGGATGGGACAAATGGGCAACCGGTATATTCCGAGCAGGATCGAAGACGGCAAATTGTTCGGCTTGCTGTGGATGATCATGGAAAAAGGCGTTATGGACGCCAGGTGGTTCAATGACCTCCTGCATGCGACATCCATACCGGTGATCGAGCCGCCTGTGCCCGCGTGGTTTGCTTCATGCTTTAAAAAAGCGAAAATTTTGCGGGAAGACGGAACGTATGGCCCTCCTTCCGAAGAGTCGATTCCGAGCGTCGCGGAAAGCGCTTTCGATGGATTGTCCCGGCAGGGAGCCGACACAACGGAAAAACTCGCGGAGGATAACCGCCACAATTTGCCCAGGCGGTGGTTGGAGATCTTCGTGGGACGGGAACAGGATTTGCAGGCCATCAACCAATGGCTGTGGTCTTCCTCTTCCGTGTGCCTGATTACCGGCTGGGGAGGAATGGGGAAATCGACACTCGCATTGGAAACGGCTTACGCCTGTATCAGCGATTCGCACGGCGTGGCGAGGAAGTTCAAGTGGCCGGTTTTTTCATACGTGATTTGGATCAGCGCAGAACCCAAGCAGCTCACGTTCAGCGACTTTTTGGACACGATCGCTTACCAGCTCGGCCGAGTCGAATTGCTGGAAAAATCCCTTATCGAAAAACGCCTGGTCGTTCGAAACGCGCTTGCGGCCGCCGCGATTCAACTCCCGGTCTTTCTGATTATCGACAGCTTGGATACGGCGGAAGCGGAAATCTATGAGTTCGTGGCCAACATGCCTCAAGGGATCAAGGTGTTGATGACGGCTCGGGAAAACCCGAGTACGGTGCATGCCCTTTCCATCCGGGACATGGACATCATCACGCTGGTCGGACTGAAGGACGCCGAGGCGTTGGAATATTTACATAAAGAAGTCACCCATCATTGGAACCTAAGCAATTTGCCCGTCAAGAAACAAAGGTTGAAGGATTTGCTCGAAGAAAAAACGGAAGTTTTGCTGCAGCTCATCGCGGCAACCGCCGGCAATCCCAAAGCGATCTCGCTCAGCGTCGCGTATATGATCGACGACGATCTATCTCCGAAACAGCTCGTCGGAGAGATCGAAAAGGCGAGTTATTCTTTATCCACGCTCTTTAATTATTTGTTCGGAAGAAGCTGGGAGCGCTGCAGCGAAGACGCCAAGCGGCTATGGCAGACGCTCGGTTTTTTCGACAAGTCCCCGGTCGAAGAAAGCTGGTCGAAGATTGCCGGTTTGGACGCCAGGCGATTTCATGCCGCGCTGGAACAATTGAAGAGCTTCGCGCTCGTCGAAACCGAAAGAAGCCGGGACACGATCCAATACCGGGCGCACCAAACCGTATTGTCTTACGGGGAGAAAAGGCTTACTTTAATCTCGGAGTGGCGTATGTGAAACTTGGGGAATACGAGAAAGCGGAGACGACATTCGATTATTTGCTGCTCGACAAGAAACAAGTCAATCTCATCGAGTATATTTTCTATTATTACGGCCGGGCGCAAATTTTGGCCGGCAAGGGACAATATCACGAAGCCGTCGATTTAACGATGAAAGTATTGACCAAGATCGACACTTGGGAGCAGACGACCCGGATCAAAGCGGAAGTGGAATCGTTTTATCACGAGCTGAGGGGAAAGCTTCGTCTCAATGCATAGCGGAAAGCACGGAAGAGTCGGGAATGGGCCCCGACTCTCTTTTTTTTGCGCGTTCTACTGGTTGTACCGCTAGCAGACGTACAGTTGCGCTGTATCTTTAACAGTCTGTTTGTATGGATTCGGCGAATAGACGGCATGTATCATGGGGGCGAAACGAATAAGAGGGGAGAATGCAAAAATGAAAAAGAAGTCCACGATCCTCATGGTTTGCGTCCTCATGCTATCGATGCTGGCCGCAGGCTGCACGAGCGGAGGCAAAGAGAACGCGGCGGAATCTCCGTCCGCGCCGCCCGCAAGCTCCAATGCCGCCTCCAATGAGCCCGATGCGAATTCCGGGGCCGACCCTTCGAAACTGCCGAGCGGCACGAAAATCGGAATCGCTTCCAGGGAAATTCTGAACGATTACAATCGCGGCATCATTGCCGGCGCGCAATCGGCCATCGAAGCGGCCGGAGGCTCAGTGATCGTCGTCGACGGCCAATCGGATCCGGGCAAGCATAACGAGAACATCACGAACCTCATCAATTCCGGAGTCAAAGGCATCGTCGTTTCCTTGGGAGACGCTCAGCAATTGGCGCCTGTCGTGGCCAAAGCAAACGAGGCCGGCATTCCGGTCGTGACGACGGCGATCGGCGCCCAAGTGGAAGGCACCGTTTCGGATGTCGGCGGGGACGAGCCGCTGATGGCCTCCATGATGGCCCGGGCACTGCTCAGCAGCATCAATTACAAAGGCGACGTCTACGTATTTTGGGTGCCGGGCGCTCCTTTGCTGGAAACGAGAAAACGGGTGCTTGAAGCCATTGTGGCGGATTATCCGCAAGTAAAGCTGCATGAAGTGCCGACGGAACATAATCCGGCCAGGGTGCAAGTGCAAATGCAGGATATTTTAACGGCGAACCCCAAAAAAGGAAGCGTCGCCGGAGTATGGGTGGCCTACGATCTGCTCGCAACCGGCGCAAGCGAAGCGATCCGCCAGGCAGGTAGAAACGAGATCAAGATGGCGGCGATCGACGGAGACTTGGCGGGATTCCAAATGCTCTTCCAAGAGAACAGCCCGTTCGTGGCGACCGTCTCGCAAGATGTCAATTATATGGGCCAGGTAGCGGCGGAAGCGCTGATCCAGGCGATAAACGGCCATAAGGATCAAATCCCGAGAGCGCTGTTCACCACGGCTTTCGTGGCCACCCAGAAAAACGGGGTCGCTGCGGCCGAGAAACGCTGGGGAACCGAATTCTGGGATAAGGTGAGATTGAACAAGGCGGACATCGAAAGCAAGTTCCCGCAGACGGAACAGGTTGTCGTCGTGAAGCCGGTTGTGCCTTAAAGCGATTGCCGAGATGAATGAGGACTTATCATGAACAAAGCCGTTGGCTGGGCGATACGACCCGGCCAGCGGCTTCCTATGGAGGGGAAACGATTGCCATTGCTCCATGAAGAAAATAAGTCCGGAGCGGAAAGCTCTCATTCTTCCGATTCCGTATTGGTATGCCAGGATATCGTAAAACGCTTCCCGGGACATATCGCGTTGGATCGCGTCCAATTCGAGGTCCGTAAAGGCGAAGTGCACGCTCTGCTGGGACAAAACGGCGCCGGCAAATCCACCTTGGTCAAAATCATAACGGGCGTGTATTCCTATGACGAAGGGACGATAACGGTCGACGGCAAACCCGCGAAAATCCAGCACCCGAAACATGCCGAAGAACTCGGTATCGCCATCATTCACCAGGATCAACAGCACGTCTCGCAATTCGACGTGACCCGTAATGCGTTTCTGGGCTATGAGCTTAAGGGGCCTGCAGGCCTGCTGGACTTTAAACGGATGCGGCAACTCACGGAAGAAGCATTGAAAAGGATCGACGCCGATTTTACGGCGGATACGATGGTGGGAGAATTGTCGGTGGGCCAGCGGGAGCAGGTCGCGATCGTGTCCGCCCTGCTGAAAAACCCGAAGATCCTGATCCTGGACGAGCCCACCGCCTCCCTTAGCAACCGGGAAGTTCGGAAATTGTTCGAGATCATTCGCACCCTGCAGAGCCAAGGGGTCACCATTATTTATATCTCGCACCATTTCGAAGAAATATTCGAGATTTCCAACCGCATCACCGTGCTTCGGGATGGGAAGAGAGCCGGAACGCTGTCTACTCCGGAAACGAACAAAGAAGAAATCATCCGCCTGATGATCGGGCGCGATTTAACCCAGCTCTATCCGAAGGAGAACCTGCCGCACGGGGAAGTCGTGCTGGAGGTTCAGCACCTTTGTCAGGGACGTTCTTTGCAAGGCGTGAGTTTCTCGGCCAGACGCGGGGAAATATTGGGCATCGCGGGATTGGTCGGAGCGGGACGGACGGAGCTTGCGCTCACCGTTTACGGAGCTTTAAAGCCGACGTCGGGGCAGATCCGAGTCCACGGCAAACCGTTCAGTCCCCGAACGCCCGCGGACGCGAAAGCTTCCGGAATCGCGTTCATTCCCGAGGACCGCAGACACGAAGGATTGATCGCCAATCTAACGGTCAAGGACAATATGACGATTGCCAATATTTCCAAGTGGTCGCGTTGGGGATTGGTGAGAAGGACCCAGGAGAAGCAAACCGTCCGCGACATGATCGAGAAGCTCCGTATCGCGACGACGGGCATGAATCAGCTGATTCAGAATTTGTCGGGGGGCAACCAGCAGAAAGTGGTCATCGGCCGTTGGCTGACCGGCAATTCGGATATTTATATTTTCGACGAGCCCACGACGGGCGTCGACGTCGGATCGAAAGTGGAAATTTACCATCAGATGACGGAATTGGCCCGCAAAGGCGCCGCCGTGCTGTTGATTTCTTCCGATTTCGAGGAACTGCTCGGCATGTCGGACCGGATCCTGGTGATGCAGAAAGGCAAAATCACCAAACAATTCGAGGCTGGGGAAGCCACTCAGCAGGAGTTGCTATATTGGTCGACGGGCGGAGAAGGACCAAAAGAGGAGGGAACCCGTTGAAATCGGCGATAGGAACCACCGAGTCCGGCTTGTCCGCGAAAGAGCGTTGGGGGAAGGTCATTACCAAAAGAGGCACCTTGGTGGGGATGATCTTGATCCTCCTGGTGCTGGGCATCCGTTCCCCCCAGTTTTTCACGATCAGCAATTTATTGGAAATCCTGAAGCAAGGCAGCATCCTGACGATGGTCGCACTCAGCCAAACCATCGTCCTGGTCGCCGGCGGGTTCGATCTTTCGGCGGGAGCGGTGGTGCATTTCGTCGCGAACCTTTCCGCAGGCATGATCTCGGGCGGGCAACACTTCCTGGTCGTTCTGTTGTTGGGAATCCTGATCGGCTGCATCGCCGGGGTGATCAACGCGGCGTTGGTGAATCAGTTGAAAATTCCCCCGTTCGTGGCGACGCTCGGCGTCATGTTCGTTCTTACCGGAATCACGCTGGCTTATAACCAAGGCAAAGCGATTCCCTTAAAAGGGTATCCCGAATTTTCTTATCTCGGCCAAGGCTACGTCGGACCGATTCCGTTCATTGTGATCGTCGTCCTGGCGATGCTGCTCGCGATGCATCTGTATCTGAAGAAAACCGCCGCCGGATTGCGCATGTATGCGGCGGGACAAAATCCGCAGGCGGCGAAACTCAGAGGGATCAGCCCGTCCAAATCCCTGTTTGTCGCCTTCGTCATCGGCGGATTGATTCTCGGGCTTACAGGCGTTTTCCACGCTTCCTATAATTACGGCTCGTCGGCGGTAGCTTCCGGTCTGGACTTCCTGATCAGCGCGCTGGCGGCGGCTTTCCTGGGCAGCACGTTCTCGAAAACCGGCGAGCTGAGCGTGATCGGCACCACCTGCGCGGGGATGTTTATCGCCGCTCTGTCGAACGGGCTCATTATTAACGGAGTATCCAATACGGCAATGTCCGGCATTCTCGGCAGCATTCTGGTGATCTCCGTTATCTTATCGGTGCTGCACAAGAGAGAGATCGGACAAGTAACTATCTTTTAGGAGGATACGATTTTGAGCAAATCAGCGACGGTGCCCGAACTCGCAGCATCCCAAAGTGGTACGCGTTTCGGTATTTTGCGTGATTACGGTTCCCTCTTCGGCATGTGCTTGGTGCTGATTGTATTTGCGATCGTAAAATCCGAATTCATGGCGTTCCATAATATCCTGGGCGTTCTTACGCAAAGCACGATCCTGATCGTTCTCTCGCTTGCGATGCTGATGGTGATGTCCGTGAGAGCGGTGGATTTGAGCGTTGCGCAGGTTGCCGACGCCGCGTCCATTATTGCCGCCGCCTCATTGATCCACGATTTGCCGGTTTGGGCCGCGTATTTGCTGCCCGTCGCTTTCGGGCTGATCGTCGGCGTGGCGAACGGAGTACTGATGTCTTATCTCGGGGTGCCGGCGATTATCGGCACGCTGGGGATGATGTTCGTCATCCGAAGCCTCGAGTTAATTTACACCAACGGAGGACAGCCGCAAATTTTATTCACGCTTCCTCGCGGCGTTACGGAACCGTTTTTGTATCTAGGGCAAGGTAATCTGACGGCAGGAATCCCGTTTTTGCTCGCGTTTGCGGTGATCATTTCCGTTGCCGCGTTTCTATCGCGCGAAAGGTCCGTACTGGGGCGCCGCATGGATGCGATTAACGGCAACGTCCGGACCTCGTTTTTGGCCGGCGTCCAGATCAAGAAAGTATTCGCTTCCGCGTTTGTAATCAGCGGGGCGATGGCGGCGATCGCCGGCATCGTGCTTACGTCGCGGACCGGGATCGCGGTGCCGCGCGGCAGCGAATCGTACTTGCTGGAAGGTTTCGTCGCCGTTTATCTCGGTACGCTTGCTTCCAAAACGAACCGCATGAACGTAGTAGGTACGCTGATCGGCGCTTTGTTTGTCAGCTTTCTGAACAATTGGCTGACTCTGATGGGGATCGGGGCCGAATACAAAAACATTCTGAGCGGCTGTTTCATTCTGATCGCGATCGCGATCGGAGCGCTTAGAAAACCCAAATCATAAAGAAAGGGAGTCATTCCGATGGCAACGATTATCGATGCCCATAACCATGCCGGTCCTCGCTATGGAGCGGGGCAAACCGGCGATGAGCTCGTCGCGAAATTGGATCAAACCGGCGTAGAGAAGGCCGTCATCTTTCCATTCGTCGAAGGCAGCTTTTCCAACGACGTGATCCACGAGTACGCGGTCCAGTATCCGGATCGGCTGATTCCGTTTTGCGCCGTGAATCCGTGGGACGTGGATCAAGCCGTACCGGAGCTGCGGCGTTGTGTCGAACAGTTCGGCTTCAAGGGGGTGAAATTGCATCCGACCATCCACGGCTACCATTTGGCGGACCACGGATTGGTTGATCCTATTTTCCAAGCGGCAAGGGAGCTTCAGATCCCCGTCATTTGCCATGGAGCGAGCGATTTATTCAACACACCGCTCGAATTCGCCGAAATGGCCCGGACGTTCCCGGAGGTGCCGCTTCTCATGGCGCACATGGGATTTTTCTGGAGCGTCGAACAGGCGATCGAGGTGTCCAAGTCGCTTCCTAACCTTTACTTGGAAACCTCCCGGGCTCCCATTTTCGAAATCGCCAAAGCGGTGAAAGAGCTCGGTCCGGAGAAAGTCATTTGGGGAACGGATTCTCCTTTCGTGGACTATGAATGGGAATTCAAAAAGATGGTTCGCGCGGCGGATTCGCAAGAAGGGTATGAACTCATTGTCGGCGGTAACATCGCCCGGATTCTGGGCATTTAAATAGAAAAACGATAGGAGAGAAGAGAATGAAGGCACTCGTAATCGAAAAACCGCATCAAGCCATCGTGAAGGAAGTCGAATATCCCGCGCCCGGACCAGGAGAAGTGACGATTAGGGTCGAGAGGGTCGGAATTTGCGGAACCGATTTCCACATCTATGAGGGGGAATTCCTGTCTCCTTACCCGATCATCCCCGGACATGAGTTTTCCGGGACCATCCATGAGGTTGGAGCGGGGGTAATCGGATACGAAAAAGGAGACCGGGTAACGGCCGACCCTTCGTTGTTCTGCGGTGCTTGCGAGTTTTGCCTTACCAACAGGGGGAATCAATGCCGCAATTGGGGAGCACTGGGGAACACGACAGCCGGATGCATGGCGGAGTATGTCAAAGTACCGGCGAAAAACGTCGTGAAGCTGCCCGACTCGATGAGCTTCGAAGAGGGAGCCTTCATCGAGCCGATGGCATGCGTCGTTCACGGGATGAACCGCTTGAGCATGAAAGCGGGGGACCGGGTGATTCTGTTCGGCGCCGGCGCAATGGGACAACAGCTTATTCAAGCGATCTCCCATGCTGGTGCCTCCCAATTGGTCGTGGTCGATGTCGCCCGGAAAAAGCTGGACCTGGCGATGGAGAACGGGGCAACGCATACCGTTCTCAGCGGAGATTTGAAAAAAACGGATTTCCCGAACGGGTTTGACGTCGTAGTCGATGTAACGGGGATTCCCAAGGTGATCGAGAACGCATTCGAATATATGGGAGCGACGGCCAAATATTTGCAATTCGGCGTGACGGCGACGGATGCCGTCGTCCCGCTTCGGCCGTTTGATCTCTACAATAAAGATTGGACGTTGATCGGCTCGATGGCCATCAATCATACGTTCCTGCCGGCGTTCCACTGGGTCAAAGAGGGACGGTTTACCTTAAGGCCCTTGGTCTCCAAAGTGATTTCGCTGGAAGAAACGGCGGAATTCCTCGCCCTTCCCAAGGATCCGGATTTATTTAAAGTTCAGATTCAGCTGTAGGATGAGCATAACCGCGAAAAACCTTTGATCCCATACGGCAGTATGGGTCGGAGGTTTTTCTTCGTAGAACGGAGCGATTTTCCGCCGAATGCGGGCTTGCGGCCGGGCCGTCGGGGCGCGTAAGGCGCCGTTTTTTTGTTTCCGTTCGAAAATCCCGATACAATGGAGTCAAATAACGGAAACGGCAAGGAGAGAGGCAAAATGGCAAACGAAAGAAGAACGGCGCTGATCGCGGGAGGAAGCGGGGGGATCGGATTCGCGGCTGCGGAGCGGCTTGCAAGGGAAGGGCGGCGGGTCGCGATCGCGTCGCGGCCGGGGCCCAAGCTGGAGGAGGCGCGGCGCAAGCTCGCGGAAATCCAGCCCGATTCGCTGGCGATCGCCGCGGACATGACGAAGGCGGAAGACCGCGTCCGGCTGTTCGAAACCGTGGACCGCGAGTTCGGCCGCCTGGACATTCTGGTGAGCAGCGTGCCCGGGGCGGAGCCGGCGTCTTTCCTTCAGCACGGCATTCCCCATATCGAAGACGGGATCGCAAAAAAGCTGATCCCTTACCTGGATAACATGAAATTGGCCTACGAAAGAATGAAGGACAGGCGGTGGGGACGCATCGTCAACGTCGTCGGCAACATGTGGAAGGAACCCGATCCCGGCAAGTTCAATTTCGGGCTGGTCAACGCCGCCATCGTCAACGCGGCCAAAGCCGCTTCCTTCGAGCTCGCGCCCTACGGGATCACGGTGAACGGCCTGCATCCCGGCAGCATCCTGTCCGACCGGCTGCGCAGCGTCTGGTCGAACGGGGCTTCGCGCCTCGGCATCCCTTACGAGGAAATGGAACGGCGCGAGTGCGCCGCCATTCCCGCCGGCCGGGTCGGCAAGCCGGAGGAAGCGGCCGCGCTGATCGCGTTCCTGACGTCCGAGGAAGCCGGCTATATTACCGGGCAGCAAATCTCCGTCGACGGCGGCGCGATGCGAAGTATCTGAACCCCGCGTAACGTTCCCCTAATCCCCCCCTAACAAACGGATGGTAAGGTCGACTTACAGTCGCGTACGAAGGTGGAGGTGAAACGGTGAATCGTTACCCTGTCATCGCCTCGCTCACGTCCGAGGAGCAAATTCCCCAGGTGCTGGACAGCAAGCTGAACCGGGTCAATCTGATGACCGGACACATCGGCAAGCTGGAAGCGATCGTGAATCGGCTGCGCGAGGCGGACAAGCAGGTTTACGTCCATGTCGAAATGGTCGCCGGGCTGGGCAAGGATAAGTTCGCGATCGCCTATCTGGCCGAACGGTTCCGCGTGGACGGGATCATCACGACCAAATCGAACACCGTCGCCGCGGCCAAACAGGCCGGGCTCCGAAGCATCCAGCGGATTTTCGCCATCGACACCGCCGCGGTTCAGACCGCGGTCCGGGTGATCGGCAGCATGCATCCGGACGAGGTCGAGCTGATGCCCGGGCTGATGCCGCGCGTAATCCGGGAGATGCGGGAAAAGATCAGCCAGCCCCTGATCGTAGGCGGGTTGATCCGCCGCGAGGAGGAAATCTCCGCTGCGCTGGAGAGCGGCGCCGACTATATTTCCTGCGGCGATCCTTCGCTCTGGTAACCTCTTTAGCGCCGGCTAATAGATTAAACAAACTTCTTGAATCCGCTTGATCTTGACCTAACATTACGGCGTTATTCTGAACATGCAACCGAATAAGAGCGCCGTTTACGGTGGGTTGAGCCGAGGAGAAAACCCTTCAGTAAGCCTGGTGCGAAATAGAAACCGGACGTAATCGCCGGACTCGTTTTCGCATGGGCCGAAGAAGGGTTATTTGTTATGCCTGAAAACGATCGGGGAAGGGTGGCGGGCTCATGACGCTGGAACAAGATCGGCCGCCGGTGATCGCTCATCGGGGCGCGGCGGGCATCATCACCGACTTTTCGGCCAGAATGCGGGATCAAATCCCCATTCCTCGGGCATAAGGGGGGGACGAGGATGGATTCGGCGCAATCGCTGCAATCGGCCCATGCCGGTCATACCGCTCATGCCGCAGGCGCTCTCCGCGCGTCACGGACGCTGCGGTCGCTGCGGTCGATCAAACGGAGAGACAACTTCACGGGGTATTTGTTCCTGCTGCCGTGCTTCGCCTTTTTCGGCGTGTTCCTGTTTTACCCGCTCGCCAAGTCCGTCTACCTGAGCTTCCAAATCACGAACCCGCGCGGGGAAGTGGCCGCTTATGCCGGACTGGACAACTACGCGTCCCTGTTCGCTTCCGGCGCCGCGTTTCTCGCGACGCTGAAGGCGACGGTTCTGTTCACCCTGTACACGGTGCCGGCCGGCATCGTCATCGCGCTCGTTCTGGCGGTGATGACCCACGCGAAGCGTCCGGCCATGAAAGCTTTCCAATACGCATTCTCGCTTCCCGTCGTCATTTCGGCCGGAACCGGAGCGGCCATCTGGATCCTGCTGTTCCATCCGAGCGCGGGCATGCTCAATTATTTTCTCGGCCTCCTGCATCTAAAACCGGTGTTCTGGCTCGCGGATCCGAAATGGGCGCTGGTCTCGGTGTCCATGATGACCGTCTGGATGAATCTGGGTTTCAACTACATCGTGCTGCTTGGCGGACTGCGCGGCATTTCGGACGACATTTACGACAGCCTGAAGCTCGACGGTCCCGGTCCGTTCCGGAGCGCGTTCGGCGTGCTGATCCCGCTGCTGTCCCCGACGCTGTTCTTCCTGCTTATCGTATCGGTGATCGGCGCGTTCCAGACGTTCGGCCAAATCCACATCCTGACGAAAGGCGGGCCGATGGATTCGACGAACGTGATGGTTTACCGGATTTACCAGGAGGCGTTCGTCAATTTCCGTTTCGGCTCCGGCAGCGCGCAGGCGCTCGTCTTGTTCGCCGTTATCCTGGCGCTGACGCTGGCGCAATTTTTCTGGCTGGAAAAGAAGGTGCACTACCAATGAGCAGCAAATGGAGCGCCGGCGTACGGTATCTCTTTCTGATGCTGTGCGCGCTCGCCGTTCTGTATCCGATCCTATTCGCGTTCTCGAACGCGTTCATGACGCCGGAGGAATCGCAAGCGTACCCGCCCGCCATGTTCCCTTCCCGCTTGTATCTTCGGAACTTCGCCGACGTGCTGGGCCTGGTGCCGATCGGCCGGTTCCTGCTGAACAGCCTCGTCGTGTCGGCCGTCATCATGGCCGGGCAGCTGGTCACGGCGAGCCTGGCGGCGTACGCGTTCGCGTTCGTCCCGTTCCGGGGCAAAAACGCCGTATTTTTCCTGTTCCTGTCCACGATGATGATACCTTGGGAGGTCACCATCATCCCCAATTATTTGACGGTCAAAAGCTGGGGATGGATGGACAGCTATGCCGGTCTCACGATCCCGTTCCTGGCGAGCACGTTCGGCATTTTCCTGCTCCGGCAGTTTTTCCTGCAAATGCCGAAGGAGCTGATCGAGGCGGCGCGCATGGACGGCTGCGGGCATTTGCGCGTTTTCGCGATCATCGTGCTGCCGTTGGCCCGGCCGGCGCTGGCGACGCTCGGCGTATACGTGTTCCTGAACGCCTGGAACCAATATTTGTGGCCGCTGCTCATCACGAACACGGACACGAAGAGAACCGTGCAGATCGGCATCAGCATGCTCAAATGGGAGGAATTCATCTCCTACGGTCTCCTGCTGGCCGGCGTCTCGCTCGTGCTGCTGCCTTCTCTGCTCCTGCTCGCGCTCGGGCTGAAGCAGCTCGTCCGGGGCATTACCGCGGGCGCCGTGAAAGGCTGACAACCTTCGGGGTTCGCGAACCCCGGTTTACGATAGATACCCATGGGATAAAAGGAGAGAATCGATGATATGTGGAAGAAGCGGAAATGGAGACGGAGAACGATTCTGGGGGGTTTGCTGGCGTTAACGATGGCGTTCGCGGCCGCGTGCGGCGCGGAGAAAGCGGGAACCGCCGCCGGAGAAGCGCCGGTTGACGCCACCAATCAGACGAGCCCGGCGGACGCCGCTTCCGCGCAGCCGGCTTCGGCGGAGCCGAAGGCCGAGCCGGTCAAAGTCGTCTGGTGGCATTCGATGAGCGGGGAATTGGGCAAAGCGATCGACCACTTGGTAGAGGAGTTCAACGAGTCGCATCCGGACATCCAAGTGGAAGCCGCGTTTCAAGGCAGCTACGACGAGAGCCTGAGCAAAATGAAAACGGCCATGGGCAGCGGCTCGGGGCCGTCGATCGTGCAAGTCTACGAAATCGGAAGCCGCTTCATGATCGATTCCAAAACGATCACGCCGATCCAGAAGTTCATCGACGAGGACCGCTTCGACCTGTCCCGGCTGGAAGAGAATATCCTGGGTTATTACACGTTCGACGGCCAGTTGTACTCGATGCCGTTCAATACGTCCAATCCGATCATGTACTATAACAAAACGTTGTTCAAGAACGCCGGGCTGGATCCGGAGAAACCTCCGGCCACCTTCGAGGAAGTGAAGGCGGCGGCTCAGAAGCTGACGAAGGACGGCGTGTACGGCGCATCGTTCGCCCTGTACGGATGGTTCATGGAGCAGCTGTTCGCCGCCCAAGGCAAGGAGTACGTCGACCACGGCAACGGCCGCGACGGCTTGGCCGAGAAGTCGCTCTTGGCGGACGATGCCGGCGTGAAGGTCATGACGTGGTGGAAGGACCTGATCGACAGCAAGGTCATGCTGAACTTGGGCCGGGCGACGGCGGACACGAAGAAGGCGTTCGTCGCGGGACAAGTCGCCATGACGCTGGACTCGACGGCCGCTCTGCGCGGCATCGTGGACGGAGTCGGCGGCAAGTTCGAAGTCGGCACGGCGTTCCTTCCGCGTCCGGAAGGCGCGGCGGACGGCGGGGTGATCGTCGGCGGCGCGAGCCTGTACATCCTGAACGATCGTCCGGAAGCCGAGCAGAAAGCCGCCTGGGCGTTCATCAAGTTCCTGGCTTCGCCCGAGCAGCAGGCGTATTGGAACGTCAACTCCGGTTACTTCCCGATCACCAAAGCGGCTTACGAGCAGGACCTGGTGAAGGAGAACATGAAGAAGTTCCCGCAGTTCCAGACCGCCGTCGATCAGCTGCACCGGACGAAGCTGAACAACGCGACGAAGGGCGCCGTCATGGGCGTGTTCCCGGAGGCGCGGCAAATCGTGGAAGGGGCCATGGAAGAGGTCGTGAACGGAGCGAAGTCTCCGAAAGACGCCTTGACGGCCGCCCAGGTTCAAATCACCGCCAAGATCGGGGACTATAACAAGACCGTGAAGTAAACGGGCGAAAGCCGCGGGGATCTTCGTGTCCCTGCGGCTTTCATCGTTAGTTGCGGTTAAGGGGAGGTCCCGCTGCCACGCAAATCGGCCGAGTTATTGCCTTTGCGCAATCACTCGGCCGATGGCACGAAAAGAGCCTCCGACTTTTGCGAAGCGAACTCGAACGGAGCTGCCGGTCCCTTCCTGTCGCGGCTTAATCGGCAGGACTCCTGCAGAGAGCAGCTCCTCGACGCGCGCAAATTCACTCGCTTCTCAATTTTTCTTCTGCGCCGCGATGCGTTCCGCCAGCTCGTTCAGCTCGGTCCAGCGTTCCAGCAGGCCGTCCAGCTTCGCCTCGAGTTCTCTCTGGCGTTCCAGCAGTTCCTGAAGCCGCACGGAATCGCTGGCCGACGCCTCCATGTCGGCAGCGACCCGCCGCAGCTGCTCCTCCGTCTCCGCGATCCAGCCGTCGATCTGCTCGAAATCCTTCTGATCCTTGTAGGACATGCGGAGCTGGCGTTCCCGGGTCTCGGAAACCGCAGCGGAGTCGGACGGGGAAGGTTTGGCGGCGGTGCCGCCGGAACCGGAAGCGGAAGGCAAGGCGGCGGTTTCGCGCCGTGTCCGGTCTTCCTGGTAATCCGTGTAGTTCCCCGTGTGCTGGACCAGCCGCCCGCCGCCCTCGAATCCCCAGATCCGTTCCGCCATCCGATCGAGGAAATAGCGGTCGTGGGATACCGCGATCACGACGCCGGGGAACGAGTCCAAATAATCTTCCAGTACGGTCAGCGTCGCGATGTCCAGATCGTTGGTCGGCTCGTCGAGCAATAGCACGTTCGGCGACTCCATCAGGATCCGCAGCAGCTGCAGCCGACGCTTCTCCCCGCCGGACAGGCGGGAAATCGTCGTCCATTGCGTTTCCGGAGGAAACAGGAAGCGTTCGAGCATTTGGCCTGCCGACACGGTGCTGCCGTCCGCCGTACGGACTTGGTCGGCCCCTTCGCGGATATACTCGATCACCCGCTGCGACTCGTCCATCTCCTCGTGTTCCTGGGAGAACCAGCCGAGCTTGACGGTCGGACCGAGCTCGATGCGTCCTTCGTCCGGGGTCAGGCGCCCGGCGATCATCTTGAGCAGGGTCGACTTGCCGCTGCCGTTCGGCCCGACGATACCGACCCGGTCCTCCGGCACGGCGATATAGCTGAAGTCCCGGACGAGCGTCCGGTCTCCGAAGCGCTTGGTCACGGAGTCGATCTCCAGGATTTTCTTCCCGAGTCGCGACGAAGCGACCGAGACGTCCAGCTTGCCTTGCCCGGCGAGGGGCTTCTGGTCGCGCAGCGCCTCGAAGCGGTCGATCCGCGCCTTCTGCTTCGTCGACCGCGCCTGCGCCCCCCGGCGGATCCAGGCCAATTCGTTCCGCAGCAGGTTTTGGCGCTTCGCTTCCGAAGCGGCCTCCCGCTCCTCGCGTTCCAGTTTGAGCTCGAGAAAACGGCTGTAATTGGCTTCGTAGAAATAGGCGCGACCCCGGTCCAATTCCAGGATGCGGTTGCTGACCCGATCGAGGAAGTAGCGGTCGTGCGTGATCATGATCAAAGCGCCCCTGCGCTTGCGAAGGTATCCTTCCAGCCAGGCGACCGATTCGTTGTCGATATGGTTGGTCGGCTCGTCCAGGATCAAGACGTTCGAAGGCAGCACGAGGGCGGCCGCCATGGCGATCCGTTTGCGCTGGCCGCCAGACAGGACGTCCACGGCCGCTTCATAATCCGCGATGCCCAGCCGGGTGAGGACGGACTTCGCTTCCGTCTCCAGCTGCAGCCGGTCTTCCTCGTCCATGCCCGGGCCGGCGGCTGCGAGAACGTGCTCCAGCGCGCGTTCGCCCGGCCGGAAGACGGGGTCCTGGTCGAGCATGCGGATCCGCACCCGGCTGCCGACGATGACCGCGCCGTTATCCGGCGGTTCCCGTCCGGCGATGACCTTGAGCAAGGTGGACTTGCCGGTTCCGTTCACGCCGATGATGCCGATTTTATCCCCGTCTTCTACGCCGAACGACACGTTTTCGAATAGCGTTTTCATCCCGTACGATTTCGATACGTTCTCCACCGATAACAAATGCATGACGCCCAACCCGTTTCTTCGAATATTGCGTTCTTTGGCGCCTTCTATCATACCATAACTCCGCATTGGGAACCTCGGAAGCCGTTTCCCTTCCGCATCCAACGACTGGAGAAAACGACGGTCGTCGATGACGGAAGCAACGTCGCAGGACGGCGGAAGACAAGAAACCACCCTATCCGTTCGGAAAACGGTTAGGGTGTTTGGCGCCTGTTCAGCCGGTACGTCGGGGTCAGCCCCAAATGGGTGATCCGAAGGTTCCGGCTTCAGGAAGCGGCGGAACTGATAGACAAGGACGGGGCCTCGGATTGGGCTGCGCTGTCGGCGAAGCTCGGCTACTATGACCAAGCCCACTTCATCAAGGACTTCAAGGCGGTAACCGGCCGATCGCCCGAAGCGTACGCACGGGAAGCCGGTCAGCTTCGGGCGAACGGCCGATCCGGATCATAGGCGCGTTCACGTGGCGGCCAAGGTGACCATCCGGAAGATAATCGAGCTTTTCGACGCTGCCGTGTCTTATTCCATTCCGGTCTGCGTTCCAGCCCGGGAGCCGACCGAGAACTTCTCCAAGATCTGGGGGATGGTCAAGCCGTCCCGCTCTTTGCAAATCCGGATCTCCTCCAGCCTGCGCAAGGAGGCTTCCCGCGGATATCGCCGCACGAGTCCGGCGTCCAGCTGACGGAATGGAAGCAGGCCGATTTCCGTGTAATACTTCAAAGTGCTGTAGCGCATGCCGGAAAGCCGCACCAGCTCGCTGATCGTGACGAGCTCGGCTTGGGCGATCGTCTCCAGGTTTCGGGGTCTGGACATGGCGGCCTCCCGCTTACATCGTCGCCGCCGTTGCGGCGACGGCTCCGGACGAGGCGGCCGCTTCCATCTCCCGGATCGCTTTCCGGATCTCCTCGACGCGCTTCCAGACTTCATTGTTTTCTTGCTGCAGCCGTTTCATTTTATCGCGCCATTGGTTCCGTTCGTAGTCGGAAAAGTACCGTTTCAGGACGTTCGCCGAATCCAGCAGCATAGCGAGGGCCGCGGTCGGTTCGTCCACGTTGCCCGGTTCGAGCAATTCGGCCCTCAGCCGCTGCACGATCCGATCTTTCGCGGCCGGATCGGGGACGTAAAACCCGACGGGGAAGAGTCCGAGCACCTTCTTCGTCTCATAGCGCAGCGCCTTTTCCTCCAGCAGGTCCGAGACGTAATCCGCCAAGACGGCGCGTCTCAGCTTCGTGCGGGAATAGAGGAGGCTGACCCAGCCTTTGAACGTTTTCGCCCGGCGGGCGTTGCGCATCGTCTCCGCCAGCTGCCGCGCGCCTTCGGACGTTGGGGCGAACGTTTCGGACATCGTCAGCTTTCCTTTTTCCCCGCGGATCAGGAATCCGTCCGCAAGCCATTCGAGCATGACCGCTCCGGTTACGTAAACCTCCCAGGTCGACCGGTTCAACCGGGAAGCGGCCGCCGCGACCGCGAACGATTGGGCAAGTCCGGACAAAGGCGCCACCTTCGATCCCTCCGTTTTCTCGTTTTCGGTTTTCGATCCATTTGACCAACTTGCTACTTATTACTTACTACTTATCATACGGTCCCTTGCTGGAAAAGTTGCGCGAATCCGACGAGACTTGGGCCCGGCGGTTATTCCTTTTGCGCAATCCCGGCGGGTCTACAGATCGGAGCGCAACCTTGCGGAATTCGGAAGAGTCTATTATTCTGCAAAGAAGTACAAGAAATGACAAGGAGATTCGAAGCATGTCGGAAATGGAGTACGGATGGGAGACGGCGGCCGGTAAATCGCGTCAGGCAGAGCAATCCAAGCCGAAAACCGGAGGCAGGAGGATCGCCAAGCGCTTGGTTCCGGCGGCGTTCGCGCTGGCGCTGCTCGGAACCGGGTTCTACGTCGCCAGAACTTATATTTTGGAAATGCGGCAGCATTTGACGGACATCCAAACGCGGTCGGATGAGCTGAATCGCAACGTGGTGCAGGTACGGGAAATTTTGGACAAGCAGCACGAGCAGATCGGGCAGCTGCAGGAACGGTTCGCCGCCATCGACGGCGAAATGCAGGCGGTGAAGGAGGAACTGTCCCTCGCGGGGGACTCGCTGCAGTCCGCCGACGATACGAAAAAAGCGCTCAGCCAACGCATCGCGGATCTCAGCGCGGAACTGGAAAGCCTGAAAAAGCTGATCGCCAAACTGGAGGCGGCCGCTCGTGTTTACTAAGTTCCGCGGGGGATTCTGGCTGTTCTTCTGTCTCGCGGCGGGCTTCTTGGCCGCCGTCTGCCTATACGGGCCCGCCCTGGCCGATTTTGCGGGCCAAGCCGGCGATTCGCTCCCGGCAACGGCCCGGGAGTGGGACAAGGTCCGCGAGGACGCGGACGGGATCGGCCAATCGTATGGCAAGCTGGATGGCGCGTCGGACGGGATCGGGCAAAGCCTCGAGGCGAGCCGTACGGCGCTGGCGGGCCTAATCGAGCGGGCCGAATCGGAGAAAAAAGACGCGGAGTTGCACAAGCGGTCGGTGGACGGACTTTTGTCCGCAAGCGGCAGCCAGAAGCAGCAGGCCAGCGATACACTGGAGCAGGTGCTGGCCGGCAAGCTCGGCGATCCGATCGGGCAGACGTTCGGGCAGCGGGCGACGATCAAGGTGTATTCGCTGAAAGAAGCGGGCTACCGCGGCTATATGGCCAAAGTCAAGCTGCACGATCCGAAGGCGGTCAAGCTGGTGCTCGCGCAGGACGAAGCCGCGAACAAGGGGGAGACGACCAGCCATGCAGCTGCCCGCAGCGGGGCCAAGCTGGCCATTAACGGCGGCGGATTCGCGAAGCAGAACGGCCTGTTGTACCCGATCGGCATTACCGTGGTAGACGGGGAGATCCGGACATTCAACCGGACGGACATGAGCTTCATCGGTTTCGACAAAGCGGGCAAACTCGTCGGAGGAGAGCTCAAGACGAAAGAGGAAGTCCAAAAGCTGAACGTCGTGCAAGGGGCGAGTTTCGTCCCGACGCTGCTGGAGGACGCGAAGAAGCGGAAAATCCCGAGCAAATGGGCGAACAAGAGAGAGCCGCGCACGCTGATCGGCAACTTCTCCAACGGGGATTTGCTCCTGATCGTCATCGACGGACGCCAGAAGGGATACAGCAACGGCGTTACATTGGAGGAGGCCCAGAGCAAGCTGCTGGAATGGGGCGTCAGGGACGCGTACACGCTGGACGGCGGAGGCTCCAGCACGTTCTATTACAACGGGAAAGTGCTGAACAGCCCGTCGGACGGCCGGCAGCGTCTCGTCGCTTCCAATTTCGTGGTGTTGCCGTAATTTCGGGTCGGCCCGCTTGCTTCAGGCGGCGCCCGCGTCAATTCCCGCACGATTTTCCAAGCAACGCGAGAAAGGACCTCGTCCCCGTTCGCAATACGGGTTTTCGAGGTCCTTTCTCGTTTGAGACAGTGAGGGTCCCCTCTCGCTAGGACGCGATGGAGGTCCCTTCGGGCCGTATTACGGCTGTGCGGCCTCGGCCTGCTGCTTCCGGCTTAACTCGGTCACGATTTGCGTGACCGGTTGAAGCAGCAGCCGGTACAGGAGGGCGGCCTCTTCCTCGCGGGAGACCGGTTCCTTGGAACGGAAATCCGCCGCGCCGCCGTCCGTTCGCGCAACTTCCGGTCCGTACAGTCCGAGCGCCGTCGCCATTTTCACCGCCGGCAATGCCCACGGATCGGTTTCCCCCTGCAAGGCGACGTCCGCGAACAGCGCATCCGGATAAAGCTGACGATACACGTTCCAGACCATGGCCGCCGCCTCCTGGCGGGTGGCGATCCGGTCGGGATCGAATCGCCCCTTTCCGTCGCCGCGGATCATGCCGAGATCGTATGCAGCCTGGATATAGGCGGCGAGCGGATGTCCTTGGATATCCGCGAACGCGTAGGAGGTCGACTTCGACCCGCGAACCCCGCTGATTTCCAGCAAGTCCCGCGCCAATTCCGCCCGGGTCACCGTGCTTTCAGGCCCGTAAACGGCCGCCGGCTCGTTCGGCAAGTGCCCGAGCGATTGAAGCCCGAGGATGAATGCCGCGTACGGATCGTCCGCCGCGACGTCGGCGAATCCCGCGGGTTTCACGCCGTGGCGTTCATAGCCGAGCGGGTTCAAATACGGCTCTTTCAGATAGACGGTTCCGTTTTCCTCGTCGAGCTTGAACGCCGTGAACCGTTTCGTCAGTTCGTCGACGAACAGGTTGTCGTCCACCTGCCGCAGCTTGCGCGATCCGAGAATCGCGTCGGAAATCGTCAGCGCGCCCTCCCGGTCGACTTCGACGGAGGTGACGATGCTGGGCAGCCGGAGATCGGCGTATAAACCGGCCAGCGGCGCCAGCTTCTCCGGGCCGTAAGGCTGGAACGAGCCGAAATCGGCAGTCGTTGCGTATTGCGGGAAAAACGTTGAGATGAAGCCTTGATAAAACAAGTCGCGCAAAGCGCCGTTCTGGTTGTACGTCAGAAACACGCCGACGCGAAACTCGGGAATGAGCAGCAGCAGCGAGCTGTTGCCGGGCAGGTCGCCGGCTTTCGTCAGGACGGCTGCGCTGCTCCCCGCTTCGGGCAGCTGGATCGGCGCTTCGAATCCGTACGTCGTGTCCGGCATGAGCGGATGAATCGTGGATCGGTAAGCGGCCATCGCTTCGACCGACGATTCCGTCAAAATCCGGCCGGTCGCCGTTTTCCCTCCGCTCAGAAAAGCGATCATGAATTTGCCGATGTCCTCCGCGGTCGAGAGCATGCCGCCCTGCGGCAATACGGTCGGCGTGAGCGCGTAAGGCGCGATCGGCTGTCCGGCCGCGTCATACCCGGTGACCAGCCGGTCCAGCAGCGGCTTCGTCAGCTCGAACGCGCTGTTCTCCATGCCGAGCGGTTGGAAGATATGGTCGTCCATATATCGCTCGAACGGTTCCCCGCCGGCGTTTTGCACGATCAGGCCGAGGAGCAGGTAGGCGAAATTGTCGTACATGTACGCCGTGCCCGGTTCGCGTACGACCGGCGGCATATGCTCCATTACGTAGTCTTCCATGTCGGTGTAGCGGTCGAAATCGTCGTGCAAATCTTCCGGGCGGGGATCGCGGACTTCGAATCCGCTCCGGTGCGTGAGAAGGTCTTCGACCGTGACCGGCTTCCGGTAAGGGTTATCGAAGTTCACGCCGGGCAAATAATCGCGGATGTCCGCTTTCAGGTCGATTTTGCCTTGTTCCGCCAGCTGCATGACCGCCGCGGCGGTGAACGTTTTCGATACGGACGCGATGCGGAATAAAGTGCCGGAAGGATCGAAGACCGCCTCTTTCGCTTCGTTCGCGTAACCGTACCCTTTTTGCGCGATGACGCGGCCATCCTGCACGATTTCGACGGCGGCCCCTTTATACAGCGGCTTGGCCTGTTCGGAAACGAAAAAAGCGTCCAGAAAAGCGGCTGCCGTCTCCGGCGTCAGCGGTTTTCCCGCTTCGGACGGGGCCGGGGCGGCCGCGAAAGCCCGGACGGCCGGCAAGACGGCGAGCGCGGCCGCCAAGCTGAACGCGATCGCGGCTCGGACGAAAAACGGCATGCGGCGTTGCTTCATCATTAGAAAAATCGGTTTCTCCTCCTCCACCATTTTTTTCAACCTTTACACCTTACGCCTGCGAAACGATTAAGTTTCGCGCGGCGGCCAAGGCGAATGGAGGAGAGGAGCGTTTTCGCGGACCGGCACGATCGCATGGAGTAAGCCGGACCGCACGCCCAAGGGCTCGTCATGCTAGTCTGCATAATCGGTCAAGTCCCCTCATAGACATGAACCATGGATTAACCATTGTGCAGAGGGGTGGAGCAAAATGCGTCGACGGATCCCGTGGATCGTCGCCGTCGCCGTCGTGCTGGGTTTGGCCGCTATCCTGACCGGATGCGGGAGCAAAGACGCGACTTCGATCGTCAAGGACCTGGACAAAGTGATGAGCAAAATGGAAAGCTACCAAGGCAGCGGAACGATGACGCTGCATACGGGGCAGCAGCCGCTGAACTACAAAGTGGAAGTGTGGTACCAGAAGCCGAATTATTACCGGATCGCCTTGACGAACGAGAAACGCGACATTACCCAAATCGTGCTGCGCAACGACGACGGCGTGTTCGTGCTGACGCCGAGCCTGAACAAGAGCTATCGCTTCCAGAGCGACTGGCCGGAGAACCAAGGGCAGGTGTACCTGTACCAGACGCTCGTGAAGAGCATCCAGATGGACAACTCCCGGCAGTTCACGACGGATAAGGACGCTTACGTCTTCGACGTCATGGCCAGCAATTACCAGAACGGCTCGTTCGCCCGCCAGAAAATCTGGCTGGCCAAGGACGATTACGCGCCGCGCCACGTCGAAGTGACGGATCCGAACAACAACGTCATGGTCGAGGTGCAGTTCGACGCCTTCGAGTTCGGCAAGAAGTTCGAAAGCACGGCTTTCGACATGAAGAGCAACATGAACGGCCCTTCCGGCGCCGGCGATGACAAGCAGACGACCGGAACGGACGGCAGCGGGCAAGCTTCCGGCCAGACGGACGAGCAGACGTCGGGAATGCCGCAGGACGAAGGAGCCTCCGCGCCGCCCGCGGACGATCCGAATGCCGGCGACGACTTCGCGATGGCCGAACCGGATCCGGACGCGCTGCCGGAAGGCGTCGTCCAGAAGGACATGAAGGACGTGCAGCTCGGAGATACGATGGGCGTCATGCTCCGCTATACCGGAGCTTACGACTTCACGATCCTGGAGCGGGCCGCCAAGAACGAAATGGAAGCCATGTCCCAGGGCATCATGCTGGATCTGGGCTTCACGTGGGGGCAGTTGTCCGGAGGCGAGACGAAGACGCTCACCTGGAGCTACGGCGGGGTCGAATACCGGCTCACCACGGCGGATCTGCCTCAGGAGGACATGGTCCGGTTGGCGCAGTCGATGGTCGAATCTTCGGGCAAATAATCAAAGAAACGAGGGAGCCGGGGGCAAACAGCCGGCTCCCTTCGCGCGTCTTGGGGCGGCAGGTAAACGTTGCTAACGCCGATTTCATTGACACTGCCGCAAGGTCCCGGTAACATTACGGTATTGCAGTATGAGCGGGATGGTGAGTAGACCGTGATCTCCTATTACCGGCCGACCGTGGCCGAGATTTCCCTGGATGCCATCAGGCGCAATATCGGGCTGTTTCGGGAACGGCTGCCCTCCGGAACCCGGCTGCTGGCATCGGTGAAAGCGAACGCTTACGGTCATGGAGCCGTGGAGACGGCGCGGGAAGCCGCCGCCGCAGGTGCGGACTATTTGGGCGTCGCTTTCCTGGACGAAGCGCTGCAGCTTCGCCGGGCGGGCATCCGGACGCCCATTCTGGTGCTCGGCTTTACGCCGGCTGACGGGCTGGAGGCGGCCAGAGAGCACGGCATTACGATTAATTTGTATAGGGAAGACGTTTTGGCGGCGGCGGCCGAGCTGCCGGCGAACGGCATAAAACTCAAGGTCCATGTGAAAATCGATTCCGGCATGGGCCGTCTTGGCCTGCTGCCGGGTCCGGCCGCGGAATCGTTCCTGGATCGGGCCTGCCGCGTCCCCGGGCTCGAGGTGGAGGGGCTGTTCACCCACTTCGCGCGCGCGGACGAGAAGGACAAGTCGTATACGCGGATGCAAGTCGAGCGTTTCGCGGGGGTGGTGGATTACGTCCGGCGCCAAGGACTTCCCGTGTCCATCGTGCACTCCGGCAACAGCGCCGCGGGCATCGACCTGCCGGAGTGGGTCGGCGGCATGCTCCGGCTGGGCATCAGCATGTACGGTCTGTATCCGAGCGGCGAAGTGAACGGAGAGCGGACTCCGCTCGAGCCGGCGATGACGCTGAAGACGGAGCTGGTCCACGTCAAGCGGCTGGGGGCGGGAGAGGGCATCAGCTACGGCACCCGGTATTTCACCAGCCGCGAGGAAACGATCGGCACGCTGCCGATCGGCTACGCGGACGGCTTCAGCCGCATGCTGAGCGGCAAAGCCGAGGCGCTGGTGCGGGGACGGCGGGTGCCCGTCGTCGGCACGATCTGCATGGACCAGTGCATGATCCGGCTGGACGACGCGCTCGCCGGCTCGGACGACCCGCGTCCGATCGGGCCCGGCGAAGAAGTCGTGCTGATGGGCCGCCAGGGCGGCGAAGCCATTACGGCGGAAGAGATCGCGGCCAAGCTCGGCACGATTCCCTACGAGTGGATCTGCATGATGGCGAACCGCGTCCCGCGGGTGTACGTGAGGAACGGGGAAGTCGTGTCGGTGTCCAATCCGCTGTTGGGATAATTTGGGTACTGCAATTTTTCGCGGCCGGCAGGAAAACGTGAGCCTATCGCGAATGCATACCAGATGAGCCGTATAGAATGTTTCTGTGACATGCATACTGGAAATTAGGTTCGGGTCTGGAAAATCCTTGGAGGTGCTCGTTCGGTGGCCAATTACCAACATACGAAACGCATTATGATCAGTTTGCCGGATCATCTGCTGCGCGAGGTGGATTTCGTCGTGGCGAAGGAGAACACGAACCGCAGCGAAATCATCCGCCAGGCCATGAAACAATACTTGGTGGAGCGCAAGAAAAAGATGATCCGCGATTCCATGCAGCGCGGGTATTTGGAAATGGCGAAAATCAACCTGAACATGGCATCGGAAGCGTTCCAAGCCGAAGAAGATGCCGAGAGCACGCTCGAACGCCTCGTTAGCGGGGTGTAGCCTTTGATCGTTAAGCGCGGAGACGTGTTTTATGCCGACTTGTCGCCGGTCGTCGGCTCGGAGCAAGGCGGGGTCCGCCCCGTGCTCGTCATCCAGAACGACATCGGCAACCGGTTCAGCCCGACGGTAATCATCGCCGCCATCACGGCGCAAATCCAGAAAGCGAAGCTGCCGACCCACGTCGAGATCGACGCGAAATCGCACGGGATGGAGAAGGATTCCGTCATCCTGCTGGAGCAGATCCGAACGATCGACAAGCAGCGGCTGACCGACAAGATCACGCACCTCGAGGAAGACGCGATGCGCAAAGTCGACGAGGCGCTGCAGATCAGCGTCGGCTTGATCGATTTCTAGGGATGATCCGACCATATGGAAAAGGTAAAGGGATGGAGCATAGGCTCCGTCCCTTTTTTCGTCGTTGCCCGATTTTATAACTTTTCGGGGTGAAGTCATGCTCCATCCTTTCTTAGAGCGACCAGACAGCGGCTGCCCCATTCGCGTAGGCGGTAAGGCTAACGGACACGGCGGACGCTATGGGGGGCGCTTCTCGGCAAAGCGCATTTTAACGGACACAGTTGCGCTTATTGGGTGAAAAGCCCCACGAACAAACGTAAAAGGTTACGGATAAGGGCCGCTGTGTCCGTTACGTTTTGAAAATGAGGGGTTTTGATCCAATAGCGGCTTCGGTGTCCGTTAGAATCAGAACCCGTGACGGGGAGGATGGGGATTCGGGTTTTAGGGATTGCAATCGGTAAACGCTGCCCAAATCAGGGGATAGTTTCCGGTTAAGCTTGCCGCGCAAGCTTAACCCCCGCCAACGTGTGGGGAAACAACTGGTTAAGCTTGCAGCGCAAGCTTAATCCCCGCCAACGCGTGGGGCAACTGCTGTTTATGCTTGCAGCGCAACCTTAACCCCCGCCAACGTAGGGGGCAATAGCTGATTAAGCTTGCCGCGCAAGCTTAACCCCTGCCAACGTGGGGGGCAACAGCTGATTAAGCTTGCCGCGCAAGCTTATTCCCCGCCCCGCTAGACAAGCTGGTCCCAATGTCATGTTCATTCGAGTACAGGATTGAGGATGTTCGTGGGAAAGTTGCTGAAGAGTGACTTTAGAGGCACGAAACACTAGGACCGTCAGGGGCGAATTTCTCCCTGACGGTTTTTCTTATCGTTGCCCGTTTTTCCCGTACATCTCCTCGGCGGAACATCTCCAACGGACCGAGCAGCGCGAGTGGAGGTTCAGGCTCGACTCGAAAATATCGAAAAAAATTTTTTCGGGTACCTGTCGGTTTCGTTTTTCCCCGTTCGTCGTGTTTATAGAAACCGGGATCAAAGGTAAAAAACAAATTTCTCTTAATGAGGTGAAGGGATCATGAATCAAGAAGTAACGGAGTTTATCTCGGCGGTTAAAGAGCCTTGGCAAGCGGAACTGTGCGGACGACTGCGCGATCTGGCGCACGGGGCGATCCCCGGAGTTCAGGAACGCCTGCAGTACAAGAAACCGCATTTTCTGAAAAACGGCAAGTACGCGGCGGTCATCACGCCGTCCAAGGACGCGGTGGGCTTCACGATCTTCAACGCCGAAGGGCTGCGGCTCCCGGACGGGAAATTCGAAGGACCTCCCGAACGCAAAACGATCAAGTTCCGCCGAAACGATACGCTGGATGCCGAGTGGTTGTCGTCGCTGGTCCGTCAGGCCGCAGAAACCCTGTAATCGATTCGAAAAAGGTAATCCCAAGCGAAGATCAAAAAACCAAATCCAAAAATCGGAGGAAGATGAAAAATGAAAACCGTCGTCGCGAATCGCGTGTTCCCGCAAGTTACCGTAAGCGCATCGACAGTAACCGTCGCCGCATCCGGCTTGTTCGTCGCCTTGCTTGCCTTGCTTCATCTTTTGAAGCCGGAACTTACGCCCTCTTGGCGCATGGTCAGCGAATATGCGATCGGCCGGTACGGCGGCATGATGGCCGCGGCGTTCCTCGTCCTTTCCGCAGGATGCGCCGCGCTGTTCGCGGCCGTTCGCCGGGAAGTCCGGACGGCCGCCGGCCGGATCGGGCTCGCGCTGCTCTTGATCAGCGCGGCCGCGATCGCCGCCGCCGCTTTCTTCACGACCGATCCGGTCACGGCAACGAAAAGCGAATTGACCGCGCACGGCAACATGCACGGCTTGACGTCCATGATCGGGATCCCGTCGCTGACGATCGCTTCGGTCCTGATCAACCTCAGCCTGCTGCGGAATCCGGCTTGGCGCGCGAATCGTTTTGCGCTGGCGGGGTCCTCGGCCTTCGTCGTGATCAGCTTGCTGTCGATGGTGGCGGCGGTAGCGTTGACGCTTCCGCAGCACGGCGGATTCGGCCCCGGCGTGTATGTCGGTTGGCCCAACCGCATCCTGATGGTTGCCTATTGCGTATGGTTGTTCACGGTGGCCTGGAAAGCGCAGCAACTCAAACGATAAAATTCGAGATTTTTAGAGTAAATCGCTAGATGCATCCAATGGCAGATGTTACAATTTCTACGAAAATTCATTCGTGCATGGAGGGCGGGCATGGTACGGAAAACGTTGTCCAAAGACGGTACTCCGATCGCTTACGATACGGTCGGAAGCGGACCGGCGGTCATTCTCGTCGGAGGCGCGCTCAGCTACCGGAAGTTCCCGGGTTTCGTCAAACTCGCCGGGCTGCTGTCCAAAGACTTCACCGTCGTCAATTATGACCGCCGGGGGCGCGGCGACAGCGGCGACACCGATTTCTACGCGGTCGCCCGCGAGGTGGAAGACTTGCACGCCGTCATCGAGGCGGTCGGCGGGTCGGCGAACGTGTGGGGCATGTCTTCCGGAGCGGCGTTGGCGCTGGAGGCGGCGGCGAGCGGCGTGCCGATGAAGAAGCTGGCGCTGTACGAACCGCCGTACATGATCGGTGACGGGGCGCCCCGTCCGCCGAGCGACCATGAAGCGAAGCTGCGCGAATTCATCGCGGCCGGCCGGCGCGACGACGCGGTGAAGTATTTCCTCCGGATGATGGGGGCTCCCGGATTCGCCGTATCGATCATGAGGATCATGCCGTTCTGGGCCCGGATGCGGGCGGTCGCGAATTCCTTGCCGTACGATGCCGCGGTGATGAGCGACTACTCGCTGCCGACGGAACGGATCGCCGCCGTGCAAGTGCCGACCCTCGTGATCGGCGGCGGCAAAAGCGGCGTAGCCCTGAGAAACGCGGTCAAGCATGTGGCGGATCATCTGCCGAAGGGCGAACTGCTGATGCTGGAGGGTCAGAACCATAACGTCTCCATGAACGTATTGGCGCCGGTGCTCCGAAACCATTTTTCGGAATCGGCGCACTGAAGCGAATCGGATCGCGTCTTGGAAAGTCCGATAGGAAAGAAGATCGCCTTCATCCCGTCTTTCGGGAGATCGGCGATCTTCTTTGTTGGTGAGGCCGAACTTCCCTTCCCTCTGAACGATCAGACCTGCTGCACCGGAATTCGGATTCGGACGCGCGTACCGGACATCGGTTCGCTGTCGACGCTCAAGTCGGCCGCATCCCCGTAATGGAACTTAAGCCGCTGGTACACATTGAGCAGCCCGACGCCGGTTCTTCTCGCCGAGAATACCGGGGTATCGACGGGCGGAGGGGCGATCAGCTTCGCGTGCAGCGCCCCAAGTTCCTCCTCCTCCATCCCGATCCCGTTGTCCGATACTTCGAGGATCAGATGTTCGCCCTCCAAACGGGAGACGATTTCGACCACACCGTCCGCCGTGTACTCCGCGAGTCCATGATTGATGGCATTTTCCACGATCGGCTGCAGCAGCAGCTTGAGCACTTTGCATTCGCGCGTCTGCGGCTCGATGCGCCAATCCACCCGGAAGCGGTCGCGAAACCGGATTTCCTGAATCGTGGCGTAATTCCGGGTATGCTCCAACTCTTGATCCAAGTCCACCAAGTCGGTGGCGGAACTGATCGCATAGCGGAATAGACGGGCAAGCGCCGTTACCATGCGCGACACTTCGGTCGCGCCCAGCTGAAGCGACCGCATGTTGATCGCTTCCAGCGTATTGTAGAGGAAGTGCGGATTGATCTGCTGCTGCAGCATGCCGAGCTCGGCGTGGGTTTTCAAGCGATCCAGCTCGCGCTCTCTGACTTGCCTGTCGATGTTTTCATGCATGAGCTCATTGATCTGCGTAATCATGACATTGAAGCTGGCGATCAGTTCGCCGATTTCATCCGTCGCCTCATGCCGGAGGCCGCTGCTGATTTCTCCCTCACCGCGGCCCACCCGCTCCATTTCCCGCTTCAGCCGCTCGATCGGGCGGACGAGCAGGCCCGATACGACGATGGAGAGCAGGAAGACGAGGATGGAGGCGAGCAGCGTAATTCCGATATTCCTCTCCAGCAGCGACCGGCTGGTCTGGCTGATCTCCAGGGTCGGCTGATAGGCGACGACGGTCCAGTCCGTGCCCGGCACCCGCTGCGTGGCCAGCAAATAATGACGGCCGTCGATTTTCGTCTCGTAAGGCGATTCGGCGCTCTTGCCGTCATCGTCGCCGCGGTAAGCCGCCGCGCGTCTGGCCGAGGCGACATAGCTGTCGTCATTCGTGCTGCCGGCCAGAAACCGCCTGTCGTCCCGCACGATGACGTATTCCGTCTGCAAATGGGGGAATGCGGCATGAAGCGCCGTCAGCTTCAGCGCGATTTCCAGATAGCCGACGTCGACGTTATCGGCAGGAGACGAACGCCCCGGAATTTCAAGCCGTTTGACCAGGGTCAGGTTCTGTTGGTTGAACACGTCCTTCCGGCCTTCCAGCCAGACGGTATCCCCGGCCGCCGCCGCGAAGGGGGTTTCCAGATCGGCATCCGTCTCGAACAGCTCCAGGTTGTTCGTGTAGATGGAAGCGTAGAGCGCGGTACCGGTAATGCTTCTGAGCACGAAGTAAGCGATGTCGCCGATGCCCTCCGTCTGTTTGATGAACATCGACTCCAGCGTCTTCTTGTCTTCTTCCCCGATCACCTGCTGGTCCTTGACGATGGCGGCCATCTCTCCGTCCGCGGCCAATCGGCGAATCAAATTCTCGTACGAAGCCTGCTTGGCCCGGATTTCATTGGATAGGCGGCGGGTCCAGTTGTCGACCGATTCGTAAAGCTTATGCTTGGTGGCGTTATAGGCCTGCGAGGAACATGCCATCCCGACCAGCAATACCGGCGCGATCGAGGATAACAGGAACATGTAAAACAATTTGCGCCGCAGAGGGGTTCTTCTGAGGAAAGTCCGGTGCTGGAATTGCTCCGGAATCGGCCCGACCGGCAGGCGCTTGCCCTTGCGGCTCAAGAGCAGCGCAAGCCCGCTGATCGGCTCGCAAATCCGGTCCGAGATCCACCAGGCGGCAACGATCGCCGCCGCCATGCCCAAGAGGGCGACCAGAACGGTCTGCCGGATGAACGGGGCCTGATCGTCGCCCCAGGCGGGGCTGGGAGCATATTGAATCCAGGTGAAGCCGAAGGGGGACAACTGCTGGTAACGGATATCTTGCCCGTTCAGCGACAAACTTCCTTCTCCGTTCGCGACGCCGGATAATTTCGCGGCATCGAACGCGGGTTGGGAGGAGCGGGTCGGATTGGACCAGACGACTCGCCCCTCCCGATCGATCACCATCGCGCCTGCCCGCTTCAAGATGACGTCATACAGCAGCCGGTTGAACACCTCGTCGCGAAGCACGACCGACTGGAGCACGTTGTCGGCGTAACTCGTGACGGAGACGCGCCCTTCCAGCTTGAGCAAATACGCTTCGACGCCGCTTGCTTTGGCGTATTCGCGTTTCCCGGGCGGAAGCTCGGCGATCCGCCTGCTCCATTCGCCCGGCATGTAATAGACCGGAAATCCGTTGTCGCGCAACAGGATGCCGAGGAATCCGAGCGTTTCGATATCGTTCACGGACGGCATGACGTCAAGAGCCGGCAAATAGCTGACGATCGATTTGGCCAGTCCGGTCTGGTTCGGGTTGCTGCCGAACATATAAATCGCGTCTACCTGCATGTCGTACAGATTCAGCCGGTCGATCAACCGTTTGATTTCCTCCAGCTTGGAGGCGGCAAGCTCCGGATCCCTAAGATTCCAATAATTTCGGGAGAAATTCGTGATTTCGCCGTTCCGCAAATAAGTCGACAGCGAATTGATTTCCTTGAAATAGGAAGTCATGCTGCCGCCGTATTGTTGATACAGCTGCCGTTCGCTGTCGTCGTGCATCTGGACGGAGATATCGCGGACGTTGAATAACGTCGTGAGCACGACGAACGAAAGGCCGCATGCGGACAGCAGCACGGCCAGGAAAGCCAGCTTGAACCGGTAGCTGCTTTTGTTCCACCCGTATTTCCCCAACCTCAAGCTGCTCCTCCCCTTCTGTACGCGCGCAAGCCGCAGCGGCCGTATGGTCAATTGCAGCGATATTCGTAAGGGGTCTTGCCGGTATGTTTCTTGAAAATCTCGGCAAAATACCGCGGATTCTCGTACCCGACGATTTGGCCGATTTCGTAGACTTTGTATTGCGGGTCTTGCAACAGCTCTTTGGCTCTGCGAATGCGCAGGGAAGTCAGAAAATGCACGAAAGTATCGCCCGTCACTTCCTTGAACAAATAGCTGAGATACGAGGCGTTGATATGGACATGCTGCGCCACTTCCTGCAAGGTCAGCACGCGATCGTAGTGAGCCTGGACATATGCCTTGGCGGCGTTCACCACGTAATGCGCCGGCTTGCCGCCTTCTTCGGCTGCGGGCTGCGGGGTATCCGCCTTGCCCGCCGACTGTTCCGTTGGTTCGCCAGGAGTCGACAAACCACCGTCATAGATCGCCATGGCGTCGCTGCCTGCTTGCGCCATAACGGCAAGCGCCTGCTGGAGGGAGCGATCCAGGCTGCCGGGTTCCTGTTCGGAGCCGAAAGCAATCGAAATCGTCGTGCGGAACAAGCCGCGGAACTTCTTCAAATGCTGCTTAAGACCGCTCATTTTCTCCGGGAGCGGTTCGCCCGGGTCCGAAGGATCGAGCGCCATGACCAAGTATACGACGCCTTCGGAAGGTTCGACGAAATGATAGCCGCTGCCGGCTTCATCCCAGAGATCGGAAATCACGTTGTCGCAGGCGAACAGAATGAGTTTGCGGTCTTTGTCGGTATAGGCTTGCTCCCAAGGGACCTGAAGATCGAGCTTCAACACGCCGACGGCGCACCGCCGGTCTTCCAACAGCAGCTCCGCCGCCGCGCAGCCTTCCTCCATCTCGTCGGGATCGACGGACTGGAACAGCAGGCGGCGCAAAAATTGCTGCCTCAGCAGCTTCGTCGATTGGCGGACCTTCCGTTCCAGACGCTTCTGGTTCTCGCGCTGCTGGCCTTCCTTGCGCAGCGTCTCGACCGCGGAGGAGACGACCGACAGCAATTCGTCCGGATTGATCGGCTTCAGCAAATAATCGAGCGTACCGCGCCGCATGCTCTCCCGGGCCAGCTCGAAATCGTTGTATCCGGACAGCACGACGGTCTTGATGTGACCGTAGCGCTTGGCCACGTGCTCGGCCAATTCGAGACCGTTCATGACCGGCATCCGGATGTCCGTCAGAATCAGATCCGCCGCGTGTTGCTCCAGCCATTGGCAGGCTTCCAGGCCGTGCTCGCATTCCCCGACGGCTTCGACGCCTACCGATCCCCAATCCAAATAACGCAGGCCGCTGCGAATTTCCGGTTCATCGTCGACGATCAACATTTTGTACATTTGCCTCTGCGCACCTCCTCGCCCGCGATCCGTCCGTTCTTCACACTCGATGGGGTGACAGCCGCTGGAATCCCTTTATCCGCCGGATGGCAGATCGCCCGCGGCCTGACGGCCTTCCCGTATGAGCAGGTTCAGCGCGTCGGTCATGCGGCCGGCCGCTTCATCCACCGTGCTTCGGCCGAAGTAGACCGGGACGAAATATTGATCGATCAGACTGTCCATCGCCGTCCCCGACAAGTAGGGGTTGAAGGGCAAGTACCGGTCCGCGTATTTCATCTCCTCGCTCTGATACCGGAAGATTTCCCGGTCCCAAGCGGTATCCTGCCGCAGCAGCGGCATTTTCGACTTGAACGCCGGCAGCCCGACGCCCGTCCTGGCCCGCTCGTCCGCGGGCTCGCCTCCGAAAAACCATTCGAACACCCGCCAAGCTTCATCCGGATGCCGGGTCTGTTTCGAAATGACGCCTCCTACCGCATATCCAGTAGGGGAGATCCGAACGCCTCCCTCGAATACGGGAGCCGGCGCGAAGCCGTAATCCTGCAAGCGGCCTTTCGCCTTCTCCGTGTTGCGAATCCGGCCGGCGAACCAGTTGCCGCTCATCATGATCGCGACCTTATCGTCGAACCAGGCGTCGCTCGCTTTGTCCTGCGCCTGATTCACCGCATTGGCGCCGACGTTCGCGTCGACGACGTCCTTCCAGTACCGCATGATCCGCTTCGCTTCCGGAGTCGTTAAATCCGCGCCGGAGAAATCTTCGGAGAAGGGCGACCGGCCGAGCTGCGCCAGTTGGAGCAGCAGCAGGTTTTGCGACATCTGCGCGCCGCCGAGAGGCATGAACCCGTATTGGGTGATGCGCCCGTCTTCCGTCTTCGTCAGCTTTTTGCTGATCGCGAGCAATTCCTCCCAGGTGATCGGCTCTGTCGGGCTTAAATACGGCACGTTCGCTTCATCGAACAGCTTCTTGTTGTACCACAGCGTGAAATCCTGCGACCAATCCTTCACGAATCCGTACATCGGGCCGCGGCCTTGGACTTGGCCGTCATACCGGAACAGGTTCGCGATCGGCGCGAAATCGTTTTGGTCGAATACAGCGCTTTGGGCCATATAGGGCTCCAGATTCAAGGCGTAGCCTTTCTCCACGAAGGGCACGAAATCGAACGTGCCCGAGATGCGCAGAATATCCGGCGCGCGGCCGGCCGCGATCATGGCCATCACCTTGTTGTAGTCCTGCCCGTCGAACGTCTCGATGCGGATGTCGGGGTTGTCCCGTTCGAACGCCCGGATTTCCTCCCGGGATATTTCGTACGGAGGATTGAATCCGATTTGGATCGTGACCGGTTCCGTCCCGCCCGTCGGTCCCAGCGTCTCCGCGGCATCCGGCGAGATCGACCCGCCGCTGCAGCCTGCGGCGAGCAGCATGCCGGACGCGAGCAGGCACGGCAAGATCAGCGCGAACGTACGATGGGGTCTGCGAAACATGTCGAATGCCTCCCTCGCCATCATTATGACACCGGATGGAAGGATTGGAAATAGAGAAGGACGGGGCTTGAAGTTACGATTGCGTTTGCGCTTCCTGATGCGCCTGCACGAACGTGGAGAAGATGAGCCAAGCGGAAGCCGCGCCCGGATCGACGTGCCCGACGGAGCGATCTCCCAGCCGCCCCGATCGGCCCTTCCGCGAGACGAGATCCTTCGTGGCGTTCATTCCCCGTTCGCCGGCCCGGACCGCCTTGTCCCAAGCCGAATCCCACGGCTCATCGTCCGCGAGGGACGCTTCCAGCGAGGAGGCGATCGGCGCCCACGCGTCGATCATCGTTTTGTCGCCCGGTTCGGCCTTCCCGCGCTGCCGGATGCCGCCGATCGCGGCGATCCAGAATTCCGCCAGTTCCTCGTCGGACAGCTCCGACTTCCCCTTGGCGACCGCGCTGCCCCGCAGGAACGCCGTCCCGTACAGCGGCCCGACGGATGCCCCGACCGCATTCAGGAAGGCGAGGGAGACCGCCTGAAGCAAGGCGCCCAGATCGCGTTCGCTTTCCAATTCCCGCAGCTTCTGCCGGATCGCCGACCAGCCGATGTCCATCGATACGCCATGGTCGCCGTCTCCGATATGGCGGTCCAGCTCGCACAAATATTCCTTCCGCTCCGAGATGCGGTCCGCAATCCGGTTCAGGACGCCGGCGAATTGCGTTACGGTTAAACTCATCGCCTTGACCCCCCTTATGCCTGAGTGAACGCGGGACAGTCGGCAGGATCGTCGATCAGTCCCGCCAGTTCGTCGTCCAGCTTCATCAACGTAATCGACAGGCCGCCCATTTCCATCGAAGTGACGAATTCGCCGACATGGGCGCGATGGATGCGGATCCCCTGCGCATCCAGTAATTGCTTCGCCTTGCGGAACACGATG
The DNA here is from genome assembly GCF_029360585.1 of Cohnella caldifontis. Lineage (GTDB taxonomy): Bacteria > Bacillota > Bacilli > Paenibacillales > Paenibacillaceae > Cohnella > Cohnella caldifontis. The sequence continues at coordinate 124,368 of NZ_JAQZSJ010000004.1, read as the reverse complement.
AACATTTCCATATAAGTCGTCGAACCGAGTCCGTTAACCATGACGGCAACCCGATCGCCGCTAGCTAGACCCAAATCCGGCACGATCCGTTCGATCAGGCTTTGCGCCGTTTCGTCGGCCGAAGCCAGCTTGCCCCGGACGAGCCCCGGCTCGCCGTGAATGCCGAGGCCGATTTCCATTTCGTCTTCCGCCAGCTCGAAAGCGGGCTTGCCCGTCTGCGGCATCGAACATGGACTGACCGCAACGCCCATCGAGCGGGTATTGCGGTTCGCCTTGCCGCACAGCTCAACGAGCCGCTCGAGCGAATATCCCCGCTCCGCCGCAGCGCCCGCGACTTTGTACTGCAGAACGACGCCGGCGATCCCCCGCCGTTTCTCCTCGTCTCCCGCCGGCGCCGAAGCGACGTCGTCCGTGACTCTCACCGCAGCCGTGCGAATGCCGTCCATCGCCGCCAGCTCCGCGCTCATCTCGAAATTCATGTTGTCGCCGGCGTAGTTGGCGATCATGTAGAGAACGCCTGCCCCTTGATCGACCGCCTTCGTCGCGGCGACGATCGGGTCCGGCGAAGGGGAGGCGAAGACGTTCCCGACCGCGACGCCGTCCGCGAAACCCCGGCCGACATAACCCATGAAGCCCGGCTCATGGCCGGATCCTCCGCCGATCACGATGCCGACCTTGCCTTTGCGCAGTTGCGTCCGTACCAGCGCGCGCTTGCTGCCCGTCAACTGAACGACGTATTGCGGGTAAGCGGCCGCGTAGCCTTCCACCATTTCGTCCACGACCCGATCCGGACCGTTGATCAGCTTCTTCACGGAATATCGGCTCCTCTGCTCGTGTTATACAGCGCGTACCATTCTTCCCTCGTCATCAGATCGGCCTGGCGGACGGCATCCGCGCATGCGGCGACCCGCGCCGGGTTGACGGTGCCGGTAATCGGCTGGATCTTCGCCGGGTGGCGCATCAGCCAGCCCAGCACGATCGACTCGGGCGTCGTCTCTTTCTCTTGCGCCATCCGCGCGACGAGCGCGGCCGTCGCCCGCTCCGCCTCGGTCAAGTCCATCTCTCTGCCGGTGAATCTCCCTTGGGCCAACGAGCCCCAAGCCTGAAGCTGAATATTTTCCTTCCGGCAGTGTTCGATCGTCCCCTCCGGGAATCTCACCGTCTTGTCGATCCGCCGGTTCACCGTGACGGCGCTGTCCAGCCATTCCAGCTTGCCCAGGCTGAGATCCAGCTGATTGACCGCGAGCGGCACCGGCAGATAGGCCTGCAGGTAGCGGATTTGATCCGCGCTCATGTTCGATACGCCGAAATGGTCGACTTTGCCGGCATCCCGCAGCTTGCTGAACGCCTCGGCAATCTCCTCCGGCTCCATCAGCACGTCGGGCCGATGAAGCAGCAGCACATCGAGCTTCTCCACATGCAGCCGCTTGAGGCTGCCTTCCACCGCGCCCAGAATGTGGTCCCGCGAGAAGTCATACCGCTTGGGAGCCGTTCCTTCCGGCAGCCGGATGCCGCACTTCGATTGGATCACGATCTTGTCCCGCAGCTGCGGCCGGCGTTTCATCACTTCGCCGAAGACGGCTTCCGCCAGCCCTTTGGCGTAGATGTCCGCATGGTCGAACATCGTGATCCCCGCCTCCAAAGCCGCGTCCACCAGCCGTTCCGTGTTCCGGATTTCTTCTTCCGTAATCGGATTCAACTTCATGCCTCCGCATAAGTGCATGCACCCGAATGCCAGGCGGCTGTCGGTTATGCCCCGCGTTTCCAACGGCATTTTTCCCATCGCGCATATCCTCCCAACTCGTTATCCTTTTACGGCGCCGACCGCGACTCCTTCGATGAAGTATTTGGAGCAGTACAAATACACGATCAGCACCGGTATGGTCAAAATCATCAGCCCTGCCGCCAGCACGCCGTAATCGCTGCCGTACTCCGACTGAAAATTGATGAGCCCGAGCGGCAACGTCTTCAGCGCTTCGTCCTTCACCGCGATCAGCGCCCAATAAAATTCGCTCCACGCGTGCTGGAAATTAATGATCACGACCGTCGCGATGACCGGCGAGATCAGCGGAATGTCGATTTTGATCAAGATCTGGAACAGCGACGCGCCGTCCACGACCGCCGCCTCGTCCACTTCCTTGGGCAGTCCCTTGACGAAATTGGTCATGATGTAGATGCCCATGACGACGCCGGATGCCGTATAAGGCAAAATCAATCCCCACCGGGTATGGATGAGTCCCAAATCCTTGAGCAGCATGAACACGGGCACCGTGGTCATCTCGATCGTAATGAATAAAGCCGTCAAATAAAGGAGCAGCAGAGCGTTGTGGCCCCGGGGACGCAGTTTGCCGAACGCATAGGCGGCCATGATGGTGATGACCAGCTGAAAAATCAAAGTGACGACGGTCACGATCGCGCTGTTCAGGAAATATTCGGCGACATGCCCGAGTTTCCAAGCCACCGCGTAATTGTCCAGCATCATCTTCGTGACCGCGAACGGCTTCGTGATGACGTCCGTCGTCGATTTGAAAGAAGTCATGAGAATGAACAGGATCGGATACAGCGTAAGCAGGGCGACGATCCCAAGCGCGAGCTGACCGACAACGGCAATGGCCCGTGCGGCGTTGCTCGAGTGCCGTCCGGTCGGCGATATTTCGGTTTTGAACAATCGTTTCACCTCCCCGGATCGGTCATAGCTCTTTCGGTTTCAGGAGGGTGCGGCTGATCACCGTAATGATCAGAATGACGACGAACAGGATCACGGACATCGTCAACGCGGAGGAGAACCGGAAATTCTGGAACGCCTCGCGATAGATCAGCATGCCCACGACCTGGGTCGACGTGCCCGGCCCGCCTCCCGTCATGAGATAAAACATGTCGAACGATTTCATCCCGCCGATGAGCGAGAGCATGAAATTGATTTCCGTCGTTCCCCACGTCAGCGGCAAGAAAAAATGCCGCAATTGCTTGAGTTTGGTCGCGCCGTCGATCGTGGACGACTCCAGGATTTCCTTGGAAATGTCCAGCATGGCGATATAGTACAAGATCATGGAAAACCCGACGTATCGCCAAGTGTTCGTGACGATGACGCTCGCGAGCGCCGTTCCCGGTTCCCCGAGCCATCCTTTGGCCAGCGAGTCCAGGCCTACCGCGTACAAGAACTGGTTGATCAAGCCGAAATTGGGGTCGTACATGAACACCCACATGACCGCGACGGCCGCCGCTGGGAGGATGACCGGCACATAGAGCGCAATCTGATAAAACTTCTGCCAACGCTGGGTCAATTGATAGACGCCGAACGCGAGCAGGAAGCCCAGGATCGTCTGCACGACGGACGTGATGACCGCGAATTTCAGGTTCACGCCCAGCGACGCCCAGAAATCCGGCATATCCGCGAACATCCGGACGTAATTGTCGAATCCGATCCAGGCGAACCCGTTGCCGAAGCCCGTCCAGTCGGTGAAGCTCATGATCAGGCTGTTGACGACGGGGTAGAACAGAAAGGCCCCGAGTATGGCGAATGACGGCAGAAGAAAGACGTAACCGAGCCGTCTTCTCCTTCTCTCGATCGATGGGATGCCCATCCGATTCGCTCTCCTTCCGATGCGACAACGGGCTGCGGCGTCTCCGCGTTCCATCCGGCCCGCAGGGACGCCGCTGCCTGAAGCAGCTATGCCGTTTGCTAGCAGTACAAAATCCTTAGTTTACTTCGCCAGTTCGATCTGTTTCTTGTAATTGTCGTTCCACACTTGCTCCAGCTTCTCCGGCGTGTAGGAATCCTGCAGCAGGAAGTTGGCGAACTCCTGGGCGTTCCGCGTGACGACATCGCCGACGTTGTAGTCCGGGAACTGCGTGTACTTGCCCGCGACCTTGATGTATTTGGCGAACGTATTCATGTCCGGATCGTTATACTTCACGCCGTTGCGCGTCATCACCGAGAGCGTTTCCTCCGCCCACAGGTTTTGCACTTCCTCGGAGTTCAGGAACTTCAGGAGCTCGATCGATTCATCCGGATGCTCGGTCTTGCTGTTCGCCATGAAGCCGTCGAACCCTCCGGGCAGGAAGAAGTCTTTGGCGCCTTCCGGAGCCGGAATCACCATGAATTGCATCTTGAACTTGCCGTTCACGCCATTGCGCATGGCGGTCAATTCGTTGTTGTTCAGCAGAATCATCGGACTCTTGCCCGTGTAGAACAGCGCTTGCGCCTGTTCGCGCCCTACGCCGAGCGGGCTTTTGCCGTAATAGCCTTTCTTGTACCATTCCTTCGATTTCTTGACGGCTTCGGCATAAGGCCCCTTGATGTCGACCTTGCGGGCTTTCACGTATTCGGGATCGGTCAGAATGCCGGCTTGCATCAGATTGTAGCCGACGAAATACTGGTTCATTTTCTCGATCTGGAAGCCGTTCGGATTGCCTGCGATCGCGAACGGCGTAATGCCCTTCGCCAGCATCTTGTCCATCAGCTGTTCAAGCTCGGCTTGGTTGGCCGGTTCCGTCCAGCCGTTGGCGTCGAACATGTCCTTGTTGTAGGCGATGAACGTCGTGCTGCCGCGGAACGGGAGGTTGTATACCTTTCCGTCGTAGATGCCCGCATCCAAGATGACCGGGTCGATGAAACTGTTCTTCCATTCCGGATCGGCGTCGAAGTAAGGCGTCAGGTCCATGGCCACGCCTTGTCCGATGTAGATGGACATATCCTTGGGCCACATGAAGGTAACGTCGGGCGCTTCGCCGCTGGCGAAGGCGACTTGAAGCTGATCCTTGATTTTGTCCCACGGCGTGACGCTGACTTCGACCTTGATGTTCGGATGCTTTTCTTCGAACATGGCGATCGTCTTTTTCATCGTGGTCTCGAATTCCGGCCAAGTATAGAGGAACTTCAGCGTGACATTCTCCGCCGGTTGGCCGGATGAAGCGGACGCGCTGGATGCCGGAGGCTGGCCGGTTTCCGGTTGTTGCGATGCGGAATTGCCGTCGTTCTTGCCGCCGCAGGCTGCGACGAATACGAGCAGCAGCGCGGCGAGCAGCATGTAGGCGGACTTGCGGATGTTGCGTTGGCGCATGGACAGTTTCCCCCTTGCTGGAGTTGTGAAAGTGCTTTCAGCGTAACGTTACGACCCTAATGGTAAGGCAGGCGAGCCCGGTTGAACAGGAAGCGATCTTTGAATTTGTTCCGGATTTTTTAGCGAATGGGAAGGGCGGGCAAGCCGCCCCGCAAACGCCTAAAAAAAACCGAACAAATCTAAAAATACATTCATTGTCCCGCCCGGTCTCCTCATCTAAGATGGACCTGTTCATCACAGTTTGGGCTTGCCTGAAGGGGGATGGCCAATGACAGGAACCGTCATGATCACGGACGCGGACAGCGATTCGGGCATCGCGCTCGTTCGCAGGTTCGCGTCGGATACGGGAGCGAATTTCATTCTATGCGGGAATCCGGGCGGAGAGCGGATGCAAGCCGCGCTGTCCGCCTGCCGGTCAGCCGGCGTCCGAACCATGGCGACGGACGCGAGCCTGTGCAGTCCGGCGGCCGTTGATGCCGTGCTGCAGGAGGCGCTGGAGCGCCTGGGCCCCGTCACCGTACTGATCCATAACCGTCGGTGCGCCGCGCCGATCCGGGTGGAAGACGGGGAAGAAGCCGCGTTCCTGCGAATGTTGGATGCGCACGCCAAATCGGCTTTCGTCTGCACCCAGGCCGTCGGCCGGCAGATGGCCGAAGCCGGAACCGGCAGCATCGTTTTCGCCAGTTCCATCCATGCCGAGAAACCGACCGGCTCATCCTTTGCTTACAGCGTATCACAGGGCGCCATCAAGATGTTGGCCAAGGAAGCGGCGCTTACGCTGGGCCGCAGCGGGGTTCGCGTCAACACGATCGAGATGGGACCGGTCGAAGGGGACGACGAACGATTTCGCAGCGACGTAGCCACGCAGTACCGGGATTATCGGTTCAAGGTTCCGAACGCGGAACTGGGCAGCTGGGAAGACCTGGCCGCTTGCGCGCTGTTCCTGGCGTCAAGCGAAGCCCGTTACGTCAATGGCGCGGACCTTCGGCTGGACGGCGGCTTCGTGTTGCATTATCTCGACCATAAAATGAAGCGCGGCCAGCAGCACCGGGAGGGATAGGCGATCATGACGGATTTGAGCGGACGGATTGCCCTGGTCACCGGGGCGGGCACCGGCATCGGCAAAGGCATTGCGATCGAGCTCGCCGCATGCGGCGCGAAGGTTGCCATTCATTACAATTCGAGCGATGCCGGCGCCAAAGACACGGAGGCGCGCATTCGGGCGCTGGGCGGCGAATGCATGCTCGTGCAGGCCGACGTCTCCCGCAAGCAGGAGATCGACCGGATGGCCGAGCAGGTGATCGAACGTTTCGGCGGCATCGACATTCTGGTCAATAACGCGGCCTTGCAAATGAACATCGGACTGTTCGAATATGACGAATCCGCCTACGATCAGCTCATGCACGTGAATCTGAAAGGATACTGGCAGTGCATGCAAGCGGTCATTCCTTCCATGAAGGCGAGAGGCAAAGGGCGTATCGTCATCATCTCGTCGGTGCACAGCAAGCGCCCGACCGACTTCGATCCGGTTTATGCCATGACCAAAGGCGGCATGCGGATGCTGTGCCGGGAAAGCGCGCTGGAGTTGGCCCGGTATAACATCACGGTCAATGCCGTCGAGCCCGGCGCCGTCGATGTGGGGAAGAAGAGCGGCAAACCCCGGGACATTATCCCGGACGAAGTGGCGGGAGAGGCCGTCACCAAGCCGCGGGACGTGCTGTTGCGCAAGTTCCCGATGGGGCGGATCGGCTTGCCGCAAGATGTCGGGCAGTTGGTCTGCTACCTGAGCTCGGATGCGTCGGACTTCATGACCGGGTCGGCGATCCGGCTGGACGGGGCCAGCATGCTGTTCTAGATAACAAACTGTCAATTTTATGCTTGCAGCCATTTGGAGGAGGCGTTCACCCTTGCATTCGCGAGAAACCTATGAAAACACGCTGGCCCATGTGAATACCTGCTCGAAGCCGTCGGAGCTTCGCATTACGGATATCCGTTTTGCCGACATTACCGGCATTCCGACCCATTGCAGCCTGATCAAAGTCTATACGAACCAAGGGTTGGTCGGCTTCGGCGAAGTGCGCGACAACGCGGAGAAGCTTTACGCGCTGATGCTGAAAAGCCGTCTGCTCGGGGAGAACCCGTGCAACGTCGACAAACTGTTCCGGCGCATCAAGCAATTCGGCGGACACGGCCGGCAAGGCGGCGGCGTCAGCGGGCTGGAGGTCGCCCTCTGGGATTTGGCCGGCAAAGCCTACGGCGTCCCGGTCTACCAGATGCTGGGCGGCAAATACCGCGACCGGATCCGCATGTACTGCGACACCGACGTGGACGGCAAAGACACCGGCAGCGCGATGGGCGCGGCGCTCAAGAAACGGATGGAGAAAGGATTCACGTTCCTGAAAATGGACCTCGGCATCAACCAACTCGCGGACGAGCCCGGCACGTTGAGCGGTCCGCCCGGTTTCGTCGAGGAGATGCGCGCATTGGCGGACAAGTGGCGCAACCGGTTCTCCGTGCCGCTTACCCAAGAGGAGAAGCGGCGGCATTACGAGCTCACGAACGTCGCGCATCCGTTCACCGGCATCCACGTGACGGAAAAAGGGTTGGACATGCTGGAGCAATACGTGGCGGAGGTGCGGGACGCAATCGGATATGAAATTCCGCTGGCGATCGACCATTTCGGCCATATCGGGGTTGAAGATTGCATCAAGCTGGGGCGGCGGATCGAGAAGTTCAATCTGGCCTGGATGGAAGATATGATCCCTTGGCAGTACACGGAGCAGTACGCGCGGCTCGCGCGTGCCGTGACGACGCCGATCTGCACGGGCGAGGACATCTATTTGAAGGAAAACTTCGAACCGCTGATGGCGTCGGGGGGCATCTCGGTCGTCCATCCCGACGTGCTGACCGCCGGCGGCATTCTGGAGACGAAGAAGGTCGGCGATATGGCCGGATCGTATGGCGTAGCCATGGCCATCCATATGGCGGAGAGCCCGATCGCCTGCCTGGCGGGCGTACACGCGGCCGCGGCGACGGAGCACTTCCTCGCGCTCGAGTTCCATTCGAACGACGTGCCGTGGTGGGACGATCTGATCGTCAGCAAGCTGCCCAAGCCGCTCGTGCAGGACGGCTATATCCAGGTGCCGGATGCACCCGGGCTGGGCATCGAGGACTTGAACGACGAGGTCATCGCGCAGCACCTGCATCCGGAAATCCCCGGCCTCTGGGAGCCGACGGACCAATGGAACCGGTACTGGTCGAACGACCGGCAATGGAGCTAGCGCTTACACCCTAAGGAGAGAAGGCGAACGCAGATGAAATACGACAATCCCGAAGATATTATCCAGATCACCCCATTGTGGACAGGAGAACGGTTCGCGAACGGCCGGCCCAAAGTTCCGGACGACATCCTGCGCAGAATGCGGCGCATCACGCTCGAGGAGGCGTGGAGCCCCATCTGGCGCCGCGGTTACGATTTTCAGTTCCAAGGCGGTTTTCAAACCGTTCATCCGAATATGACGGTCGTCGGACGGGCGGTGACGGCGGTGTTCGCGCCGGAGCGTCCCGACTTGAACGACGCGCTGCTGAAATACGGGCAAGAAGAGGAACACAGGAAAGGCTTCTTCAACCAATGGGTGATCGACAGCCTGGTCGAGGACGACGTCGTGGTGGTCGATATGTTCGACAAGGTTTATAAAGGCACGTTCGTCGGCGGCAACCTGACCACCGCGATTTCCACCCGGACGAAGCGGGGCGGCGCCGTCGTGTGGGGCGGAATGCGCGACGTGCAGCAGGTGGAGAAAATCGCCAACGTCAACGTGTACCATCGCGGCATCGATCCGACGCCGATCCGGCAGGTGACGATGCTGGGCATGAACGTGCCTTGCCGGATCGGCAACGCGATCTGCCTGCCCGGCGACGTGGTGATGGCAACGCCGATGGGCGTGCTGTTCATTCCGCCGCATCTGGCGGAGCTGGCCGTCGTTTTGGCCGAGAAATCGCAAGTTCGGGACGTGTTCGGGTTCGAGCGGCTGGCGGAAGGCAAATACACGACGGCCGACATCGACGGCGATTGGCCGGTGGCGTTGTGGGAAGATTTCCTGCATTGGTTCCGGACGTCGGACAAGGCGGCGGATTATCAGTCGCTCGCATGGGAAGAGGAGCTGCAGGAAGCGCGCGAGCGCGAAAGAAGCGGGGAAGCGCCCGGCAATACGCCGCGGGCTTAGCGGGCATGGCGCATTGAAAAAGGGGGCGATCCTCCCCTTTTCCGAATATATGGACGTATTCAAAAGGGCCGGCATTCGCCGGCCCTCAGATTGTTGGCGAAGCCGTTGCCAGGGTTCTTTGATACCCCTGGGAAAACCATCCAACGGTTCGAAAGATCAATTACGAATCATCTTAGCAGATCATTCTAATGATTCTGTTTGAAATTTCGAATGCATTTCGCCCTGCGACCGCAAAGTTGAGCGATTGTATGCGATTTTTCGCATAGAATGCCGGCGAATTGCGTTTATCCCAACACGTAAACTCGAAAAAACGAATATAAAATTCAGAAGTGTTGAAGGTTTTTCAACAGGCTGAGGGCCGGCATTCGCCGGCCCTGTTCCGTTCGCGTCTTACCGGCCAGCCGCCTGGGCGATGAGACGCGCGACGCTGCGCGTGCAGCGATACAGCAGCGATTCGGCCTGCTCCATGCAGTCCTGCAGCGAGCTGGGCTGCTCCACGATGGAGAAGCATCCGGCGAACTCGGACAACAGGCGCTCGCTCCCCGGGCCGAGGCTGCCGGAAATGAGCACCGCCCGCGTCCCCTCTTCGCGGGCCAGCCGGGCAACATGCAGCGGCAGCTTGCCGTACAGCGTCTGCCCATCGCTCCGCCCTTCGCCGGTCAGGACCCAGTCCGCCGCCCGCGCCGCCGCTCTCAGACCGGTCTGCTCTTCGATCAACTGCGCGCCCGGCACGAGCTTGGCGCCAAGGGACAGCAGCGCAAACCCGAGACCGCCGGCAGCGCCGGCGCCGGGCGCGTCGCGCAGCGGAGCTCCGCCGGCGGCTGCGCCCATGCCCATGTCCGCGAAGCATGCCTCCAGCTTGGCGGCATAAGCCGCCATAGCCGCATCGAGCGTCCGGCACATCTCCGCGGACGCGCCTTTCTGCGGGCCGTACACGAACGTGGCCCCCTCCTCGCCGACGAGCGGATTGCGGACATCGCACGCCACGGTGATTTCGCAACGTTTGAGGCGCGAATCCAGGCCGCTCAGGTCGATCCGGTCCAGCTCCGGCAAATCGCGCCCATATCCGGACAGCTTATGCCCGGCACCGTCCAGGAAAACGGCCCCGAGCGCCGACAACATGCCGATGCCGCCGTCGTTGACCGCGCTCCCGCCCAGGCCGACGATGATCCGCGAGCTGCTTTGGTCCAAAGCGGCCAAAATCGCTTCGCCCAGTGCCCGGGAAGTCGTATGCAGCGGGTTTCTCCGCTCCGGCGGCACCATCGTCAATCCGCATAAATTCGCCGCTTCCACGACTGCCGTCGTTTCTCCGATGACACCGTAATAGGTTTGAACCCGTTCGCCCAATGGACCCGTCACTTCGATCGGCACCGTCCGCCCGCCGCGCGCCGCGACCAGCGCATCGACCGTCCCCTCGCCCCCGTCCGCCAGCGGAATGCGAAACACTTCCGCATCGGGCATTTCGGCCAGCACGGCGCCGGCCATCGTTTCGGACGCCGCGACGGCGGTCAAACTGCCTTTAAACGAATCCGGAACAATCAATATACGCACCTTACCCCTCACTCCCGGCTGCAGTTTCATAAAGCGTTGCGATCGTGTCAACTTATTATAGCTCACCCTGTTTCCGAACTCTTCGTATATTCCGTACAATTATCAATCGAAATGATATAGAATTATCATGCATTATGCACAAACGAAGAGGCGCATAAAGGAGCCGAAGTCATGCTGCTGTCCCCCGAATTGGCGGAAGAAATCGTAAGAGAGACGATGGTGCGCGTAGGCCGCAATATCAACATGATGGACGAATCCGGCACCATTATCGCAAGCGGCGACCCGGCCCGCATCGGCATCCGCCACGAGGCCGCGGCCGAAGCGATTCGCCGCAACGAGACGATCGCGGTGGACGAATCCGATGACACGCGGTACGCGGGCGCGCAGAAAGGCGTCAACATCCCGATCCGATTCGGACGACGCACGATCGGGGCCATTGGGATCACGGGCCTGCCGAACGAACTGGAACCGCTCGGACAATTGCTGAAAATGACCACCGAGCTCATGATCCGCCAAATCGAATGGAAGCGGCAGGCGGAGCGGCGGCAGCATGAGATCGACCTCATCGTCGAAGCTTTGGTGCGCCGCGAGGACGCTCCGCCGGACACCGACGCGATCGTTCGGCGGCTGCAATCGCTGCAACTGCCTTGGAAGCCTCCCTATCAGGCGGCAATCGTAGCCTGCCCATTCCCCGATGCGAGCCGGAGCCGGGAGAGCCTGATTTCCGGTATCGTCGAGGCGATCGGAAGCGAGGAAACGATCCTCGGCAACGATGGGCCGCAGCGACTCGTCCTGTTGCTGGCCCGGGCGGACCGCGCCGGAGCGGAGCGCTCGCTGCGGAAGCTGTCCGACTGGATGGCGGCCGAGCGTTTGAACGGCCGGATTGCCGTAGGCAATCCGGCGGCGAACCTTGCGCTGGTTCGCGCCAGCTTCGAGGAAGCGGACATGGCGCTGCGGTTCGCCGCCGGGCAAGAGCAGGCGGGCATCGTTCGCTTCGACGACATCGAGGCCAGGGCGCTTGCCAGCCTGATCCCCCGGAAGCACGGCGAGCGGCTATGGCTGAAGATCGAGCCCGTCTGGCAAGAAAAGATGACGGAAACGATCCGGCATTTCTGCGCCGCGAATTTATCGGTTGCGGGCGCCGCCGCATCGCTTGGCATTCATCGCAATACGATGATCTACCGGCTGGAGCAGATCGCTTCGCTCACCGGATACGATCCTCGGCGCTTCGAGCATGCGATGCTGCTGCAGATGGCGCTGTGGCAGCGGCCGGAAACGGAGTGATGCGGCGCGAAGCCGCGCGATAAGTCGGACTGAAACGCAATCCATAACAGCTTGACGGAATCGATACGAAGGAAGATGGCCGATGTTCCCGCACTCGCGGCGGGGTTCGGCGATCTTCTTTTTTTTGATCGGCAAAGGGACTCTTTTTTGTTTTGGGAGAATCTTGGGAGCGGCAAAAGGTAGAATTCCGGTTGAGTTCATAGAATCGTTTACTAGATGCGAGAGGAGAAATTTTCATCTTATGAACAGACTCGGCAGATGGAAACCGTTCGCTGCCTTTGTCACGGCGGCATTCTTGCTCTTCCAGACCTTCGCGGGCACGTTGAAGGTCGAAGCGGCTGAAGCGGCCCAGGCTACGCCGGCTTCCGGCATTGCTTCGTCGGCCGTCGGAACGGCGATGTTCGGAGAGGTCGTTTCCGTGAACGGCTCGGCGCTCCTGCTGAAGCAAGAGGCGATCCAGCTCGATTCGGATGCGGACGAAGGTATTCAGGCAGCGGAACCGCAATCGGCGTTGGCGGACTACGTGGCCGTTCAATTGACCCCGAAAACGGTATATCAGACGAAAAAGGGCGTCTCGATCTCGCTCGGCAGCGGCCTGCTGGTTGCCGGACAGCTCAAGGACGGCAAGCTCGTCGCGGACTTCGTCAGCGACATGTCCGAGGCGGCGCCGATCGAAAATCCGGTGCTGCCGAACCCGATCCCGACCGCGGAGGAATCGCAGACCTCTGCCGTGACGCCGGAGGACGCCCCGGAAAGCGCCTTATCGGGTGCTGAAGCGCCTGCAAGCTCGCCTTTGACCGCTTCGGACACGCTCAAGCCGCAGACGAAAGTACTCGCTCCCGCGGCTGCCGCGACAAGCCAGACGGCCAAGTATACGCTGTCTGGCCAATCGGGGTTCCCCGGCATCCATTGGAATTGGCCGATTATTTATCTCGTGGATTTGGGCGAACTAGGGAAAATCGGCGTATGGTTCGAGTTCAACGCCGGGATGGGAGCCGCGTGGAATTGGCCGGCCGAAGCGAATTTCAAGCTTCCGAAGCTGGAGGTCGGCCAGAAGTCCAAGTTCACCGTCACGATGACGTCCCAGGGAGTCGGCGGAAACGAAAATACGATGTATTCGACGTTCGGCGTCGGGTTTTACGTCCATTTCATTATCGACGTATTGGGAAAACAATACAATTTGGGCGTGCCGATCCTTAATTTCGGGTTCGGCAATTCGACCAATAAGGCGGCGCCTTTCAGCGGCAGTTCTTTCTGGATGGACCGTACGACGGGCATCACGATCCCGCTTTCGATTCCGAAAGTGCCGCTCAAATTCAAAATCACTTTGAATCTCGATTACATGGTTGGCGGCAATGATCCTTTTATCATGGATTCGACCCGGCCGAGCGCCGCAGGGGCGGTCATTACGGACCGTTTCAACTATACCGCCGACCGGCACGTGGTAAGGAATTCGACGTGGGATATCACGCCTTCGGCCACGTCCGGCACGATCCAGTTCCCGGAGGTTCAATACGCTCCGTCGGTCAATTATGCGGAATTGCAAATCAAGGTCGGAGGTTCCGCCGGCATGATCCCGGTTCCGGCCTTTCCCTACCCGCCTATCTCGATCTACACGAATTTTACGCTCGGCGCGAAAGGGACGCCGCCGGCCGTGCCATTCTCGGCCGCGCCCGAGCTCGCGATGGAACCTTACTTGCCCGGCGGGAAAGTCGGCGAAACGTACAGCGCTTCGCTCCACCCGTCCGGCGGATACCCGTTCACGGCAGAACAGCAGACGGCGAACGGGGTCGGCAGCTATAAGCTTTCGATCGTCTCCGGTTCACTGCCGAAAGGCTTGACGCTCGATCCGATCAAGGGAGAAATCAAAGGCACGCTGCTCGCACCGAGCGGAGGCGAGGAATTCGTGATCCGCGTGACGGATGCCGAGAACTTTTCGAAAGATTTCGTTTATAAAATTCCGGTCATGCAAGTAAACGGCACGGGGCAGATCGGACAGTTCGCGGGCCGGCCTTACAGTTATCAGTTGCCGGTGAAAGGCGGCACGGCGCCGTTCAACTGGTCGCTGGAATCCGGAACGCTTCCGCCGGGCTTGTCGCTGAATGCGAACGGTATCTTGTCGGGCACGCCGACGACGGCCGGAACCTATCCGATGAAGTTCCGAGTCGTCGATTCAACCCACGAGGCCACGGAGGGCGACTATGACAGCCTTACAGGGACGGCCGACGTAACCGCCGTAATCGCGCCGCCCAGCGCAAGCGGGCAGTATATATGGAAAGCGGAAGGAACGATCTCCGACGACCCCGGTTACGGCAACGGAATGGTCTATAATCCGGAGTCGGGTGAACTGATGCGGTTTACCGGCGACGGCAAAACGATGCTGTATAACGGAAGCGGCTGGCAACAAGCCACGGGGTTGTCTGCGGCGCCGAAACCAAGAGACTATGCTTCCATGGCTTATTCGCCGAAGCTTGGCGGCATCGTTCTGTACGGAGGCGAAGCGAACGATTGGTCGGGCAACGTCAGCTATCTCGTTTTCGGAGATACGTGGCTTTGGAAGGACGGCGCATGGACCAAGCTCCACGATGGCGTATCGTGGATTCCGAATGGGTCCGGACGGACGATATCCGGGACGGATGCTCCGCCGCCCCGGAAGAACGCGGCACTGGCGCAGGACAGCGCCGGGAATTTGATTCTGTACGGCGGTAACGAAAACATGCTGCCCGCCTATGGGGATACTTGGATGTTCACGGGTACGCAATGGATTCAGCAATCCCCGACGGTCCAGCCGCCGAAAACCCTTGACCCGCTTATGGTCTACCATAAAGGGATCGGGAAGCCGGTGCTCATCGCGCGCAATTTGACGACCGGAAAAACCGAAGTGTACGAATGGAGCGGGACCGACTGGTTGGACAAAACCACCCAAGTCTACCAAGCGGGAGTCGGTCCGCAGGATTTGTATCTGTCCGGAGCCGCCTACCATGAAGCCTCGCGTCAACTCGTGCTGTACGGCGGCTACGAAAAGCAGCTGGGCAGCTATGGCGTCGGACCGATGAAGCAAGACTTCTGGGGCCTCGGCACATTGGGCGGCACGGGCAACGGGGACGGCGTCCTGTCTTCGTGGACGCGCGTCCAAGCCGTCGGACAGCCGTCTTTCCGCAATCCTTCCTTGACGAACGAATTCGTATATCCGGTTATGATGTCCTATGACCCGTCTCGGGGGACGCTGATGGCGTTCGCCAAAGAATTCGCCGGAACGGCCAATCTATACAGCCTGAGCCTGAGCGGCTTGGTTGCCAATCCCCCGGTGCTGCCTGCTGACGGCGTCGCCCAAACGGAGCTTACGTTCCAAGTGACGGACAGCGGCGGGACCCCGATGCCGGGACGGTCGGTCAAGCTGACCGGCACCGGCAGCGTATCGGGCAACCTGCCGGCGCAGACGGCGGTATCCGACAGCTCGGGCATCGTGAAGTTCCGCTATCAAGGCACCCAGGCGGAGACGCTGGCGCTGCGCATTGACGATGCAGCGACGGGCGAAACGCTGGGCGGAACGACGGTCGTGCTCACCGAGCCGGTTCCCGCGGCGGAGCAATCTGCTTTGGCCTTTACCGAGACCGAAATCATGGGGGACGGCGTAACGCCGGCGACGCTGAACGTCATTGTCAAAAACGAAAACGGCGTGCCGCTTCCGGGATACACGATTACCGCGACTGCCGGGAATTCCGCGACCGCCCAGGTGACGGCCGCGAGCCCGGGCTCGGATACGACCGATTCGGATGGGAAAGCGACACTGGCAGTCAAGGATACGACGGCGGGCACGTTGCTGATCGCGGTATCCGCCGGCAAAGCGGGGAGCGATCCCGCTCAGCTGGGAGAAATCTCGCTGCGGGTGCTTCCGTTTAACCCGCTGGCGATCACGACGGCTAGCCTGGCCGACGGGCAGGCGGGCGACCCCTACGAAGCTGTGCTGGAAGCGGCGGGAGGAAACGGCTCCCATCACTGGAGCGTGATCGACGGGGAACTGCCGTCCGGATTGAGCTTGAGCGAAGACGGACAAATCACGGGGATTCCGGCAACCGACAGTTTCGGAAGCTATGCGTTTACGGTTCGGGCGACGGATGATTCCAGTCCCGTCCAATCGGCTTCCGCGGAACTGAAACTGAAGGTGATTCCGCCGCCGCTCGTCGTTCAGCCTCCGGAAATCAATAAGAACAGAGACGACAGCAGCGACGCCGACATCTCCATGAAGATCGGAGACTATGGTTACATTCGACTATCCGCGGAAGGCGGTACCGGCAGCTATTCCTGGTCCGTCGTTTCCGGCACCATGCCGAAGGGGATGACGCTGAACGCGTCAACCGGTATTATCGACGGCGTGCCGACCGAAGCCGGGGATTACCATCTCGCCGTGCAAGTAAAGGACAGCGCCGATGCGACCGCGCAAACGGTCGTAGATTTCCCCGTGCTGCCGGCGGAAGCCGCGTACGTGGAAACCGGATCCAGCGCGGCCGCGGACGGCGCCGTGGTCGTCGAATCCGGGGACGTAACCGCGAACGCGGTCGGCCAGGGCCAATTGGAAGTTTCCATATTCCAGCGGAACCCGGGCGGCGATACGATCGGAACGTTCCGTACGGCGAACCGGTATTTCCGAATCCAACAAAACGGAAGCTTTTCGACCGTCGCGTTCGAAGTGGAGAACGTAACGCCGGAGGCCCATCACTTGTACCGTTGGGATGCGGCAAGCGAGTCCTGGAGTCTGCTTCCGGGGCAGACGTTCGACTCAGCCCGTGGCATCACGGCCGTGACGCTGGATGCCGCGGCGATCGGAAATTTGTCCGGCGGCATCGCGTTCGCGATCGGCTCGCCGATCGAACCGCCGCCGACGCTCACGGGAATCGACGTCGATTCGGGACCGGCCCTGGGGGGCACCGCGGTTACCGTGTCGGGCGATCGCTTCACGGCGGATTCCGTCGTGCTGTTCGGCGGCGAGCCCGCCGCTTCGACCGAATTCGTCGACAGCGGCACGCTAAGGGCCGTCTCGCCGCCGGGAACCGGCGTCGTCGACGTGCGGGTGCAAAACGCTTACGGTGCCAGCGAATTGACGGAGGCGGGGAAGTTCGCTTATGTCGGTGCACCGGCATCCGTGCGCATTACGCTGGAACTGGGAGACGAAGCGCTCCAAGAATCGTTGCTCGGGGGTTCTCCCGGCGAGAGGCTGCCCGCGTACGGATACGTATATGACGAAACCGGCAGGCCGATCGCCAATGCGGAAGTGGAACTGAGCATCTCCCAAGGCTCCGTTCCGGCATCCGTGACGACGGATGGCAACGGCCGCTATACGGCTCAGGTCGAGTTGCCGAAACAGCCGTCCGGCAATGCCCAGGCGACGCTAAAGGCCGTTGTTAAGGGAACGTCCGCAGCCGTGCAAAGGCAAATTCTCGTTTCCGCCCCGCCGGAGGTGAGGACGACCGCTCTCCCGAGCGGACAAGTCGGACAGGCGTATCGCGAGGAGCTGACCTCCACGGGAAGCCAATCCGGCGTCCAATGGAATTTTAGCGGCGCTCTTCCGCCGGGATTGGAAGGAAACGCGAACGGGATCATTCAAGGTACCCCGACAACGAGCGGCGTCTTCTTCATCGAAGCGGAAGCCGTGGATTCCAACGGTTCTCAGAAAGACCGGGTGTCCTTGCCGCTTGTCGTCTACCAGCCGCTGGCCCAGCCTTTGCATCTGATGGCGGAAAGCCCGGCGACGGCTTTGCCCGTCAGCGTCATTGCTTCGGTCTACGGAATGCCGGAGCTGACTCTCGCTAGCGTAACCCTGAATCCGACAGGAATCGTGAACGCAGAGATATCGGGCGGCCAATTGTGGATTACGCCAGCCTCGGCTGGATCGACGATCGCTTCGGTGACCGTGACGGAATCGGTCTACGGAAGCAGCGCCGATATTCTGCTGCCGGTGACGGTAGGCTCTTCCGAGATGCTGCCTCCCGTCGCTAAGACCGTCCAACCCTTGATTTTGAAAAGCGGCGGCTCTTCGTTATCCATGACCGCGGAGCAATTGGCAACGCCGGCCTATGCCGGACACGCCTTGCGGATCGACAGAGCGGTTTCGAACCGTCCGGGCGTGGCGGCTGCTCAAGTCGTCGGCAATCTTCTGATCATTTCGCCGATCGCTTCCGGCGACGCGAATATTGCGGCGACTGTCACGGATGCAGTATATGGAACAAGCATTCAAATGTCGATTCCCGTACGGGTTCTGGCGCCGGAGGAACCGCCCCGGTCGGACCCCGAACCTGTTAAGCCGTCCAACCCCTCGACTACGGCGAAGATCACGCTGCCGAACGGCCGGACGGTTGATGGCGATATCGTGGAAACGTCCGCCGGGAAATACGAGCTGAGCCTGCCGTCCGCCGCATCCGGCGGGGAGGTGCAGTTGGGTGCCTCGCTAATCGCCAAGCTGCTGGGAAGCAGGCAGCAAGCCCAGCTGCGGATACGTTCCGAGGAAGGATGGTTCGATTTGCCGCTTGGGGATCTGAAGAACTCCTTACAGGCCTACGCGGGCAACGGAGGATACGTACGGGCGGGATTCAGGAAGCTTACAGGTGCGGATGGCGAACGCATCTCCGCGCGGCTGAACCGGGACTACGGCCTGACGCCGGTGTCTTCCCCGTTCGATTTCACGCTTGCGCTAGTCGACGGACAGGACCGCGCCCGCACGATCGACTCGTTCGATCGTTTCTTAACCCGGGCGATTGACGTCGATGACGCGGCGAAGGCAGACCGCACGACCGTCATGTGGCTGGACGAAAGCGCCGGGAAATGGCGGCCCGTTCCTTCCCGACTTACGAAGGAAGGCGGCCGAAGCGTGCTCTTGTTCAAACGCAAGGGCAACAGCGTCTACGCGGCCGTCGCTTCGCGAGCAGAGTTCGAGGACGTGAAGCAGCATTGGTCCCGGGCGGCCGTAGAGGAAATGGCCGCGAAGCAGATCGTGTTCGGCGTCGGCGCCGGAAGGTTCGACCCGGAAGGGCAAGTCACCCGGGCGCAGTTCGCCGCCATGCTCGTACGCGCGCTCGGCATTTCGGAAGGAGGGTCCGGCAAGCCGCTCTTCACGGATGTCGAAGGCACGCAGTGGTACGCTTCGTCCGTCGAGGCCGCGGCCGAATCCGGACTGGTGAGCGGATACGCCGACCGCACGTTCCGGCCGAATCAAACGATTTCGCGCGCCGAGATGGCGGTCATGCTCGGCCATGCGCTCGTCTATCTTGGCGAAGATAAAGGCGGCCCATCGGCGGACATCTCGGCTTACAAGGACTCCGATTCGGTTGCCGGCTGGGCGAAAGAAGCGTTCGCGGCCATGCTGGAGAAGGGGATCCTGAAAGGGACGACCGACGGACAGCTGGCGCCCGGGCGCACCGCCGCGAGAGCGGAGGCGGCCGCCGTCCTGCAGCGCTTGTTGAACCTCGTCACGTTCGAGTAATCGAGAAACGGAAGCGAATGACCGTCCCCGGGGATGACCCTGGGGACGGTTCTTTATTCAAACTTCCTTCGATAATGCGCTAAAGCAAGCAGCGGGAAGATATACCGGTAGCTATGATAATGGATATAGAACGCTCCTCCCATCCCTTGGCCTTTGGGATAGTCGGTGGACCAATCCTCCTTCTCAAGGGAATCCAGCAAATAGGTTATTCCTTTCTGGATGGCTGCGGTCGGCCGGTCAGCAATGGCGATCAAGGCATCCAGCGCCCAAGCGGTGTCCGTCAGCGTACTCGCCATTAACGGAACGTAGGTCATTCGAATGTCGCTTCGGCAAGATTCGCCCCAGCCGCCGTCCGGATTCTGTATACTCCTAAGCCATGCCGCCGCCTTTTGAATGCATGGGTGGGTATTCGGTATGCTGACTGCCTTCAAGCCCGTAATCGCCCCCCATGTGCCGTATATATAACAAATCCCCCACCGTCCGTACCACGAGCCGTCGGCCCGCTGATTTCGGAACAGCCACTGCACCGCATGCCGGATAACCGAATGGCTGACGGGGAGGTTCGTATAATTCCCGATAAATTCAAGCGTTCTCCCGGTCAAATCCGCACAAGAGGGATCCATCAGCAGAAATTTTCCCTTCTCGATCGGTAACAATTGCAAGAGCTTGGAATCGGCGTTTTTCTCGAAAGCGGGCCAGCCGCCATTATCGTTTTGCATCGACAGTACCCAACTGACGCCCCTTCCCCAGGCGGCTGGATGGCGCGACGCGATTCCGGTTATGGACCTCAACGAAGCCGTTGTATCGTCCACGTCCGGATTCATGGTATTCACGTCCGAAAACCCCCAGCCGCCGGGCAAGACGTTCGGATTATGCACAGCCCAGTCGCCCAAGCGATCATGCTGATGTCTCAGCAAATAACGGTTTGCCTTCGCCACCATGGGGTCTTGGGGCGAAACGCCCGCTGCCTGAAGCGTATAACCGATTAATGAGGTATTCCACACGTTTGCCGTGGTGTATTGCATATGAGGAAGGCCATTCACTTCGCTTTTCATGGCCCGAATCCCGTCTACGGCCTTGGTAATGACCGGATCCGTTTTCTTATATCCGAGGGAAAGCAGGGCGAAAATCATCAGAAAGGTACAGCTATAATAACTGTAAAAGGTTCCGTCCGGCTCCAAACGGTTCAGCATATACTTTTCGGCCCGCTCAATGGCTAAGCGGCGCAGCTCGCTCTGAACGCCGAGCAGCCGGTTGACTCCGTCCTGAATCATGGAGAGCAGCGAACGCCATTCGCTTGAGCGGACCCATTGGTCCTCGTCATCCCTGATCCCTTTCAAATCAGACAGGTCAGGAGCATAGGCGGATGGAATGGAAAACTTTTTTTCCGCCAGTATCATGATCGGGGTCAAATTGGCTCTTCCGAATACGGAAAAAGAATAGAAATTGATCGGGAAGCTATGCGGGAGCAGAATCATTTCAATGGGGAGCGGGGAATGGGATGGCCATTCGTATTGCCCGGTCAGCGCCAGCATGATTTTCGTAAACGTACTCACTTCCGATAACCCGCCGCTGGCGATCATGAACCTTTTGGCGGCTTGAAGCCGCTCATCGTCCTTGCGGTACAATCCGGAAAAGAGCAAAGCGTAATAGGCTTCTAAAGTGGCCGTTACATTGCCCTCTCCTTCATCATGAAAAAGCTTCCATGCGCCATTTTTCTGCTGCCTGCTCATTATCCTTCGGCAAAGACCTTGGATCAATTCCTCATCATCAATTTCCAAAGTCCGTAATAAAATTATCATATAAGCATCGGTAGAAATACCGGTGTCAAACGGATAAGCCCACGATCCATCGGGAGATTGGTCTTTTCGAAGCCGATCCATGATCCACTCTCTCCCCTTCACAGCATCCAGCATTCCGGCACTCCTTCCTCCCGCGAAAGCATCTTTAGGCTATTCATATTCGGCTCTACGAAAGAGCATTCATATGGGAGGGAAGCGGCTATCCTATTCATCCGAAACCGGCAAAACTCACCGCTTGAAACGATTCGCCAAGAATTAAGGAAACGAAAGAAACACACCCAAGCCCTCTCGAAAGAGTTGGCGCTCTTCGATCATAATCTTTTGAACAAAATAAAATGGATGACCCGCGAGCGCAACCTCAACAATTTGACGAGAACGAAAGCCTATCTCGAGTTTTATCTCCGGCATCCTGAAGTCCACTGGGCGTTCTTGGGCCATATGGTCTCACGCAATGGCGGATGGAATATGACCGATCTCAAGGGGGAGTTTTTAACCAAACTGCTCTCGGAGAAGGAGCAGGAAACCTTTTTTCATTTTCTAGAACGCGGCAATTGGCTGATTTTCCAAGACGTATACCCGCAATTTCTGCTGTACGAAGAGAGTTTGAAGCAAAATAGACCCTTGTTTGATCTGATGCCCCTATTTAACGTTTCGATTTTTATGGAAACGGTTTGGAACTATTTTTGGAGAGTCCGAGATTCCTATATTCTGTGTATCGCGTTAGTCATCAACGAACAAAGCTACTTGGAACGAAGGGTCATTCAAAATCCTCATTATCAAAAGGAAGTATTATCCAAATTCGAATTTCAGCTTCAGGATTGGCTGTCCTTCAATCAAATTCTTTTTCCTTCGGAAGGCGAGAACCTAAAGGGGCAAACCCTTCACCAATTCCGGTCTCTTCATGAACGGATCTTGCTTGGGAAAAGGCTGTATGCCATTTTGTTTAAAAACAAGGATTTCCATGCGCAGGCACTGGATTGGGCGAAACGTCATCCGCACACGGGATCCAGGAGGGATTACTGGCCGCATTTATTCCATTACGTAAACGAAGGCCTGCCTGGAATCACCTATCCATTAAGGTTAAAATCATGCCGGCTTCGTAAAGGAGCGAGGAAAATTTACAGCCCCAAACTTGAACATGCCTGGAAAAACGTCAGCCACTCTGAGGCAGAACCGGGAGATTGGTTCCAGGACCTAAACGCGGTGGATGATTTAGAGGATGACATCGAAACGATGGACGGTGAAATCAAGAGTGAATACTGTAAAACATTGGGACGGCTTGAGGTTGCCGCGCTTGCCCAAAAAACGATCCCCTTTTTGGAATCAAAATAGTGCAGCATGCGCGCTCCTGTCATCCCTTGCGGGTACTTATTTGGATCTTTATTTCGTCGGCAAAGGGCTGTATCGGTTTCCTCATCGGCTGCTTCCGGAGATCTTCCCGATTAATATCGTCTTCACTTTAATCGGACTGCCTCTGTTGACGATGGTTTTTTTGCATGTCCTCACCCGAGTGAATCCATTAGGGAAAGCATGCTTGATCTTGATTGCCAGCCTGTTGATGTCCATTGCGGAAAAACTGGCAGAACGGCTAGGGGCGTTTGCCCATTCCGATCAATGGATGCATGTATACAGCTTTTTCGGATATTTGCTTTTTTTAACGGTCATCTCAACGGTATATTTTGTTGCCGCTCAAAACAGCTCGGCCTAATGTGTGGTACGGTTCACCGCGCCCCAGCGACTCACATACGGCCTATAGCGACGATTAAGGCTATCACCAAGAACACGATGTTAACGCCAATCTCTCGATATTCGTTACGTAAAGCATGGAATACGGCTCCGAAAAGAACAATCGCGGCAAGACCGATTGCGGCGAAAGGCGTCAAAACTGGCGCGATGTTGGTCGCTTGAGGAATAATCAATCCAATAACCCCTATAAGCTCTGCTATTCCGATAAAGAATACGAACCCTCTTGAAACCTCGCTCATCCAAGGCCAAGACGTTTTTGCTTTTTCAAACTTAAATGCCTTCATCCAACCGGAATAAATAAATCCCAGTCCTAGAATCCCTTGCACGATCCACAACGAGATATTCATGGTCTGTCAGCTCCTTTGCTTGTGCATGCTCAATATCCAGACCTATAATATTATGTGTTGCAAGTATTTCGAAGTAGGTACTTTATATAAACTCAGTATAGAAAAATAAACCTTAGTAGGGTAAATGGGGGGAGAGTGGGGAATGACTACCTTTTGTAAATTTGAAACCGCATTAGATATTCTGATCGGGAAGTGGAAGCCTGTTATTCTGCTTCGCCTTTTTGCAAATGGCACGATGAGATTTAGCGAACTTCAAAAAGCGATCCCGGACATCACCAAAAAAATGCTCACTCAACAGTTAAGGGAATTAGAGTATCACGATATTATCCATCGCGAGGTTTATCATCAAATTCCTCCCAAAGTCGAATACTCTATCACCGAATATGGCCAACGAATGGCCCCTTTATTGCAGGCAATGAATGACTGGGGAGTGGACCATATCACTCACTTAATCGAATTATATGGAGAGGCCGCTTTGGAAGAACAAAAAGAGCCGGCTTTTTCCACGGATGCAGCCGATGCGAGAAAGCAAGTCTAAAAGAGGCTGCCCCCAGTCATCTATGATGACTGAGGGATAGGCCTCTTTTCTTTTAGTTAAACAAAAAGAAACCATCCTTTGGTAAAATGGAGGTACCACCCAACCATTACCGTAAAGGAGAGGTTTCTTTGTACATTCAATATACCATGGATCACTCTGCTTACCAATGGATTTAGAAGAGGACATTCCCGCAAATCATCTCGTACGTGTAGTTAACGCCGCCGTCAATCGTCTCGACGACGCCATATTCGACGCGGCTTACCCCGGAGGCGGGCGAGATAGTTATCACCCCAAGATGCTCACCAAAGTCATCATTTACGCCTACACGCAGCGTATCTACTCTTCTCGTCAGATTGCCAAAGCCGTTCGCGAAAACATCATGTTCATGTGGATCGCAGGCCGGCAGAGACCGGACTTCCGCACCATCAACCGCTTCCGCTCGGAGCGTATGAAAACCGTGTTGGAAGCGGTGTTTACCGCGGTTCTTCAATTTCTGGCTGAGGAGAACTACGTGCAGCTTGAGCATTACTTTGTGGATGAAACCAAGATCGAGGCCAATGCTAACCGGTTTTCATTTGTTTGGGGAAAGGCAGTCGTAAAGCAGAAGGCCAAGCTCCAGGAGAAAGCCCAGACCTTGTTCGCCGCCATTGAGGCAGCCGAGAAGCAAGAAGAAGGAACGCACAGCGGCCAAGATCTTCTCGAGTTGGGCGGGTCCTCTTCCATCACCAGTGAAAAGCTGGAGCAAGCTGTCAAACAATTGGAGAAGCGTCTGCAGGAGGAACCAAAGGACAAGCCGCTAAAGAAGGCGGTGTGCACACTCCGAAAGGACTTGCTTCCGCGCCTCCAAAAGTACGAGACTCAAGAAGAGATTTTAGGCACGAGAAACAGCTACAGCAAAACGGACCACGACGCCACGTTTATGCGGATGAAAGAAGACCACATTCGAAACGGCCAGCTCAAGCCAGGCTACAATGTTCAGACTGGAACAGAACGAAGTTGAAGCCATTGTCAAATATAGCACGTATCACCGGGAAAAGAGCAAGGCATGGCAAAAGGATATCAGCAAGATCGACAACTGGACCTATAATAGTAAGCAAGATACATGGACGTGTGCTGCAGGACAAACGCTCCATTTCCGGAGAGTGAGTAAAGAGAAAACGGAAAGCGGGTATGAAATCGAATATCATCATTACCGAAGCGCCAGTTGTGAAGAGTGTCCGCTGAAACCGCAGTGTACGAAAGCCCAAGGTGATCGCGAGATCAAAGTTAGCATGAAGTATTTGAGGTTAAAGAATCAAGCAAACGAAAAGCTCCGCAGCGTAGAAGGCTATGCCCTAGCCGTGAGGCGCATGATCGAGCCGGAGCCTGTGTTCGGTGATATGAAGAACAACCGAGGCTTCAAGAGGTACTTGCTTAGGCTTACCCAAGGTAAGTCTGGAGGTCGGGTGGCTGTCCCTTGCCCACAATCTGCTCAAGAAAGCCTCCATAGACGTCAAAAACGAAGGAGTTAAGCGAGAACGGACCGCTTAGCTCTTAGTTTACTACTATTGTGATTAGATTTTATTGCTGAGGCTGTTCCAAAGCTTACTTTTGAGACAGCCTCTTTGGCTTTTTCAGGAAGGATATATTTGCTTTGCCACGGCACGCTCTCCGGTGCTAGCCGGGCACCCTGGAGCACACGATAAGCAAAGTAGGTGAAACAATGATTATCGAAATACGTGTAATAAAATGTGGTCAACTCTATCAATATAATATGATAAAGTTATTCTATTCGAGGATCGTTTCGGACCCTTTTTTAGCCAAATCCCAAAAACTTGACGTTACTTGTGATACGGTTCTCCGCAATTGATCTTAAATTATCCTGCCCGGCAGCATAATGCCTGCGGCCAGCCTAAAACCTTATTTTCACGATCTAATTCTTTACTTCTTGGTCAAATCCAATATTTTCATCTGAAAGCTGGCCCACGCCCGGTAAAGCGCCCCGGCTGGCGTTCTTGATTTACGTTTCTCCCGCTTGCATAATAGGGAAAGAAAATTTCCCTGTCATGGGCGGCGGCCCGGCGGCCGCGCGTTCACCGGCAAGGGCGTCTCCTTATGGAGCGCCCTTTTGGCTTAGGGGAAAAGGGGGTTAAGATCATGACGGCAGCAACGGATCCGACGGAACGCGAAGCGTCCGAGCGGATGATCCGGCAGATCGCCGCGGAGCTGAACCTGGGTGCGGGACAAGTCCGCACCGTGGCGGCGCTTCTGGACGAAGGGAATACGATCCCGTTCATCGCCAGGTACCGCAAGGAAATGACCGGCGAGCTGGACGAAAACCAACTTCGGGCCATCGAAGAACGGCGTAATTACTTGAAAGGACTCGAAGACCGCAAGGCGGAAGTGATCCGGCTGATCGGCGAGCAGGACAAGCTGTCGCCGGAGCTGGAAGAAGCGATCCGCAAGGCGGTCAAGCTGCAAGAGGTCGAGGACCTGTACCGGCCGTACCGCCAGAAGCGCAAGACGAGGGCCAGCGTCGCCAAAGAGCGCGGCCTCGAGCCGCTGGCGTCGTGGCTGTCGTCCCAGCCGAAACAAGGCGATCCGCTCGCGGAAGCGGCGCGGTACGTGGACGAGGGCAAAGGCGTCGCGACGGCGGAGGAAGCCATTCAGGGCGCCATGGATATTTTGGCCGAAATGTGGGCCGACGATTCGGACATCCGGCGCTGGGTCCGGCGGTTCACTTGGGACCACGGCGTGCTGCACAGCAAAGCCAAAGATCCGGAAGCCGAATCCGTATATGAAATGTACTACCAATATAACGAGCCGGTAAAACGCCTGCCGCCTCATCGCGTGCTGGCGATCAACCGCGGCGAGCGGGAGGACGTGCTCGGCGTCTCGGTGGAGGTGCCGGTCGACCGCGTGGTGGAAGAGCTGCATCGGCGGATTCTCCGCGGTCCGTCGGCGAGCCGGGACATCCTGGCCGCGGCGGCGGAGGACTCGTACAAGCGGCTCATCGCCCCGTCGATCGAGCGGGAGCTGCGAGGGGAGCTGACCGAGAAGGCGGAGGAGCACGCGATCGGCATTTTCTCCGAGAACCTGCGCAACCTGCTGCTGCAGCCGCCGGTCAAAGGGCGCGTCGTGCTCGGCGTCGACCCGGCCTATCGGACAGGCTGCAAGCTGGCGGCCGTCGACGAGACCGGCAAACTGCTGGAGGTGGCGGTGACGTATCCGACGCCTCCGCACAACAAGAAGGCGGAAGCCGAAGCGGTGTTCCGGCGGATTATCACGCAGTATGGCGTTCAACTGATCGTCATCGGCAACGGGACCGCTTCCCGCGAGACGGAGCAATTCGTCGTCGGCGTGATCAAGGCGATGCCGGAGCGCGGCCTTCAGTATTTGATCGTCAGCGAGGCCGGCGCCAGCGTTTATTCGGCTTCCAAGCTCGCGCAGGAGGAATTCCCCGACCTGGACGTCGCCGAGCGCAGCGCCGCGTCCATCGCCCGGCGCTTGCAGGATCCGCTCGCGGAGCTGGTCAAAATCGAGCCGAAGGCGATCGGGGTCGGCCAGTACCAACACGACGTCTCGCAGAAACGGCTGGACGAAAGCCTGACCGGGGTCGTGGAATCGGCCGTTAACCATGTCGGGGTCGATTTGAACACGGCGTCTCCGTCTCTGCTGTCGTACGTGTCCGGCATTAACGCGACGCTCGCGCGCAATATCGTGAAATACCGGGAAGAGATCGGCAAGTTCTCGGACCGCAAACAGCTCCAGAAGGTTCCCCGGCTGGGCGCCAAAACGTTCGAGCAAGCCGTCGGGTTCCTGCGGATTCCGGACGGAGACAATCCGCTCGACCGCACGCCGATCCACCCCGAATCTTACGACGCAACCAAGAAGCTGCTCAAGGAGCTCGGGTGCAAGCCGGACGAGATCGGGTCGGAGGCGTTGAAGAGCCGGCTGCGCGAGATCCGGGAGGAGGAGATGGCGGAGAAGCTGCAGGTCGGCCTGCCTACGCTCCGCGATATCGTGGACAGCCTCATGCGGCCGGGACGCGACCCCCGCGACGAGCTTCCGCCGCCGATTTTCCACACCGACGTGCTCGACATCGAAGACCTGAAGCCGGGCATGGAACTGCAAGGCACCGTGCGCAACGTCGTCGATTTCGGCGCGTTCGTCGACATCGGCATCAAGAACGACGGGCTCGTCCACATTTCCCAGCTCAGCGACCGGTACGTCAAACATCCGACCGATGTCGTGGCCGTCGGCGATACGGTGACCGTATGGGTGCTCGGCACGGATTTGAAGAAGGGACGCGTCAGCCTGACGATGAAAAAGCCCCAATAAGGCAACAAATGGTGACCGGGAATCCGCCGGAATGCCGCTTCCGGGCATGGCGGGTTTCCGGTTTTCGTGTTACAATGCAGACAAATCGGACCCGTCGGCCGGGTCCAGCCACCAACAAGGGAGCGCGGAAATGAATCCGGAAAAGTGCACCGGGAACCATCATCCGAAATGGTTCGGCTTGGCGCTGCAGGCACTGGTGATTCTATCGAAGGAACAGCCGCATACTTGCCCGAGCGCGGAGCTCGCGGAACACCTGCACTCCGAAGCCACGCTGCTGCGGAGGATTCTGGCGGTGCTCGCCAAAGAAGGGATTCTCGAGACCCGGGAAGGCCGCGACGGCGGATACCGGCTCAAGAAGGATCCGCGGAGGCTGACGCTGGCGGAGGTCTATTCCGCTTTGCAAGTGGGGGATCCGCTTTGCTACGGCATTCAGGAGACGACCGGCTCCCATCCGTTCGGCAGGGGGATGAAGGCGGCGTTCCTCGATTTGACGAAGGAAATGGATATGAGCCTGAAGGTCGTCTTAAGCCGGTATACCGTCGCCGATTTGGCGGAGCGGGCGGCAGCCGAAGCCATGGATTGGAATCCTGTTGACATCAAATAAAGGCGGTCGTATACTGTAATCACAAATATTACAGTAGCGGCCGCTTTTTTATTTCGTTTAACTGTGAATTTTCTTGCTCAGTTAATAGGTGCAGATTCGGGCATTCATTGGCACGCATCCCGTTAACTGTGCAAGGAAATACTCAGAATGGACGAAGAAGGGCCGCGACAAGGAGGAAACCACTGTGACACCAGCCGTTACGGCCGAGCAAGTGCAATCGTTCATCGACGTCGTCCAGAGCCGCCGATCCGTCCGCAAGTACGATTCCGACACGAAGATTTCCCGGGATGAGCTGAAGGAAATCCTGACGCTGGCTTCCAAGGCGCCTTCTTCGTCCAATATGCAGCATTGGCGGTACTTGGTGATCGATTCGCCGGAGCGGAAACAGGAGCTCCTGCCGATCGCCAACTCGCAGCAACAAGTCGTCGAGGCTTCCGCGGTCATCGCGATCCTGGGCGATCTGGAGGGTTGGCGCAACGCCGATCAGATCTATCGCCAAGCGGCCGAAGCCGGCTATATGGCTCCCGATCTCGCCAAGCAATTCGCGGAACGGTCTACGCAGATGTATTCCTCGCTGCCGAAGGACCGTGCCCGCGAAATCGCGGTGATCGACGCCTCGTTGGCCGCGATGCAGCTCATGCTAGTCGCCCGCGCCAAAGGGTACGACACGGTCCCGATGGGCGGCTTTGACCGCGAAAAGTTCAAGGCGGCATTCGAACTCGGGGACCGCTACGTGCCCGTGATGCTGATTCCGATCGGCAAAGCGGCTCAAGAAGGACATCCGACCACCCGCCTGCCCATCGAAGACGTCACCTTTTGGAACGAGGTTTCGCCATCGCATTAAAACGACAAAAAAGAGCCTTCGCGAGAAGGCTCTTTGCATTTTCGGAACGATGCAAACGGCGGCTTTGCCGAACGGCAAGCCCGGAGATTAAGGCAATTGGCTGGCGCCGCCCGTGGAATCTTTGGACTTCTCCGGTTTGGCGCGGTAATAGAACCAGCAATCGTTGAGCAGACGAATTTGCCGGCGGTCTTTTTTCTGGAACGCGCGCATCAGCTGGTTGCTGAGCCACTGCGGCATCGAAATCGTCCTCCTCCCGTCGTTTCCTGCAGTACTAACATATGGGAGGGGTCGAAATATCGTGCAGGTCCGAACGTCACGTATGAGCGCCGGGATCAGTGCAATTCTTCTTCCTCGTACCATTGCTCGAGCTGCGCTTGGAGGGCCCGGATTTCGGTCAGCAAAGAGACGAGCGGGTAGGATTGCTCGCGGATGCCCGCGAAGGCGCGTTCCAATTCGTTGATGTAGGCGAGTCCGCTGACCGGGGACATCGACTCGTCCAACAGCTCCAGGCCTTGGCATTCGGCCACGGCTTTGGGCAAGTCCGGCACGTTGTCGGCCGTCAGCTTGGTAAGCTCCTTATGCAGCCGGAGATTGAGCGCGCTGAGTTGGTAGGCGTGGGAAGAAGGCATTTCCACGAACTGGAGGCCTCCGTCGTTCTGGCGGAACACGATATAGGACATGTCGGGCATGCGGCGATTTCTCCTCGGTATTCGGGTGTTTGCTACTTGACAGTGTAGCCCAAGGGAAGCTTACAATTCAAGTAGTTTCAGGGATCGGAGGAGAAGGTCTTGGACGACCGCGAGCTGCAAAATTGGGTGGAGAGAGTGTCCCTGGACCGCTTCGGAATCCCGTTCCGACACCGCGCCATATTCAACGCCAGGCTGCGTTCGACGGGCGGACGCTATTTCACGAAAACCCATCATATCGAGATCAGTCCCCACCAGTTGGCCGCTTACGGACCGGAGGAGACGGAGAAAATTATCAAGCACGAGCTTTGCCATTATCATTTGCATCTGCAGGGACGGGGATACAAGCACCGGGATCCGGAGTTCAAGGCGCTGCTGAAGCAGGTCGGAGCCGCCAGGTATTGCAAAGCGCTGCCCGGAGCCAGGCGAACGTTGCCGGTGAAGTACCTGCTCATCTGCCGATCCTGCGGACAAACCTACCCGCGCAAGCGGAAGACGGACCCGCGCAAATACGCCTGCGGACGCTGTCGCGGCAAGCTCAGGCTCGTGGAAGCGGAACCCCGTCCGGGGTGACGAAAATACGCCGGCGAGAGCCGTGCGTGCAGCCGATCCGGCCGGTTCCGGCTCCCTCGAAATTGGCAACAAAAAACGCGTTCGTAAGGCTTGACTTCGCTTGGGGATCATGATAAATTTATCAATGTCACTTTTGAACGTTCCCCGATAGCTCAGTCGGTAGAGCACTCGACTGTTAATCGAGTTGTCACTGGTTCGAGTCCAGTTCGGGGAGCCATATATGGAGAGGTACCCAAGAGGCCGAAGGGGGCGCTTTGCTAAAGCGTTAGGGTGTAACAGCCGCGAGGGTTCGAATCCCTCTCTCTCCGCCATTTGCTTTATCCCAAAACGTGACGAAACCGGGGCCCGGTCGGCAGACTTGCCGATGGGCCTTTCTGATTTTCGGGGATCGCGACGGGGCCCGCAACTGTAAGCAATTGGCTGCAAAAAAACGTTGCGAAAAGGCTTGCCTTCGCTGCCGGGATCAG
Source organism: Cohnella caldifontis (assembly GCF_029360585.1). Lineage (GTDB taxonomy): Bacteria > Bacillota > Bacilli > Paenibacillales > Paenibacillaceae > Cohnella > Cohnella caldifontis. The sequence goes on along the minus strand of NZ_JAQZSJ010000004.1, from coordinate 92,840 downwards.
ATATAATCATCCTTGTCGTCTGAAACAGGGGCATGATGAACGGCCGGATCGAAAGCCCGTATGGCCCGTTGGTCAAGGGGTTAAGACACCTCCCTTTCACGGAGGTAACAGGGGTTCGAATCCCCTACGGGTCACCAAAACACCCCAAAAAAGTGAAGCGCGGCGTTGCAGCGAATTCCGATTGCTTTTCGGGGTCCCCAGAATTTGAGCCATTAGCTCAGTCGGTAGAGCACCTGACTTTTAATCAGGGTGTCGAAGGTTCGAGTCCTTCATGGCTCACCAGTTTTTGGTCTCGTCCACAACCTCGTGGAAGACGACAACTCATATGCGGTCGTGGCGGAATGGCAGACGCACCAGCTTGAGGGGCTGGCGGTAGCAATACCGTGGAGGTTCGAGTCCTCTCGACCGCACCATACTTAAGATGATAAGAACCCTTGCGGAACAAGGGTTTTTTTTGTTTTTTCTTAATGGTTGCTTTATTGTACGAAGAATTCAATTCCGGCTAATGGGGACATAATGGGGTTACCTAACGGGTACAAAAGTTCAAGTCGATATACCACTAAGCCGCAGCGGAACGCTTAGCGTCGTTGCATGAGCTTTCCAACGAATATTTCATGCGAATTTAGAAGTTGAGACGCAACACTTGTCTCGATTGGCGAAGCAACATTTCGCGGCCGCTCACCCCTATTTTGAAATCGATGAAGAGTACCGGAATGACGCGGATTTCGTGCCCGAGCGTCATTTTTTATGTCGACAGAAGGTCAATATTGTACTTGGCGAGGTCAATTTCCTACGTTAAAGTGATTGGAATGCGTTGTTATGATGGATCTGTAAGCGCAATCACACACTTATGGAGGGCTTCCATGAAAAGAAACAGATGGTTTGGCATCGGTCTTACCGTCGTCTTGTCGGCGGGTTTGTTGGCGGCTTGTTCGAGCAAAGGCGAAGGCAGCGGCAGCGAGGCGGCGGGAATTCCTCCGGCTTCGAACGCGGCCAGCAAACCGGCCGGCTCGGGTACGATCGACTTCCTGTTCGGCGATCCGAACCGGACGGAGCTGTTCGGCAGAATTACGAAGAGCTTTAACGGGAGCCAGTCCGACGTGTCGGTCTCGTTCAAACCCTCGGGCTTGCAGCACTTGGAGCAGCTCAGAACGCGGCTGGCAACCAATGACGCGCCGGATATGACCTCGCAGTTGCAGGGCTTTGAACTGGCTTCTTACGTCAAGGAAGGCTACATCAAGGACCTGAAGAACGAAGAGTTCATGAAGAAAATCAATCCCTCGGAGCTGGAGACGGTGAAAGTGGGAGACGGCATCTACGGCATCCCGATGGACACGCAGGCATGGGGCGTATTCTACAACAAAAAGCTGTTCGAGAAAGCCGGCATCCAATCGCCTCCGAAGACCATTTCCGAACTGAAGGCCGACGTCGAGAAACTGAAAGCGGCCGGCATTACGCCGTTCGCGGCCGGTTTCGCGACGCCTTGGACGATCGGACAGTTCCTCGGCTACGCGGCTTCTCCGATTCTTACGCCGAAGGTAACGGCAAACATCGAGGAATACAAGAAAGGCAACTGGACGTTCGACGTGCCGGGCATGGATGAAGCGCTGAGCGTGCTCGACCTGATCGTGGCCAATACGCAGCCGCGTCCGTTCGACAGCGACGTTTCCGGACAATACGCCGTATTCGCCAAAGGCGACGCCGCCATGATGGTGCAGGGCAACTGGTCCATCGTGCAATTGAGGGAGCTGAACAAGGATCTGGACATGGGCATGTTCCCGCTGCCGATTTCCGAAGATCCGAACCTGCTGAAATTCCCGAAACAGTACGGCTTCGTCATCAACGTGTTGGAAAACGCCAAGGACATGGACGCCGTACGCAAATACGTGGACTATTTCATGGATTCCAACGGAGAGGCCAAGGTGTACTACGATTCGATCGGCATTCCGACGGCCAACTCGACGGCCGATCCGAAGCTGGATTCCGCTTCGGAAGAGCTCCAGCAATACCTCAAGGACAACAAGACGGTCTTTACTTACTACTCTTATGAACCGGCGGGATTCGACGCGGAATCCTGGAAAATCATCGTCGACTATATCTATAAAGGCGAGAAGGATCACAAGAAGCTGATCGGCCAGTTCGACGCGGCGTTCAAGAAATTCGCGGGCTCTTTGTCCAAGTAAGCATGCGGGCACAAGGCTGAATCCCGACCGTTTCAGCCTTGTCCCGAATATTCGAAGAAGCGGAGCATCCGAACATGAGGACCATCACAGGCCGGAGGACCGGAAGATCGTGGAGAGGCAAAGTCGATTTCGTCAAGTTCGTCGCACCCGCTTTGCTGCTCTATTCTTTGTTCTTCATCGTGCCGCTGTTGCAAACCGTTGTCTATTCCTTCACCGATTGGAACGGCATCGCTAGATCAAGGCACTATATCGGCATCGACAACTACGCGAACATGCTGAAGGACGATCTCTTTCTCGGTTCTCTCCGATTCACGCTCACTTATGCCGTGCTGTATACAATCGGCATCAACATCGTGGCCGTTGCTTTGGCCTTGCTGCTCACCCGAAGCATCAAATCGAAAACCGCTTTGAGGGCGGTCATCTTCACGCCGTTTCTGTTTAACGACGTCACCGTCGGTTTCCTGTGGCAGTTCCTGCTCGGACGGTTCATGACCGGCTTGTACGACAAGACGCATCTGGGCATTTTCGGCATCAGCTGGTTATCCAACGAGCATCTGGTGCTTTACTCGATTATTTTCGTGAAAATGTGGCAGGCGATGGGTTATTTCATGGTCATCTACATTGCCGGACTGCAGTTGATTCCGAAGGAACCGCTGGAAGCGGCCGTGATCGACGGGGCTACCGGCTGGAAGCAGATCACGAGGATCACGCTGCCGCTGCTCATGCCGACGATGGCGATTTGCGTGTTTCTGTCGATCACCGATGCCCTCCATATGTTTCCCCTGCTCATGACGTTAACCGGGGGCGGACCGGGCCATGCATCGGAGAGCGTCTCCCTCTACATTTACAACACCGCTTTCAACAACCAGCAAATGGGATACGCTTCGTCGCTTGCCGTAGTGCTCGCCGTACTCGTTCTCATCATCACGTATTTTCAATTGAAAGTGTTCCGCGGCAAGGAGGTGTCCATGTAATGACGAGCGTTTTGAAAAACCGCGGCATCGAGCTCGGACTCTGGGTATTCGTGCTGATTTTGTTTTCGCCGCTGCTGTTTATCGCGGTCAACTCGCTAAAGGACTTCGGAGAAGTCCTGATGGACCCGATCGCGCTGCCGAAAACGCTGCAATTTGCCAACTACACGGAAACCTGGAGCGAAAGCGCCTATCACAGGGTATTCCTGAACACGGTATTATTCGCGGGCGTCAGTACGCTCATCGTAATCGTGATCACGTCGATGGCCGGCTACAAGCTGTCCCGCTTGAACTCGAAGGGAAGCCAGATGCTTCTTCTGCTCTTCACGATCGCCATCATGCTGCCGTTTCCCGTGGTCATGATTCCGATCGCGCAAGTGGCGGCCTGGCTCGATCTCAAAAACAATCTGCTCGCGATCAGCGTCCTGAATGCCGGATTTTCCTGCTCGCTGGGCGTGCTGCTGTTCAGCAGCGCCGTAAAGGCGATTCCCCGCGAGCTGGACGAATGCGCGGAAATGGACGGCTGTTACGGTTACCGGATGTTTTTCCAAATTATTTTTCCGCTTCTGAAACCCGTGACCGGCACGCTGGTGGTCATATACGTCATCCGTTACTGGAACGACCTGATGCTGCCTTTGATACTTATCACGAAAAACAAGTTCTATACGATTCCGCTGTCGCAGATGATTTTCTTCAACCAATTTTCGAACAACCGCTGGAATCTGCTGCTGGCTTCCGGCGTCATGGCGGTGCTGCCGCTGCTGATTCTGTACGTTTTCACCCAAAGATACATTATTCAAGGCATCGTCGCCGGTGCCGTCAAAGGTTAACCTCATCCCATACGGAAAGCTGAAGAGGTGTTTCGTTTGAACCACACAACCCATCACCCGCGCAAAATACGGCAGCTGCTGCCGATTCAGGACGTGCGATTGGACGGAGGCTTCTGGAAGGACCGGCAGGAACTGATTACGGGCGTTACGATCCCGTATATCTGGGAAGCGCTGAACGACCGGATCCCCGGCGTTCCCAAAAGCGCGGCGGTCGAAAACTTCAAGGCGGCGGCCGGTTTGTCCGATCAAGGCTTCTTCGGATTGGTGTCGCAGGACAGCGATTTGGCCAAATGGATCGAAGCCGCGTCCTACAGCCTGATGATCAAGCCGGACGCGGAGCTGGAAGCGCTGCTCGACGGCGTCATTGAGATCCTGGATCAGGCCCAGGAAGACGACGGCTATTTGAACACCCATTATTCGCTGAACGGAATCGATAAAAGATGGAGCTTCCTGCGGGAATCGTGCGAGCTCTATTGCGCCGGTCATTTGATCGAGGCGGCCGTGGCGCATTACGAGGCGACGGGCAAAGATTCCTTTCTTCGAATCGCGCGCAAATACGCCGATCATATCGGCAGGGTGTTCGGCCGGGAGGAAGGTCAGAAGCGAGGCTACTGCGGGCACGCGGAGGTCGAACTCGCGCTGGTCCGGCTGTACCGCGTCACGGGGGACGAGGAATATTTGCGACTCAGCAAATATTTCGTGGAAGAAAGAGGGCAGAAGCCTTATTATTTCACCGTCGAGAAAGCGGCGGCCTCCTCCGACCGGAACATCATGGAACATCTCGTCTATGCGCTCGAGGAAGAGAACTACCAGCATTCGCAATCCCACCTGCCGGTCCGTGAGCAGGAGCATGCGGACGGACATTCCGTCAAAGGCATGTACCTGTACAGTTCGATGGCCGATCTGGCGCTGGAATACGGGGACGGGGAGCTGCTTCAAGCCTGCAAGCGGCTGTGGGACAGCGTCGTCGGAAAGCGCATGCATATTACCGGCGGCATCGGATCTTCCGCCGTCGGCGAAATGTTCACCTTCGATTACGACCTGCCGAACGATGCCAGCTATAACGAAACGTGCGCGTCGATCGGGCTCATTTTCTGGGCCCAGCGGATGCTTCGCCTGGAGCCGGACCGCAAATACGCCGACGTCATGGAACGGGCGCTGTATAACGGAGTGCTGAGCGGTCTCGCATTGAGCGGCAAGCAGTTCTTCTACACGAATCCGCTGGAAATCTGGCCGGAGGCCTGCGCCGTCCGCAAAGACAAGGAGCACATCCTGACGGAGCGGCAGCATTGGTTCGACTGTCCGTGCTGTCCGCCCAACATTTCCCGGTTGATCACTTCACTCGGACAATATATATATACGCTGGACGAGGACGTCGTCTATACGCATCTTTATATGTCCAGCAGCGCGAAAATCGGCAGCGGTTCCGGCGCATTCACGCTCGTCCAGGAATCCGGCTATCCCTGGAACGGAAGCGTGCGTCTTCGCATCGAGGGCGAAGCCCCGGTAAAACGGACGCTCGCGCTTCGGATCCCGGGATGGGCCCGCGATTATGCGATCATGCTCAACGGTGTGGACATCACAAAGGAGACCGCCGTGGAAAACGGGTATGCGAAAATCGACCGGGTCTGGACGGACGGCGATACGCTGGAGCTGCTTCTCCCGATGGACGTCGAAAAAGTATACGCCCATCCGAAGGTCCGATACAACGGCGGCAAAGTCGCGCTGCAGAGAGGACCGGTCGTTTACTGTCTGGAAGAGGCGGACAACGGTCCGGTGCTCTCCGGCATCTCCCTTCCGCGGGAGAGCAAGCCGGAAGCCCGTTTCGAGGAAGGTCTGTTGAATGGCGTGGTGGCGTTGTACGCGGATGCCGTCAAAACCGCTGTCGAACAGCCGGCGCTTTATTCGGCGCAGAGGCCTGCCGAAGAGAAGGTCCGCATCAAAGCGGTGCCGTATTATGCCTGGAACAATCGGGGGCGCGGCGAAATGGCCGTCTGGATCAATGAGAGATAAGAGGGTGCATCCATTGCGAGAACATCATCTGACGGTTCCGGTTCCGATGGAGCGGGTATCGATCCGGGACCGCTTCTGGCGGGGACGGATCGACCAAATGGCGCGGGAAGTCATTCCCTATCAATGGAATGCGTTAAACGACAACATCCCGGGGGCCGAGTCCAGCCATGCCGTGGAAAATTTCAAAATCGCCGCCGGACTCGCGAACGGCAAATTTTACGGCGAACGTTTCCAGGACAGCGACGTGGCGAAATGGCTGGAAGCCGCAAGTTACAGCCTGGTTTCGTATCCGAGTCCGGAGCTGGAGAAGGTCATGGACGGGGTCATCGACCTGATCGGCCGGGCGCAGCAGGAAGACGGCTACCTGAACACGTTTTTCACGGTGGCGCAGCCGGAGAACCGTTGGAAGGACTTCTCCCACGGCCATGAGCTTTACTGCGCCGGCCATATGATCGAAGCGGCCGTGGCTTATTACCAGGCGACCGGCAAACGCAAGCTTCTGGATATTGTCTGCCGGTATGTCGATTATATCATTTCCGTGATGGGACCGGAGGAAGGCAAACGCAAGGTCTATTGCGGCCATGAGGAAATCGAGCTCGCTTTGGTGAAGCTGTACCGCGCCACCGGAGACGAGAAACACCTGCGCCTCAGCCGGTATTTCATCGAGGAGCGGGGCAAGCAGCCCAGCTTCTTGGCGGAAGAAGAAACGTTCGGCTGGATTTTCAAGGACAAGTGGTTCGGCCTGGACTACCATCAGGCGCACGCGCCCGTTCGGGAACAGCCGCATGCGGACGGCCATGCCGTACGAGCGATGTATTTGTATGCGGCGATGGCGGACCTTGCCGCCGAAACGGGAGATTCCACGCTGATCGACGCGCTCGGGAAAGTTTGGCAAAGCGTGGCGGGGCGGCGCATGTACATTACCGGCGGCATCGGTTCGCAGGGGCATGCGGAGAGATTCACGTTCGATTACGATCTGCCGAACGATGTTGCCTACGCCGAAACGTGCGCCTCGATCGGCCTCGTCTTCTGGATGCACCGGATGCTGCGGCTCGAACCGAACGGCGCGTATGCGGACGTCATGGAACGTGCGCTTTACAACGGCGTGCTAAGCGGAATTTCCCTGGACGGAACGCGGTATTTTTACGTGAACCCGCTGGAGGTTCATCCTGAAGCGGTCCGCGAACGAGCCGACCATAAGCACGTGAAGCCGGAGCGCGTCCATTGGTTCGGATGCGCCTGCTGTCCGCCGAATATCGCCCGGTTGCTAACTTCCCTGGGGCAATACGTGTATTCCACCGACGTCCGGGGCGTATACGTTCATCTGTACATGGAAAACGAGGCCGCCATTACCGTCGGAAGCCATAAGGTCACCATTGCGCAAAAAACGGAGTATCCTTGGGATGGAGACGTGACGCTCGAAGTCCACCCGGAGCGGGAATGCGAATTCACCGTCGGGCTGCGGATTCCCGGCTGGTGCAAGGCGTGGATGCTGATGGTCAACGGCACTCCGGTCCTCGAACCCGATGTGGCTCGGGGATATGCGATGATTCGCCGGGCATGGAAAGAAGGAGACGTCATTCGGCTCCTGCTGCCCATGCCGGTCGAGCGGGTGAAGGCCCATCCGCTCGTACGCGAAAATGCCGGAAAGACGGCGCTGCAACGGGGGCCGATGGTCTACTGCCTGGAGGAAACCGACAATGGACCGAACCTTGCCGGAATCTCGCTCTCCAAGTCGGCGGACATCCGAACCGCGAGTTGGGAGGACGGTCCCGAAGGGGCTGTTGCCCTGGAAGCGGAAGCTTGCCGGGACGACGTTGCCGGGTGGGGCCAGCAACTGTACCGGATTGGCGAGTTTCCCGCGGTGCCGCATCGAATGCGGGCCGTACCCTATAGCATGTGGGGCAATCGCCGCCCCGGCGAAATGGCGGTATGGATCCGGGAACGCGGATAATGCCAGAGCATAAGCCTGACGACAGACCGAGGAACCGCGAAGGCGGGTCCTCGGTTCCGTTCGTCAAATCAGATCGACAGCGGGTGAAGTCATGATCGGCATGTCCCACCGGGATAAAATGATTTACGTGCTCAGAAGCCGTTTGAAATACAAGCTGCTTCTGGTTTGTTTGCTCATCTACGTGCTGCAGTGCGGCATGATCGTTTATTCGTATCAGAACGCCGCCCAGGACATCAAGGCGGAAATGATCGACCAGAACATGAAGCTGCTCAACCAGGCGAACCGGAATTATTTCAGCAACGTCATCCTCGAAATCAACCGTTTGATGGAGAGGGCGTTCGTGGAAAGCATTTTCTGGGAGAACAATTCCCTCGCCAACGAAGACAAAGACTATATTAACGAAAACGCGAAGATCGATCAGATCCTCTCCAGCATATACAGCTACGGCAGCTATGCCGACAGCGTCTATTTGTATTTCAACCGCAATCGCCATCTGTACATCATGGACGAGTTTTCGCACAAAGACATTCCGAGCGCCGGCGCCCAAAATACATTCGCGATCGAAAATCCGGATTTGAACAAATATACGTGGTACAAAGGCGCTTTGCAGTCGAGGGGCAACCTCTACCTGTCCGAAAATTTGAATATTCGCGAATCCGCCAATACCGGTACCGGAAAACTCCTCAATTTTTCCAAATCCTTGTTTAATCCGCTGAAAAAGGACGAGCTCATATCCGTTATCAGCATCAATATCGGTTACGAATATTTCGATCGCCTCGCACGGGAACTATGCAAGCCCGAGGAAAAACTGGTGATCGTCTCCGGCGACGGAACCGTCATCTATTCGACCGATTCCCGGGAAATCTTTCACCCGGCGGACGAAGCGCTGCTGGCGAAGCTGAAAACGGCGAAAACCTCCGGACACGCGGATATGCCGGGCCGCCAGTCCGTTTTGCTGTTCAATCAATCGGAATCTTCCGGCTGGTACATGGTCAAGGAGATTCCGAACCGCGTGCTGATGGAGGACGTCCGGCGCAACGCCGCCACCAACGTCATTTTGCTGATCGGCATCTTCGTCATCAGCATCATCCTCATGCTGTTCATCGCGATCCGCACCACAAATCCGATCAAGACAATCGCGTATGCGATGGAAAAGTTCGAAGAAGGCAACGGGAAGCTGCAAACCTACCTGCACCGGATCGACGAAATCGGCAAGCTGAACCGGAGCTTCAACAAGATGACCGATAAAATCAACTACCTGATCAACTCCGAATACAAGGCCAAAATCGATGAAAAACAAGCGCGGTTAGAAGCGCTTCAAGCGCAGATCAATCCGCATTTTCTCAACAACACGCTGCAGATCGTCAGCGGTATTGCCGTGGAACACCAAATCGACTCGATCGAGAAAATCAGCGGCGCCTTGAGCACGATCCTGCGTTACAGCCTCAGCCGCAACAACGAATTGGTGACGCTGTCGCAGGAATTGAACAACGTGGAGCAGTACTTGTTCATCCAAAAATTCCGGTACGAGGACCGGTTGGACTATCGCGTGGATATCGATCCTTCGTTACTGGGCTGTCATATGCCGGTGCTGACCCTTCAGCCGTTGGTGGAAAACGCGATCAAACACGGGATGGAAAGCCGCATGGGCACGGGGATCATTCGTATTTACAACGAGACGGACGAACGGGGCGGCTGTTTGCTGGTGGTGGAGGATAACGGAACCGGTATTTCCGCGGCAGAGGCGGACAAATGGAACCGGAAATTCGGGGGAGAAGCCCGCGAGGAGAACAGCGGCTGGAACGGCAGAGGTTTGCTCAATATTCACGACCGGATTCGCTACTATTTCGGCGAAGAGTTCGGCCTTTGGGTGGAAAGCGGCTCGGGCCAAGGCTTTAAGGTCATGATCCGGCTCCCCGGCCAAATAAACACATCCGCGGACGGCCCGGACACCGGAAGGGAGGCGTGGCCGGAATGAACTACACCGCCTTGATCGTGGACGATGAAGCCCACATCCGGAGAACGATCCGCAAAATCGGACTGTGGGAACAGCTCGGCGTCGAAGTGATCGGAGAGGCGTCGGACGGCTTGCAGGCGTTTCAGATGATCAGCGAGTACCGGCCGGACATCGTGCTGCTCGACATGCGGATGCCCGGCATGGACGGCTTGGAGCTGCTTAAACAACTGGAGCGGTTCGAGCTTTCTTCCAATATCATCATCGTAAGCGGCCATGACGATTATGTCTATATGCATCAAGCGATCCGATTCGGGGCCAAGGACTACATTCTCAAGCCCATCGATCGGGAAGCCTTTAACGCCTCCCTGGGGCGGGTCGTATCCAGGCTGGCCAAAGACGAAGACGCTGCACCCGCCGCCGAAGACGAAACGGGAACGCTGTCCGACGGAACGGTTCCGCATTTGGACCTGATCTCCCGCATCTACGAATACATCATCCGCAACTACCGGCAGGACCTCTCGCTGAGCAACTTGTCGCAGCAATTCTTCATCAGCAAAGAGTTTTTGTCCCGCGCCTTCAAAAAAAGATACGACATCGGCATTACGACATTCATCAACCAGATCCGCATCAATAAAGCCAAAGAGCATTTGCGAAAAGGAAGCAAAGTGCATGCGGCCGCGGAAGCCGTCGGTCTGGAGGACGTGAACTACTTCAGCAAGCTGTTCAAAAAACACACGCACATGACGCCTTCCGAATTCGTTGAGATGTTTAAGGATGATTGATCAATGTCCCGGTTTTAATACATGCCGAGGCCAGTATATTCGCAGAAATGGATTTTTGGACCGAATTTCATCCCGCGGATTTCCTCATCGACCGAAATATTTTATACTTCAATTCGATGGGTATTTTGCGCTTGTCCAAGCTGCGATTCGCAGAGTGTCGGAGGGGGTGAAAGCCGAATGAATATCAAGGAAATTGCGGAGAGGGCCGGCGTCTCCATCGCAACGGTTTCCCATGTGGTGAACAAAACCCGGTACGTCAGCGCGGAATTGACGGAGCGGGTGCTGAAAGTCATCGAGGAAACGGACGGCAAACCGGGTTTTCTTCTACGTAACAAAAAGTCGCTGAAATCCGGCAACATCCTGTGCTTGGCGGATAATATCACGGATTATTTCTGCGTCGACGTGATCAAAGGTTTGAGAGACCGGGCAAGGCTCGAAGACATGCATGTAGTCGTGCTGCATTCGGACAGCTTCGGCTTGCTTCACGAATACATCCGGCTCGAAAAGCCGGCCGGCGTCGTTTTTCTCATGGGCGCGCGTTCGGAAAGCGACTTCTCCAAGATGAAGGAAATCGGCATCCCCGCTGTTTTCGTCGGTCAAGCGGACAGTGTATCAGAGAACGGGAATATTGTCTTCGATGCGTTCGAATGCGCCTATAAGGCGGTCCACCATCTTATGAAAAGCGGACATGACCGGGTGGCATTCGTTTATCGGGATAAGGACGGCCCCTGGTTCGATCGCAAACTCCTCGGGTATCGGGAGGCGTTGAACGAGCAAGGTATTCCGTTTGACCCCTCCCTTGTCGTCGCGATGGAAGACTTGTGCGCTTACGATAAGCACGAGGTGCAGGACATCCTATCTCAGACCAACCGGACGACCGCCGTTCTCTGCGCGGACGAGGCGGCGGCGACCGGGTGTTTGAAATTCATGGGCAGCCACAACCTCAAATGTCCGGAGGATCTATCGCTGGTTAGCCTCCATGAGTTCCAATGGGGGGATTTGCTGAGCCCGCCGATTACCACGGTGTCGTACGATCCTGCTGAAATCGGTCGGAAAAGTTTCGAAAAGCTGATCGCGAAAATCAAACGGCTGGGCGAAGACTCCGAGAATACGGTCGTGGAGAGCAAAATCAAAGTAAGGAGCTCAACGCAGACCATCGCCAAAGGCCCCCTCGGCGAAAAGGCGGAAAGTCCGGAACTCTTGCATCTGGAGGCTTCGGAGATAGAGAGCATCAAAACCGGAGAGTATACGGCGGCGATCTCTTTCCATTATTCCGGCACCGCATGGGCAAGGCTGCACGAAAAAGGAATCAAGGACGTATTTGCCGAAATGGGAATCAAGGTGCTCGTCGTCACCGATGCCCACTTTGACCCGGAACTGCAAAACAAGCAGCACGAAAGCATCCTTTCCATGAACCCGGACATTTTGATCAGCGTTCCCGTTGACGGGGTCATGACCGCGGCCAGTTATCGCACCATGTTAAACGCCGGAATCAAGCTCGTGCTGATCAACAACGTTCCGGAAGGTTTCGAACGCCGGGACTACGTCACGTGCGTTTCCGTAAACGAACGCGAAAACGGCCAAATCGCCGGAAGATTGTTGGGCGATTATTTCAAAAGACATGACAAGAAAAAAATCGGGTTGCTCGTTCACGGCGCTCCTTTCTTCGCCACCCGGCAAAGGGATCAAGCGGTGGAACAGGTGCTCACCGAAGAATTTCCCGACCTAGAAATCGTCGCGGTGCAGAGCTTCGAGAAGGAATCCCGGGCATTCGATACTTGTTACGAATTGATCAAAAACCATCCGGAGATCGAAGGGTTATACGTCTCTTGGGAAGGGCCCGCCCTTTCGGCGCTGAAAGCGCTGCGGGAATTAAACCGGGAAGAGATCCGCGTGGTCACCGCGGACTTGGACAGCGAGGTGGCGCTGAACCTGGCCGCCGGCGGTTCCATCATCGGGATCAGCGCGCAGCGTCCTTATGACCAGGGAAGGGCGATCGCGCTCGCCGCCGCGAACGCGCTCCTCGGCAGAAGCACCCCGTCCTATATCGGAGTGAGTCCGTACAAAGTCACGAGAGACAATTTGCTGATCGCATGGCAGGAAATCCTGAAAGAACGCGCACCGGCTCAGCTCGCAAACGCATTGAAAGGCAACCGGAACCCGTAAATCCCATAAAAGCCGACCTTAGGGTCGGCTTTTTTACGTAAATAGGGGAGTGAATCAGTGAAATCGAGAAAAAACGGACGATTTTTCTTTCACGCCTCCACGTTTTGACGGCTAAAATAAAATTTTTGCGTAAATTCATTGACCCAGACAGCGTTTTCATGTTATATAATGACTATCACTTAAATCCTGAGAGTAAAAAAGATGGCTTTTACGCTTTTATTTACGTAAATTTTGCAGAAGAATGCAAGGTGACCGAATCGTGAAAATGAAGGAAATCGCCCGGAAAGCAGGGGTGTCGATCGCGACCGTATCCCACGTGGTGAATAAAACCCGATACGTCAGCGATGAATTGACCGAACGGGTGATGAAGGTCATCCAGGAGCTGGACGAAAAACCGGGGTTCCTTTTGCGCAACGTGAAAGCGGCTTCAACCGACGTGATCTTATGCGTCGTCGAAAACATAACGGACTATTTCTGCGTGGAGATTCTGAAAGGGGTGAAATGCCAAGCGGCCCAGGAAGGCCGCCAGATCGTGGTTCTCCAGTCGGATCATCCGGGAGCCGTGCAGGATTATGTGAGATTGGAAAAGCCGAGCGGCATCATCCTCATTACGGACAAACGCCGCAGCGAACGCATCCGCTCTGCTGAATTCCCCATTCCCATGGTGATCATCGGCCACGCGGACCGCATCGCGGAAAACGGGCATCTGTTGATCGATTACCGCGAAAGCGCCTACAAAGGAACGCTTCACCTCATCAAAAGCGGCCATGAAAAAATCGGCTTGATTTACGATCCCGAAAATCCATACGCCTGCCCGCAGATCCTTTCCGGCTACCAAGCCGCCTTGCGGGAGCACGAGCTGGTGTTCGATCCGGCACGGGTACTGGGGCGGCAGCCGGACAAAGCGTTCGAAACGGATGCGGTCGGGGCCTGTGAGGAGGACAGGCCGACGGCATGGGTGATCGGGAACGAAGTCGCGACTTTCGAGTTCCTGCGTTATTTCACGAACCGAAACTTCAAAATCCCGGAAGACCTTTCGGTGGTGAGCCTTACGGAGCTGGAAGCGAACCGGCTGGTCAATCCCGCGATTACGACGGTTGCCCATGATCCGCATGAACTCGGAAGAATGAGCCTGGAGAAATTGACACGCAAAATCGCGTCTCAACCGGACAGCGGGGAGAACGCCGTCGCGCCGTGCAGAATGACCATCCGGCACTCGACGAAGTGCATCGGCCGCGGTCCGCTTGGCGAAAAAGCCGAAAGTCCGGAATGTCTCGGGCTGAGCGCCGCGGATATCGAACGGATCAAATCCGGTTCTTATACGGCCGCGATATCGTTCCACTATGCGGGAACCGCCTGGGCGAGGATGCACGAGAAAGGAATCAAAGACGTTTTTTGGGAGCTTGGAATCAAGGTGCTGGCGGTGACGGACGCGCATTTTAACCCGGAGATGCAGATCACGCAGCATGAAAGCATCCTCGCGATGCGGCCGGACGTCTTGATCAGTATCCCCGCGGACGAGGCGTTGACGTCGCGCAGTTACCGGGAAATCGTGAACGCCGGCACCAAGCTGGTGCTCATCAACAACGTGCCGCGCGGCTTCAGAAGAGAAGACTATGTCACCTGCGTATCCGTCAACGAGCGGGAGAACGGACAAGTCGCGGGGAGAATCCTGGGGCAATACCTGACCGACAACGGCAAGAAAAAGGTCGGCATGCTCGTTCACGGGGCCTCGTTCTTCGCCACGAAACAGCGGGACATGGCGGTGGAACAAGTTCTTTCCGAGGAGTTTCCGGAGCTCGAAATCGTGGCGATGGAACCGTTCATGAAGGAAAGCAAGGCCTTCGATTCCTGCTACGAGATGATCAAAAACCATCCCGAAATCGAAGGGCTGTACGTTTCCTGGGAAGGTCCGGCGCTCGCGGTATTGAAAGCGCTTCGGGAGTTGGGCCGCGAAGACATCGGCGTGATCACGGCCGATCTGGATACGGACGTGGCCTACAACATGGCGATGGGCGGCCCCATCAAAGGCATCAGCGCCCAGCGTCCTTACGATCAGGGAAGAGCAATGGCGTTGTCGGCGGCGAACGCTTTGCTTGGAAGAAGCATTCCTTCCTTCATCGGCGTAAGCCCTGATAAGGTGACTTCGGAAAATCTGTTGACAAAGTGGCAGGAAATTTTGCGGGAACGCGCGCCGGCCGAGCTGGCGCAAATGCTGAAAAGCCAAAAACCGACGATTCCGGCAGAGCATGCGTACGCCGGCCTTTGAAAGGAGGTGAACAAAGATGAAGCTTGGTTACCAGACGAATACATGGGGCGGCGTCGTGGGTCATCCCGCCGGCGTCACCTCGGTAAAGGATTTGTACTATTGGACCCCGGGATCGATGGAGCAGGCGGTCAAGGAGATCGCAAACGCCGGCTTTGCGGGCATCGAACTGTTTGACGGAAACCTCATGACGTATGAGGACCGTCCCGCCGAATTCC
The DNA here is from genome assembly GCF_029360585.1 of Cohnella caldifontis. GTDB lineage: Bacteria > Bacillota > Bacilli > Paenibacillales > Paenibacillaceae > Cohnella > Cohnella caldifontis. Next base: position 77,500 of record NZ_JAQZSJ010000004.1, on the reverse strand, counting down.
GAAACCTGCTGCAGCAGCATGGCCAAAAACTCGTAGGCGTTTATACCGGCGCGAACTTCATTTTCCCGGACATTTGGAAAGAAGAGCTTTATAAAATCGAAAAGGTAGCCCAACTGGCCGCCGAATGCGGAGCCGAGCATTTGGTCCTCGGAGGAGGAGCGATCCGGGCAGCCGGTATCCTCGATTCCGATTTCGAAGCTCTGGCGGAGTCGCTGCAAGGCGCGGCGCAAGTGGCGGAGAAGTACGGCCTCGTACCCAGTTACCACCCGCATCTCGGAACCATGGTTCAGGCGCCGGATCAGCTCGACCGCATCATGAAACTGACGAACATTTCCCTCTGCCCGGATACCGCGCACATCGAAGCGGGGGGAGGCGATCCCGTTGCCGTGATCCGCAAATACATCGACCGGGTCCGCTACGTTCATTACAAGGATTACGGTTCCGGAAACTTCCTTCCTTTGGGTGAAGGCGGACAGGACTTCGCGGAGATGACGCGGATCCTCCGGGCACACGGCTATGACGGTTGGATCACCGTCGAATTGGACAGCCACGACGACCCTTATCGCGGAGCGGTCATCAGCAGAAAGTATCTTCGCGAGCAATGCGATTTTCAATAACCATTTGGGGGGTCATTTTCCGTGAAAAAGCAACTCGCACTTACGGTCGTTCTGGTTATGGCATTGGTTGCCGTTCTGGCGGCTTGCGGCAAGGGCAATAACAGCGATTCGAGTCCGTCCAGCTCGGAGGCGGTTTCCGAAAGCGCTTCACCTTCCGCGTCTGCACCTGCTTCAGCTTCCGCTTCCGCGTCTCCGAGTGCTTCCAGCGCTGCGTCGGGCGAAGCCCTGACGATCAACCAGGCGCTGCCGGACAAAGAGATTTTGAGCAAGGGCCCGGACGGCGAAACGGCGGTTTCGGCGAAAACGCTGTCGCTGTCCGCCGACGACATCGAGAAAATCAAGGCGGGCCACTACAAGGCCGCCATCGCCATGCACTATGCCGGCAACGACTGGTCGACGGCGCAAATCAAAGGTCTGCAGGCGGCTTTCGCCAAAATGGGCATTGAAGTCATCGCGACCACCGACGCCAACTTCAAGTCGGAAAAACAAGTGTCCGACATCGAGACGATTCTGTCGAAGAAGCCGGACGTTATCGTCAGCATCCCGGTCGATCCGGTATCGACGGCGGACGCCTACAAGAAGGCCGCCGCGGCCGGCGTGAAGCTCGTGTTCATGGACAACAAGCCCAACGGCCTCCAAGCAGGCAAGGATTATGTCAGCGTCGTATCCGCGGACAACTACGGCAACGGCGTCGAGTCCGCCAACATCATGGCCAAGGCCATCGGCGAATCCGGCGAAATCGGCATGATCTACCATGACGCGGACTTCTTCGTCACGAAGCAAAGAACGGACGCATTCGAAAAAACGATCAAAGAAAAATACCCGAACATCAAACTGATCGACAAAGGCGGCATTACGGGCCCGAACGACGGCGAGAAAGTCGCTTCCGCACTGCTGACCAAGCATCCGAACCTCAAAGGTCTGTTCGTCGTTTGGGACGTTCCGGCGGAAGGCGCTCTCGCAGCCGCCCGCTCCTCAGGCCGCAACGATCTGGTCATCACCACGATCGACCTCGGCACCAACGTTGCGCTCGACATCGCTTCCGGCGGCATGATCAAAGGTCTCGGCGCTCAGCTGCCGTATGACCAGGGAACCGCGGAAGCCATCCTGGCGGGCTATGCCCTGCTCGGCAAGCAGACTGCTCCGTATTATGCGGTACCGGCTCTTCCGGTTACGAAAGACAATATCCTGGATGCTTGGAAAACGGTATACGGCACCGACGCTCCTTCCTCCATTCAAGACGCAGCCAAAAAGTAAAGGAGTGCACGTAACATGCGCAAATTGAACGTAGCGATGATCGGCGGAGGTTTCATGGGCAAGGCGCATTCGCTGGCCTATGCCGGAATGCCGATGTTTTTCTCGCCGGCTCCGGCGATTCCTTACCGCAAAACGGTCGTGGACATTAACGACGAGCTGGCGAAAGCCGCGGCGGACCGTTACGGCTTCGAGTCCTACTCGTCCGACTGGCGGAAAGTCGTGGAAGATCCGGGCGTGGACGTCATCGACATCGTCACGCCGAACAACTCCCATGCCGAGATCGCCATCGCGGCCGCGAAGGCAGGCAAACACATCATTTGCGAAAAGCCGCTGGCCCGGACCGGCGCGGAAGCCAAGCAAATGTGGGATGCCGTTCGGCAAGCCGGCGTGAAGCATATGGTCGCCTTCAACTATCGCCGTACGCCGGCCGTGGCCTTGGCGAAAAAGTACATTGAAGAAGGCGCCATCGGCAAGATCCTGAATTTCCGCGGCACTTATTTGCAGGACTGGTCCGCGGATCCCAGCTCGCCGCTATCATGGCGTTTCCGCAAGGACGTCGCGGGTTCAGGCGCTTTGGGAGACACGGGAACGCACGTGATCGATTTCGCGCGTTACCTGGTCGGCGAAATTTCCCAAGTCATGGGCGTGCTCAGCCACTACATCACGGAACGGCCGGTGCAATCCGGCTCCGTCGACAAATTGGGTACGGTGAAAGCGGGAGCGGACGTCCGGAAGGAACCGGTAGATACGGATGACGAGGTGACGACGTTGCTGCGCTTCGAGAACGGCGCGGTCGGCAGCATCGAGGCGACGCGCAACGCGTGGGGCCGCAATAACTATCTCACGTTCGAAATCCATGGCGAAAAGGGTTCGATTTGCTTCAACTACGAGCGGCGCGACGAGCTGCAGGTGTGCTTCTCGAACGATCCGGACGACCGCCGCGGTTTCCGCACGATTTACACCGGCCCCGCCCATCCGTACGGGGATGCGCTGTGGCCGATTCCGGCGCTCGGTATCGGATACACGGAGACGAAAATCATCGAAGCGCACGATTTCTTCTCCGCTATCGTGAACGATACGGAAGTATCGCCGAACTTCTACGACGGCTATCGAATCTCCGTCATCTCCGACGCGATCATCGAATCCGCCGAGACAGACAAGTGGGTCAAATGCCTGTAAGGTTCGCGTAACGACACGTTTTCACCAAAACATGCCGGCGCGGGGGCGACATCCGTCCCCGCCCGACATATCGTCTGGGGGTCGGAGTATGGCAGTGCCGGCTTTGCAAATGAGCGGCATCAGCAAATCGTTCAACGGCATCAAGGTTTTGCAAGACGTCGGTTTTGAACTGCTTCGGGGTGAAGTCCACGCTTTGATGGGCGGCAACGGAGCCGGAAAATCCACGCTCATGAAAATATTGACCGGCGTCTATGAAATGGACGCGGGACAGATCCGCATCGATGGAAACGAAGTGAAGATCCAAACGCCGGCGGATGCGGAAAAACACGGCATATCGATGATTTTCCAGGAATTCAGCCTCGTGCCTACCTTGACCGTCGCACAGAACATTTTTCTCGGGCGGGAACCGAAAACGAAAGCGGGTTTCATCGACGATAAGCAATGCACCGAGTTGACCAGGCGGCTGTTGGAAGATTTGGAGGTCGACATGAAGCCGAGCGACCTCGTGGCCGATCTGGGCGTTGGCTTCTGGCAGATGACCGAAATCGCCAAAGCATTGTCCAAGGAAACGAAAATATTGATCATGGATGAACCCACCTCGTCGTTGACCAAACGGGAGTCCGAAATCCTGTTTTCGCTCATCGAACGTCTGAAGAGCAGGGGCATCTCGATCATTTACATTTCTCACCGGATGGAAGAAATCTATCGCGTATGCGACAGGATCACCATCCTCGGAGACGGCCGCCACCTGGTGACGGACGACACCTCCCGCCTCGACATGGACAGCGTCATCGGCCACATCGCGGGGAAAAACCTGGATAAGTTCGAATGGAAGGAAAGACCGGTTTCCGGCAATGGAGAAGCGATCCTGCAGGTGTCGGGATTGAAAACGGACAACCGGCTTAACGGCGTTACTTTCGAACTCAAGCAAGGGGAAATCCTCGGATTCGCGGGCCTTATGGGCAGCGGGCGGACCGAAACGCTTCGCGCGCTGTTCGGCATTGACGCGTGGACGGACGGCGAAGTGCGCATCCACGGGAAGCCGGTACGGATGAAATCCCCGAAAGACGCGATCCGCTGCGGGCTCGCGCTCGTTCCGGAAGACCGCAGGGAACAAGGGCTGGTCTTGGAACATGAAGTGAAGGACAACATCATGCTTCCGTCCATCTCCAAAATAGCGGGGCCCCTTGGTTTCGTGAACGACCGCAAAGGGAACCGGAATTCCGAAGAATGGGTGCGCAAGCTCAGTATCAAAACCGATTCGATCCACAAAACCACCCGGCTGCTGTCGGGAGGAAACCAGCAAAAAATCGTTTTCGCCAAGTGGCTGGCCAATGCCCCGGAAATCATCATGCTCGACGAGCCGACGATCGGAATCGATATCCGGGCGAAGACCGAAATCATAGACATGATCCGCGATCTGGCGACCGAAGGCAAAAGCATCCTGGTCGTTTCTTCGGAACTCACCGAGCTGCTGGCGGTATGCGACCGCATTCTCGTGTTCCACGACGGCCGGGTCGTGAATCAATATAACCGGAAAGATATCCAGTCCGAGGAGGAGTTGCAGCATGCAATCCAATACTTCTGAGGCGAAGGCAACCGTCGCCTGGACCCGAAAATTCAACTGGCGGCAATATATCGTGTATATCGCGTTTATCGTGGTGTTCGCCTATTTCGCCATCACGCTGAACTCCGACGGGTTTCTCACTTCGAACAACATCATGAACATCGTTCGACAAACGGCGATCATTTCCATTATGGCCGTGGCGATGACCTTCGTCATCAGCGCGGCGGAGATCGATCTATCGGTCGGCTCCATCGCGGCCTTAGCTTCGCTTACCAGCGCGCTGGCGCTCGAACACGGCTACGGGATTATGGGCGCCATCGTGGCGGGTTTGGGTACGGGACTGGCGATCGGTACCGTTAACGGATGGCTTGTGACGAAGGTAAGCATCCCGTCATTCCTGGTTACGCTCGGCATGATGGGAATCGCGAAAGGGTTCGCCATGTGGATTACCGATACGGCCCCCGTCCCGATTCTCAACGAAAACTTTTCTTACATCTTCGGGTCCGGGGACATCGGGAAGATTCCGGTCCTTCTCATTTGGACGCTGGTGATCGCAGTCATCGGTCATGTCGTGCTGCGAAAAACGACGTTTGGCCGCAGAACGCTGGCTACGGGCGGCAACCAGAACGCCGCGCGTTTCTCCGGCGTCAACGTGGCCCGGACGAAGCTCATGGTGCTCGCCGCTTCCGGGTTGATCGCCGGCCTGGCCGGGATGCTGTATGCCGGACGGATGCACTCCGGACGCTTCACTTTCGGCGAAGGGGATGAACTGTCCGTCATCGCGGCCGTCATTCTAGGCGGCACAAGCCTGTTCGGCGGCGTCGGAACCGTCGTCGGTACGGTCATCGGATCGCTGATGATCGGCACGATCAACAACGGCTTGATCATCATGGGACTCGACGTCAGCCAGCAAATGATCATCAAAGGACTCATCATCATTTTGGCCGTCGCGTTCGGCCGGAAAGCCGTGAACAAGTAAATCCGGAGAAGGATGAGGATGCCCGTGGCGGCGAATAGACGGTTTGCGAAAGGATTTAGCCTGCACTCGATCGGGTTCAAACTGTTTTTGATCTTTTTCGTCGGCATTCTGGCATTCGTTTTGGCTGTCGGCCTCATTTCGTACGACTTGTCGAAGCGCACCATCGCCTCCGAGGTGTCTAATTCCTCTCTGCAAACGATCGTCCAGGCGAACGAAAAGCTGGAATACATGTTCGGCAACTACGAGAACCTGTCGAATCAGATCCGGAACAACACGGAATTCACGGACCAGATTTTCACGCTGCTGAATTTCGACCTGGAGCAGGTGCAGCGCGTCACGATGGACCGAAAAGTCCGCAGCTACCTGCAAAACCTGAAATTGTCACAGCCTTATGTGACGGGTATCTACGTACTCAACGACAAAGGATCGTTCGGGACGACGGATGTCAAGATTCCGAAGGATATCGCGACCCAAGAGTGGTATAAGAAAGCGATCGACCAGAACGGCAAATTCGTATGGCTGCCTCCGCGCGAGCAGGGTTATCTCGGAATCGCGCGCGCCGGCGAATCGTCGTTTGGAGTCGCGCAAATTCTGAAAAACTCCTTTGACGATCCCATCGGGGTTCTCCTTATGGAGTTCGACCCGGTATTACTCGGCAATACGCTCAAGAAAATCCGGCTGGATTCCGGGAACGTGTTGATGCGGGACGCCGACGGAACGAACGTGGCAAGCGCAAATGCTTCCTGGACGGACGCTCCGCCGTTTGCGATGGGAGGCAGGTCCGGCGAATTGTCGCTTCGCGACGGAAGCGCCGATTTGCTCGCGGTATACGCGAAATCCGAGCTCACCGGCTGGACTTTGATCGGTCTTGTGCCGAAAGCCTCGGTATACGCCCATGCGGACAGCATTTACCGTTTTACCCTGATCGCGGCCTTCTCGGCGGCTGTCCTTGCGCTCGTCATCGGGTACCTTCTCGCGAGAAGAATCGGCGGTCCCCTGCAGCGCATCCGGAATTTAATGAAAGAAGGCGCCAAAGGAAACTTGAAGGTTCGCGCCGGTTTCACCCGAAAGGACGAGATCGGGGAACTGAGCAACAGCTTTAACCAAATGATGAGCCAGATGACGCAGTTGATCCGGGATACGGACAAGCTTGCGGCCGCGGTGATGGGGACGGCCGGCCAAATCGTGCAGGTGTCGGTTAGCACGTCCCAAACGGCCAAAGAGATCGCCGCGGCGACCGAAGAAATCGCCGCAGGCGCCGTATCGCTTGCGGAAGAGGCCTCTTGCGGCAGCGAAGTCACGCTCGCGGCCAACGAGCAATTGAAATCGGTCATGGAGAGCATCACGGAGGTCGCGGATACCGCGAAGGAAGTCCGGGTGTTCAGTCAGGAGGGCATTCGCTGCTTGGGGGATTTGACGGCCAACACGAGCGAGGCGGAACGCAAGACCGGCGAAATGGCGCAGAAAGTGGAGCGCCTCAGGGATAGCACCAAGTCGATGGAAAAAATCTTCGATCTGATGGCGCAGGTGAATCAGCAGACGAAGATCCTCTCCCTGAACGCCGGTATCGAGGCCAGCCGCGTCGGAAACGCAGGCAAAGGCTTCCTGGTGCTCGCGCAGGAAATGCAAAGGCTTGCGGAACAATCCCGGCAGTCGATGGAAGTGGTGGCGGGCATCGTGGAGACGCTCCATGAGGAGATCCAGGCAACGTCCGCGTCCATTCTCGAATCGCAGCCGATTTTGCTCGCGCAAGCGGGTTACGTCCATCGGGTGAACCGGATTTTCGGCAACGTGCATGGCCATATGGAAGAAGTTCTGACGAAGGCGGAAGCCAGCACGGCACGTCTGAAGGATCTGGAGCAAGCCCAGGAAACGTTGAAGAGAGCGATCGAGAACGTCACAGCGGTCTCCGAGGAATCTTCGGCGATTACCCAGGAGGTCGCCTCCCAAAGCGCGGAACAATTGACGATCAGCGAAGGCCTGGCCCGGCTTTCCGCGGAATTAAAAGAAGCATGCGGCGCGCTGCAAACGTCGCTGACGAAATTCCAGTACGAAAGATGAGGGAATCCGCTCATGAATCCAGTCAAAACAGGCATCATTGGAACGGGTTTTTCGGGATCATTCCATGTGGAGGCGCTGCGGAGGGTGCCGGGCGTGCAAATCGTCGCCGTCTCCGGCAGCAGCCTGGAGAAGGCGAAGGCTTTCGCCGATCAATACGGCATCCCGAAGGCGTACGGATCTCCGGAGGAGCTGATCGCCGACCCGGAGGTGCAAGCCGTCCATAACTGCACGCCGAACGATATGCACTTCCGCGTGAACAAGCAAGTCCTTCAGGCGGGCAAACATCTGCTTTCCGAAAAACCGCTGACCAAAAACAGCCGGGAATCCTTGGAGCTGCTCGAGCTCTCCCGCCGAAGCGAAGCGGTGAACGGGGTTTGCTTCAACTACCGGCATTTCCCGATCGTGCAGCAGACGCGCGAGTATATTTCCCGCGGCGATTTCGGCAAGGCGAACCTCGTCTACGGCGGATACACCCAAGATTGGCTGCTGTACGACACGGATTACAGCTGGCGCCTGGACACCGGGAAGAACGGATTATCCCGGGCGATCGCGGACATCGGCTCCCATTGGTGCGATACCGTGCAGCATATTCTCGGGCAGCGGATCGTGGAGCTGTGCGCGGATTTGAAGACGGTGCATCCCGTCCGCCAAAAACCGAAAGGATCCGTTGCGACGTTCTCGGGAGCAGTTGAAGCGGAGACGGAGCCGGTGGACGTGAAGACGGAGGATTACGGCAGCGTGCTGGTGCATTTCGAGAACGGGACGCAGGGCGTGTTTACGGTGTCGCAAGTATCGGCAGGCCGCAAAAACCGCCTGTATTTCGAAATCGCGGCCGAAACGGCAGCGCTTGCCTGGGACCAGGAGGAGCCGAATAACCTGTGGATTGGACGCCGCGACGAGGCGAACCGCCAATTGGTGCGCGACCCGGGACTGCTCAGCCGGCAAGCCGCGGAACTGGCCCATTATCCGGGCGGGCACCAGGAAGGATGGCCGGACGGCATGAAAAACCTGCTGCTCGATTTCTACAAAGCCGTGCGCGCGAAGGAAGCCGGCGAGCCGGTATCGCCGTCGTTCGCCTCGATCGGGGACGGCCATTATACGATGAAGATCATCGACGCGATTCTCAAAAGCCATGCCGAAAGACGTTGGGTGAAAGTGGACGAATAAGTTATAAGTGGAGTCATCGGAACGGTCCGGTTTGGTTAGAGAAGGGAAGGGCATGAAATGAAACTCATCTTGATCGAGGACGAACCGGATTCTCTGGAAGGGATGCGAAGAGCGGTAGAGTCGATCCGGGATATGGATTTTGCGCTGTTTACCGCCAATCAAGCGGAAGAGGCGCTTCAAATCGTGGAGTCCGAGCGGCCGGACCTGATCGTCACGGACATCATGCTGCCGGGGAAGACGGGTTTGGATTTGGTGGAGGAGGCCGTTCATGGGGGTTATCAGCCGACGGTTATTGTAGTAAGCGGTTACAACGACTTCGAATACGCGAGAAGAAGCATCCGACTCGGGGCGGTCGATTATTTGCTGAAGCCCTACGAGACGGACGAGTTCGTCGAGAAAATCCGCAAATCGCTTTTCCGCATCGGAGAACGGAAAACGAGGGATCTGGAGCTCCGTCGGCAGCAATCTTTCGCCGAAATCGGAACGCGGTGGGTAAGGGACGAGCACCTGGTGGAACTTTGCCTGAAGCCGAGCCGGCTGGAAGAACATCTATACCACCGGTTGCGCCTGTGGGACCTGGAATGGTTGGCCGATCGGTCGTACACGGTTTTCGTGTTGGATACGAAAGGGTTTCCGGACGGCAAGCCGCCGGGACAATCGCATGCCCTGCAAACCTTCGCCATCGGAAATATCGTGAACGATTGCGCCCAGGCGTATCCGCCGTCGATTTTGTTCAAAGATCCGAAGCACCGCTGGGTGTTCATTACGGCCGTTGACGGCGTGAACGCCCATGCGATCGCGGACAGACTGGCGGCGTCCGTCGCGCAGTTCCACAAAGTCGATGTCGCCGTCGGCAAAAGCGCCGTCAAAACCAAGTTTCAGCAGCTTCACGAAGCCTATCAGGAAGCGCTGGCCGCGTTTCGGATTTCCTCCTTGATGTCCGATCCCGAAGCCTGCGCGGAGACCGGCGATCCCGGCCGGCTGCCCGAGGCCTGGTCCGCCGAGCATTTGTCCTCCTCGATCGTCCATGGAGATCAGGAGACGATCCGCCGAGGCGTGCGCGTCTTCCTTCTGGATACGCTGCGGAAAGAAGGGACCGAGAGTCGGGAGGACATGACGCGCGGCGTGCTGAATCTGATCTCGGAGGTTCACCTGGAAATCCGCAGGTCCGTCTCGAAAGAACTGGAGGAGATTCCGATCCGCGTTTGGGAGTCGCTGGACGCCTGCCGGACGCTCGAGGATTACGAAGACGTGCTCGGCGGGTATTTTTCCGGGCTCGTCAAAGAATGCCAAACGCCGAAGACGAACGCCATCGTGGAGCGGGCGGTCCGAATCATCGACGAAAGATTCGCCGAAGAGAATCTTTCCTTGGCGGTCCTCGCCGAAGCCTTGTGCATTCACCCCGTGTGGCTCAGCCAAACGTTCAAGAAAGAGACCGGCCGGACGTACCTGGATTATTTGACCGAGGTGAGAATCGATCGCGCCAAAACGCTGCTGAGGGAAACCAGCCTGAAAATTTACGAGATCGCCGAAAAAGTCGGGTACCGCGATCTGCAGTATTTCGGGCTCTTGTTCAAGAAGCGGACGGGACTAACCCCGAAGGAGTATCGATACGGGAAATGATCAGACGACTGTTCGAAAACAAAAACAGGCTGTTCAACAAAATGTTCGCGCTCGTGTCCCTGTCCGTCTTCATTCCCGTGGTGCTGCTCGGCATCCTGTCATACGAAAAATCGAAAAAGCAGCTGTCGACTGTCACCTCGCAGTTTCTCGAGGACAATCTTCAACTGAACGCGCGGCAAATCAACGCCTTCTTCCGCAGCGTGGAGATGGAATCCGAGAAGATGATCGCATCGCGGGACCTGCAGGTTCTGCTTGGCTCCAAGCCGCCGGCCAACCAGCAGGAAGAGTATGATTTCATCAATCGGATGATCGAGATTATATCGAGCCGCAAAGGTTTCAACGAACTGTACGTCTTCCCGAAGGACATCTCCAAATACCCACGTTACCGACAGTTAATCAAGTTAAACAAAATCGACCCGTCGCCGACGTTTTTCAGCCGCATCTTCGACCTGCAAAATCGCGGCATGTGGTACCACGTTTGGGATGAAGGGATGGATCAGCCCATTTTCATCTACGTTCGAGCCATTCGCTCCTCCTATTATTACGAGCCGCTGGGCGTGCTCGCCATTCAAATCCCCAACAACGCGGTTCGGGAAATGCTCTCGCCGCCGTCCTCATTCAAAAATTACATGTTTTACATGCTGGACGAACATCACAACGTCATTTCGCATCCGGCATCCGCCTCGTTTAACGAAAAACGGATTTCCGACCGCGTCTGGTCCAAAGCCGAGACGCCTCTGGGCATCGAGGGCTGGCGCCTCGTCGCGGCCGTGCCGCACAAGGATTTGACGGGGGCTATCGCGCAAATCCAGAGCTTTACGTTCTGGATCGTGTTCATCAGCCTGATTCTCATGACCATCCTCCTCGTCGTCATCGTGCGAAGCTTCACCCTTTCGATCAAGGATATCGTCAATCACATGAACCGCGTCAAGATGGGGATGCTCCAGCCGTTTCCGTTCCATCACGGCAAGAAGGACGAAGTCGGGCAGCTTGTGCGCGGTTACAATCAGATGATCTCGGGGATGAACGACCTGCTGGATACGACCCGGGACATGGAGGCGGACAAACGGCGGCTGGAGCTGCAAACGTTGAACCATCAAATCAATCCCCATTTTTTCTACAACACGCTCGACGCGATTAAATGGAAATCGGAGAAAGCGGGCGTCGGCGACATCGCGGCGATGGTCATGAAGCTGGCCAACCTGCTGCGGTTCAGCCTGAACAACGGGAACGAGCGGACGACAGTGGAAAGGGAAATCGAGCATGCGAGGCTGTATTTGGACATCGAACAGATCCGCAGCCAAAGGTCGTTTCAGGTTTATTTTCAGGTGGAGCCGGAAATCGTGAAGCTTCAGGTGATCAAGCTGATCCTGCAGCCCTTGGTCGAGAATGCGGTCAAGCATGGGGTCAATCGATTGCCGGAAGGCAAAGGCAAAATATTGGTGACGGCCAAGCGTCGGGATAACGACCTGCTCTTCATCATCGAAGACAACGGTCCGGGGCTTCAGCAGCCGTTATCTTTAGAAGAAACATCGGGGACTAACGATCAGCCGCGCGGCATCGGTCTCATCAACGTGCACAAACGCCTGCGTCTGCACTTCGGCGTACCTTACGGCGTGGTGATCGATACGGAGAATGCGGCCGGCTTCCGCGTCTCGGTGCGGCACCCGGTAGCGGACGCCGACGCCGATCGAGAATGAACCCTGCCGATGGGCAGGGTTCTTTTTGATGTTCGCTAAAAATACGGGGGGAAACATTAAATTTCACCTGTTAAACCGAAAACGCTTCCCCGGTATCATGAAGTCATTCCGATGAGGGAGGTCATACAGTGGCGAAAATCAAATACGCCTACAACACTTTGGTCTACGCGGGCGAAGAGATCGAGCAGGGAATCGAGCGGCTGGCCAGATTCGGTTACGACGGCGTCGAGTTCGTCGGGGAACCGGACAAGATGGATGCCGGCAGAATCCGGGAGTCGCTCGGCCGGCATCAAATTTCCGCTTCCTCCATTTGCGCGATTTACACTCCGGACCGCGACTTGGTGTCGAGCCGTCCGGAGATTCGTCAAAACGCCGTGCGGTATTTGAAGAGCTGCGTGGATTTCGCCAAGACGCTCGGCGCCCAGGGCATTTCGGTGACGCCTACGGCGAATATGAAAATCCATGCGGAAGCGGATGCGGCGACCGAATGGAAGTGGGCCGTCGAAAGCTTGCGGGAAGCCGGCAGCTACGCCGGGGAACACGGGATCCGGCTGGCCGTCGAAGCCTGGAACCGGTACGAGAACTATCTCATCAACCGACTGGAACAGTCGTTGGCGCTCGTCACGGACGTCGGTCTGCCCAATGTCGGATGCATGGGCGACACGTACCATATGAACATCGAAGAGACGGATATGGCGCAGGCATTCCGCTCGGTAGGCGACAAGCTGTTCTACGTGCATTTCGCCGACAGCAACCGCGCGGCGCCGGGCCGCGGCCATATCGACTTCCGGCCGATCGCCCAAGCGCTAACCGACATCGGGTACGAAGGCTACATTTCGATGGAGCTGCTGCCGCCGTTCGCCGATCCGTTCGGAGGCGTGCGGATGGAAGAATTCTATGATCGGTACTCCCAAGAATCCATCGAGTATTTGCGCAAGCTGTTCCAATCCATCTAAGGGAGGCGCATGAAGATGAACACGATGCTCGCCGCCGTCCTGCACAAGCCCGGGGACATGAGGCTCGAACAGGTTCCGGTTCCCGAAATCGGGGAGTCGGAGGTGTTGATCGCGGTCAAACGGGTCGGGATTTGCGGGACGGATCCGCATATTTTCAGAGGGACGTTTCCGGTGCCCTATCCGCTCGTCCAGGGGCACGAATTTTCCGGAGAGGTGGTCGCGGCAGGGTCCGCGGTCACGACGGTCCAAGTCGGAGAGCGCGTGACGGCCGACATCAACATGAGCTGCGGCAAATGTTTCTACTGCCGGATGGGACAGAAGCTGTTCTGCGAGAACATCAAACAGATCGGCGTGCACACCGACGGAGCCTTCGCCCAGTATGTGAAAGCGCCTGAGTTAAACATTTACAAGCTGCCGGACGGCATGACGTGGGAAGAGGCGGCCTACATCGAACCTCTGGCCTGCGCCATCCGGGGGCAGGATCGCGCGAACATCACGATGGGCAGCACGGTCGCCATCATCGGCGCCGGACCAATGGGCCTCGTGCACGCGTTGCTCGCCAAGATGAACGGCGCCGCCCGCGTCATCATCAGCGAAATGAACGCGACCCGGATCGCGAAAGCGAAATCGCTGGGCATCGATCATGTGCTGAACGCCGCCGAGCTCGATCCGGTGCAGGCCGTTCGAGATTTAACGGAAGGCAGGGGCGCAGATTTCGTCATCGAAGCAGTCGGCTCGATCCCGACATACCAGCAGGCGTTCCAAATGGTCCGCAGAGGCGGGACGCTCGTCACTTACGGTGCGGCGCCGGCCGCGGCGACGATGGAGATCAAGCCGTTCGAGATTTACAGCAAAGAGCTGACGATCGTCGGTTCCTACGCCGGGACATACGACACCTGGGTGAAGGCCATCGCGCTCATCGGCAGCAAACGTTTCAAGCCCGGAGACATCATCACGAAGACGATCCCTTTGCCTCAAGTGGTCGAGGGGCTTCAAGAAGCGATAACCAGCAAGGACACGATCAAAATCGTCGTCGATTCCACGCAGATCTAATTATCCGTTGGGGGGACTTGGGTCCATGAATAAAAGCAGATTCATGAAGACGTCATTCATTCTGATGCTTGCCGGATTGTTCTTGCTTAGCGCCTGCTCGTCCAAATCGAATCAGGGTGCCGCTTCTTCTTCCGCTGCTCCTTCCGCACCTTCGGCCGCCTCCGCTTCCGGCAGCGCCAGCCCGCCGTCCGGGGAGAAAGTGACGCTAAACGGCGTATTCCTGGGCGCCACTTGGGGACAGGCCACGCAGGAGCTGGCGAAAGAGTACGAGAAAGAAACGGGCGTCAAAGTCAACATCGAGCTGGTCGGCCGCGACGTGATTTACCAGAAACTCGCACTCGCGATCGCGGGCCAAGCCAACTATGACTTGTTCAATGTCGACTACAACTGGATTCCGGAGTTCGCCTCGACGAACAGCCTGCTGCCGCTGGACGACCTGATCAAGAAATACAACGTGGATACGTCGGCATACTTGCCGCGCGCGCTTGCGCTCACGCAGTGGAACGGCAAGAACGGCTCCTTCGGAGAAGGCGGCACGATTTACGGTTTGCCGCAGACGATACACCCGCATTTGCTGTGGTACCGTGCGGACCTGTTCAACGACGAGAAGAACAAAGCCGACTTCAAAGCGAAATACGGGTATGATCTCGCTCCTCCGAAAACGATGGCCCAGTTCAAAGACGCCGCGGAGTTCTTTACCGGCAGGGCGGTGGACGGTCAGAAAATGTACGGCTGGGCCGCTCAGGCAACCAAAGGTTTCGGCAACGTGCATACGTGGCTCAGCTTCCTGTACTCCAACGGCGCGGACGTCATCGATTGGAACACCATGAAATCGTCGCTGTCCACGCCGCAGGCGATCGAAGCGACCAAAACCTGGGCGGACTTGCTGAAATATTCGCCTCCGGGCATCAACGATTATACGTTCGCCGAAGTGGCTTCGGACGCTTCCCAGGGCAAAATCGCCATGGCGATTCACTGGTCCTGGTCGGCATTCGAAGTCGACGATCCGAAAACGTCGAAAACGGTGGGCAAATGGGAATTCGCGCAAATTCCGGCCATGAAGGAATCGATTCCCCACCTGGCCGGCTGGTCGATCGTCATTCCGAAAACGTCCAAAAACGCCGAAGAAGCGTTCAAGTTCATGACTTGGCTCGAAAGCAAGCAAAACGACGTGAAGCAGGCGGCGATGGGCGGCGGCGATCCGGTCCGCACCGAGTCCTACAACGATCCGGCGCTCACCGGCGCCAAAATCGAAGGCACCGACGTCCTCCGTTTCCGCCGCTACCAAGCGCTGGCCGAAGCGATGAAAACGACGAAAGCCCGTCCTTTCTTCCCGCAGGAAGAGAAGTGGGAGAGCACCGTTTCCGAATATTTGAGCGCCATCCAGCTCGGCCGAATGTCCGTCGAAGACGCGCTCAAGAAAGCCGATGAAGCCGTGGATCAAATGCTGAAGTAATTCATCCGGAGACGGGCGCAGCACCAAAAGGGGGAGAGACACTCCCCCTTCATCTTTCCGACAGGAGGCCGTCAGATGAAGAAATTCAGACTCGCGCGAACCGGACCTTACTGGGTCATGGCTCCCGGCATGCTCCTCCTGTTGCTGTTTTCAATCTATCCTTTCGTGTTCTTGTTGAAAATCAGCTTCCAGGAGTACAGCCCGATCAGCCCCCAAAATCCGTTCGTCGGTTTCGACAATTATCGGACGTTGTTCCAGGACCATAACTTTTGGAACGCCCTCAAGGTGACCGCCGTTTTCGTCGTCTGCACGGTCGCACTCGAATTCCTCATCGGTCTCGGGCTGGCGCTCGTTCTGAACCGGCTGCCGCTGGGCCAAAGAATTTTCCAATCGGTTGTGCTGCTGCCGATCGCCATGGCGCCGACGGTGGTCGGCCTGATGTTCCGGTTCATGATGAACGAGCAGTACGGGGTATTGAATTATTTCATGGAGCTGGCCGGTTTTTCGCGCCAAGCCTGGTTGTCCGATCTCCATCTCGCGCTGCCGGCTTTGATCCTGACCGACATCTGGCAATGGACGCCGTTCATGATGATCATCTTGCTCGCGGGACTGAAGGGCATACCGGACGAACCGTACGAGTCCGCCGCGATCGACGGGGCCTCCCCTTGGCAAATGTTCCGGTATGTGACGATTCCGCAGCTGTCCCGGATCATTTCCATCGCTTTGCTGCTGCGGACCATTGACGCCTTCCGCATTTACGACACCATTTACATGATGACCAAAGGCGGCCCGATCAACGTCACGTCCACATTGAGCTGGATCGTGTACGACAAAGGCTTCAAATTCCTCGAATTCGGCTACGGCGCCGCCATCTGCGTCGTCATGCTAGTCATCGTCGTGACGCTGATTTCGCTGGCGATGAAACGAATGAATTTGTTTGACGAGGGGGCCTCGCGATGAGACAGCATAGAAGCAGCTCCGGCCTTGCCGCGCAATACGCGATCGTCATCTTTGCCATGCTGATCTTCATTTTCCCTATCGTGTGGATGGTGCTCACTTCGCTCAAAACCCAAAATGACGCCTTCACCGCCGTGCCCAAGTGGCTGTTTTCGGCGACTTGGGACAATTACCGTGCGGTGCTCGTCGATCGCGATTTCTCCAGGTTTCTGCTTAACAGCTTCTGGGTGTCGGCTGTCTCGACCGTGATCGCGATCATTCTTGGATGCGGGATCGCTTATCCGTTCGCCCGGTACAACCTCAAAGGCGGGAAAAACATTCTGACGTGGATCCTGACGCTCCGGATTATCCCGCCGATCGTGTCGATATTGCCGATTTACCTGGTATTTTCGAAGCTCGGGCTCTTGGATTCCTATACTTCTCTGGTGCTTATGTACACGTTCATGAATTTGCCGCTCGCCACCTGGCTGCTGTACGGCTTTTTCAAAGACGTGCCCGGCGAAATCGAAGAATCGGCGCTCGTGGACGGCAGCAACCGGTTTACCGCGTTTTTCCGCGTGATCTTCCCGATCATTGGCCCCGGGCTCGTGTCCGCCGGATTGCTGTCGTTTATTTTCGCCTGGAATGAATTCCTGTTCGCGAATATTTTGTCCGGTCCGCACGTGCGCACCGCTCCGGTCGGGCTCAACGAATACGCGACGCCCGTGAGCGTCCTGTGGGGGCAAATCGCCGCAGCCGGCACGATGATCATCGTGCCGATCGCGATCATCACCCTCATCCTGCAGCGCAAAATGGTCAGCGGGCTCACCATGGGAGCCGTCAAAGGATAAAGGAGGAACGATTCGGATGTTCAAGTACAGCGCGACGCAATGGATTTACGGCGCCGAGCCGCTGGAAGCCAGCTTCAAGCGGCTTCGGCGGTTCGGATACGACGGCATTGAACTGGCCGGCGAGCCGGCCAGCCTGGACACCGCCGAAATCAAACGGCTGATGGCGCAATACGGATTGTCGGTCACCTCGATTTGCGGGATTTATACGGCGGAGCGGGATTTATCGTCATCCGATCCGGATATTCGGTCCCATGCAGTCGCTTACGTGAAAGCGTGCGTGGATTTGGCGGCCGAGGCGGGAGCCAAGGTGCTCATCGTCGTCCCCTCGCCCGTGGGCAAATCCGCGCCGGGCACGACGGCGAGGGAAGAATGGAGCAACGCCGTATCGAGCCTTCGGGAGGCGGGACAATATGCCGAGACCCGAGGGATCCGTCTCGCGATCGAGGCCTTAAACCGTTTTGAGACGTATCTGGTCAACAAGCTGGATCTGGCCAAGCGTTTGGCCGAGGAAGTAGGCATGCCGAGCGTCGGCATCATGGCGGATCTCTTCCATATGAATATCGAAGAGAGGAATCCATGCCAGGCCATTCGGAACATCGCGCCGTACCTCTTCCACGTTCATATCGCCGATAATACCCGCGAAGCGGCAGGGCTTGGAATCACGGATTTTGCCGCCGTGCTGCGGACCTTGATCGACGTCGGATATCAAGGCTCGCTGACGATGGAGTTTTTACCGGCGGTTTCGAACCCGTATGCGGCGGCTTCGATGGAGACGGACGACCGGGCGGTGTTCGACGAATTCACGCGCCAGTCCATCGACCATCTCAAAGGACTGCTGGCTGAGCTTCGGTAGATCATGGGGCGCAACGAAAAAGTCTTGCCGGAACGCGGTGCGCGTTCGGCAGACTTTTTGGCTGCGTTCTTTTGTTTTGGCGCTTCCACTCGGGTCATGGTTCCGAAGTAGAACACACAGAACACTCGAGTCATCAGGAAACACGTCATCGGATAAGCCATATATTCGTAGGTGAAGCTCGTCTGGCTAACTTCGGCAAGCTTCCGTTGAAGCTGACCGTGATCCCTGATCGCCGCCGGCTTGATTCTTTTGTATGCCGCAAGAAGTTATCCGCGGCACGCGACCTGAATAAATTCCACATCGATCTAAATTCCGTCTCATGTTGCGTCCCAAGGTCCTCTGTTACACTTGGGAACGTATTCATTATATGAAATAACGAAAGGGGAAACGGAATATGGGCGGGAACAAAAAATTAAGCCTACTCCTGGCCGGCGTGCTGGCGGTCTCCGTGCTGGCGGGATGCGGGAGCGGCGGCGGCAAAGCGGCTCCGAACGACGGCGGTTCCGCCGGCGGAACGCAGTCCGCTTCGCAAGGATCCGGATCATCGCAGGAGCAAGTCATCCTTCAGTATTGGAATGCGGACGATCCGTCGCTCCAGGAATCGAAAGACGCGGAGAAACTCATTAAAGAATTCGAATCGAGCCACCCGAACATCAAAATCGAAATGCAATACATCAGCTACGAAATGCTTCACGACAAGCTGGTCACCGCGATTAACGCAGGAGATGCGCCGGACGTCAGCTGGGGACTGCCGGAGTGGGTCGGAGAATTCGCGGCGATCGATTCGCTGCTGGACCTGACGCCTTATTTCGACAAGTGGAGCGATAAAGACAAAATTTATCCGAACGTCATCGACGCTCTCAAAGTCAACGACAAATTGGTCGGCATGCCGAACTATCTGGGCATCCGCGCCCTGGAATACCACGAAGACATGCTGAAGAAAGCCGGGATCAGCGCGCCTCCGAAAACGTGGGACGAGCTGATCGCCATGGGGCCGAAAATCAAAGAAGCCGCCGGCGTCGACGCGTTCGGCATCACGGGCACGGGCGTCCGCGTGCCGCAGGAGCTCATCGTGTATCTGGCCCAGAACGACCTTGAAATCGCCGAGAAGATGGATGACGGCAAGTACAAAAACACGTGGAACGACGATCCCGAGCAGCTCAAGCGCGCCGCGGAAGTATTCCAGTTCTATAAGGATCTGGCGGACAAAGGCGTCATCGGCAGCAAAACGTGGGGCTATCAGGAATTGGACACGAACCTGGCGCTGGGACAATACGCGATGAGCGTCAACGGCGCTTGGCAGGAGCAGCGGGCGAAGGAAAATCCGGACGGCATGAAAGACGTCAAAATCGCTCCGATTCCATACAAGCTCAAGCCGGCGACGTACATGGAAGTCGTGCCGTACTTCATTTACAAGCAGACCAAACACCCCGAAGAAGCGTGGGAATTCCTCTCCTTCATGATGGACAAGCCGTATCAGGATCTCATCCACCCGACGAACTCCGCGCGTAATGACGTGGTGAGCGACAGCCAGTGGGGCAAGGATTTCATGGCCCTGAGCCCAACAGGCGTCGTATTCCCGCCGATTTCGCTGGGCGGCGTCACCCAGGCGATGATCGATTCGCTGGCCCGTCTGTACCTGAAGAAGGATTCGCCCGAAGACGTCGCAAAATGGTTGTCCGGCGCGATCAACGACAGTCTGAAGAAATCCGGAGACTTAAGCTCGAAATAGCATAATCGGAACGAGCGCAAACCCGGAACAGGCGAGCAAGCATGGCGAGCGGCAAAGGAACGCCATGCTTGCTCTTCCCAACAGAAGGGAAGAAGGTGAAGATAATGAACGCGAAAGTGGAGAAAAGAGACCATACGGCTTCAATACCCGACATCGCGGCGGACAATCGACCGGCTTCCCGACGGACGACAACCCGCGTGCAAAGGGCCAGGCGTTATGCATTGCTGTTTGTCCTGCCTGCTTTTCTATTCTTGGTGCTGCTCAATGCCTTTCCGCTGGGTCAGGTCGTCTGGGACAGCTTTCATTACCGGAACATGGTCAACGCGGCCCAGCAGGGCTGGGCGGGTTTATCCAATTTCGTCGGCGTGCTGCATAGCGAGATCATCGGAAAAACGTTATGGAATACGGTTCTGTGGACGGTGCTTTCAGTCGCGGGAGAGTATATCGCCGGCATCGTATCGGCCATGGCGCTGAATCAGCCGGTGCGCGGAAGAGCGTTCTTCCGGGGCATCATCATCGTGCCCTGGGTCGTCCCCATCGTCGTAGCCGGCATGATGTGGACTTGGATGCTGACGCCGGAATACGGAGTCATTAACATCTGGCTCGTCAAGCTGGGGATCATCGACAAACCGTATTACTGGCTGGGCGAAATGAACACCGCGCTGCTGGCCATTACCTTCGTGAACATCTGGAGAAGTTTTCCTTTCTATACGATCAGTCTGCTTGCCGGATTGCAGTCGGTTTCCAGAGAGGTCGTCGAAGCGGCGGCCATCGACGGCGCGGGCGTCATGACCCGTTTCCGGAAGATCGTCATGCCCCAACTGAAAACCGTATCGCTGACGCTGATTTTCATGCACATCATCTGGACGGCCATCAACTTCGACTTCATCTGGATCATGACGGAGGGCGGACCGTTCCACGCATCGGAGACGCTGCCGATCACGATATACCGTTATGCGATGAAAGAATTCGACATGGGCGCGGCTTCTTCGTTGTCCACCCTCATGCTGGGTTTTATGATCGTCGTGTTCTCGTTATTCTATTTCTCCGCCATGAAGAAAAGACAAGAGACGTAAAGGCAAAGGAGTGACGCATATGGTGGCGAGCCGGGGCGAGAAAAGGTTCTGGATGCTCCTGACCTACGCGGTGCTGATCCTGTTTTCCGTGTACTGCCTGTTTCCCTTCCTGTGGATGCTGGTCACTTCCCTGAAGCCGACCGAACAGATCCGCTCGGTGAATCCGACGTTCTGGATCGACCATCCGACGTTCAAACATTTCGCCAATGTACTCTACCATTCGAAATTCGGCACCTACTTCGCCAACAGCGTCAAAGTGGCGTTGTCCACGACGGTCATCGCGCTTGCCGTTTCCATTTTCGCCGGTTATGCGCTGAGCCGCTACGGACAATTCCGCGGCGTGAAAAGCGTGGGCGCGGCGATGCTGCTCTCGCAGATGATTCCCGGCGTGCTGCTCATGATTCCCTTGTATCTCATCATGAAGCAGCTGGGACTGATCAACACGCTGGGCTCGCTGATCATTGCCTACACGACCTTCATGATTCCCCTTTGCACGTTCATGATGAAAAGTTTCTTCGATTCCGTGCCGATGGAGATCGAAGAGTCCGCGGAGATGGACGGCTGCGGCAAGCTCAGCACGATTTTCCGGATCGTGCTCCCCGTATCCGTTCCGAGCTTGATCGCCACGTCGCTGTTCGCCTTCGTCAACGCCTGGAACGAGTTCATGTTCGGCTACGTCTTCATCAACGCGGACGACAGCCGCACGCTGACGCCGGGCATCATGCTCTTCAAAGGGCTGTACTTGACCGACTGGGGCAGCATCTCGGCGGCTTCCGTGCTCAGCGTGCTTCCGGTCATCATCATGTTCGCGTATATGCAGCGTTTCCTCGTGGAAGGCATGACGGCGGGCGCCGTCAAAGGATGATCGGGCGCGCGCGCGAAACCATTAAACCAACCAAACCCGTGCAGGAGTGAGCAAAGTGCTGAACAAGAAACTGAACGTCGCGGTAGTCGGCTTGCAATTCGGGGGGCAATTCGCCCCCATTTACCAAATCCATCCGGATGTCGATCAAGTAGGCATTTGCGACACGGACACGGCGCTGCTGAATGAATACGGCGACAAATTCGGCATCGCGGACCGTTATTCGAGCCTCGCGGATGTGTTGAAGTCGGGCAAATACGACGCCGTGCATCTGGTTACGCCGATCCATTCCCATGCCAGGCAAACGCTGGAGGTGCTGAACGCCGGGCTGCACTGCGCCTGCACCGTGCCGATGGCGACGACGATCGAGGAACTGAAAGCGATCGTGGCCGCGCAAAAAGCGAGCGGCAAAAACTTCATGATGATGGAAACGGCCGTCTATACCTATCAGTATCTGCAGGCCGAGGAAATGAAGGCCAAGGGAGAATTCGGACGCATCCAATTCCTCCGAGGCGCTCATTACCAGGACATGGAGAATTGGCCGTCGTACTGGATGGGCCTTCCTCCGATGCACTACGCCACGCACGCGATCGCGCCGCTTCTGGCCATCAGCGAAGCGCGCGCCACGAAGGTGCACTGCTTCGGTTCGGGCGTGATGCGGGAAGAGCTGCATCGTCAGTTCGGCAATCCCTACCCGGTGGAAACGGCGATATTCCAGCTCGACAAGCCGGATCTGTCGGCCGAAGTGACGCGGACCCTGTTCCATACGGCGCGCGACTATATGGAAAGTTTCAACATTTACGGCGAGAATGCCTCGCTCGAGTGGCATATGGAGAAGGAGCCGCTGATGCTCTTCCGCATGGGGCCGCTCACCGAGGGCAGGGGCCGCGACATCCATTACGAGCGGATTGCGCCTGCTGCCCGCCCGGAAACGCTGCCTGCCGAGGTCGCACGTTACATGTATCATCAGGATCATCTGGACGAAAACAACCCGCATCTTTCCGTCCTGCAAGGCGGCGCGCACCACGGCTCGCATCCGCATCTGGTGCATGAGTTCGTCAGAAGCATCATGGAGGAACGCAAACCCCGCGTGGATGCGGTAACGGCGGCGAACTGGACGGCGGCCGGCATCTGCGCCCATGAATCCGCCATGAAGGGCGGAGCCGAAGTGATCATTCCGAGCTTCGACGACTGAACCGGGTTCATCGAGAGGAGGTTTATCCCTATTGCGCGTTTTCCATAGGGATAAGTCTTCTTTTCATGCAATTATCTTCCATTGGCCCAGCCGGATCCGTAGTATATCATCGAACCAAGGGAGATCGTGAACCAACATCACGGAGCGGGTGAGCGCCACGAAACGTTTACGATTGAAAAATATCCGCATGAAAATCGTTCTGGCCATGCTGACAGCCGCTTGCATACCTCTCGGAATTCTGGCGGGCATATTGCTTTACCAGGTCAATCAGCAGATCCAGGGGGACATGCGTTTCGCCCAAGATCGGGCGGAGCAGGATATCAAGGAAAAGATCGAGCAATTCGACGAGGATTTCTATGATACCGCTTACCGGATCTATTCCAACACCGAATTGCTGCTGAGCCTGAAAAACGATACGCAGTACGAACCGGACAACAGCAGGACCTACGACGCGGCAAAGGACATGAATCAATTCTTCATGTACATCTACAATTATCGGGTACAGGATATCGTAGGCCTTTATCTGATCAACTCGCATGCGCACCCCGTCGGTTATTTCATCCCCGAGCTGTCGCGAATGGGCGGCAAGCATAGGATGTACATCCAGGAGCTGACGGCCGACCTGGAGGTGCCGGAAGGCGCCCGCTCCGAAACGCGGTTCGTTCCCGATCGGATATACGGCGAGCCGGTGATTCAATACCTGTTCCCGATTCAATTCCGGGGCCAACATGTCGGCACGCTGATCATCGATGCCAAGGCTTCCCATTTCCGCGAGATGGTCGAACGGTACAACACGTTTTACCAAGGCAAAGTGGTGATTACCGACGGGTCCGATCGGGTTTTGTACCACACGGACGCGAGCCGGACCGGCACGATCGTACACCCGTCGGAGAAGCCGCGCGCCAGCGTTGTGATCGAGACGCCGCTGAACGTACCGGATTGGAAGCTCATTTACGTTTATACCATCAGTCCGAAGCTGCTCGTGATCCGGAATCTGGCTTTGTTCATGGTGGCGCTTTCCTTCCTGCTGGCGATCGGGTTTTCCCTGTATTTGGGCTACATCATCACGAAGCCGATTATTCAACTGCACCGGAAAATGAAGTTGATCGAAATCGGCGATTACAACGCGCGGGCATCCATCAAATCTCACGACGAAATCGGCTTTCTCGGCGACCAGTTCAACCGGATGGCGGGAACGATCCAACAGCTGATCGAGAACGATTTGCGGCTTCAGCTCATCAACAAAGAGACGCAAATTCGAGCTTTGCAGGCGCAGATCTCTCCCCATTTTCTCTACAACACGCTGCAGACCATATCCAGCATCGCGATGGTCCGCCAGGTGCCGGAAATCAAAACCGTCAGCCAGAGCCTGGGCAATATGTACCGCTACAACATGAAGATCACCAACGAAGCGGTGTCGATCCAGGAGGAAGTCATGCATGTCCGAAACTACCTCACGATCATCAATAAAAGGTTTCCGGAGCAAATCCGCATTCACGTGCATACCGATCCGTCTGTGCGGGAGCTCCGGGTGCCCAAGCTGATCCTGCAGCCGATCGTGGAGAACGCGGTGGAGCATAGCCTGATTCCGTCGCGAAGCGAACGAAAGCTGATCAAAATCACGGCGAAGGCGGACGTGGAGAACGGCAGCCTCTGTCTCACCGTATTGGACAACGGGAAAGGGATGACGGAGCATCAGGCGGCGGAGTTGAACGCGATTCTGCAAAACGCGGTGAGCCGCAAGGATCCGGGCTTGCAGGACGGTTCCTCGATCGGCCTGAGCAACGTGCAAATGCGAATCCAATTGCTTTGCGGTACGGAATACGGGCTCCGGCTGTACGGCAAACCGGGCAAAGGCACGTGCGTCACATTCCGGCTGCCTCTGAACAGGCAAGGAGGGGATTCGGATGAAAATTCTCATCGTCGATGACGAAAAGGGCGTCCACGATCATTTGCGAAGCGCGGTGCCGTGGACGACGCTGGGCTGGGAGATCGTCGGGGACGCCTATGACGGAGAACAAGCCTGCCGTTTGGCGCAAGCGTGCCAGCCGGATATCATTCTTACGGACATCAAGATGCCGCTCATGGACGGACTGATGTTCATGGAATGGCTCAAAGCCGGTCACTTCCGGGGAAAAGTCATCGTGCTCAGCGGGTACGGCGATTTCGAATATTCCCGTTCCGCCTTCCTGCTCGACGGTTTCGATTATTTGCTGAAGCCGGTCAACGAAGCGCAGCTGCTGGGCGTCTTAAGCAAAGCCGCCGAGGAGCTCGAGAAAGAATCCCGCACGATCATCGACCAAATCGACCAGCGCGCCGTGCTGAACAAAGGAATCGTACTGATGCAGGACGAGTTCCTGACCAACATTATTTCCGGCGCGATCCGGGACGAGAACGAAATGTTCGTCGGCGTCGAGTCCCTGCCGGTATCCTTGCCGGAAGGAAAGTTTACGGTCGTCGTCGTGCAGATCGTGGATTCGGAAATCAAAGTGCAGATGACCTACGGGGGCAATCGGAACGTCTTCTATTTTGCCGTACGCAATATTTTGCAGGAATGTCTCGGACAGCAAGACGGCGTCGTCTTCCGCAATCTCACCAAAAAACATGAATTCATCCTGCTGTTTCCGGATGAGAGCCGCAATGCGGAGCGGTCGCAATGGCTCGTGAAAAGCATCCATGCCGGCTTTTCCTCTTTCCTGCGCGTCAACGCCCGATATGGGATCAGTTCCGTGAAGCAGCGTTTGAAGGCGATTCCCGATGCGTATCTGGAAGCTTATCAATCGGTCGAAGGCCTGCCTCTCGACAACGGGCCTCGCTGGGCCCAGTACGTTTCCGGCAAACCGCCCGCCGCAGCCGCCATGCCGGACGTATGGGGGGAGTTTCAACGCTTGCTTGAATCGCTGCTCGAAACCGGAACGCTGCCCGCGAACGTCAACCTGCTGCAAAAGCTGGATCAGGCGTTGTCCGACGAAGTATTGGGGAAAATGAGCGGCACGATGGTAAAACAGGCGGTATTGTCGCTGCTGGTTGCAATCGAGAAAGGGTTCCGTAAGCCGCTGGATTCTCTGATCGTTTCCATGCACCAGGTCAGGAGCGAGCTGAACGACTGGAACCTTCAAGAGGCCGGACGCCTCCTTCGGGAGGTCGTCCGCGACGTCATCGAGGAATGGACCGGCGACACGACGATGAAGAACGGGCGGCAAATCATCGAGATCGTGAAAAAGCACGTCTTCGAGCATTATCGAAACGTCTCGCTCGAGGAGATCTCCCAGCGTTTCTACCTGAACAAAAATTACTTGTGCTCTTTGTTCAAATCCGCCACCGGAGAAAACTTCACGGAGTTCGTGACGCGCGTCCGGATGGAGCGGGCCAAATGGCTGCTCACGCATACGGACCGGAAAACCTATGAAATCGCAGGGCTTGTCGGGTACAGCGATCAGCGGTATTTCAGCAAGGTATTCAAGAAGCACACCGGCAAACAGCCCACCGAATTTCGCATAGATAACCAGGAGGAAGGCATCAGTTGAAACAGAACCCCGTGGAAGAATAAAGGAGCGGACCGGCTGCCGGGACGCTCCTTTTCTTGGGTGATTCAGAATTTATAAATTTCGCGCTTATCCATTTCTGAATCCCCTCCGATAAAAACGGCATTCTCTGTTACCCAAGGACGACGAAGTCGTTTTTACTTGGCTCAGGGGTTTCGGAAATATTTTTGCTGAAGCATTTTGGGCGTGATTCCGATCTTGCGCTTGAAGCTTTTCAGAAAATAGAAGTAGTCCGAGAATCCGGTCTTGGCGGCGACGGCGGCGACGCTTTCTCCGTTGACCAGCAGGTTGAAGGCGTGCTGGATGCGGATATCGATCAATTTTTGCCGAATGGTCGTCTGGAACCGCCTGTAGAACACGCCGTTCAGCTGCCGGTACGTGAGATGGAAATGTTTCTCGAGGCGCTCCGCGCCCAGCTGATCGCCGTAGTGTTCCGACAGGAAGAAGAAAATCTCGTCGGCCAAGCTGCCGCGATCGTAACCCATTTGCTTGTTCTGCATGAACGCGCTGAGCTGGTATAAGAGGGCTTTCACGTGTACGGCAAGAAATTGCTCGCCCGCGTAATCGAGTTGGCGCTGCTTGTCGAGGTAGTCGACGAAGCGGAACAGGTCCAAGTCTTTGGGGAGCTGTCCGGACACCGGCAGGAGTATTTGATCTTTCCGCAGCCGGGAAGGCGGAGCCAGCCTCTTGCCGGCCATATGGAAATGAACGAAGAACACTTCGTGCGCGTCCGTTTCGATGCCGCCGTGTTCGATGTGAGGCGGAAGGAGGAAGTAGTCCCCCGGCGTGAACGTATACCGGCGTTCTCCGATTTGGATCGTTCTTCGCCCCGCATGGACGATTCCCAGCACCCAGAAGGCCACGTTTCTCGCCGGATGGACATTGGCTGCCGTGATGCGGCCCATCGTCTCAACCGACGGCTCACCCTCCAGGTGGTACCAATCCGTATTTTCCTTCATGCGGCATTTCTCCCCGATCTTGCGGCCGACACTCTCTGAAGCCTTTTACTTTGTTTATCTCACGTTTTGGTATGCCTGTACAGAGAAAAATCGGGAAAGCGACAACACTTCCGTTTTTTCCATATACTCATCTTGAATCTGCATGGCGCGTTCCCTGCGTTCTGCGCTAACCTATCCGTAGAAGGACTTCATCCATGAATCGATAGAGGAGAAGCGCGCATGACGAAAAAAATCAAAGTCGCTTTGGTCGGCCTCGGATTCGGCGCCGAATTCGTCCCGATCTACAAGCATCATCCGATGGTCGGGGACATCGCGATCGTCGACGGCAATGAAGACGTGTTGAAAGAAACCGGAGACAAATTTTCCATCACGCATCGGTATACGGACATCGCGGACGTTCTCCGGAACGACGCCTGGGACGCGGTGCATCTGGTCACGCCGATTCAGTACCACGCCCCGCAGTCGATTGCGGTCCTGAACGCCGGCAAACATTGCGCCTGCACCATTCCGATGGGCTTGTCCCTGCAGGAACTGAGGGACGTGATCGCCGCGCAGCGGGCATCCGGGAAAAACTACATGATGATGGAAACGGCCGTCTACACCCGGGAGTATCTCATGGTCAAAGAGATGCACGAGAAAGGCGAGTTCGGCAGAATCCAGTTTCTGCGGGGTGCCCACTATCAGGA
The DNA here is from genome assembly GCF_029360585.1 of Cohnella caldifontis. Classification (GTDB taxonomy): domain Bacteria; phylum Bacillota; class Bacilli; order Paenibacillales; family Paenibacillaceae; genus Cohnella; species Cohnella caldifontis. The sequence continues at coordinate 49,190 of NZ_JAQZSJ010000004.1, read as the reverse complement.
TATGGACGGCTGGCCGGATTATTGGAAGGGTTTCCCCCCGCTGATGCATCCCACGCACGCCATCGCGCCGCTGCTCGATCTGATCGGCAAACGCCCGGTCAAGGTCAGCTGTCTGGGCTCCGGCTCGATGCGCGAGGAACTGGTGCGGCAATACAACAATCCGTTTCCGGTCGAAAGCGCGCTGTTCCAACTGGAGGATTCGGATGTCGCGCTCGAATTGACCCGCACGATGTTCCATACGGCCCGCGATTACTCCGAATGCTTTAACGTCTATGGCGAGAAGGCGACGTTCGAGTGGCAGCAGCTGGAGCATGAGCTGCCCGTGATCTTCCGAATGGGAGAAATGAACGGAAATCGGGGACGGCCCTTCACCGTCGAACGCGTGACGGCCCCCGACCGGCAGGAACTGCTGCCAGAAGCGATCCGCCGTTTCACGCAGAAAGGCGTCTACGACGAGACGAACGAGCACCTCTCGTTCATTCAGGGCGGGGGACACGGCGGCTCCCATCCGCATCTGGTGCATGAATTCGTCAGCAGCATCGTGGAGGGGCGCGAGCCGAGCATCGGCGCGATTACGGCCGCGAATTGGACGGCTGCCGGCATTTGCGCCCATCAGTCCGCCTTGAACGGCGGCATGCCCATGGACATTCCGGCATTTGAATAAAACAACTCCGGAACAGGCCGGGCGTTATGACCCGGTCTGTTTTTTTGCACACCGAACTGAAGTTCCTCTCCTGCTTCGACCGAGGAGGCGGTGCGCGACATCGCGAAGCCGGCGCCTATTTTCAAGACGGGTTAGCTTCATGCTCACAGCATCAGTGAAGGAAACGCGCCACGCAGAGAAATGAAACGTTGACAATTTCAATTTGACGGTGTTAATATCAAATTCATACTTGATAAAACGTTTAACCCAACATAGAGAAAGGAGGCAGCAAGCGCATGCGCGTCACGATCAAGGATGTTGCCCGGGAGTGCGGGTATTCGGTGGCCACGGTTTCGCTCGTTCTCAACGACAAAGAAAGCCGCATTTCAGCAGCGGCACGAGCGAAAATCCTGAAGGTGGCCGAGGAGATGAATTTCCGGCCCAATCGTTTGGCGGTCGGACTCGTGACGCAGAAAACTCACACGATCGGCCTCATCGTCCCCGACATCAGCAACTTCCACTTCGCGGAAATGTGCAACGCCATTGAACACGAATGCCGGAACAACGGCTACATCGTGCTGCTGGGCAGCTACGGATCTTCCGATGATCAAGCGTACGAGTATTTCAAGGAGTTCATCGACAAGCGGGCCGAGGGCATCATTCTCGCGAAGCCGCGATTGACCGAGTTGACCGAGAAAGAGAAAATGTGTTTTAGCCTGGCTCAGAGAGCCAGGGTACCGGTCGTCACTTTCGAAGAGTTCAAAGCAGCGAAAGGGGTTCGATCCGTCAGTTTCGATTTCGAAGCCGGGGGATATTTGGCGACGAAGCATCTGATCGACCTTGGACACCGCCGCATCGGCTGCATCACCGGGCAGAGCAACATGGTGTCGTCCCTCGCGCGTCTTAAGGGCTATAAGAAAGCGCTATCCGAAGCCGGAGTGGATTTCGACCCCCAGCTCATTTACGAAGGAGAATTTACGCTGGACAGCGGTGTGGAGGCGCTGCCTTACTTACTGGGCCAGAACGTCACCGCCATCTTCGCGTTCAACGACATGATGGCGATGGGCGTCTATAAGGCTGCGCGAAACTATCAGTTGAAAATACCGACCGATCTCTCCTTGGTCGGATTTGACGATATCGATTTGAACGAGATTCTGGAAGTTCCGCTGACATCCGTCACGCACCCCGCCGGCGCGATGGGCAGGGAGAGCGCGAAGCAAGTCTTGAACATGATCGATGGCGGAGAGCGGGAGCATGGCATCCTGTTTCATCCCTCTCTGAAGGTCAGAGGCAGCACCCGCAAGTTGAGATAATTTTTTTTGAATATTGGTAAAACGTTTTATCAAAGCCGCATTCTAGAGAAAGGGGTGGCCCGCATGCGGACACGGGAAAGCCGCGATATTTTGCTCGCGATGGAAGGCATTACAAAATCGTTTTCCGGCGTAAAGGTGCTGGACGGCGTCTCCTTGCAGCTTAAAAAAGGAAGCGTTCATGCACTGGTCGGGGAGAACGGCGCAGGGAAGTCGACGCTGATGAAAATTTTGACCGGGATGTACGACGACTATCAGGGCACGATCACGCTCGAGGGAAAGCCGATCCGATTTCCGGACGAACGCGCCGCCCTGAATGCCGGCATCTCGATCGTCGCCCAGGAGCTGACGCCGATCCCGGATTTGACCATCGCGGAGAACATCTTCATCGGCCGCGAGCCGACGACCCGGTTCAAGGGGATCATTTCCCGCAAAAAGCTGTACGAGCAAACGCGGGAGCTCATCAACAAGTTGGGGCTTGCCTACGATCCTCATACGAAAATGCGGGAGCTGAGCGTTGCCGAAACACAGATGGTCGAGATCATCAAGGCGATTTCCCGGGACAGCCGCCTGATCGTCATGGACGAGCCGACCTCGGCGCTCACCGAAGCGGAGACGCATTATTTGTTCGGACAGATCGAGCAGCTGCGCGACCAAGGCATCGCGATCGTCTTCATTTCCCATAAGTTCGACGAGATTTTCCGGATTTGCGACGAAGTGACGGTGCTTCGGGACGGCAAGTTTATCGGCTCCCAACCGATCGGCGAGCTCGATCAGGACAAAATCGTGACCATGATGGTCGGCCGGCAAATTTCCGATATTTATCCGCCGTTGCTTCCTCCCGGCGATCCCGTCGTTTTCGAAGCGAACGGCTTGACCCGGGCCGGTGAATTCAAGGATGTTTCCTTTCGAATCCGGAAGGGGGAAATCGTCGGCGTCTCCGGGATTATGGGCGCGGGACGCACCGAGGTGGCGCGGGCGATATTCGGACTCGACCGTCTGGACGCAGGGGAGATCAAACTCGCCGGCGAGAAGCTGAAAATCCGGACCCCGCGGGATGCGATCCGCAAAGGAATCGCCATGGTGTCGGAAGACCGCAAACAGTTGGGGCTCGTGCTGGTGAGGTCGATCAAAGACAACATTGCGCTGCCCAACATGGACCGATTTGCCCGCGGTTGGGTGATCAAAAGAGGAAAGCTGCGGGAGGAAGCCAAACAGATCAGCGCCAAACTGTCCGTGAAAGCGTCTTCTCTTGATATCGAAGCGGGCAATTTGAGCGGCGGGAACCAGCAAAAGGTGGTATTGGCCAAATGGCTGGTTCGTTCGCTCAAGCTGCTGATCCTGGACGAGCCGACGCGCGGCATCGACGTGGGCGCCAAAACCGAGATATACCGGCTTATCCGCGACCTTGCGAGCGAGGGGCTTCCGATTCTGATGATCTCATCGGAATTGCCGGAAGTCATCGGCATGAGCCACCGCGTGCTGGTCATGGCGGAAGGGCGGATCCAGGGCGAGCTGCCGCGCGAGCAAGCCACGCAGGAGAACATCATGCAGCTGATCGTCGCAGCCGCGAAAGAACATTAACGAAGGGGGACAAACGATATGAGCGCAACCGTCACCGCGGAAAAAGAAGCCGGCCGAGACCGGCGCACGGACTGGAAGCTGCTGTACCGAAAATACGGAATCGTACTCATTTTCTTCGCCATCATCATCATTTCCGCCTTGCTGAATTCCAACTTTCTCGAGCCGCAAAACCTGATGAACATCGTCAGGCAGAATGCCGTCATTGCCATTCTGGCCTGCGCCCAGACCATCCTGATCGTCAGCGGAATGATCGATTTGTCCGCGGGTTTCGTCCTCGCGCTCGCAGGCTGTCTGGCTTGCGGCGTCATGGTCAATACGGGATCGGTCTCCGCCGCGCTGTTTACCGGGATCGCCGTCGGCGGTCTGTGCGGATGGCTCAACGGCTTTTTGATTACCCGCTTTTCCCTTCAGCCGTTCATCGCGACGCTGGCCATGGCGAACGTGGCCAACGGGATCACCCAGGTGTACACAGGAGGCAGCGCGATTTCGGGCATCAAAGAGCTTAAATACGTCGGTCAGGGCATGGTGGGACCGATTCCGCTGCCGATCATCATCATGCTTTTCATCGTACTGCTTACCTGGTTCATCATGAAGCATACCAAATTCGGCCTGTACATTTACGCGATCGGCGGCAACGAGAAAGCGACGATTGCTTCCGGCGTCCACGTAAACCGCACCAAACGGCTCATTTTCCTGCTTAGCGGTCTGTTCGTCGGCTTGGCCGGCGTCGTCCTGATGGCGCGCCTCAACTCCGGACAGCCTTCCGTCGGGGTCGGCAAAGAATTCGACGCGATTACCGCGGCCGTAGTCGGCGGTACCAGCTTCAACGGCGGCATCGGCAACGTATTCGGCACGCTGGTGGGCGCGCTCATTGTCGGCATGATCAACAATATCCTCAATCTGATGAACGTTTCCACGCAGTATCAATTGATCATCAAAGGGCTTCTCATCGCCGGGGCGGTCATCATCGACATCCGGACGAAATCGGCCAAGTCTTAACGGAGTCCTGCGTTTCGAGGAAGGGAGGCGAGGCCGCGTTTTCGGCGCGTCCGCTGCGCGAATGTTTGGCATGGCAAGGAAAAAACCGTAACCAAAATTTCCATGGAGGTCATCCAGAGATGAAAAAACGTTTCCTCAGCATCCTGGCATTCGTTCTTGTGCTGTCTGCCTTGACGGCATGTTCCGGCAACAACGACAAAGCGGGTTCCGAAGCAAGCGGCGCAAACGGCGCGAGTCCCGCGGCGGCGGACAAGAAACCGTTCACGATCGCGTTCGACAACGCGAACGACGTATACGCCTATTGCGTGAAGGTGCGCGAATACCTCAAGCAGGCCGCCGAGGCGGAAGGCATGAAAGTCCTGGTGGCCAACGGCGCCGGCGACGTGAAAACGCAAAACGACCAAATCGACAATTTCATCGTGCAGAAAGCGGATTTGATCGCTTCGATCTCCATCGACCTGGACGGCTCGGTGCCGGCGGTCGAGAACGCCAAAGCGGCGAACATTCCTTACCTCTCCCTGCTGACGCACGTCAATACGGACGGCTACATCTACGTCGGTTCGGAGAACAAGCAAGCGGGCGAAGTGCAGGGCGAATATCTCGCCAAAGTGCTTCCGCAAAACGCGAAAGTCCTCTACATGACCGGACAAACGAACGACCAGCAATACGTGGACCGCAAAGCCGGGCTGACCGAGAAATTGCTGAAAGCGCGTCCGGACGTGAAGCTGCTGGCCGAGCAATCTTCCGACAACCAGAAAGACAAAGGCATGTCGCTGACCGAAGACTGGATGCAGCAATATCCGCAGTTCGACGCCATTATCTCGCAAAACGACGATGCCGCTCTCGGTGCCGTAGAGGCGCTCAAAGCGGCCAACCGCCTGAAAGGCGTCGTCGTGGTCGGCATCGACGGAAGCGATGAAGCGCTGAAGTCGATCGAAGCCGGAGAATTGACGATGACCGTGTTCCAGGACGCCAAATCGCAGGCGCAGGCCGTTGTCGACGTAGCCAAAAAGCTGCGTGACGGCGAAGACCCGAAATCGATCACGGACATCCTGATTCCGTTCAAAGCCGTAACGAAAGAAAACGTCAGCGAAGTGAAGTAAAGGCTGCATAAGCGATACGACAGAGAGACAGGGTGAGAGAGATGGATTTTCTGCAGGTCAAAGGCCGTTCGATCGTAGCGGAAGACGGAAGCGAAATCCGTCTTCGCGGCGCCAACATCGGCGCCTGGATGAATCTCGAAAATTTTCTCAACGGTTACCCGAGTTCGGAAAGCGCGCTGCGTCACGAATTCAAAAAACGGTTGGGCGAGGAAAGGGCGGCCTACTTCTTCGACCGCCTGCTGGACGCCATGTTCAGCGAGAAGGACGTCGAATTCCTGAAGAACGCCGGCATGAACCTGCTCCGGATTCCGGTCAACTACCGGCATTTCGAGAGCGACATGGAGCCGTTCCGCTACAAGGAAGAAGCGTTCCGCCGGCTGGACCGGGCGCTGGAATGGTGCGAGAAGCACCAGATCTACGCCATCATCGACATGCACACGGCGCCGGGTTTCCAAGGGCCAGATTGGCACTCCGACAACTCCTCGCAGCGCGCTTTCTTCTGGGAACAGATCCATTTTCAGGACCGGTTCGTCGCGCTGTGGGAGGAATTCGCCCGGAGGTATAAGGATCGCTCGATCGTCGCCGGCTACGATTTGCTGAACGAGCCGATCTCCAACGCGACGTTCGGTCGTTTCCCGTCACCTTACAAGAGCGATTGGGACGTCATCAACCGGGTGTACCGGAGAACCGTGGAAGCGATCCGCCGGATCGACCCGAAACACATCATCGTCCTCGAAGGAGATTATCTCGGGTTTTACTTCGCCGGCTTCGAAGCGCCGTTTGCCGACAATCTCGTGTACAGCAGCCATCTATATCCGGTGCCGGCCATTCGGGAAGGCGAATATCCGGGCATGATGGACGGTCAAATGTGGGATAAGGCCAAGCTGCAGGCGGAATTCTTCAACTCCGAAGGCGCCCGGTTCGCGCGCGAGCATAACGTGCCGCTGTGGGTCGGCGAGTTCGGCGTGTCCTACTCCCGCGTTGGCGAGGAAGATTCCCGCAGCCGCGCGCTGGCCGACATGATCGAGGCGTTCGAGGAGTATGGCGCGCATTGGACGGTATGGACGTTCAAGGATATCGGACACATGGGTCTGCTTCAGATCGATCCGAAATCGGAATACGCCGCGAAAATCAAGCCGATTTTCCAGGCGGAGTACCAGTTCACGCGGGACGGCGGCGAAGGCCGGCGCCGGGTGTTCGAGCTGGCCGACTTCATGCAGGAGCAGATTGGCGATCCGGACATCGACCGCGACCTGAACCGGTATTTACTGGAGATGAGCGTGAAGGAGAACTATTTGCACCTGCTCCTTCTCCCCTCTTACGCGCGAATCTTCGAAAACCTGTCACCGAAGGAAACCGACGACATCCTGGGCGCATTCTCCCTCGACCGGTGCATTCGGCACGACGCGTTCGAAGTGGTCCGCCGGTATTTGTAAACAGCCTGAAGTTAATCATGTAACAACTACAACGGAGCCGCGCGGGTTTGCGAGCTCCGTTTTTATTGCTGGAAAGATAACAAGATAATGCAAGCCAGCCGATCTTCCATCGAGGACTTAGCTTTTGCGCGGGGGGCGCTTGCGACGCCCCTTTTGCTTATTCTCATATTAACTAACAAGCCTCGGGGGGTTCCCGAGGCTTGTTAACCATGTGTGCCCGGCATGGGCGATAACTTGGCGGTGAAAGTCCGCTACAGGCTTGGCAGTAGGAACTGTTAGCCAAAGGCAAGGGTGTCCGCCGCGAGGAGGAATCTGAAGGAAGCCGGAGGCAAACCCTCTGCCTGACGAACGGAAATCACATATAAGGCATGGTGAGACGGACGAGCTTGCATGTCAAAGCGAAGTCCAATACTGCCCGAATTTATCTCATTTCCCCCAGCCTAGATACTCTCCAACTTGATTAGGGGGCTAAATAGATACTAGGAGAAAGCAAGCCTATAGATGACATTTCCCTGTAGACCGACCCCATGTAAGCGCTATAATGAATGAAATAGCGGGCGTTGCCGGGGGGCGCGAAATGTTCAGGAGATGGAAAGAAAAAGCATCGATATTGCGGAATATCAATATTTTCAGTCGGTTGCTGATCATGTTCATCCTGGCGACCATGCTCCCTATCATCATTTACGGCACCCTGCTCTATAACAAGAGCAGCAAGGTCATCCAGGAAGGGATCAGCCATTCGCTCGAATCGTTGCTCGTTCAAATCGGCTCGAATATCGAAGAGAAAATCGAGAAAGTCAGAAATGACAGCATCGAAATCAGTTACATGGATGAAATCCAAGATATTCTGGTTAATTATGACACCTACACGGAACGGATGATTAACAATACGAAAGTCATCCTTACCGAACGCATGAGCAGTAAGTACGTGTTCGATAACATCGTATCGGAAATCACGCTGTATACGCTGAACGGCAATGCGATCAACGTCTATGGGAGCGATGCTTTCCGCTTGAATCTGACGGCGGATCAACAGGCCAAGTTTATCGAAGAAAGCAGGGCAGGCAACGGAAGATTCATCTTGAGAGCCATGAATGAAGACTATGAGGAGAGGATCGCTTCCGGCGTTAAGGTGAAGAGGAAAAACATCGTGCTGGGTAAGGCGATCAAGAAGAAGAAAGACGGGAATATCATCGGGTATATGCTAATGACCATTGAAGAAGCAAAAATACGAAATATTTATAAAGAATTGTCCAATAATATGTCCGCCGATATGTACGTGCTGGACCAGAATCATATCGTGATCTCTTCCGGGGACGATTCCGCCAAGGTTGGCGGGATATTCACGAACAAGCAGATCCTGGATCGATTGGGGGAAGGACGCTACCTGCTCGATACCGGGAAAGAAGACAAAATCGTATACAACCGTAAAATCAACGACAATTGGATCCTGGTCAGCGTGATCCCCTTTGCCTATCTGCATTCGGACTCCGGCCTCGTCATGCGGAACTTTATCTATATCGGCCTGATCGGCATCCTATTCGGTATCCTGATCACCGCCATCGTATCTTATAGCATCATCTCGCCCATCAATCGGACCATCGTTGGCATCAAGGCGTTCGAAACCGGCAATATGGACATCCGCCTGCATGTAGACGGCAATGATGAAGTCACCATTCTGGCGAAGCAATTCAATCGGATGGCCAGACAAATCAGCAGGCTTCTCGAGGATGTCAGACGAGCGGAGCGGCAGAAGCGGAAGCTGGAGATTCAGGCGCTTCAGGCACAGATTAACCCGCACTTCCTTGCGAATACGCTGAACATGATTTCCTTTATCGCTAGAATGAAGAACGAGAACGCGATCGTTACGCTGGTAAACGCGATTATCGAACTGCTGCGCGGGAGTATGAAGAACGACAGCCATCTGCAGACGGTCTCCGATGAAATCGAGCTCCTGAAAAACTACGTTACCATCCAGGATTACCGGCTGATGAACAAATTCGACGTTGCATTCGATATCGACCCGGAGATCGCAAACAATCTCATCCCGCGATTCGTCTTGCAGCCGATCGTGGAGAATGCCATCATTCACGGGATTGAACCGTCCAATCGAAGAGGTTTGATCACCATTCACGGGTATCAGACGAAGCGAAAAATGATCTTTGAAATCACGGATAACGGCGTGGGGATTCACCCGGCGGAATTCCCTGCCATTCTTCAAGAGCGAAGGAACGAGGGCAAGGAGAGGTTCACGGGGATCGGGATCGGGAATGTGAACAGCAGAATCAAATTGTTGTTCGGGAAGCCATACGGGCTCGAGATGAGCAGCAAGGAGAACGAATTCACCACGGTCACGATTCAATTACCTATCAAAAGACGGGATGAGAAGAATGTATAACATCATGCTGGTGGACGATGATCCCCTTGTATTGGTGGAACTGAAATCCATGATCGAATGGGACGTTTTGGGATGCGCGTTGTTGGCCGAAGCCAACAGCGGCAGGGCGGCCATGGAGATGCTCAAGGAATGCAGACCGGATATCGTCTTCACCGATATCAGCATGCCGAATGTATCCGGCGTCGAGTTGATCAACCATATCCATGAGACGGACGGGACGATCAAAGTCGTCGCCTTGAGCGCCTATGAAGATTTCGACTATGTAAGGGGAAGCCTGAAGAACGGCGCCAAGGATTATTTGCTGAAGCACCGGATTTCCAAGGAAAGCATCAACGAATTGATCAAAACCCTGATTCGGGAAATCCGGGAAGAGAGTGTCCCCAAGTTGCCGGCGCCAGCGGAAGAGAGCAAAGAAGATTTGCTGTATCGAATCGTAAACGAATATTCGGAAATCGAAAATCCGGCTGCGTTGCTGGCAAGACTGAAGCTCTCTTGGTTACTGGACGAGCTGCTGCTTGCCGTCGGCGGGATCGATGCGCATTTCGGAGAAGGCACCGGCAGCCGTACGGACGAACTTACGATGCGGTTCATGATTGACGAAACCATCAAGTATTATCGGGACTACTTCATGATGCCGCTCGAGCCGGGACTCTTCCTGCTCGTCTTCAGCGCCAAGGAAAGATCGAGATCGGATATCGAAGAAGTCATGCGGCAGATCCAGGCCACCTTGTCCAGACTCTGCGGCCTGGACTTGTCGTTTGCCGTGTCCGGGCCTTTCCGCGGGATTGAGACGATCAAAACGCAAAGGCAGATCAACAAAACGATCCTGCTCGAGCATTACTTTCAAGGGAACGCGAATTTTATCGTTCATCAGGAAGGGCTGGAACAGCCGGACGTCATCCTGCATGAGGATAAGTTCGTCCAGTTGAACGAAATGCTGTACTTGAAAGAACCGAGCATTCAAGCCTATTTCGACGAATTGTTCGAGGACTTGGCCGCACGGCACCTATCACGGGAATGGGTGCAGGTCCTGTTCATGGAATTGATCATGTTCCTGAAAAGGAAAATCAAAACGATGCAGCTGGACGAGAGCCTGGTGTTCGGCAACGAGCAGCCTTATGAAGCTTGGTTATCCTTCCGTACCTATGAGGACATCAAGGCCTATCTAGCCCAGGTCTGCGCAGCCATCCAGCAAGAGCTGAAGAAATCGTTCTCCAAGCATTCGCTCTCCGAGAAAGCCATGAAGTATATTGAAGAAAATTACAAGGAGAAAGTAACCTTGCGCGAAATCGCGGATGCGCTGCTCGTCAGCCCCTCCTATCTGAGCAGGGCATTCAAGAAAAGCACGGGGATCAATGTGGTTGCCTATATCAACCGGGTGAAAATGAGACATGCCCGGGAGTTGATCCTGCAACGAAAGCTGTCGCTGCAGGAAATCGCCTACGAGACCGGCATCCAAAATTATAATTACTTTTATATCCTGTTCAAGGAGACGTACGGGATTTCGCCTTCGGATTACATCCGGAGCCTTGACGAAGCGGAAAAATAAAAGAGGACAAAATCGTTAGACAACAGGTTATTTCCTTTAATGTACATAAATCCTCCACGATCTAAAATGAAAATGTAAGCGAATTCAAAGATAACGGGAGGGCACTATGAAGAGACTGAGGGCAATTCTCGCGCTTAGCGTATTGACCACGGCAATGCTTGCCGGGTGCAGCTCGAGCGGCTCCGACGACACGGGAAGCGGGAACTCGTCAGGCGGGAAGCAAACTTCGGAAGCGAAGCAGCAGTCGGCCAATGGCGGGAAAACGCCGTTAACGTTCTGGACGTATGTGGAGCAGCATTCCGAGTTCTTCCAGGATGCGGCGAAAACCTGGAACGAGAAGCATCCCGACGAGCAAATCGAAATCAAGACGGAAACATATCCCATCGAAGAGATGCACAGCAAATTGCTGATCACGCTGCAATCGGGTGACGGGGCACCCGATATCGTCGATGTAAACGTAGCCAGGTTCAGCGATTTCATGCAGGGCAAAGAGAAAGTGTTCGTTCCGCTCAACGAGGTGATCGAACCGGAAAAAGGCAGCTTCCTCGAACCCGTTCTCGATATTTACAAGTATGACGGCAATTATTACGGGATCGAGTATCATGTCGGCTCCCCCATGATGTTCTACAATACGGAGATCCTGGATCAGGCCGGCGTCAAAGTGGAGGACATCGTCACTTGGGATGATCTGCACGAGGCAGGCAAGAAAGTGCTGCAGGCCACCGGCAAGCCGATCATTACCTTCGAGGTGAAAGATTCCTGGAGTTATTACATCATGGCCGGCGAGAGAGGCGGAGACTACTTCGACGAGAAGGGCAACACGATCATCGACAGCGAGGAGAACGCCAAAACGCTCGCGTTCATGCTGGAGATGCTGAAGGACGGGACAGCGGTTACCACGCCGGGCGGCGGATTCCATACGGAAGAATACTATGGATTCATGTCCAAGAACGGAGCCGCTTCCATGCTGGAGTGCATGTGGTATATGGGCAGATTTACCGACTACATGCCGGAATTGTCCGGTAAGATCCGGATGGCGCCTCCGCCGGTCTGGGATGCTAACAGCGTCTACCCGGTGTTTGGCGGAACCGCGACAAGCGTGACGACGCTGTCCAAGCATCAGGATCTGGCTGTCCGCTTCTTGGCGGAAGCGAAGATCAGCGCGGAAGGCGCAGGCAAAATTTGGAACGTTCTTGGCTTCGATCCGCTCAGATGGGACATTTGGGGCACCGACGTCATGAAGCAGGACAACAAGTTTACCCAATACTTCGGCAAAGATATCTTCGACATTGTCATCGGGATGAAGGATAAATTCCATACGTCCAATATTACCGCGTCGCCCAAGTTCTCGTTAGCCAATTCCCTGGTCGCGGGAGACATCCTGTTCAAGGTGTTGAGCGAGAAGAGCGAAACGCCGGAAGAAGCGCTGAAGAGCGCAGCGGACCAAATCGAGAAAGCCAAGTAAACGTTTGGGATCAAGCTGCCGCAATCCCGTGTTGTGGCAGCTTGTTTGATTGGCGGGAGAAAGGTGTGAGGGAGACACGTGATGACGAAACGGACGGCGCCTTATCTATTTTGCGCGCCTTTCATACTGACGTTCGCGATATTCATGGTCTATCCGATGATCGACATGATCTATCGCAGCTTCTATAAGCTGGAGGGCATTCGCTCCTACCGGTTCGTGGGCTTCGATAATTATCATCGCATCGCAACGGATCCCCATATCGGAAACGCGATCTGGACGACGCTGGGATTTACCGCGGGCATCGTTGCAGTGAACCTCGTTCTGCCGTTGCTGCTCGCGCTCGCACTGAACAACAAACTTACGCCGTTCCGGAATCTTTTCCGTTCGGCCTTCTACATCCCTGCGCTAACTTCGGTTGTAGTCGCGGGCATTTTTTTTCGGTTGTTCCTGGCCGGCAACGCGGACACGCCGCTGAACGCAGCGATGCGGCTATTCGGCAAGGAGCCCAGAGAGTGGCTGTTCGATACGAAGATGACGGGAATCGTCGCGCTGGTACTGACGTCGACATGGCGCTGGCTGGGCTTGAACATCCTCTACTTTCTGTCGGCGCTTCAAACGATATCCCGGGAATTATATGACGCAGCCCATGTTGACGGAGCCAATACGCTGCAACGGTTTCGGCATGTGACCCTGCCGGGGATCAGGCCCATCATTCTGTTCGTAACGACGATTTTAACTTACGGCGGACTGCGGATGTTCGGCGAGAGCTACGTCTTATGGAACGGCAATACCCCGGGCGATATCGGCTTGACGATCGTCCTGTACATTTACCGTACCGCCTTCGGGCAATTCGATATGGGTTATGCATCGGCCATGTCGGTCCTGTTCTTTCTGTTGCTGATGGTGCTGAACTTTTTTTACATCCAATCGATGGGCATCGGCTCGAGGAGGGAAGAGCGGTGAACCTTGTGCGCCAGGGATATGCCTATCGAATCGGGATATCGATCGTGCTGCTTTTGCTGGCGGCAGCCTCGTTGGGGCCGTTCATCTACCTGCTCGTCATTTCCTTCGTAACCGATATGAGCCAGGTGTTCAAGAACGGGATCGCCCTGAAGATCACGCCGGAGATGCTGAGCCTTGACAGTTACCGTCTTCTCCTTCAAGACGATGGGGGGAAATACTTCTCCTGGTTCATGAACAGTATCATGGTGACCGTGCTGTTCACCGTGCTCTCCATCTCGTTCTGCTCCATGGTCGGATACGGGATTACCATGTACGAGTTCAAAGGCAAGACAACGATTCTGGTGTTGGTCATGAGTACGATGATGATTCCGGTAGAAACGCTGATCATCCCGCTGTACAACGAGATCAATCTCTTTCACTTGACCAATAGCTACTTCGGCGTCGTATTGCCGTTTGCGGTTGCGCCGTTTACGATCTTTTTCTTCCTTCAATACGCGCAATCCCTTTCGAAGGATTTCATGGAAGCGGCAAGAATCGACGGCTGCGGGGAATTCCGGATTTTTCTGACGGTCATGGCGCCGTTAATGAAGCCGGCATTCTCGGCCATGATTATTTTGCAGGCTACCACGGCGTGGAACGACTTTCTGTGGCCGCTGATCGTGATGTCCAACAGCGAGGATTTTACGCTCACGGTTGGGATCCAGACGTACCTGTCTCCCTATGGCAACAACTACAACCTTTTATTTGCCGGAGGCGTCGTTTCGGTCATTCCCGTCATCATGCTGTTCTTTGCTTGCCAAAGGCTGTTTATGGAAGGCATCATGCAAGGCGGAATTAAAGGATAACCAGGTTTGGAGGCAGATACGGGATGGAGCTGCGATTTCATTGCATGAGGCCGGATCAAATCAAGGCGCGCAGAAAGGCGTTTCCGGCGGCCTATGTTCCTCTCGGAACCTTGGAATGGCACGGATTTCACGCCCCGATGGGTGCGGATGGCCTTCAGGCGGAGGAATTGGCGCTGCGCTGCGCAAAACGAGGCGGGGGAATCGTTTTTCCGACGGTTTATTACGGCGAGAGCCGGGTCAATTCGCTCCTGGAGACGGATCCGAAGTATCGGCAAGGCATTTGTGAGCGGATGGATCTGCAGCCTGACGCTTTCGACGAGGATAAATTTCCTTATACGGGCATGCAGCAGGTCGAGCATTGCAATCATCATCTGATCCATATCATTTCGGAAGTCGCCTCCTACGGGTTCAAGCTGGTCATATTCGTCGTCGGCCATTATCCATTGATAGAAAATGCAAGATGCGCGGCCATTACTTATAATCAGTGGGCCTATGACAAGAAGTGGAGCCGAATCGGAGCAATGGCAGCGGCGGATTATTTGTTGCTTCGGGACCGAATCCAGGATGCGGGGGACCACGCCGGCGGATGGGAAACGTCTCACCTGCTGGCGTCGCATCCATCGACCGTCGATTTGGGCTTGGCATCGGATGAACTGCAATATGGAATCATGGGAACCCGAAATCCCGCCGCGGCCTCATCCGAATTCGGGAATGAAATTTATGATCTTGCGGTCGAGAGGATCGTTGAGCGCGCCCATGAGTGGATGATGAAAGGCGTAGAAAATTTAGGGCACGGAATGGACCTGTAAGTGTTTTTCTCGGTACCCAATCGGCGATTCCAACGGGTGGCATCAGGTAGAAGCAGAACGATGAAAGTCGACCTTTAGGTCGGCTTTCTCCCCTTGTGCAGCAAGGGATTTTTTATTTTTCATCCTCATCTCGCGAAGGTCCTTCCCGCATGCTGCGAGAAGGACTTTTTTGTACCGTCCGTTTGTTTTGCCACGCAAGAAACCTTATTCTTTGATCGCCCCCAGCACCATGCCTTTGACGAAGTATTTCTGCAGGAAGGGGTAGACCGCCAGAATGGGAAGCGCGCCGATGAAGATTTGAGCGGCTTTGACGGTCGTATTCGAAATGTTCTGCATGTCCTGGCCGGTCGTGGAGAGCTGGGAGGTATCGATTTGGACCAGAATGGTCTGCAAAAAGGTAGACAGCGGATAGTTTCTCGCTTGCGTGATATAAATCAAGCCGTCGAACCAGGAGTTCCAGTGGAACACCATCGTAAACAGCGAGAGGGTCGCCACTGCGGGCATGGAAATCGGCAGGAAAATCCGAAAGAGGATTCGAAAGTGTCCGGCGCCGTCGATCAAGGAGGACTCCTCGAGCTCCTTCGGAATATGGCGGAAAAAGCTCATCATCAGAACGAGCAGCCATATGTTGACCGTGACCGGGAGGATTAACGCCCAAATCGAATTCATCAGATGAAGCTTCTGTACGACCATGTAGGTCGGGATCAGCCCTCCGTTAAAAAGGAGGGTCACGATAAAGAACCACGCGTACGCCTGGCGCGAACGGAACGCGCTTCCGTGCTTGGACAACGGGTAGGCCGCGAGGAAGATGACCAGCATCCCGAACAGCGTTCCCGCAACGGTACGTATGACGGCGACATACAGCGATCGGAGGAAATCCGGGTTGTCGAGCGTCTTGTCGTAAGCGTCCCAAGTGAAGTCAATGGGGATCAGCCCGACGAGATTGGCGTTAGCCGGGGCTTTGCCGCTTAGAGAGAGCGCGAGCGTGTGGATTAACGGAAGCGTGCACAGGATGGCGATGAAGGCCAGAAGCAAATGGTTGAAAATGCTGAAGATCCGATAGGACGGCGTTTTATGGTACATGAGAACTTCAACCCCCTAGAAAATGCGGTAATTGGCCACCTTGTGCGCGATTCGGTAAACGGCCGTGATGAGCACCAGGCTGACGACAGACTTGAACACGCCAATCGCCGCGGAAAAGCTCATTTGCTGATCCAAGATGCCGACGCGATAAACGAACGTATCGATAATGTCGCCTTTGGCGTAAACCATCGGGTTGTATAAGTTGAAGATTTGATCGAAGCCGCCGTTCAGGATATTGCTAAGCTCGAGCGTCGTGCATACGACGATGATCGGAACGAGGGACGGCAAGGTGACGTACAGCGTCTGCTGCAGGCGGCTGGCCCCGTCGACCTCCGCCGCTTCGTACAAGCTGGGGTTAATGCCGGCCAAAGCGGCCAGATAAATGATCGTGCCGTAACCGAACTCTTTCCAGACGTGGCTGGCGACGACCGTAAACCGGAACCAATTGCCGTCCCCGAGAAAGAACACAGGACGGATGCCGAACCAGTCGTGAAGCACGCGATTGACCAAGCCGCTCTGCGGCGACAGCAGGTCTGCGAGGATGCCCCCCAGAATGACCCAAGACAGGAAGTGGGGCAGATAAACCAGCGTTTGCACGGTTCTTTTGTAAACCGCATGGCGGATTTCGTTCAACAGCAAAGCGAACGCGACCGGGATCACGATGATGAAAACGATCTTCAAGGAAGCGATAATCAATGTGTTCCAAATCACCTGCGTGCTGTCTTTCCTTTCGAAAATGCTGCGGAAGTGATCTAGTCCGACCCATTCGGAGCCGGTAAAACCCGTCCAGGGCTTGAAATCCTGAAAGGCCATGACGATGCCCAGCATCGGCAAATATTGAAAGAGAAGGACGAGAATCACGGCGGGAAGCAGCATCACGTGCAGCGGCCAGGTATAGCGGAACATTCGGCGGAATCGAGCTCCGTGCAGGGGCCCGGCGGCGGGGATCGTGTTGCGGTTGGTGCGGGAACCCATGGGCAAACCATCCTTTTCTCCTCGGTTTGTTCCTAATTGTAAGCACCGTTTCCATTGGGCGACAATAACCGAAACTAAAGAACGGATACGGTTTTGTTAACACGCCCGGCCGTCTGTTCGCTATCTTTACAAAAGCGTATGCTTTGTTAAGAATGGATCATTTTCATCGCCCGAAACGGGAGATTACGATGGACCTGTAAGTACCACATTGGAATGAGGGGGAGGCACATGGACAACCGGCTTCGAAGAGTTTCCGCGATCGGCCTCGTACTGTCGTTGACTTCCGCGTTGCTTCTGGGGTGTTCGGGCAAGGGCGGCTCCGGTTCATCTGGGGGACAGGCGGGCGAAAGTCAAGAGCTTAAAATCGTGAACGGGAAGTACGATCCGCCCGTTACCATCACGACCGTGCGGCGCATCGCGCCGAACGCCGAGTTCAAGAACGGCGAGACGATCGACGACAACGTGCATTACCGCTGGACCAAGGACAACCTCGGCATCGAAATCAAAAATTTGTGGTCCGTCAAGGACACGAACAATGCTTATGCGACGAAGCTGAAGCTCGCGCTTTCCTCGAACGAGGAGATGCCGGACGTGGTGTTCGCGAGCGGCCAGGAAGCCCAAATGCTGATCGATTCCGGGAAGTTCCTGGATGCCGGCGAGCTGTTCGACAAATATGCCGGGGAAACCTGGAAAAAGGCGATGAACGAAGACCCCGCCGTATGGTACGAGTTCATGAAGGACGGCAAGCGTTACGGCATCCCGAACCTGGACTACGATTACAATAACGATCCCGTTTTGTGGGTCCGCGGCGATTGGATGAAAAAGCTGAATCTCAGCGAGCCCAAAACCTTGGACGACTACGAGAAAATCCTGGACGCGTTTACGAACGGAGATCCCGACGGCAACGGCAAGAAGGACACGTACGGCGTTTCCGCCGGCTTGAAGGACTCGTACGCGGACAGCTTCGGTTTGGGCTGGGTGTTCGGCGCATACGGCTCGATGCCCGGATTCTGGCTGAAGAACGATGACGGAACGCTGACCTACGGCTCCGTGAAGCCGGAAATCAAGCAAGGGCTTCAGAAGCTGAAGGACTGGGTGGCCAAAGGGTATATCCCCAAGGAAGCGGGCATTTGGAACGCGGAGAAGGCCGGCGCCTTCATGTCGGCCGGCAGCGGCGGCACCTTCGCGGGTCCTTATTGGTCGGAAGCTTGGCCGATGGGAGACCTGGCCAAAAACAACCCCGGTGCCGAGCTGACGACCTTCCCTCTGCCGACCGGCGCGGACGGCAAAAGCATGCACTACGGGCGTCACCCGTACAACGGCGCCCTGTTCATCAACAAGAACATGAAGCATCCCGAAATTTTCTTTACCTACGCCAACTATCTGTTTGACAACGTCGCCGACCCGAAGCCGGGCAGCGAATTCGAGAACGGCTGGGCGGAAGGCTACGACTGGGCGACGGTGGACGGTCAGGTGACCTACGATCTGAACAAGGTTCCGGGCGGCGGCGTACGCGTCTTTTTCTACAGCCTGCTCGACCAAGGTCCCCGGATTCCTTCCCAGAACTTGCAGGCGTTGGTCAAAATCAAAGAATCGGGCAAAGCCAGCACGCCTTACGAGAAAATCTGGGGCGGGTTCGTTCCCCCCATCGAACTCGAGTCGGCAACGGACGTATGGAATTCGCGGCAATTTTCGACGAAGACCGCGTTTACGGGCGGAACGACCAACACGATGTCTGCCAAGGGAGACTACCTGAACAAGCTCGAAATGGAAACGTTCAGCAAAATCATCTTCGGCAACGAGCCGGTAGACTCGTTCGACGCCTTCGTGGAGGAGTGGAAAAAGCAGGGCGGCGATGAAATCACGGCCGAAGTGAACGAATGGTATAAGGGCGTAAACAAACCGTAACTTTTGCGAAGATGAGATTCTCCCACGGCGGAGAATCTCTCCTTCATCTCGCGGCCGGCGGCGGCTTGTGGTACGTTTGGGACAGGCTTCGTACTTTTACATCAAGGCGTGTGATATTACGAATGATCAAACGTATGAACAGCTTCTCCAAGGTCGTGATTTTGATTTTCGGTTTGTTGGCGATCATGATCCTTTTATTTACCGTCTATACCCGAACCACCGTCAACGTGCTGGAGAAGGAAATCGAAAGCAATAACCTGAACAAGCTGCAGTTCTTGAAAAAGGAATTGGAGGACAAGGTGAATCAACTCTCGATCAACGCGATTCTCCTGAACAACGATCCGGCGATCAAGGAGTTGGAATTCCTCACCCAGTCCGGGGATACGTTCAACCGGAACAAATGGAACAACATGATTCTCGACCACCTTTCCCTGCAATCTGGAGCAAGCGGTTGGTCCACCGACATCTCGGTCTATTCCCGGCAAACCCGCGAGGTGATCTCCACCGCGACGAACGTGCTGACGTATGACGACGCGGCCTTGCTGCGCTCGATTCGGAGGGGATGGCAATTCGAACGGGATGACGGCACGGGGAAATCCAGATTCGTCTGGTATTCGGTAACCCCCGAGAGTTCCTATGGGGATCTGGAGAAGTCCCGACTCGTGGTGAAAACCTCGTTTTCCACCGACAATCTGAAGGATATGCTGGATCGGTATAAGGCCGACGGCCATGGCGAACCGTTTCTGTTCAGTCCGGAATACGGGGTCTTGGGGAACCGCACCATGGATCCCGTTTTCATGACGGAAATCGCCGGCTATCTGAAGCAGAACGCGAAACGCGAAGGCGGGATGAACGTGCCGCTTCGCCTGGGCCGCCAGCAGATGATGATCAGCTACTTGCCGCTGTTCGGCTTTCATTGGTATTTGGCGGAGTCCATTCCCGTCGAGCAAATCCTGCAGCCGGTGAAAAGCGCCCGCAACCTCTTTTACGCGTTCTCGCTTGCGCTGCTCTGCTTCGGGGTGCTCGCCGCTTATATCCTGTACCGTCAGCTGCGGATTCCGATCCGCGAGCTCATGAAGAGCATGCAGGGCATCAAAAGGGGGGACTACTCCTTGCGGATCCGCCGTACGGGCGACAGCGATTTCTCGTTCCTCTACAAGAGGTTCAACGAGATGGCGTCGGAGATCCAGGAGCTGCTGGAGAAAGTCTACGAGGAGCGCATCCGCTCCAGGGAGGCCCTGCTGAAACAGCTCCAGTCCCAGATCAATCCCCATTTTCTGTACAACTGCCTCTTCTATATCAAGAATATGGCGCGGCTGGGCGACGAAGAGTCGGTGGTGGCCATGGCGCTCAACCTGGGCGAATATTTCCGCTACACGACGCGTCTGGGCAAACAGACGACCCTGCTGCGCGAAGAGTTGGACGTTATCGTCAATTATCTGGAAATCCAAAACCTCCGCACCAAGCGGTTTTCCTATGAAATCTCCATTCCGGAGGAAATGAAGGGGTTGGAGATTCCGCTGCTGATCCTGCAGCCGATCGTCGAGAATGCCGTGATTCACGGCCTCGAGCCCAAGGAAGGCCGCGGACATATTGCGATCCGGGGAGAAATGCAGGATGACGAAAGCCGAATCATCATCGAAGACAACGGGGTCGGCATCCGGGACGACAAGCTGGAGCAGCTTCGGATGAAGCTGGAACAGCCGGAAAATCGGGAAAATGCCTCTTTCGGGATCTGGAACGTCAACCAGCGGCTTAAGCTGATGTACGGAGAGGATTCGGGGCTGAGAATCGGGCGGAGCGCAGGCGGCGGCACGACCGTTACGGTGCGGATCGCGGCCAAGAAGGAGGCGCAGTGATGTTCCGGATCTTGATCGTGGACGACGAACCTTCGGTGGTGGACGCCATCGCCCAAACCCTTCCGTGGTCCGAGCTGGACATCGACGAGGTGTTCTGCGCCTATTCCGCGAAAGAAGCTCTCGCCTGGGCGGACCGGCAATACGTCGATATCGTGCTGACGGATATCCGCATGCCGGGGATGGACGGTTTGCAGCTGCTTCATCAGCTTCGGGACCGGAATAAACGGACCCGCTTCATCCTGCTGACCGGTCACGCCGAGTTTCAATACGCCAAGGAAGCGCTGCGGCTCCAAGTGGTGGACTATTTGCTGAAGCCGGTAAGGGACGAAGCCCTGATCGACATCATCGGCAAAGCGGCCGCCTCGCTGAAGGAGGAATGGGCGCAGATCAGCTCGCAGCAGCGGACCCTGGACTATTTGCGGGAACACCTTCCCGCCCTGCGCGCCGAATTGCTGCGCGAAGCCCTCGAAGGGAAGACGGCGGGCCGCGAACTGGCAGAGAAGGCCGACATGCTCGATCTCCCGTATCGCGCGGGGGACACGGTCTACCCGGTGATCGTCCGGCTGGAGCATTACTTTCCCCATGCCCGGGAGCGCGCGCTGTTGGAGTATGCCGTTCTCAACATCGCCCAGGAGGTGCTGGGCGAAGCGTTCGAGGTTTGGGGCGGCAACGACGTATACGATTTTCAGGTCCTTTTGCTCAAGCTCAAGGAAGCGGCCGCGGCCGAGGACGGGCAGGAATTGGTCTCCCGGCTGGCGGGCCAAGTGCAGCATCTGGTGCTGCACTATCTGAACAAGAACATTTCCGTCGTATGCGGAAGAAGCGCCGAATTCACGGGAGACCTTCCGTCCTCCTATGAAGCGGCGGTCCGGACGATGCGCCGTTGGATCGGAGGGGACACGGGATTGCTGCTGTCCTCCGACCCCGCGGAGCCGGCTGCCGTCTCCCGGTCCCTATCCTCTCTTCAGTCGCCGCCTTCCCTCGCGCACCTGTTCGAAGCGGGATTGTGGGAAGAAGCCCGGAATCGGCTGCAGGCGATTTTCGAAGAGCTGGAGGCTTGGGGAGAGGCGCCGATCCATGCGGACGCGTTGGCCGAAATTTACCATACGATCCTCTCCGCCTGCTTCCATTACGCGCATTCCAGCGGCCAGACGATCGCGCGGGCCTTGGATTGCGAATCGGATCCCAAGTTCTATCAGTCCATCGAACTTACCCAGTCCGCCGCCGCCCTGCAAGCGTGGGCGATGGAAGCGTGCCGCAGGCTTTCGGCTTCCAGCCGGGACGAGACGTTGGACGCCCGGGCCGGTTTGATCAAGCAGGTCAAGGAGTATATCCATGTCCACTTGGGAGACGACGTGTCGCTCCAGACCTTGGCCGGCCATGTCGGCATGCACCCCGTGTATTTGTCCAAAGTGTATAAGCTGGAAACCGGGGAAGCGCTAAAGGATTACCTGCATCGCGTCAGAATGGAGCGGGCTTTGCACCTGCTCCGCCATTCCGATTTGAAAATCTACGAAATCGCCGGCCAGATCGGCTATTTGAATACGGCCTATTTCATCAAAACCTTCAAAAAAGAGCATGGGGTTACTCCCCAGGAATACAGGGATCGACTCTAGGAACCTATCGGAGGGATCATAAGTGACGGAAATCAGGCTTCATCCCGATCAGACCATCGGTACGATCAAGCCCATTCACGGAGTGAACAACGGACCCGTTACCTACGGATCGCTCGTCGACGTATCGGACTATTACGCAGCCGCGGCGGTGCCGCTCGTCCGCCTGCACGATCCCAACTGGCCGCATCCGCGCGAGGTGGATATCCATATCGTATTTCCCGATTTCGACAAGGACCCCGCGGATCCGGCCAGCTACGATTTCTCCCAAACCGACGAATATTTGCGGACGGTCGTTGCGACCGGGGCCCGCGTCGTATACCGGCTTGGAGAAAGCATCGAGCATACGGCGACGAAATATTTCGTCCACCCCCCCAAGGATTACGAGAAATGGGCGCGGATCTGCATCGGAATCATCCGGCATTACAATCAAGGCTGGGCCAACGGCTTCTATTACAACATCGAATACTGGGAGATTTGGAACGAGCCGGATTACAGCGTCCGCATGTGGTCGGGCACGCATGAACAATACTATCGGCTCTACGAGACGGCTTCGCTGGCGATCAAGCGGTTCGATCCTTCCCTCAAGGTGGGAGGGCCGGCCGTCGCGAATCCGAACTCCGATTTCGTGCCGGAGTTTTTGGAGCATTGCCGTTCCCGGCAGCTGCCGCTCGATTTCTTCTCCTGGCATACGTATACCGGAGATCCGCTGAAAATCGCGCGGAACGCCCGACATATCCGCAGCCTGCTGGATCGATACGGATATGGGAAGACGGAAAGCCATTTGAACGAATGGAACTACATGACGGGCGATTTCGCGACCATCTGGAACAAGGGGAACGAATTCATCCGCAAGCAAGTGTTCGATCGGCAGAAAAGCCATGAAGGCGCTGCCTTCGTCGCGCAGGTGCTTAGCTTTCTGCAGGACCTGCCGGTCGACCAAGCCAATTACTATGACGGCCAGCCGACGGCCTTGTTTTGCGGGCTGTTCGATTATCACGGGGTTCCCCAGAAAACGTACCATGCCGTTCAGGCATTCGAGCATCTCCGTCAACACGGTTCGCGCATCGGCTGCGAAATCACGGGAGAGTCGGAGGGGCTGTCCTGTCTGGCGGCCAGGGATGCGGACGGGCGCGTGGCGGCGCTGATCAGCAATTTCGACGGCAGCGAGCGGCTCGTTGACCTGAAATGGGACGCCGCTCAACCGGACGCGGCGAAGATGCAAGCCGATCTGATCGACGAGCATCGCCAATGGGAGCCGGTGCCGGCGCAAAGCCTCTTGTCCGGTGACGGACGGCTTCGTTTGCCTCCTTATTCCGTGCTGTACCTGAGGGTCGATCGATGAGAGCGCCCCGCATCCTGGTCGGCGCCATCATCCAGGAGAGCAACACGTTCAGCCCGGTCTTGAGCGGGATGGACGACTTCCGCCGGCATCGCTATGCCAAGGGAGCCGACATTCTGAAGCTGAAGGCGGAAAGCGAACTCGGCGGATTCATCCGACGCGCAAGGCAGGCAGGGGCCGAAATCGTGCCGACCCTGTCCGCCCACGCCGTCTCTTCGGGCGTGTTCCGGAGGGAAGCGCTGGCGGAATTAACCGCGGAGCTGATCGGGTGCCTGAAAGACGTTCCCGCCTGCGACGGAGTCTACTTCGCGCTCCACGGCGCCATGGTGGCCGAAGGCTGCGACGACGTGGAAGGCGAGCTGATCGAGACGATCCGCGGCGAGGTCGGCACGATCCCGTTCGTCGTCTCGCTGGATTTGCACGGCAACGTGACCCGGAAGATGGCCGGGAACGTGAACGGCATCGTAGGTTTCCGCACGTATCCGCATGCGGATTTCGACGAGACGGGGGTCCGCTCGGCGGAGCTTCTGCTTTCCATCCTGAAAAGCGGCAGGAGGCCCGCGGTGGTCCTTCGAAAGCTGCCGATGATCGTGCCCGCCGAGAACAGCCAATCGTCGCACGGTCCGTTCGCGGAGCTATGGGCGGAAGCGCGCGAGGGCGAAAGCCGCGGGGATTCGCGGGTCACGTCGTTGTTCCCGGTTCAGCCTTGGCTGGACATCGAGGAGATGGGCTGCGCCGTAGTGACGGTGGGAGACGATCCGCAGCGGACGGAGCGGGAGGCGGATCGCTTGGCCGAGCTGTTCTGGCGCAAGCGGCATGAATTCGGCATCCGACTGTACGCGGTCGACGCGATCGCCGAGCTTGCGGAGAGCCGGAAAGCCGGCGAACCGCCGATCGTCATATCGGATTCTTCCGACAGTCCGGGCGCGGGCTCGCCGGGAGACAGCAACTACGTCTTGCGCGAATTCCTAAGGCTTGGGGTGCATGAGAAATATGATAGCCTGCTTACGATCGTGGATCCGGATGCCGTCGCGGCCGCGATCCGGACCGGCGTCGGCGGGCGGGCGGAGTTCAGGCTTGGCTACCGGTTATGCGCCGACGGGGATCCCGTCGCGGTGAGCGGAACGGTGAGAAGAATCGGCGACGGGCGTTTTGTGCTGCAAGGGGGGTATGCGGCGGGGACGGAGGCCCGTATGGGCAGATGCGCAGTGATCGAATGCGGCAAGCTTTCCGTCCTCGTCACGGAGCGGGCGACCTTCTCCGGCGATCCCTCCATGTATCGGAGCATGGGACTGGAGCCCGCGGCGGCGGACATCGTGCTGGTTAAATCCGCCAATCAATTCCGCGCGGATTACGGCAAGCTGACGGATCGGATTTATATTCTGGACACCCCGGGCCGAAGCCCGGCCGACATCCGCCAGCTGAATTACAAGAAACTGCAGCGCCCTTGTTATCCGTTCGAGGATGATTTTGATTGGAGGAACCGGGAATGAAATCTTTCGAGAAATCCAAAACGATGTTCGCCGAATCGGAGACGGTGCTGGCGGGAGGCGTCGCCAGTTCCTTGCGCGCTTCCATGAAGCCGGTTCCGGTGTTCGCGGAATCCGCTTCGGGTTCCCGCATCCGCGACGTGGACGGCAACGAATACATCGATTTTCTGCTGGCATACGGTCCTTCGGTTCTCGGTCATGCGCACCCGGAGCTGATCGCGTCGCTTCATGAGGCGATGCAGCGCGGGATTACGTACGGGGTGCAGCACCGGGGGGAGATCGAGCTGGCCCGCCGCCTGACGGAAGTTTTGCCCTGCGCGGACAAGGTCGCTTTCAGCGGCTCGGGTACGGAAGCCGTCATGTTGGCGCTTCGCCTCGCCCGCGCCTATACGGGCAAGAAAAAGATCGTCCGTTTCCATGGGCACTACCATGGCTGGTCCGATACCATTTTCACCTCGTTTCCGAGCGCGGACATGAAGCCGTCCGCCGGAGCGTCCGGATCGGCGGAAGCCGTCATGCCGGGCACGGGCGGGCAGAGCGAGCTATCCCTGCGGGAAATCATCCTGCTGCCGTGGAATGATGCCGCCGTGCTGGAGCAGACGCTTCGGGAACGCGCCGGCGAGATCGCGGCGGTCATTACGGAGCCGGTCATGTGCAATTCCGGCTGTATCCGCCCGCTCCCGGGGTACCTGGAGAAAATGCGCGAGCTAACGGCTGAGCTGGGCATCGTCCTGATCTTCGACGAAGTGATCACCGGCTTCCGGCTGGGGCTGGGCGGCGCGCATGGACGCTTCGGCATCAAGCCGGATCTGATGACGATGGGCAAAGCGTTGGCGGGCGGGATCGCGCTCAGCGCGGTCGCGGGAGCGGGAGCGATCATGGAGCTGATCGCGAACGGCCGGGTCAGTCACCTGGGGACGCTGAACGGCAACGGCGCGGCGATGGCCGCGGCTTTAACGACGTTGGATATTTTGGGACGCAATGGGGGCGAAATGTTCCCGAAGATGGACGCATTGGCGCAGCGAGCGGCGGAAGGGCTGCGGGAGAAGCTCCGGAAGTTTGGCTTCCGGGGCGTCGTCAACCAGATCGGACCGGTGTTCCACCTCATGTTCATTGAACGGGATCGGGTGGACACCTTCGAAGACTTCTCCCGGAGAGACTCCTCGCTGTATTTCGAGTTCGCCGAGCGGATGCTGGAGGAAGGCGTCCTGATTCGGACGAATGGCCTCTGGTATGTTTCTATCGCACACGAGGAGCGGGATATAGAACTGATGTTGGAAGCCGCGGACCGCGTATTGCAAGCCATGGCTGCCGACCGGAAGCGGGAGGGGTGACGGCGCATGGACGGATGGAATCAGGACCGCGCGAGCCAGAAGGTACGCAAAATCAGCTTTGAGGGCGACGCTCTGCGCATGTCCATGGATTGGACCGTCGAAGATTTGGACCGCGTCCAGGTGCTGGTGGAAAGCACGCAAGGGTCCAGCCACCCCAGCTCCTACCATCTCGGCGAGCTGGTCGGCGAAATGGAGAAGGGCGTATTCCAAATGGGCGGCAAGCCGGCTGTCTATACGACGACCGACATTTGCGACGGCGTGGCCCAAGCGCACAACGGCATGCATTACTCGCTGCTGTCGCGGGACATGATCGCGAACATGGTGGAAATCCATGCGCTGGCCACGCCTTTCGACGCGATGGTGTTGACCTCCGCGGGCGATAAAGCCGTTCCGGCTCATCTGATGGCCATCGCCCGGCTGAACATTCCGGCGATCCACGTGCCCGGAGGCGCCATGGGGGCGGGTCCCTGCATGAAATCGAACGAAGAGCTCTGGCATATGAGCGTGGAAGTGGAGAAGGAGCAGATGACGAAGGAGGAGTTCCTCGCCTTCCAAAGAGCCTGCTGCCCAACCTGCGGCGCCTGCCAGTACATGGGGACGGCCGCCACCATGCAGGTCATGGCCGAAGCGCTCGGCCTGGCGCTGCCCTGGACGGCGCTGATTCCGGCGACGAACGCGGAAATCCGCAAAGCCGCGCGCGCGGCAGGCCAACAGGTGATGCGCCTCGTATCCGCCGGCATTCGCCCGGAGCACATCCTGACCCGCGAAGCGTTCGAGAATGCCGTCATGGTCCATTCGGCGGTCGGCGGCTCGCTGAACGCGGTAATGCACCTGATCGCCGTCGCCAAGGAAATCGGCATCGAGCTGGATGCCGGCACGTTCGACGAAATCCATCGGCGAATCCCGATTCTGGTCGACACGAAGACGGCCGGGCATTATCCCACCGAATTGTTCTGGTATGCGGGAGGGGTTCCGTTCGTCATGGAGGAGCTGAGGGAGTTCCTCCATCTGGGCGCCCTCACGGTGACGGGCAAGACGGTCGGGGAGAACCTGGACGAAATGCGCGGCAATGAAATGCGGAATTTCGCGGAAATGTTCCTGGCGAATTACAAGCTGAACCGTCGGAATGTGATCTATCCGCTGAAGAAGCCGCTGAAGAAGGAAGGGGCGCTCGCGGTGCTGCGGGGCAATCTGGCCCCGGAAGGCGCGACCATCAAGAAGTTCGCCGTCGCCGACGAGATGCAGGTGCATACGGGGCCCGCCCGCGTCTTCGACAGCGAGCGAGACGCCGTCGACGCTTATTTGGCCAAAACGATTCAGCCCGGCGACGTCGTCGTCATCCGTTATCAAGGGCCGAAGGCCGTCGGCATGCCGGAAATGTTTTTCATGTCGGAGCTCATCGCGTCGGATCCGGTGCTTTCGCATACGACTTCCCTCGTCACCGACGGCCGTTTCTCCGGGGCGACCCGCGGACCCTGCGTCGGGTATTTGGGGCCGGAGGCGCTGGACGGCGGCCCCATCGCCTTCATCCGCGACGGGGACATCATCCGGGTGGACATTCCGAACCGGACCCTCGACATCGTCGGCTTGGAAGGGGAGCCTTGCGAAGCGGCCCGGATCGAAGAGGAGTTGGGCAAGCGGAAGGCGTCCTGGACGCCGCCGAGCTTCGGACACAAGGGCGCGCTGGGCTTGTATACCCGTTCCGCGGCTCCCGCGCTTCGGGGCGGATCCTGCGCGCAAGGAGGACGTTTGGGATGAGATTGGAAGGGAAAACGGCCGTCATTACGGGTTCCTCCCGTTCGATCGGCGCTGCCGTGGCCAAACGGTATGCCCGGGAAGGCGCGAAAGTGGTCATCAATTACCTGGATACGCCGGCGTTTGCCGAGCAGGTGGTCCATGAAATCGTATCGGCCGGCGGCCAAGCGTTCGCCGTGCAGGCCGACGTCTCGCGTGAGGAGGACGTCAAGCGGCTGGTTCGGGAAACCGCGGACCGTTACGGCAGCCTCGATATCCTGGTGAATAACGCGGCGGTGGATCCCCGCAAAACCTGGTATGAAATCAGCGTCGAGGAATGGGACGCGATCATGGGGAACAACGTGCGCTCGCAGTTTCTCTGCGCGCGAGAGGCTTTCCCGTATATGAAAGCGCAAAGGTACGGGAAAATCATCAACGTGTCCTCCGTCACTTTCTTTACCGGGCAGAAAAACTTCCTCCATTATGTTGCTTCAAAGGGTGCGATCATTGGGTTTACCCGGGCATTGGCCAGAGAAGTCGGCGAGCATGGGATTACCGTTAACTGCATTACGCCGGGCGCCGTGCTGACGGAGACGGAATACGAGAAAGTGAGCGAGCGGACCATCCGGGAAAGCGGAGAAATGCTGGCCAAGGCGCAATGCTTCGCCAGAAGGGAGATCGCCGCGGATTTGGAGGGAGCATTCGTGTTCCTGGCTTCGCACGACAGCGACTTTATCAGCGGTCAAACCTTGAACGTGGACGGCGGCTGGATGATGCATTAACGGATGGCCGTCGTCGGTCATTGGACTGTAGAAATGAAGCGCGTTACGCCCAAGGAAAGGAAGATCATTTCTGAACCGGAATCTGGAATGTCTGTTGCGTCGCGCCGCTAGATTAGGGGAGGGGCCGACATGGGACTCCGCCCGCCGAAGACTGATCTGGGTGGACATCCTTGGAAAGTCTCTGCATGGGTATGATCCGGCGGACGGAACCGATCGGCACCATGCTTTCGACCAAATGATCGGCGCCGCGGTCCCCGCCCGTAACGGGAACCTGCTGCTGGCCTTGCAGGATGGCCTGTATCGCTACGACGAGGCCGACCGATCTTTGCAGCTTTACGCTTCGATCGAAGCGGAGCGGCCCCGCAACCGCATGAATGACGGAAAATGCGATCCCCGCGGCCGCTTCTGGGCCGGTACGTTGAACATGGCGGGGGAACGGGAAGCCGGCAGCTTATACCGCGTTCTGCCGGACGGTTCGGTCGATCGGATGGAAACCGGCGTCGGACTGTCGAACGGAATGGGCTGGAGCCCCGACGGCACGGAGATGTATTTTATCGATACGCATCAATCAACTTTGTACGCTTACGATTTCGATCTGGAGGCCGGGACGATCCGAAATCGGAGAGTGCTGCTCGCCTTTGCCGAAAATGAAGGCTTTCCCGATGGAATGACGGTCGATGCGGAAGGACGATTGTGGATCGCCCACTGGGGCGGCAGCCGGGTGTCCTGCCGGGACCCCCGCACGGGAGCGGAGCTTGACCGCATTGAGGTGCCGGCCTTGTTCGTGACCTCTTGCGCTTTCGGCGGGCAGGCGCTGGATGAGCTCTATATCACGACCGCGATGGATGAGGAAAGCGGGAGGGACGATCCGTACGGCGGAAGTCTTTTTCGGATCCGGCCGGGCGTGAAGGGGATGGCGGCCGCGTCTTTCGGCGGCTTCTAAGTTTACCAGGGTGAGAGGGAATGCTCGAGGAAGGGAAGAGACGATGAAACTGATCTCCTTAAACGATCATGAAGAAACGAAGTTGGGCATCTGGACCGAAGAGGGCGTCATCTCGGTTGCCGACGCGGTAAAAGCCGTGGGGGGAGCGGGAGCGCCAAACGTACCGCAAACGATTATGCAGGCAATCAAACAGGGCACTGACGGGATTGACGCACTAAAGAATTTGATGGATCGGCTATCCGCGGAGTCAACGAAGACCTGGCTTCTGGAAGAGGAAGGGCTGTCGTTCGAACCTTGCGTGACGAACCCTTCCAAAATCATTTGCGTCGGGCTCAATTACCGCAAGCATGCGGATGAGACCCATGCGCCGTATCCTCAAACCCCGATTTTGTTCAACAAATTCAACAACGCGCTGACGGGGCATAACCGGGACGTCGTCGTGCCGGCCGTCACGGCAAAGCTGGATTATGAAGCGGAGCTCGGGATCGTGATCGGAAAACCGGCGAAAAACGTATCCGTCGAGGAGGCGTTGGATTATGTTTATGGCTACTGCGCGGCCAACGACTTGTCCGCCCGCGACCTTCAGCTGCGGACGAACCAATGGATGCTGGGCAAGACCTGCGATGGATTCTGCCCGCTGGGGCCTTACCTGGTTACGGCGGACGAAGTCGGCGATCCGAACGCGCTTGGGATCAAAACGACCGTAAATGGCGAAGTTCGCCAAAATTCCAATACTTCCGATATGATCTTCCGGTGCGATGAAATCATCAGCTATGTTTCACGCCACATGACGCTTGATCCGGGAGACCTTATTTTGACGGGAACGCCGGAGGGCGTCGTTTTCGGATACCCTCCGGAGCAGCAAGTTTATTTACGGCCGGGAGACGTCGTCACCGTGGAAATCGAGAAACTCGGAACGTTGAGGAACCGGTTTGTTCGCGATATAGAACCGGACCGCCCGTTGACTCCGTAATCCCGAAACTGTCCTTCTTCGCGCGGGAAGGAGGAGTATCGAAATCATACATCGACCGGCGGGCGACGGAAGGGCTGAAGATCGCTTCCCTTTTCGTCAAGGCGGATACGGCTGCCGGTGGTGCTCATTTTCATTTCGATTCAACGGTTTATCGAAGGCATCTTACAAACGGTGCGGTAAAAGGATAGTCGAAAGATCGGGGGAACCCCCGATCTTTTAAGTTCGACAATGGCTAAGCCTGCATTCATGGAGAACTGTCCGTTTCACGGTCGGAAGCTTCTTCGTAAATGTATGGCTTGCATGATATTTCAGGAAGGGACTGTTGAAGATTTGGAGCTGATATTTTGATTCGAAAGCGCTGAACGGACCCTTCTTTTTTATGTCGATGAAAGGAAGTAAGGAGGAGAGTTTATCCTTAAAACGAATAAAAAGAATCTAAAGATTTTTGTTGAAAATTTTTAGATTGAATCAAAGGGGCTGAAATGGGCGTGAACGAAAGATCGTTGCAAAGCTGTATTGTAGGCTTTTTTGATATTCTTGGTTTCAGAGAACTTACCCAAATGGCGGAACGTGATTTTAATCAGGCGCTGGGAATCATTCGAGATATCGAAGGGCTATTTCAAAACATTCGTTCTGAATACAGCGAACTAATTGAATCAGGGTTGGACATTAAGATGTTTTCCGATAATGTTTGTCTTAGCTTCCCTTATGATTCGAGTGATTCAAATCTGTCAGCAAATTTATACAGCCTCATTGAAATTCTTGCGGATATACAAATAAATATGGTGTTTAGAGGATTTCCCATAAGAGGCGGCATTGCTTTAGGGATGCATTATGCTTCTGAAAACATCATTTTTAGCACTGGGCTTGTACGCGCATATGAGACGGAATCCAAAATTGCGATTGTTCCTAGAATCGTTTGCCATCCAACTTTAACCGATGTTTTAAGTCAGCATACTAGAAAGAACTCCAATGATGAGGATGTTCTTTTGATCGAATATCTTGATCGGGACGTGGATAATTTCCATTTCATCAATTATCTCGTTCGACAAGCGGAAAGTTATGACTGGGAAGATGAGTTTTTTGGCATGTTAGAACAGCATAAAGAAGTCATTACCAAAAACGCAAGGGAGCATCAAGGAAATATTAAGGTCTTATCAAAATATTATTGGCTTGCGGAATACCATAATCGGATAGCGGATCCAGAGTATACGGACGAGAGATATCTAATTGATATGTCTGTTTTATTCCCAGAAACATGCAAGAATCCTTTAAAATAAAGACGCGATCAAAAGGGTGTTGTTAGGCCTATCTCCCCTGATGATCGGATTGGTCATCGGCGAATTCCTCATGATCGGCCGCTCGGGTCAATTTTATTGGCTCGTGATTTGAATGTCAGAACCCCCCTCTATGAATGTCCGATTCCCCCATGAACAGATGCGGATGGGTCTGTTAGGATAAGGGAATAAGGAGGGCGTTCCCATGGATAACCCCCATACGGGCGTGACGATCCGAGCCCATCATCAGGAAGCGATCGATGCTCTGGTTTGTCAGTTAAGGGATGACCCTTCCAATCTGGCGATTATTATAGCCGGGTCTGTCGCCAAAGGAGTGGCTCGCGAAGATTCCGACATCGATTGCTACTTGGTCGTGAACGATGAGGAGTTCGAAGCGCGAAAACAACGGGATCAATTGTTTTACTTCGCGAGAGAGGGGTGCGACTATCCGGGCGGGTATTACGACGGCAAAATCATCCCCTATCGCTTCCTTGAAGAGGCCGCGGTCAGGGGCAGCGAGCCGACTCGCGCGTCGTTCGATAAGGCGTTCGTCGTTTTCTCGCGGATTTTCGGATTGGACGATTTGATTGCGAGAATCCCCATCTATCCCGAACAGAATAGGGAAAGGAATTTTCAAGACTTCTTCGCTCAAGTCGAGCTTTACGGGGGCTACTTCGCCGAACGGGCGATTGCATTGGGCAACGCGTATTTGCTGACCTATGCGATCGGTCAGGTCGTTCTGTTTTCCGGCCGGCTGCTGCTGGCATACAACCGAGTGCTGTTCCCGTGCCATAAATCGCTGCAAGGCGTTTTGAGAACGCTCCCTCTTATACCAGATCGATATTTTGAGCTGCAGGAGGAGTTGTTGCGGAGTCCCGACAAGGAATCGATCCGGGCATTCGTGGCGTGCATCCGTTCCTTCCACGATTGGGGGATCGCACCGCACGAAGCCGTAAGCAGGTTTATCCAAAACAACGAATGGAACTGGCTGGATGGCGAGCCGCCTCTGTCCGACCGGTAAATCGTCTGCTAAAACGCGCGATCTGGCCAAAGGAAAGAAGAGGAGCGAAGGGCTTTACGTTTCGTAGACCGCAACGGAGGTGCGCTGCCGTTGTAAAAGACCTGCCGAACTGCAATCGCGAACCGCTGATAATCAGCGGTTTTTTCTTTTGACGGGGCTTCTATTTACCCACGGATGATGTCTGAGTATGCCGGGAAGAACGTCCGGTTGCGCCTTCGATTCGTGGGTTTCCCGTTGCGACAGAAGGGTAGGCATAAAAAAAATTACGAAAAACAAAAATCGTACAAAAAATAAAAAAGCGCTCTCGTTGTAGGTTTTTATAACTGTTTTTATAATGAATACGTTTCCAAAAATCATCTTACGGGGGAGTTCGGGAATGAAGCAATTCAAGAAGGGTTCACTCTTAGTGCTTATGCTTACCCTTGTTTTGGCTTTGGCGGCATGCGGTTCATCCAATAAAGAGCCGGCAGGAAGCGCCTCTGAGTCTCCGAAGGCGAGCCCGAGCGCAAGCGCTCCTGCTGCCAACAGCGATCTCGTCGTAGCCGGAGTCGTGTTCCAGGAAGACCAATTCATGAAGCTGCTCTCCCTGGGATACCAAGATGCGGCAGCCGCTGCAGGCGTGAAGATCCTCACCGGCAATACCGCCAACGACCAAGGCAAAGAAGCGGAATTGATCAACACGTACATGTCCCAAAAAGTAAACGGCATCGCCATTGCCCCTCTGAACCAAGACTCG
This sequence comes from Cohnella caldifontis, assembly GCF_029360585.1. Lineage (GTDB taxonomy): Bacteria > Bacillota > Bacilli > Paenibacillales > Paenibacillaceae > Cohnella > Cohnella caldifontis. Next base: position 15,016 of record NZ_JAQZSJ010000004.1, on the reverse strand, counting down.
TCGATTGCCGCGCTCAAAAAAGCGGACGAAAAAGGCGTGAAAGTCGCGGTAACGAACATTTCGCTTACGAACGCTCCGTTCATCGTCGGCGGTTTCACGTCCGACAACGTCAATATCGGCGCGACCACCGGCGAAGCGGCAGCCCAATACATCAAAGAAAAGCTCGGCGGCAAAGCGAAAATCGCGATCCTGGCCTTCAAAGGCTTGCTTCCCGAGCAAAGCGGCGATCGGGTCAAAGGCTTCGTGGACGCGGTGAAAAAAGTGAATCCGGATGTCGAGATCGTCGCGGAGCAAGATGCATGGCTGCAAGATAAAGCGGTACAAGTCGCCGGCGATATCCTTACGGCCCATCCGGATGTCAACCTCGTCTGGGCCGCGAACGAAGGAGGCACGATCGGAGCGGCGATGGCGGTGAAGAACGCAGGCAAAGCCGGCAAAGTCGTCGTATTCGGCACGGACGCCAGCGATCAGTTGGTTTCCATGCTGAAAGCGGACGATAACATCCTGCAGGCGATTACCGGCCAAGATCCGTATAACATGGGTTACCAAGCGATGGAGCTGCTGATCAAGAGCCTGAAGGGAGAAGATGTCAGCGCAAGCAAGGGCACGACGAAAATCGTCAACGGAATTCTGCTCAGCCGCGCGGACCCCGACGGAATCGCGAAGTTCGAGAGCGACCTGAAAGCGAAAATGGGCAAATAATCAAGGGACGGAAGGGGTTGCGATCGCAACCCCTTCGATTTAAGCAAAGATAGCGAGGTCGGAACCATGAGCACATTGGAAACCCGGGACATTACGAAGGTTTATCCAGGTACGGTTGCCCTAAATCGAGTGTCGGTTTCCTTTGACAGCGGCAAGGTGCATGCTTTGCTGGGCAAAAACGGATCGGGAAAATCGACGCTGCTCAAGATTTTTTCCGGTGCGATCCAGCCGACGGAGGGCGACGTGCTTCTGGATGGCAACGTTGTCAAAATGCGTGATCCGAGCGATGCGTTCACGAAGGGAATCGCTACGGTCTATCAAGAGCTAAGCTTGGTCCCCGGGCTCAGCGTGGCGGAAAACATATTCCTCGGCCGCGCGCCGATGAAAGGAATGTTCGTCGATCATAAGAAGATGCACGAAATGGCATCCGAAATGCTGGGCGAATTGAACCTGAATATCGCCGCCGATGAAATGGTGTATAACCTGAGCGTCGGGCAGGCCCAAATGGTTGAAATCGTGAAAGCGATGTCTTTCAAGCCGAAGGTGCTCCAGCTGGACGAACCGACATCCGCGCTGGCCAAAAACGAGATCCAATCCCTGTTCAACATGATCGAAGAGTTAAAGAAAAAAGACGTCATCATCCTATACGTATCCCATCGTCTGCATGAGTTGTGGGAGATCGCGGACACCTGCACGGTGCTGCGGGAAGGTCAGCTCATCGGTACGGCGCCGATGCAGGAGCTCACGCGCAAAGATCTCATCGGCATGATGTTCGGCGACGTGGAGATCAAGACCCGGCCGCATGATCTTCGCATATCCGAGGAAGTCGTTCTGGAAGTCAAAGGGCTGACCCGGCATCACAAATTTCAAGACGTGTCGTTTCGGCTTCGAAAAGGGGAAATTCTAGGAATCGCAGGCATGCTGGGCTCCGGGCGAACGGAGTTGTTGAAATCGATTTTCGGAGCGGATCCGGCGGACGGCGGCGAAATTTACGTCAACGGCAAACGGATGAAGTCTCCGACACCGCAAAAAATGAAAAAAGCAGGACTTGCGTTAACGCCGGAGGATCGCAAGCAAGAAGGGCTGATCCAGATTGCTTCGATTCAAAGCAACTTGTGTGTAGCAAGCCTTGATCGCATAGGCAAGGGTCTGTTCGTCAACGGAAAAACGGAAGAAGAGTTCGTTCGGCGTCAAATCGACGGCCTGCAAATCAAAGCGGGGGATGTCGGTGATCTCGTTTCCTCTCTTTCCGGCGGAAATCAGCAGAAGGTCGTCATCGGCAACTGGCTCAATACGAGTCCGAGCATCATGTTCTTCGACGAGCCTACCCGGGGCATCGACGTAAGCGCCAAGCAGCAAATTTTCCAAATCGTCTGGGAGCAGTCGCGCTATGGCGTCTCCAGTATCCTGGTGTCGTCGGAGCTCGAGGAATTGCTTGAGGTTTGCCACCGCATCTTGATTTTGAGCGACGGCCGAATCTGCGGCGAATATACGCCGGAACAACTGAGTATCGAGGATCTGTATGCACTCAGCATGGGAGGAGAATCACTTTGAACGCGAGCGGACTCAACCTGCGGAAACATTTGAACAAACATATGCTGGAGCTCATATTGCTCGTCATATTCATCGCCATGAGCTTCGCTTCTTCCGGTTTTTTCACGATCGATAACATCCTGAACATTTTCCGGAACATCGCGATGCAGGGAATCATCGCTTTCGGGATGACCATGGTGATCATTGCCGGCGAAATCGACCTTTCCGTCGGCTCGACCGTCGCTTTGTCAGGCGTCACGACAGGAGCCGTCACCGGTTGGCTGGCGAATCACGGGGGGATGCCGATGGATCAAGCGGTTATCGTCGGCATGATCGTTTCGCTGGTTTTGGCCGGATTGATTGGACTGTTTAACGGTTTCATTCTAACGAAATACAAGCTGCCTTCGTTTATCATTACGTTAGCCATGCTGAATGTCGTTTATGGCGCAGCCGCGGTGATGTCGGGCGGATTCCCCGTCACCACCTTGCCCTCATGGTATAATGTACTCGGATCCGGGGAAATCCTTTCCATTCCCGTACCTGCCATTATCTTGCTGCTCATCTTCGCGATCATCTTCGTCGTGATGAAATATACGAAGTTCGGCCGGTCGGTCTATGCCGTCGGCGGCAACCCGGAGTCCGCGCGCCTGTCGGGAATTAACGTCGGCCGGGTGAAGATCGTCTGCATGGTCGTCGTTCAGCTTCTGTCCGCGTTAAGCGGAATCCTGCTTTCGTCGCAGGTGATGTCCGGCGCCTTCTCTTTCGGAAAGGGCTGGGAGCTGATCGTCATCTCCGCCGTCATCATCGGCGGTACCAGCTTGTTCGGCGGGATCGGCAAAGTATGGGGCACGTTCGTCGGCCTTGTATTTTTAGGCGTTCTCATCAACGCCATGACGATCTTGAACGTCAATGAATACGTGCAGTATATCGTGCGCGGATGCTTGATCTTGGTCGCGGTTCTCATCACGACGATTCAAATCATGAAAAGACGAAGCTAATCCGACAGTCAGCCTCCAAAACCTCTCCCCAGGGGGCTTGCAGTCCGAGAGGAATGGATCCCGATGATGTTTCGCAACATGAGCTTTCAGCTGAAGATGTTTATCATCATTTTTACGGTGGTCCTGACTCCCGTCGTGATCGTCAGCTTCTTTCTTTACGACCGTTCCGAAAAGGCGATTACCGATCAAACCTCCAAGGTCGTGATCAGCAGCATTTCCTATGCCATCACCAATATCGATTCCTCCCTCGACAACGTAACAGGCATGAGCAAGCTGATCTTGACGGATCAGAAGTTGATCAAAGCCGCGAATCGGCGTTCCGCTTTTTCGGAAGCAGAGAAAACGGATACGTACCGGGAACTGTTGGATCTCATGCAATTTTTCATCACCCGCATCAAGATCCAGAACATGATCGAGGGAATCGACTCTTTTTATTTGTATTTGAACAACCAGAATACGATTCTGGACGTGAAATCCACTTATTACGAAAACGTGGATGAAAGCCGGGTAGACTTCATTCAGCATGCGGAGCAGGAAGGACAATGGTACGTTTCCGATCCCGTAAATTACTACACGTTAAATCGGATCAAAACGAGGTTGCAGGAAGAAAAGCTCATTACCTTTAACCGAGTGCTGAAAGACAATGACAGCCGAATCAGCGCAATCCTCGCCGTGAACGTATCCGAACAGTTCCTGAGCCAATATTACAAAAAAATCCAACGGGGCGTTCCCGGAGAATTCATCGTACTCGACAGCAATGCCGCGGTCGTTGCGACCTCCATGCAGAACGAAGTCGGCAGCACGTCCGAATCCTACAAGCGAATCAGCGCCATCATCGAGAAGGACCACCGCGATAACGGCAGCTTTTTCATGACGGTGGACCGCCAAAAGCAATTTATCGTATATTCCCAGTCGCCTTATTCGAAATGGAAATACATCGTCATGATCCCTTCCTCGCAGATTTTAGGCAAAGTGAACGAAATCAAGAAATTCCTTTACGTTGTCGTATCTCTGATCCTCTTCGCCATTCTTGCCGTTTCGTTTTTGTTGGCCCGGTTCTTCAACCTCCCGCTCAGAAAATTGGTATGGGCGATGCAGAAGACGGGGAACGGAAGACTAGACGTCAGAATCAAGGACGGCCGAGGCGACGAATATAAGGCCGTCTATCAAGGCTTCAACGACATGATGGACCAGATCAGTCTGCTGATTCACGACTTGGCCAGCGAAAAGCTGCTCAAAAAAGAAGCGGAAATCAAGCTGCTTCAAGCCCAAATCAACCCGCACTTCTTGTATAACACGCTGGATTCCATTTACAGCATCGCGAAAATCAATAAGGTCGAAGAAATTTCCCTCATGGTTTCCGCGTTATCCAAGTTTTTCAGAGTCAGCTTAAGCGGCGGCAGAGAGAACGTCACGCTGAAAGAGTCCGTGGATATCGTCATTAGCTATCTCACCATCCTGAATATTCGATATAAGGGCAAAATCAGCTTCGACGTCGACGTTCCGCCGGAGCTGGCCGACTGTATCGTACCCAAATTGATTCTTCAGCCGATCGTCGAAAATGCCGTGTATCATGGCATTCAGAAAAACAAGGACACGGGTCACTTGCTCATTGCGGCATCTTCGTCGGAGGGGATCTTGCGGCTTGTCGTTGAAGACGACGGAGTCGGCATCGCCGAAGAAGAGCTGCTGAAGCTGAGACAGACGGTCACGGGCGATCTTCAAGAGGAGACGTTGAGCTATGCCTTGCGAAACCTGTATCAACATATCAAATTGAAGTACGGTCCGGATTATGGGCTGCACATCGACAGCGAGCAGGGCAGAGGCACTCGCGTTACCGTTTCCTTGCCGGTCGTTCCGCAGGAGGTGCGGCGGATTGTATAACATGATGATCGTCGATGACGAGGATTGGGTGCGCGAACGTCTCATTCGGACGTTGGACTGGGAAAGCAAGGAGGTTCGGGTCGTCGATGAGGCGGGCAACGGCACGGAGGCGCTGGAAAAAGCCCTGCGGATCCGGCCGGAAATCATTTTAACCGATATCCGCATGCCGAACATGGACGGCTTGGAGTTCATCCGGCGGCTGAAGGAAAACCGCATCGAAGCGAAAACCATCATCATCAGCGGATACAGCGACTTCGATTACGCCAAAAAAGCGATCGCGTTAGGCGCATTCGACTATATTCTGAAGCCGGTTGAGGATCACGATCTATTCTCCGTCGTCGAGCGCTGCATCGAACAAATTCGCGCGGAGAGAACGCAAATCGCTTTATTGCAAAAAGCGGATCATCAGGTGAACAAGCGGCTGCCCTTATTAAAGGAGATGCTGTTCTCCAGCCTCATCCACCACCCGGTTCCGAACGAACGGGAAATTCACGAGGCGTTCATGGATTTCGGCATCGAAAACGAGAATCTCAAACATGTCTGTTTCCTCATCCAAGTCAACGAAGACGTGACGCCGGGAGCGCCGCGGGAAGATTCGGGCGACTTCGTTTCATTCGTCATCCAGAACGTGGCGAGAGACGTCGTGAACGCAGTGAGCGTGAACGAAATCCTGTTCGCGAATGCCGGAGAGGTGGTCGGCATCGTCTCCTCCCGTTTGCCTTCCGATCGGTTGTCCGAACGACTCCTCGCGCTTTCCGAAGACATCCGGAAAGTGATCGGCAGAATATTGAACTGCACCGTCGCGATCGGGATCGGCGGCGAATGCGACAATCTCGTCCATATCGGCCTCTCATACCGTCAGGCGAAGCAATCCGCGCTCGCGGACGGATATTTATCGAAGAAGAGCGGCAATGGCCGCAGCCTGACGACGAACGCTTGGAAAGCGGCCGCTTATCGGGGATATGATACCAATCCGCTAGTGAACGCCATGGTGACGGGAAACAAGCAAGCGGCGTTAGCCGGACTGGATCGGATCATGCACGACCATCCCATGCTTCAGCCGGCGGAGTTGAAGTTCGTTTACATCACGATCGTGAATGCCATCGCGAGGACATCGCTGATCGGCAATCAGGCTGTGGAGGATTTCTCCAACTATTGCTTGCAGCTTCTCGAAGTTCTGAACCAATCGCATCAGGTTGAAGAAATCCGCGGGTTAATGGCGGGCGCCATCGAGAAAATCATGGATCACCTGGAGAAAACGCAAAGCAAGCGCAGACGGAAAGTGATTGAAAAGGCAACAAGTTACATTGAGGAAAACTATTGCCGGCCGATCAGTCTAGGTACCGTCTCGGACATGTTGATGCTGAACGCCTCGTATCTCAGCAAGATTTTCAAAGAAGAGATGGGCATCCCGTTTTCCAAATACTTAATGGAATACCGGGTATCGAAAGCGATTCAGCTGATGAGGGATCCTACGCTGAAAATGTACGAGATTTCCAGTCTGGTAGGCTATGAGGATGTGCAGTATTTCACGAAAGTGTTCAAAGCGATCAAGGGAATCGCCCCCATGCAATATAGGGAGAAAATCAACTAAGGAGACGGGAAGGGAGGAACCGGTTCCCATGCACGCTTATCGGGGTCAACGGAATTATGGTTGCCGCATTCATGATCAGTATCGATTCATGGGCATGCGCGTGATCGTGCTCGAGAACCAACTCGTCCGAATTTCCATATTGCCGGACAAGGGCACGGAAATCATGGAGTATTTGTACAAGCCGCTTGACCTCGATTTCATGTGGTTGACGGATCAGGGGGTGCAAAATCGCGCCGGCGATTTGCCGGCATCGGCCGATTCGCGATTTTCCTTTATTGACGATTACAGCGGCTGTTGGCAGGAGATCTTTCCGAATGGCGGCACGCCCAGCCATTATATGGGTGCGGGATACGGTCAGCATGGAGAGGTCAGCCATATGAAGTGGGACTATGAGATCGTAGAAGATTCGGAGCAGTCCGTTGCCGTCCGGTTCACCGTGAAAACGCGGCTGATGCCTTTCCGGCTGACGAAAACCGTTTCGCTCCGATCGCACGCCGCGGAGCTGACGATTCATGAGGAAGCAACCAATTTAAGCCCGGTAGCTCTGCGATATATGTGGGGCCAGCATCTTGCGCTCGGCAAGCCTTTTCTTGAGGAGGGCTGCCGGATCGAGCTGCCGGACGGCTTGCGGGTCATTGCGGATCCGCTGGATGCGCAGGACGGACAAAGATGCCGCGTCGCGCGGGGAGCGGAATATGCCTGGCCGCAAGCCGCTGGCCCGGATGGAGATGCCGTCGATCTGTCCGTGCTGCCGCCTGCCGGCACCCCGTCCGAGATCGTCTATGTCACGGGTTTCCAAGAGAACGGCTGGTATCGCGTCACGAACGACAGGCTTGGGGCCGGCATTCAGGTCGACTGGGATGCCAAGGAGATGCCGTATTTGTGGTTTTGGCAGGAGTTCGGGGACACCAAGCGATATCCGTGGTACGGGCGGCACTACAATATCGGATTGGAGCCATTCTCCAGCTATCCTACGCACGGGTTGGAGCAAGCGGTGCGCAACGGATCCGCCGGGCAGATCGCGGGCGGGGAAACCAGAACTTTCACGCTGTCCACGACCTTGTTCACACTTCACCGATGAGGGGTGCGGCCGAGCATGTATGCCGATCTGCATGGCAAAGTAGGAATCGTCACGGGGGCTTCATCCGGCATTGGCCGAGGGATTGCGGAGCGATTCGGGCAAGAAAACATGAAGGTGGTCGTGAATTATCTCGATGATCCGGAAGAAGCCGAGCGGACCGCGGAGCAAGTCCGAATGGCCGGAGGCGAAGCGGTTATCGTCCAGGCCGACGTGACCTCGGAGGATCAGGTGGAGGATCTGGTTAAAGCCGCTGTATCCACGTTCGGCACTTTGGACGTGATGGTGAATAATGCCGGGATCGAATCCGCGGCTCCGACGCATGAGCTTAGCCTGGAGGAGTGGAATCGAATCCTGCAAGTCAACTTGACGGGAGCGTTTCTCGGTTGCCGGGAAGCCGTCAAGGCGATGAAGGCGCTGAACAAGAAAGGGAATATCATCAATATTACGAGCGTCCATCAGAAGATGGCGAAACCGCAGCATGTCCATTACTCCGCCAGCAAAGGGGGCTTGCGCATGCTGACGGAGTCGCTGGCGTCGGAATACGCCCGCTCCGGCATTCGCGTCAACGCGATCGCTCCGGGCGCCATCCGAACGGCGATGAATGCGCATTTGCTGGAGGATGCCGCCGTCCGGGATGAGATCTTGGACATGATTCCGATGCGATCCATCGGGAGCACGGAGCACATCGGATCCGCGGCGGCATGGCTCGCATCCGAACAATCCGATTACGTCACGGGAATCACGTTGTTCGTAGACGGAGGCATGACCCTCTACCGCAACTACGTGAAGGACGATGAATAAAGGAAGCGGGGGGCGAAACCGGGATGAAACTGGGATTAGGCTTGTACCGCGACAGATTGAACAAAGACAATTTCCGCTTCGCCAAGCAAGCGGGTTGCTCTCATCTCGTCGTTCATCTTGTCGATTATTACAACGGAATCGAAGGTCTTCCATCGACGGACAAAGACAGGAACATGGGGATCGCCAGGGCGAAGGAAGAGATTTGGTCCTACGAAAGCCTGGCCGCTCTGAAAAAATCCATCCAAGAAGAAGGATTGGAGCTGGAAGCGATCGAAAATTTCAGCCCCGCCGATTGGTACGATATTTTGCTGGATGGCCCGAAGAAACGGGAACAAATCGAGCACTTGAAGCAAATCGTCCGCAACGCAGGAAAAGCCGGCATCCCGATCATCGGCTATAATTTCAGCATTGCCGGCGTATGGGGTCACGTGAATCGTCCCGTTGCCCGCGGAGGCGCGGTGACCGCCACCTTCAACCTTGCGGAAGGTCCGGAAGAGACGCCCATTCCGCATGGACAAATATGGAATATGACGTACGATTTCAACCCTCCGGAAGGCTTCATTCCGCCCATCTCCTCGGAAGAACTCTGGCAGCGGCTGGAGTTCTTTCTGAAAGAGCTCCTGCCGGTGGCGGAGGAAGCGGGCGTCAGGCTTGCCGCGCATCCGGACGATCCGCCGATGCCGACCGTTCGAGGATACGGGCGGCTGGTGAACCAGCCTCATTTGTATCAAAAATTGCTGGACCTCTATCCGAGCCGAAGCAATGCTTTGGAATTTTGCTTGGGTACGCTTCAGGAAATGACGGATGGCGATATCTACGAAACGATCGATCGATACAGCAGCCGGAATGCGGTCGGGTATGTGCATTTCCGCAACGTGAGAGGCAAAGTTCCTCGTTACGACGAAGTGTTCATCGACGAAGGCGACATCGACATGATCGAAGCGCTCCGAATTTTCAAAAAGAACGGCTTTGACGGCGTATTCATACCGGACCATACGCCTCAGCTCAGCTGCAAAGCGCCATGGCATGCCGGAATGGCCTATGCGCTCGGGTATATGAAGGCCGCCTTGGCGATCATCGATAAAGAGTAGCAGGATGACTATCGTAGAAAAGGAGTGCTTGCCGGATGACAAACAACGCTCAATCCATTGCGGGTTTCGATTTTGACTACTTGGAGGAGAAGCTGTACTCCGCGGTGATCGCGGACGTTCTGGACGAGCTCGGTTACCGGAATCAGACGTTCGGTTCGGGCATTAAGCTGATCGATCCGAAGACCAAACTAAGCGGGCGGGCGTTCACGGCCCAAGCGACCCGAGTGTTCAATATTCCGGAGCAACCGTACAAATTGCAAATGGAAGCGATCGACTCCGTGAAACCGGGAGAAGTGTTCATCGTATCGACCGGCGCGCCGGAGGAAGCGGCATTCTGGGGCGAGCTTCTGGGGACGGCATGCCGCGCGCGCGGCGGACGCGGCGCGATCGTAGACGGGCTGAACCGGGACACGGCCAAGCTGCTGGAGATGGGGTTCCCTCTCGCTTCCCGGGGCCGCGTCCCAACCGACTCCAAAGGCCGCGTGGATCTCATTTTCTATCAGCGTCCGATCGAGATCGACGGCGTGCGGATTCACCCGGGCGACTATGTATTCGCTGATATAGACGGAGTGGTTTTCGTTCCGCAGGAAGTGGAAGAGAAAGCGATTCAGCTGTCGCTGGAAAAAGCGGCGGGCGAGAATCTCGTTCGCAAAGCGCTGCAGGACGGCATGCTCTGCACGGAGGCTTTCAAGACATTCGGCATTCTGTAGAACCATATGATTTGGGAGGTAACCAACGGATGACGATCTATCGAAGCGAGGTCAAAAAGGCTCAAGAGAAAACAGCCGCTTTCTTTGCCTCCGCGGGCATCGTGTTGACCGAAGAAGAGCGGGAACGCATCGAGATTGCGGGTTTTGGCTTGGGCAACTTGGACATTCAGGGGCTGGAGCTTATCACTTACGTAAATACGGATCGATATTGCGCCAAAGAACTCGTACTGTTTCCCGGTCAAACGTGCCCGGAGCATTTGCATCCGAGGGTGGGATCGGACCCCGGCAAGATGGAAACCTTTCGTTGTCGATGGGGACGGGTTTATCTCTATGTAGAAGGGCCCGACACATCGCCGATTCAAGCTCAAGTTCCTCGCGGCAGCGAATCCTGCTATACGGTTTATCACGAAGTACAGCTGCTTCCCGGACAGCAATATACGATCCCGCCTGGCATGAAGCATTGGTTCCAAGGGGGGCCTGAGGGGGCGATCGTCTCCGAATTTTCCAGTACAAGCCGGGACGAGTACGATATTTTTACCGATCCTAACGTCATTCGGATGCCCGTCGTCATTGAAGACGAGTAGATGAAAACAAACGAGGGGCGATTCGACAATCCAAGAGGCCATCGTCGTTCTGGATAAGACGAAATATCGTTCCCGAAGCCCGGCCGCGCGGCCGGGTTTTTTCTTGAAAGATCAGAATTTATTACTCCATAGCGGAGAAACGTTGGTGAAGCGCAAAGGATCTCCAAAGGGGAAGGCTAAGGGCTAAAATGCAATTATTTTTTCTGCATTCCCACAAAATGTGATGACTAAAAGCCAAAATGCAATTAGCAAACCTCGTCTCGGCGGAAAAATGAAGGTTTGGCCAAGAATAAATGCATTTCGGCTCTTAGTACTCCAAAAAAGGGGCAGAATGAGATGATTCGTTGTATTTAAGCTCTTAGCACCCTTACTTATAAGGACGACGAAGTCGTTATTACTTGGTAAACGGCGGAGCCGAATGGGCTTGGCACGCGGACAGCGGGGAGCTTGATGTCGCGCTGCCGAAGCCTCGTACGGCCAGGCTATTTGAGATCACTTTGAAATATCCTTGACATTTTATTCCTTGTCGTTTACATTAAACCATATGGTTGAATATAATCCTTATCTCGATGGTCTGTTCAAGTCACTGGCGGATCCGATCCGCAGGGATATCCTGCAACGGCTCGTCCAAGCGCAGCATACCATCAGCCAACTGGCTGCCCATTACGAGATGTCGTTCGCTGCCGTCGCCAAACACCTGAACGTACTGGAGAAAGCCAAATTGATTGTCAAAAGACGCAAAGGAAAGGAGCAGATCGTCAGCATCGCGCCCGAAGCCTTAAGGGATGCCAGCGAGTATCTCGCGCAATTTGAAGCCTTGTGGAATTACCGCCTTGATGTACTGGACCAAATTTTGCAGGAGGATGATTGATCATGTATCGAGCCAAAGTGACGGCAGAACCCGGCACGCAGAACATCGTCGTAGAACGGATGTTTGATGCTCCCCGCCGCAAAGTCTTTGCCGCCATGACGCAGAAGGAAAAACTCGAACGTTGGTGGACCGGCCCCGGTTACGCCAACCGCGTGACGCACCTTGACGTGCGCGACGGCGGCTCCTGGCGATTCGTCCAATCGGACGGTCGCGGCAACGAGTTCGGATTTCATGGAAGTTTCCATATGGTTTCGCCCGAATTGACGATCCAAACCTTCGAATTCGAAGGGCTTGGCGAGCGCGGCCACGTTTCCCTTCAACGAATGGAATTGATCGAAGTCGAAGAGGGCAAAACGAAACTCATTGCCACGTCAACCTTCATGAGCGTCGCGGACCGGGACGGGATGCTCTCCGGCGGTATGGAGGATGGGATGCAGCAAACGTATGACATGCTGGATGAAGTATTGAAAGATATGGACGAATAATCCAACGGTCCGGTGAGCCGGATCCATGATCGGAAATGAACGAAAAAGAGTCTTCTCCCCCGATGCGGGTCGAAGACTCTTTTTCGTTCAGAAGCGCAGCAGCTTCCGGTTGACCAAAACGATTCCGGCAAGGGCAACCGCCGTGCCGGCGGCGCCGATCCACGTGATGGTTTCGTGCAGGAACAGCGCCCCGACGAATACCGCGACGATCGGACTGACCATCGTCCAAGTCGTCGGAAACAGCGGGTTCGTGACCTGGACGAGCCAGTAATAGATCCCCGAAGCGACGACCGACGCCGCGACGCTCAAGTAGAGGATGCTGAAGACGAGGCTGCCGTTCCAATGGATGCCGGAAAAGTTCTCCGTGACGCCGGATAACGCGAATAACAGGAGACTGCCGAAAATCATCTGCAATGCGTTCAGCATGAGCGAAGATACGCCTTCCCCGAACGCTTTCCTGGTCCGGATGACGCCGTAAGAGAACGCGGCTTCGGACAAGACGATGGACAGCGCGGCCCAGATCGCGTTCTTCCGGTCGCCGCCCGTCGTCAGTTCCGGAAGCGCGACCAGCGCGAGTCCGGCGAAGGCCGCGGCTATTCCGACCTTCTGCCAGCGGTCCACCCGTTCGAAAAGTCCGATGAACACGGGGGAAGTCGCGACGAGCAGGGAAGCGACTCCGGTCGGGATGTGCTGCTCGGACCAGAATAACGCGGCGAAGGGGATGGCCGTCATCAAGGCGCCCAGGAAGGCCATTTCGGCGTAAGCCTTCAAGGACCGGGGAAACCGGGCGTTCCGGTAAGCCAGATAGGGCACCAACAGCAGCCCGGCCAGGCCGAAGCGGATCGCCGCCATCAGCAGAGGGGGAATCCCTTCGTTCAGCCCCAGTTTGATCGCGAAATAGGTCGTCCCGTATATGAGGCAAATCGATAGATACCCCCACAAGACCATGTTTGCAATCCTCCTATGAAAAACCTGAACCCGTTGGCGGGACGCTCATGATGACTGGAGCAGCCCGAGTACCCCTTGCGTATCGATGACCGTCGCGAACTCCCCGTGCAAGCTGACGAGCGCCAGGGTATGGATGGCTTCGGCCGTATGCAGCTTGCCGTCAAAGCTGATCCTCTCGAACGTCGCCGTCGCGTCGGATACGATGTAAGGGGTAAACCCGAGGTTGCCCGCCATACGGGTGGTCGTCGACACGCAGTGGTCGGTCGTGAGCCCGACGATCACCAGCGTGTCGACGCGGTTTTTTCTCAACCGATCTTCCAAATCGGTGCCGATAAAAGCGCTGTTGACGCTTTTGACGACGACCGGCTCGCCGGGCAGCGGCGCGACGATGTCCTTGATATCCCGGCCGGGATGATGCGGGAGGGAGGGGTTGCCGATATGCTGGACGTGGACGACGGGGCGCTTCGTCCTTCTCCAGGCGTCCAGCAGGACGGCCATGTTCGCTTCCGCGTCCGGGTTGTTCCTTCGGCCCAGGGCCGGATCGTCGAAATGGTTTTGCACGTCGATCAAGATCAATGCCGCGTTCTCCGGGATGTTCATTGGCGTATCCTCCTATGCATGGTGCAAGCCTGTTGCCATGGCACGATCATATGCTAGAATGGTTCATTGGTAAAATTGAAAGATATGATCGATAGATTCAATAATTCTGATCGATCCCAAGCCACAGAGGAGGGATTTCCCATCGAAATCCGCCAGCTCCAATCGTTTAAAGCCGTCGTCGACCGGAACGGCTTTACTAAGGCCGCCCATGCGCTCCAGTATTCGCAGGCTTCCATTACGGCCCATATCCAGCAGCTGGAAGACGAGCTCGGGGCGCCGTTGTTCGACCGCATAGGCAAGCAAATCGTGCTGACCCCGGTCGGCCAGGAGTTGTATGCCTGCGCCGCGGAGCTGCTGGCGGCCTATGCCAAAATCAAGTCGATCTCCCCGAACGGGACGGACGTCAAAGGGGAAATCCGCATCGGCGCCTCGGAGACGATGACGGTTTTCCGGCTGGGTCCGGCGCTGGCCCGGTTCAAAAAGCTTTACCCCGAGGTTGCCGTGTCGCTCCTCCATGACCGATGCCCCACCTTGCGGGAGAAGCTTCATTCGGGGGAACTCGATTTCGCGGTGACGCTGGAGCCGAAGTTCGGCGATCCCCAACTGGTTACCGAGGTGATTTCGGAAGAGCGGTTGGTCTTCGTGGCGGAGCGCAGCCATCCGGCGGAAACGATCGAGCAGGCGGGCGGGGATTGCTTCATTTTCACGGAGAAGAACGACTCGTTAAGGCGGTTTGCCGAAGGGGTCTTGGCGAAAATGGGGATCGCGGTTTCCAGCCATTTGGAGTTCTCCAGCATGGAGGCGATCAAGCAATGCGTGGCCAGCGGGTTGGGCGTCAGCCTGATCCCCTATGTCAGCGCGGAAGGCTTGCTCCGCGACAACCGGGTAAGAGTGTTGAAGGCCCCGGGGGAAGAAGAAATGATCTTGTACGGACAGCTCCATTACCATCGGAACAAGTGGCTGTCCAAGGCGCACCGGAAGTTTATCGAAATGGTTTTGAACGTTAAGGAATGATCTGGTGGTAGTGTAAGAAAATTGCACAACTCCATCTCAGAGGCAGGTTTTAGGAGGAGTTGTGTAAGAAAGTTGCATAACTCTGCCTCAGAAGCGGGGTTGCAGGGGGAGTTGTGTAAG
>NZ_JAQZSJ010000039.1 GCF_029360585.1 Cohnella caldifontis | reverse complement strand
CTTGCCCGTGATGCCCTAAAAAGCGACCCGTTCAGCAAGCCCTATCTAAGTAAGAATTACCCATCGGAGCCCCGCGCCAACTTTTCCAAAAACCGAAACACGCCGACATAATACGCCGGATCTCGAGGCACGAACGATGACGCCCGGATCGCAATGGATCCGGGCTCTGCCGCGCCTTCCCGCAACCGGATGCCGTCCGCGCTCACCTCATCCAAGCCCCCTTCCATCAACGCGATCAGCTCGCCCGCCTCCGCTTCGTACAGTCCCGCGACTTCCTCCTCCTGCAGGCGAAACTGCCCCGGCCGCCAATCCGTCACGTATCCGAAGACGTGGCTCACCTCGCGGTCCACGAACCGCTTGCCCCTCACGATGCCGGAAGCCTCCTCGCGCACGACCGCATAGGGGACAAGCTCTTCGAAAGCCACCGCCAGCCCCAATTCTTCCTCCAGCTCCCGCACCGCTTCCCGCGGCGTTTCCCCGGCGGCGAGATGTCCCGCGGCCGTGATGTCGCAGCGGCCGGGATTCGTATCCTTGCCGTCCGAGCGCAATTGGAACAAGACGCGCGCCTTGCCGTCTTCTCCCCGCCGAACGAGCCAGCAGTGCACGGTTCGATGCCAATGGCCCCGGGCATGCACTTCGGATCGGGGCGCGGTTCCGACCCATTTCCCTTCCGCATCGTAGATATCGAAAATTTCTTCAACCATTCACATCGATCTCCTATATTGGACGATAAAGGAAAAGGAATTTTGGCGTCTATCGTCGAAAAGATAAGAACAACATTTTCCAGCAGGCTGCCTGTCTGATGAATGCGAGGGATAATAATGAACGGTTCCGTGGCATGGTGGTCCGTGTTTTTCTTGCTGCTGGCGCTGTTGATCAGCCTACTCGCATCATATACCATGTTCAACTTCATCGGCAATTTGAAGCGAGGCGGCGGCAACTTTCGGCAATTCTGGCTGGCGGGCGGAGCTTTCGTCTTCGGATCGGGCTTGTGGGCCAAACATTTCGTGACCGTCCTGGCGTTGAATCAACCCCTCTACTTTTCCTGGAGCATGTTGGTCAGCCTGTTTTTCATCATTTTCTTCTCGCTGACGGGATTCGTGATGCTGACGTTCCACGGCGTGTTCCGGTACCGTCTCATGCTGGGGAGTCTCATCCTGGCGTTCGGCATCGGATTCATGACGTATTTCAGCTTGCTCGGACAGCCGATCCGGCAGTTGACCATCCATCCGACTCCGCTCACTTTGTCGGCGGTTTTTCTCTTGCTCGGAACGTACGGTTCTTTCCTGCTGTCCGAGCGGGACGCGAAGTCCGCGAGATGGTTCGCCAGCCTGGCGCTGGGACTGTCCGTCATGCTGGTGCAGCTGCTCAGCTTCTATGCGCTGGATATCGATTACACCTGGCAGATTTCCTCCGACAAGCTCAACCGGGACATCAACATGCTGGGCTTCATTATCGGCGTTTCCGCTTTGATCATCCTAGCTTCCACCCTCGTGACGTGGTACATCGACAAAAGGCTCAACCAGATGGACGAACGGTACCGGCTGCTGGTGGAAAATTCCTTGGACACGATCGCGATTCTCAAAGGGGACAAATGGGGGTTCGTCAACGCGTCGGGGCTGCGGATGTTCGAGGCGGACGAGCCGAAGGACCTGCTGGGGAAATCGATTTATTCCTTCTTGCCGGCGGAGGACCATCAGGCCGTGAAAGAGAGGTTGAAAAACCTCGTTCTCACGGGAAGCGGCCGCCCCCTCGAGCAAATATGGTACACGCTCAAAGGCAACATGCTCCATACCGAAATCGTGGAGACGATGACGACGTTGGACAACGAACCGGCGGTTCAAGTCATCATGCGGGACATTTCGGAACGGAAGAAAAACGAGGAGCTGCTCATCAATTCCGAGAAGCTGTACGTGGCGGGTCAATTGGCGGCAGGCATCGCGCACGAGATCCGCAATCCGCTGACGTCGCTGAAAGGGTTCCTGCAGCTGATCGCCTCGGGCCGCAAAAACAACGGCACGTACTACGACATCATGAACTCCGAGCTGGATCGGATCGAGGAAATCGTCAGCGAGCTGCTGATGTTGTCCAAACCTCAGGTTTACCAATTGTCCTTTCACGACGTCCGGATCATGATGCGGGACACGGTAACGCTGTTGGAAACGCAGGCCATCCTCCACAACATCGCCATCGAAGCCGAATACGGGACGGAGCCGCTCTGGGTGTACGGCGTGGAAAACCAAGTCAAGCAGGTGTTCATTAACGTCATTAAAAACGCCATCGAAGCGATGGTCGACGGCGGCTCGATCCGGGTCAAGCTGTCCCGGGAAAACGAGGGGGTATACGTGAGGATCCACGACGAAGGCCCGGGGATCGGCGAAGATCAGCTGGCCAAAATGGGACAGCCCTTCTACACGACCAAAGAGAAAGGAACCGGGCTGGGTCTCATGGTCAGCTACAAAATCGTCGACAACCACCACGGCCGCATCCGGGTGAGGAGCGAGCTGGGCAAAGGCACGGTTTTCGAGATCATGCTGCCGTTCCGTTACCCCCAGCCCGAAGAAGTGAGGATCAGCAGCTGACCGGGGAGAACGGAGGCCCGCAGCGGCGTGCGGCCGGACGGTTCCCCGTCTCCGTAGGCTAACATCGGAATGGGCGACTCCACCGCGATTTGGGAACCTTGGAGCATCGTGACGAACCGGGAACGGACGTGCCGGCCTGTCAGCACCGTCGGAAAAACGGACAGCAGCTGCAGGGCGTTGCAGCCATGGACGACGCAGGCGTGCAGCCGTCCGTCATCGGGGCGGGCATCGGGGCAGATCCTTAGTCCGCCCCCATACGTCGCCAGATTGGCGACCGCGGCGAGCCAGCAATCCGCGAACTCGCGGGTAGCGCCGTCCACCGTCACCCGAACCTTCTGGGGCCGATACGTCGCGAGTTTCCGGAGGAGTCCGATGATATATGCCAGTCGCCCCAACCCGATGCGATTGCACCACCGTTTGTAGCGGGAGCCATTAACGTCTTCGGCTACCGCGCCGTCCAATCCGGTCGCGATGGAGATCAGGGAATATTCCGGGCTCCCATCCGCTTTATCGCTCATCAATACGTCGGAGGGGCGGGTTACGCCCGCCAGCACGATATCCAAAGCGATCGCGGGATCGTTCGGCACCCCGAACGCGAGGGCGGTGTCATTGCCGGATCCGCACGGGATCAGGCCGAGGGGCGTTCTCGTCCGCAGCGCGAGGGAGACCAGGCCGTGAACCGTGCCGTCGCCGCCGACGGCCGCCAAGGCATCCACCTTCGTTTGTGCCATGAACGCTTCCGCGCGGCGTACCGCGTCATCGGCGGATGCCGCGGAAATTTTCGCGTACGGGGTGCCGCGGGCCGTCAGCATCCGCTCCACCTTTCCCCAGGTTTTTCCCCCGCGCCCATTGCCGGACGCTTCGTTGACGACGAACAGGATCAATCTTGGGTGCCTCCCCGATGCCGAAGTATACTAGCATTATACGGATCGGCGCCTGTTTCGGGAAGCGTTTTCTTGGGCGGCGAAGGCCGCCGGTTCGGCGGCGGATCCAGACATGCTATAATGGGGACGGATATGAGGCGAGGAGGATCCGGCTTGGCTGAACCGCTTAAGAACATGTACGATGAACGTTTTTTGCGAGGCTTCGCGGGGCGGGTGCGCGGCCGCCTGCCGGATTTCGAAGAAGAGGAGTTCGTGCGGCTGGCGCTCGCGCCCGGCTGGGACGGGCTCGAGCTCAAAGGGCGAATCCGCAGGATTACCGAGAGCCTGGGGGCCGTACTGCCGGAAGATTACGAACGGGCTCTTGACGTGCTGGAAGATATCTCGGACGACTGCCGGGGGTTCCCCTATCTGTTCTTCCCGGACTTCGTCGAGCGTTATGGACTTAACCACTGGGAACGATCGATCGCGGCGCTGGAACGGTTCACCCCGCTGTCGACCTCCGAGTTCGGTGTGCGGCCGTTCCTGCTCAAGGATTTGGACCGGATGATGAAAACGATGCGGGCGTGGAGCGAACATCCGGACGAGCACGTGAGGAGGCTCGCCAGCGAAGGATGCCGCCCCCGCCTGCCCTGGGCGATGGGCGTGCCGGCGCTGAAACGCGATCCCTCTCCGATCCTGCCGATTTTGGAACAACTGAAGGAAGACCCTTCCGAGTACGTCCGGCGCAGCGTGGCGAACAACCTCAACGACATTTCCAAAGACCATCCGGAAATCGTTCTGGAGCGGATCCGGAAGTGGCAAGGACGGCACCCTTCCACGGATTGGATCCTTCGGCACGGCAGCCGGGGGTTGATCCGGACCGCCCATCCGGAGGCGCTGGAACGGTTCGGCTTGCTCCCCCCTTCCGGGATTCGGGTGGAAACGTGGTCGGTGTCCTCGGAAACGGTACCCGCGGGCGGATCCGTGGAAGTACGGTACGCCGTCCGGGTGCCGGAGGGAGAACCCGTCAAGCTGCGGCTGGAGCTTGCGGTCGATTATCCCCGCGCGGGAGGACGCGTGTCCCGCAAGCTGTTCAAAATGAGCGAGAAAATCAGCCCCCCGGGCTCTCTCGTTGAAGGCAGGCGTATGCTCTCTTTCGCGGATCTGTCGACGCGCCGGCATTATCCGGGCCGTCATCGCTTGTCCTTGATCGTGAACGGGGTGGAGATGGCGGCGGCCGAGGCGGTGCTGCAGCCATGACGATCGGCGCGCGCGTATTGAAGACCGGCCTCGCGGTCGCATTCACCTTGTGGATCGGGGCTCTGATCGGGCTTAAGGCTCCCCTGATTTCGGCCATCGCGGCCATTTTCACCGTCCAGCCTTCGATTTACCGCTCCTGGAGGCAAGTGCTGGACCAAGTGCAGAGCAACCTGCTGGGAGCGGTCATTGCGTTTGCCGCCGTGCTGTTGATCGGGAACTCGCCGATCGCCGTCGGCATCGTGTGCATCGGGGTTATTTTGCTGTGCCTCAAATTCGGAACCGAGGAAACGATCGGACTGACGCTGGTGACGACCGTCGTGCTGATGGAAGCGGGATCGCAAGGCTGGACGCAGGCGCTGGACCGGCTGGCGGCGATCATGATCGGCATCGGGTCGGCCTTCGCCGTGAACGTCGCGGTCGCGCCGCCCCGCCATGCCAAACGTTTCGTCAAGCAGGTGCAGGATGCGCAAGCCACGATGTCCCGTCTGCTCCGAACGGCCGTCTCCAATGAGCTGAAGGAGAACGTGTTCCGCGACGACTTCAAGAACTTGCGGGGCCGGCTCCGCAAGCTGGAGGAATTTTACGAGCTGTTCGCGGAGGAACGGGTATGGCGGCCCAAGTCCCGGATGGGGCGGGCACGGCTGCTGGTGGTGTACAAAGGCATGCTGGAAACGCTGGAGCAAGGCGTGTCCCTGATCGTGGCCGTGGAGGAGCATTACTTCGGCGTGCGGACGGGCGAAGCCTGGAACCGCCTGATCGACCGGCAAATCGAGTCGTTGTGCGGGTATCATGAGCAGCTGTTGTGGAAATGGGAAGGCTTGATGAAGCCGGGGGCGTCGTCTTCCGCGCCGCCGCGCGAAGCTTCGGCGCTGTTGACCGACATGATCGCCGGCCGCTCGGAGCAGGAAGACCCGATCGCCCGCGCCCGCCTGCTCGTCGTCACGACGGCGGTGTTCGCCTACGAGGATCGGCTGCACCGGCTGGATAAGTTGATGGACCACTATTTGAACAGGGGAGACGATTCGGGAGAGCCTGCGGCGGAGGGAGATGTCCCCTGAGACGCATGTTCATTGCGCTCGAATGGTGGGTCCAGCTACGGAGTTATGTAAGAAAGTTCACTGGCGTTGCATAAACACTGACATCAGCGCGTCTGTT
>NZ_JAQZSJ010000038.1 GCF_029360585.1 Cohnella caldifontis | reverse complement strand
TAGCTTTTTGTTTTTTATACTGTCTACTTGACAGGGGTCAGTTCATTCAGTCGGCGGGTTTCGTGTTCTCCTCGGCAAGCTATGTTAGGATTTCTGATTTTTGCAATATTCTTTCAACAGCACGGCAAACGGATCCTTTTCAAATTCCAGCCTCTTCATGGCCTTCTCAATGGTCTTGTAACGCCCTTCCGCTCTTCTGTAAGGCGATTCGACAATCGCTTGAATTCCGCCGTATTGAAAGTTGCTGATCACGCCTTTATCGAGAAAGAAATTCGCGAAAGAAATGGCCATTTGTACTTCCCCCGCCTCGCCGCAAGCCGTCATGAACAACGTAACCAAATCGGGGTTAAATTGATCGACCGGAAAATGCTTGAATATTTCCAACCGATCATTGGGAGGGAGGTGGCCAAACAGCGTTTGGTCGGGGCCCGGCAAACCCTCATTTCGAATCATATAGTCGATAATAGTTTTCACTTCATTGGGAGCGTCTGACTGCATGATGATACCTCCATTTTGTAGGTGCGATTACCCGACCTCGACATGAAAAACTCCCCACGGGCCTTTATAATGAAGAATGCGATCAAATAATTCATTGGGATGGTCATGATAAAAATTAAAATCGATAATCGCTAACCCCTGATCATGTTGCAAGTATTCGATTAGGATCATCGATCGCATTTTGTTTGATTTGACCACGTACTGATATTGAAGTGGTACGCGTCTTTCCAGATGGGCTTCCAGATAGCCTCTGTCGATCATAAACTCCATTTCGGATAACGAAGACCTATCGAATCCTTCAAGTACAATATCATTTACATCATGAAACAGAATGTGAGTACAGTAATCCAAATAGGAAGCAAATGAGTCGGCGTCAAAACGGTCGATTTTTTCTGTGTCCGTAACCAGAATTCTTTTTATGATGATGACCTCTTTAAAGGATAGATTGGGCTGCGAAGCGGCACTTGTTCCTAAGCCCTTAGGACTACTTATATCATACTTTATCCTTATCAGGAAGATTTTAATTCGTATTTCTTTGCGTTGCGATTTCGTACAGCTGGTGATTCATACTCATCCCGTTACCTTCCCAACCGTTCCTTTTTCCGGGCATAGAAATCGGCCGCCTTCTGGCGATTCCCGCATAGGTCCATGCTGCACCAGCGGCGTTTGCCGCTTTTGGACGTGTCCACGAAATGGAGCATGCAGGACGCATGCTCGCATTTGCGGATCCGTTCCGGCGGATATTGAGACAGCGTATCGACCAGAGAACGCAGCACCTCATAACTTACTCGGTCCTCGAGGCTCCGCCCCTCATGAATGAGACGAGGAACGCCGTTCTCCCGCTCCATTCGGACATTCACGGCGAGCGCGCCGGACTCCTTCTCGAGTTTGGCAATGGTTTGGTCGGACAGGCGTCCTTCCCGGCGCAGATCGGAGAGCGCATCCACGCAAATGTCCCGAAGGCGGGTTAGCGTGTCGTGGATCGCGTCCCCTCCCGAGTCTTTCGGAAGTTCGCCTTGGAGCAAGCCGTTCCCTTCCAGCCACTGAACCGCGTCGTCCCGGTCCTCTAGAAGGTCGACTCGTTGATGGTCTTGCTGCACGATGGTATTGGCCAAATTGATCCATGTCGCCCCGCCGAGCGTGATGATTTTCGGTTCCATGGAAATTGTCCTCCGTTATCGGTCTGGTCTGTGGCTGACCCTGCTTATATTGTTATCGTCTCCGTTGCCTTCAGCATGCAGATCTTTACTTTGCCTTCCGCGGCTGCCGCCAGTCGGGCCGTAATATTCGGGGTCTCCTTGTAAATCGGCGGATGCTGCATCGTTCCATAATGGATGGGAACGAGGTTCCCCGCACCGAGAACGGTTGCCGCGGCGACGGCCTGCTCCGGCGTCAGGCAGATGGGCTGACCGCTGGCCGTCATCCCCGGAAGTTCCAGCACCGCGCCGTTGACCGGCAAGAACGCCGCATCGAAGGGTCCGTACTTCCGGGCGAAGCCCCACCAGTAACCGTGCCACAGCGTATCTCCGCAATGAATCACCTTGCGTCCTGCCCCCTCGACGATCCAGGCGACTTGAACGTCTCCGAGACCGTCGACGGAGGGCACCGCAGTCACCTTCACATCGTCCCCGATCACGTAAGGAATCCCGACTGCCGTACCCCTGACGTTCATTAATCCTGCCGCGCGAGCGTCGTCCGCCACTTCAGCCGGTACATATACCGGAATCCCCGCACCATAAGCCGCAATTATCGCATCCGGGTCGAAATGATCCTCATGCAGATGGGTAATCAGCACGGCATCCGCCTTCCCGAAATGTTCGAGCGGATACATCGGCTCCCGAGCGCCGCCGAACTCTTCTAAAATCCGGGTAATCGGATCGATGACGATCGCGGTGCCGCCTGCTTCCAGACGAACGCCCGCCCAAGGCAACTTTGCTATGTCCATTTTCCATCGCCCTCCGTTATAACCACTTTAATTTACATTTACCGGTTATTTGACTCCATCATACATGACGGAATTGTAACCTGTAAAGTGTATTTTTAGCGGTTATTACGACCACACTCGCCCGTCCCACGAAAAAAAACTCTAACCTTAAGCGGTTAGAGTTGACTTCGGATATCACATCAGTTGTGCTTTTCGAGCAGCTTCTTGATTCTATGCAAATCCTTCCGGTTCGCTCTTCTCATCATGAACGACATAAACGGGGTGAACGCCATGGAGAACCCTCTCGGATTTCCCCTGTTCCGCAAAGTCATTCGGGTTGCCCCGCTAAACAACCGAACATCGGTTTGTTTCGGGGCTGCCTTTTTTCTAGGTGGTCGGTACGGAAGGAAAATGGTGAGCATCCGTTGAATTAACATCTACCATCATGAAAAGCTGAGAAAAACTTAATGAAGGGGATACCCCAAATGGAAATCGTCAAATCGTACAGGCAGTCGATCCCGGAAGTCATATTCATCGGCAAGAAATATGGCGATGCCGATCGGGTGGACGGGATGTTCGGCTACCACTGGAAGCAATGGATGAATAACGGTTGGTTTCAGACGATCGAAGACGCAGCCGGGGGCAAGGAATCCTTGCAATCCTTATATGAAGATGGATCTTCGGTGTTGGGGTTTATGCGCTTTAAAAAAGGCGCTCCCTTCGAATATTGGATCGGGATGTTTGCGCCGCCCAATACGCAAGTGCCTGAAGGGTTCGACAGTTTAGCGTTAGGTGCTTTGAATTGCGGTATCTGCTGGTATCTCGGCACAGAAGACGAAATTTACGGCAAAGAACATCTTGCCATGGAACGCATCCAAGAAGAAGGCATGGAATTGCAGCCCGATGAGCAAGGGTATATCCATTTCTTTGAACGGTATAGTGAAGACCGGTTTGTTGACCAGGATGAGAAGGGAAGTAAAATTCTGGACATCGGTTTTGTAGTAAAATAGGCTTACACGATCCATACTAAAAACCAATTCCCTTACCGCATGCGGTAAGGGAATTGATATTCGTCTCCCGATTTCGCCGGAAGAATATTCGAGGGACTGTCTGGGAATGGATATAAGCAGGTTTGTTTGAAGGCAGGACGGATGGCACGATGGAGCGAATGATCCTGATTAGTATGTGGGGCATCGGCATTGTCGGTTTTATTTTGTTTGTTCCGCGAAAAAATAGGCGCGAAGGATCGTTGGCAGCACTTATATTTCAATCCATGATTTGGGGCTGTGATTTTCCTGCTTTTAAATATGGCTTGTTAAGCGCTCCTGTTCGTGAGTTTCCTGAAGCATCGGATCTTGCAATAACGATTAACTATTTCTTTTATCCCGTCATTTTTTCTATTTTTTATGTTCACCTTAGATTGAAAAGGAGTCTATGGTCTAAATTTTCGTCCTTCTTCTTATGGGTTTCTGCTCTTACTTTATTAGATATCACACTCGAGAAATATACAGATTTATTGCAATATGGACTCTTAACCTGGTATGGGATGTGGATTTACATTGGTTTTCTTTTCTTCATTAGCCTAGTTTGTTGTAATTGGTTCCTTAAGAAAAGCGGTGTTGGAACGAATGAATATTGAACGGTGGATATTGTTAGCAGTGTACGTAGTGGGTATAGGAATTCTGTTATTCATACCTAAAAATAAAATTCGGCTTGCGGTCGTGGCTTTTCTGTTTATGCGGGTCATTACTTTTGTTGCGGGGTTAGTGGCCGTTGAGTTAGGGTGGATTGAATATCCCGTTCGAATTTTTGCTTCCGTAAACCGAACGAGCTTCACGTATGAGTTTTTTGCGTTTCCAGTCATCAGTGCTGCCTTTAATGTGTGGTATCCCAAAGGTCGAAGCATTCGTAATCAATTGATTTATTATGTCGCATATAGTTCGACTTTGACTTCTCTAGAAATTCTTATCGAAAAGTTTACCAAATTAATACATTATATAGAATGGGAATGGTATCATACTTGGATTACCATAAGCGTTAGTCTTGTATTGGCTCATTTATTTTGTAAATGGTTTTTCGCTAAGACGAAAGAAGCCGTATAGAATAACCCAGACCTCATGCGCAAAGCGAAACGAGGCTGCCGATTGGCCCTCGCGTGTTGGAGCTCGATGTTTACGAACCGCTCTTCGCGTCCGATAGTTTCAGCAGCACCGTAACGGCCTCTGCCCGGGTCACTTTGCCGGAAGGATCGAATCGGTTTGCATTTCTGCCGGCAATCAGACCGTGTTGTTGAATGGCGCTTACCGCGCCTCTCGCCCACTCCGTAATTTCCCGATCGTCCGCGAAGCCGGTCGCCGCGCCCTGCTCGACACGAAAACCGTCACGATTGAGCAGAAAGAAAAGCAATCCCAAGTGGAGAGTGAATTGGCTTTTATGAAAGCAAGTCAAACGACAAAAGAAGGATCGGTTGAAACGAGCTTTACCTATATCCGATTGGTACAAAAACCTTACATACCCCAGACCGGCCAGAGTGCCCCGGCAAGTATGGCTGTCCAAAACCCCGAAAAATTGATGGAGTGGAAAGTATATCAACTTAACGATTATGTTAGCTGGTTTCAAAAAGAAATCGATCTTTATTTGTGGGAGACCCGCGGCTTCGTCAATTGAAATGACCTATGGGACAGCCCCTTACAGGGTGGAGGCGAGCGCGGCGGGGCAAATCCGCTTTCGGATATGAGCACTTCACTCTATTTTGACGTTTACGGTGGAATAAGCGTTATACCCGTATCCTTTCCTGTTCCATCTTGCTTCTGCAGGCTGTATGAATCCGGCTGAATCCGCGGCTTTGGACATCAACGTATAATCTCCTTGTTCGAAGGCGGCCCATGCATACGTCCAGGTGACCCACCCATACGGATCCCGCGTTCCTTGTATGGTTGCCTGCTCCCAACGCTTTCCCCCATCCGTGCTGACTTCGACTGTGGTAATCCTCCCGTTTCCCGTCCATGCCAAACCGTGAATCCGATGCGTCCCCGCCTTCAACACGCTATAGTTTATCGGTTGCTGGATAATGGAATTGACGTGGATTGCGGTTACGGGGGTTTTCCCCTCATCGCTGTTCTTTTCCGGAAAATACATATAATCCGACTCTTGAAAAGGACCTTGAAAATGATGTCGGATCGCCGTGATCTTTCGAAGCCACTTCACGGAAGCCATCGCGTACCACTGGGGAACGATTAACCGAAGCGGATAACCGTGCTCAAACGGGATCGGTTTCCCATTCAACTCATAGGCGATTATCGTATCCGGGTGCAGCGCCTTATCCAACGGAAGGCTTCTCGCGAAAGTGAACGTGCCTTCCTGACCGGTACGTTTTCCGCTATCGGTTCCTTCAAACACGATTTCCTTTGCCTCCGCGGAAAGTCCCGTCCATTTCAGCAGATCTCTTAACGGGACTCCTCTCCATACTCCCTGGCTGACGGCTCCTCCCTCCCATTGCTCCCCATAAACTTCCGGCTGAAAGCGGGATCTATTGTTTCCCGAGCACTCCATAACAACGGCGATTTCTTTGGATGGCATTCGGAGCAAGTCTTGGGAATGGAAAGTCAGAGGCCGCATCACCTCTCCGCTAACGGGAAGCAAGAACGACTCCCCTGTGATTGCCGGATAAGGAAAATGGTTTCGGCGGAAAAAGTACGGTTCCGGGGTTATCGCCGCGGAGAGGAAATGAATCGGACTTTCTTGATTTTCCGGGATTAAACTTCGCGTAATCGGATAGGGCTTAATGTCCGGCATCTTGCAATGCCCCCTTATATGGCCGATATTCGGGTTTTACCACGGTAAATTTCTATTCATCGTATGGATGATTTCCCCGAATATGCCTTGCAATCGCCACTGAAACCATCGATGGGTTAAGGGTGAAGACCTCCTATCAACCGTGCCGAACGCAGCGCGCCGGCATCAATCAGTTCCTTCAAACACGTCAAGTCTTCCGCGCTTTCCTTCATGGATTCGCCGACCACCT
>NZ_JAQZSJ010000037.1 GCF_029360585.1 Cohnella caldifontis | reverse complement strand
TAGCTTTTTGTTTTTTATACTGTCTACTTGACAGGGGTCAGTTCACATCCTGCGGGTTTTTCTTTATTTATGTTAGTATTAAAGATATGGGTTCCGGAGGTCGCCGCATGAACTGGAAGTTTATCGGTTACTTTGCGATCGCGCTGCTCGTCATTCAAATCCCCGTCGTCGGGACGTTTTTCAAAATCGCCAATACGCTGATCCATGAATCGTCCCATGCAATCATGGCGCAGATCATGCAAGGAAAGGTGTATCAGATTCAGCTGTTCGCCAACACGGAAGGCGTCACCTATACCGCTTCAACTTCCGACATGGCTGCCATTTTGACCAGTCTGGCCGGGTATATCGGTTCGTCCGTTGCCGCGTTCGGTCTAGCGGTCCTGAACGGGAATCGGAAATATGAGTGGACTCTCTGGTTATTCGTCATTCTCGCGGCATTAAACGCCGTCCTGTGGGTGCGCAACGCTTTCGGGATTACATGGCTGGCGTTGTTTATCGGATTGCTGCTCTTCGCGCTGCGGCGGCAACGGAATTGGCCCGCCGTTTTATCCGTCGGGTTGTTCGTGTTCGTGCTGGCGGAGTCGGTTACGAGCAGTTTCGAGATTTTATGGCTAAGCCTGAATCTGCCTGCCCAAGCCGGCGATGCGGCCAATTTGGCTCGAGAGACTTCGCTCCCGGCGATGTTCTGGGGGATGCTGTTCATGGTGCAAGCGATCGTATTTGGGTTCTTGAGCCTCCGAACCGCGAATCGGAAAGCCAAAATGACGAAAAGCGGGCTCTCCCTATAGGAACCTCCCTCTCAGGCATGAATTCAAGCAAACAAAGCAATGAGGGGGTCATCAACTTTTATTCGTAACATTGCGTTCGCGGTGAACCAACCCCCACTCGGCCATCGCCTGCATGACAGGGATGAATGTCCTGCCGTAGTCGCTGAGCGAGTATTCGACCTTCGGCGGAACTTGTTGGTAGACCGTTCGAATGATCAGGTTATCTCTTTCCAGCTCTCGAAGCTGTTCCGTTAACATCTTGCGGTTAATTTGCGAGATGGATCGTTGAAGCTCGTTAAAACGTTTGGTGCCGCCGACTAATCGCCAAAGAATGATCGCTTTCCATTTCCCCCCGACCACCGACAGCGTTGCCTCCACGGGACAACCGCTCACGCACTCCTCCAATTCACTCGCATACTCATCCAATCCGCTCATGCCTATCACTTCCCATCCGTCAGTTTCGATTTGGGTACTATGTTACGAAAAAGTGCGTACTTATAAATTCGCCACTTTAGTAAGTATACTACATTCAACACACGTTATTGCTCAAAAGCCAAAAAGTGATGGAGGGTAATCCGATGTCTGAATCCAAAATGAAAGCGATTCTTGTTCATGAGTACGGCGGTCCGGATGTAATGAAGCTCGAAGAAGTCGAACGTCCCAACCCATTGGCAGGTGAAGTGCTTGTCAAAATCCATTATGCAACGGTCATCCCGCTTGACTGGAAAATCCGCAACGGTTGGGTGCAGAAGGTATTTCCCAAGACTCTTCCCTACATTCCGGGTTTTTACGCAACCGGAGTGATAGAATCGACAGGCCCGGGAGTGACTGAATTTACCGTCGGCGATCGCGTTTTCGGAATGATCGTTGGAGCTTATGCGGAGTATGGCATTGCTAAGGTGAATCATACGGCGAAAACGTCGAACGCGGAGTTTGCCGTTGCTCCGGTGGATGAACTGGTGAAGTTGCCGGACGGCCTCACTTTCAAGGACGCCGCAACGATCAGGGCCGGCGCGGACACGGCATGGAAAGCCTTGTTCACCGAAGGAGAGCTGAAAGCCGGCCAAACTGTCCTCATTCATGCCGCTGCCGGCGGCGTGGGACAATTCGCCGTTCAGTTGGCCAAATGGAAGGGAGCCCATGTAATCGGCACTGCTTCTACCTCTAATCTGGACTTCGTTAAGTCTTTGGGTGCAGACCAGGTCATCGATTATACGACGACTGCTTTCGAAGAGGTTGTCAAAGGGGTGGACCTCGTCGTCGATGCCATTGGGGGAGATATCGAGAATCGATCATGGGCCGTTCTGAAGCCGGGCGGAATTCTTGTCGCTTTGACGCAGCCTCCATCCCAAGAGAACGCTCAAAAGCATGGCGTTACAGCAAAATTCAACACCAAGTTTCCAACCTATGCGAATCTGCAGACAGTAGCACAATTGATAGCAGACGGTACGATCAGAGCAGAGATCGATTCCATATTCCCGCTGAGCCAAGCTAACAAAGCGCTAGAGAAAAGCGAAGCAAGACATGGCCGCGGAAGAATATTGCTGAGCATCGACTCCTAATGCCTTGCAAGCACAAAGACCCCTTTACCGAGGGGTCTTTCCTGTAACATGGCCAACAAAAAACGCACCCGATCGCTGTTCAACAATCGGGTGCGTTTCAGTCGTAATCGCCGCAATTCCTTGTGCAGCGGGGATTTATATAAAAGTTGGCGGAGAGGGTGGGATCCGCTCCGTCGCAGCGTGGCCGTACTTAATCGTACGGTCACGTCAGTTGCGACTATCACGCCTGGGCCTACGAACATGCCCCCGGCATGTTCGCTTAACGGCCCGTTCGAATCCCACTATCCGCCTGAGCGGTGTACTTGCTAATGGCGGAGAGGGTGGGATTCGCTCCGTCGCAGCGTGGCCGTACTTAATCGTACGGTCACGTCAGTTGCGACTATCACGCCTGGGCCTACGAACATGCCCCCGGCATGTTCGCTTAACGGCCCGTTCGAATCCCACTATCCGCCTGAGCGGTGTACTTGCTAATGGCGGAGAGGGTGGGATTCGCTCCGTCGCAGCGTGGCCGTACTTAATCGTACGGTCACGTCAGTTGCGACTATCACGCCTGGGCCTACGAACATGCCCCCGGCATGTTCGCTTAACGGCCCGTTCGAATCCCACTATCCGCCTGAGCGGTGTACTTGCTAATGGCGGAGAGGGTGGGATTCGAACCCACGTGGGCTTGCACCCTAACGGTTTTCAAGACCGCCCCGTTGTGACCGCTTCGGTACCTCTCCATAAGAT
The DNA here is from genome assembly GCF_029360585.1 of Cohnella caldifontis. Classification (GTDB taxonomy): domain Bacteria; phylum Bacillota; class Bacilli; order Paenibacillales; family Paenibacillaceae; genus Cohnella; species Cohnella caldifontis. The sequence continues at coordinate 6,254 of NZ_JAQZSJ010000037.1, read as the reverse complement.
CGGGCAGACCTCGCCTCCGGCGGAATCTGCCCCGTTATCATATCATATGCGGGAATCCGGCATCAAGCCTTGGGACCGATTACCTCCAGCCCGCCCATGTACGGACGCAGCACTTCCGGCACGACGATCGAGCCGTCTGCCTGCTGGTAATTTTCCAAAATCGCGGCGAATGTACGTCCTACAGCAAGACCCGACCCGTTGAGCGTGTGCACGAACTCCGGCTTCGCGCCGGGTTCGGGACGGTAGCGGATTCCAGCGCGGCGGGCTTGGAAGTCCCACATGTTCGAGCACGACGAAATTTCGCGGTACACGCCCTGGCTCGGGATCCACACTTCCAGATCATAGGTCTTCGTCGATCCGAAGCCCATGTCGCCGGTGCAGAGAAGCATGACGCGGTAAGGCAATCCGAGCAGCTGCAGCACGCGTTCGGCATGCCCGGTCATCTCCTCCAGCATGTCGAACGACTTGTCGGGCGCCGACAGATGGACGAGCTCCACCTTGTTGAATTGGTGCTGGCGAATCAGTCCTCGCGTATCGCGGCCGGCCGATCCGGCCTCCGAACGGAAGCAGCTGCTGTAAGCGACGAAACGTTTCGGCAAATCCTCCGCGTTCAGGATTTCATCCCGATGCAGGTTCGTCACCGGCACCTCCGCTGTCGGGATCAGGAAATAGTCCATGCCTTCCAGCTTGAACAGGTCCTCGGCGAACTTCGGCAGCTGTCCCGTGCCCACTAGGCTGTCGCGGTTCACGATATAGGGAGGCAGGACTTCCTCATAGCCGTGCCGATCCGCGTGCAGATCCATCATGAAGCTGATGAGCGCGCGCTCCAGGCGAGCGCCGAGACCCTTGTAGAATGCGAATCTGGCGCCCGTCACCTTCGCGGCGCGTTCGAAATCCAGGATGCCGAGATCGGCGGCGAGATCCCAATGGGCCTTCGCCTCGAAATCGAAGGCACGCGGCGTGCCTACTTTCCGCTGCTCGACGTTGTCCTCTTCCGAAGCGCCGACCGGTACGGATTCATGGGGAACGTTGGGCACGGAAAGCAGCATGAGGTCCATCTCGGTTTCGAGCGCCCGAACCTCTTCGTCCAGTTGCTTAATCCGGTCGCCAACGTCCCGCATTTCCGCAATCAATTCGTCCGCGTTGCCGCCCGTTTTTTTGAGTTGGGCCACCTCTTGGGAGACCACGTTCCGCCGGTTTTTGAGCTGTTCGCTCTCCGTCAGTTTCGCGCGTCTGGCGGCGTCCAGCTCCGGGAACTTGGCGATCAAGTCGAGCGAGGCCCCGCGGTTCTTGAGCGCCTGGGCGACCCGGTCATAGTCGTTGCGAAGCCATTTGATGTCCAACATGGGAAATCCCCCTTATCGGGCCGCGCGGGCCATATCGAGAAACAAACCGTGCAGCCGGTAATCGTCCGTCAGCTCCGGATGGAAGGAAGAGACGAGCAGGCGGTCTTGCTTGGCCGCCACGATCTCGCCCTTGTACGTAGAGAGAACGTCTACGTTCTGTCCGACTTCCTTGATCAGAGGAGCCCGGATGAAGACGGCCCTCAGCGGCGTCTCGATGCCTTTGACGTCCAGCTCGGTCTCGAAGCTCTCGCGCTGGCGCCCGAACGCGTTGCGGGCCACCGTCATGTTCATCAGCCCGAGGTGCGCTTCCTCGCCCCCCTCAAGGCGCTCCGCCAGCACGATCAATCCCGCGCACGTGCCGAAGAGCGGCTTGCCGTGGCCAGCGAAATCGCGAACCGCATCGATAAAGCCATACTTGCGCATAAGCTTGCCGATCGTCGTGCTCTCTCCGCCGGGGATGATGAGCCCGTCCAGTTCCTGAAGCTGCTCCGTCCGCTTGACTGCTACGCCTTCCCCGCCGGCCAGCCCGATGCTGCGGATATGTTCGGCGACCGCTCCTTGCAGCGCCAGCACTCCGATTTTCATATGAGTCCCTTCCCTCTCGCTTGATGCAGTCGCGGCGGCCCCCCAACCGGCCGGTAAAGCACCGTGGGAAGCCGCCGCATGGCCGATTTAGTCCGGATTCAAGCAAGCCCGCGAGGCGGCTTAGATGCCGCGGTCTTGCATGCGCTCGGACGAGGATAGTTTGGAAATTTCGATGCCTTTCATCGGCGCGCCCAAGTTTTTGGAGACGCGGGCGATCAGCTCGTAGTCGTCGTAATGCGTGGTCGCTTCCACGATCGCGCGGGCGAACTTCTCGGGGTTTTCCGATTTGAAAATACCCGAGCCCACGAATACGCCGTCCGCGCCCAAGTGCATCATGAGCGCCGCGTCGGCGGGCGTCGCAACGCCGCCGGCCGCGAAGTTGACGACCGGAAGACGGCCCGTTTCATGCACGCCCAGCAGCAGGTCGTACGGAACGCCCAGCAATTTGGCTTCATTGAACAGCTCGTCTTTGGACATGTTCTGCACCCTGCGCATCTGTCCATTGATCAAGCGCAAATGGCGGACCGCCTCGACGACGTTGCCGGTGCCCGGCTCGCCTTTCGTCCGGATCATCGACGCGCCCTCTTGAATCCGGCGCAGCGCTTCGCCCAGATCCTTCGCGCCGCAGACGAAAGGAACGGTGAATTCCGATTTGTTGATGTGGAACACTTCATCCGCGGGCGTCAGCACTTCGCTCTCGTCGATGTAGTCGACGCCGAGCGATTCCAGTACTTTCGCTTCCACGTAGTGCCCGATCCGCGCTTTGGCCATGACCGGAATGCTGACGACGGCCATGACTTCCTCTACGATCGTGGGATCGGCCATGCGGGCCACCCCGCCGGCAGCCCGGATGTCGGACGGTACGCGCTCCAACGCCATAACCGCCGTAGCGCCGGCGGCTTCCGCGATTTTCGCTTGCTCGGCGCTCATGACGTCCATGATGACGCCGCCTTTTTGCATTTCGGCCATGCCGCGTTTGACTCTCGAAGTACCCGTTTCCATGTTTCACGCCTCCCGAAGATTCTAACCATTTATTTTACAGGATGCCGAATGAATAGACAACCTGCCAGGTCGGAATTTAAAACAAATCCACGATCCCTTTGAACAGACCGGAGAAAAAGTGGCCGATCGCGCGGAACATCAGGCTGAGCCAGCCCGCTTTGTCCACGTCTTCGTTCGCGACCATTTCAATCGTGGCCGTCTGGGCTTCACCCGTCGCCGGGTCCGTGTATTTGACGGTTGCCAATCCGATTTTATCCCCCGCCTTAATGGGAGCGGTAAGAGGGGCTTGGATCGGAGTCACCGACAAGTCCGTGATTTCAACTTTCGAACCTTTCGGAGCCAGGATCGAGAGATCCTGGGCGGGAACCACCGTTACCTCCGAACCCTTTCCCTTGCTGACCTTGAGCGTTTCATGATCCTTCAAAGGCGATTTGGCCTCCACGACCGTCTTCGTCTCGAAGTTGTTGAAGCCGTAGTCGAACAGCTTAGCCGTCTCCAGGAACCGCTTGCCGTCGTTCAAGCCGCCCGGCACGTTCATGACGACCGCGATCAGCCGCGTGCCGTTGCGCAAAGCGGTCCCCGTAAAGCAGTTGCCCGCCTTGCTAGTGTGGCCCGTCTTCAGACCGTCCACACCCGGATAAGCGAATTTGCGGAAATTCGGCACGTCTTTGTTCGATTCGAGCATCCAGTTCCAGTTCGGCGTCGCTTTGTCGTCCCTTTCTCGGAATTTGAGGCTCGGGACTTTGGCAATGTCCAGGAACGTGGGGATTTCGTTTATGATATGATACGCGAGGATCGCGGAGTCCCGGGCGGACATCAGCGTCTCCCCTTCGGCCGGACGGTACGCTTCCGGCATATCCGCGCGGTCCAGGCCGGTCACGTTGACGAAATGGGTATTTTTCATGCCGAGCTGCTCGGCCGTCTGGTTCATGATCTTGACGAACTCCTGCTCGGAACCCGCGATGAACTCCGCAAGCGCGACCGTCGCGTCATTCGCGGACGCGATCGCCATCGCTTTGTACATTTCCTCTACCGTATGCTTCTCGCCTTCGGCAAGAAACACGCGGCTGCCGATCTGCTTGGCGGCGTTTTCCTTCGTGGTGACTTCATCCGTCCATTTGATCTTGCCTTCCTGAACGTATTTCTCCACGAGATATTCCGTCATCATCTTGGCCATGCTGGCCGGCGGCAACGCTACGTCCGGGTTGTTCTGGTAAAGCACTTGCCCGGTAGCCGCATCCATCAGGAACGCGGATTGGGCCTGCAGCTGAAGCGCCGGCGTCGCGGCGGCAGCCGAAGCAGCCCCACCTGAGATCATGGAGACGAGTAGAGACAAGAAAACGGTTATCGGTAAGAATCGCATGGAGCGGATAGACGGTCGGCGTACGAATGGATGATGACGGTTCAATGCGTTCTCTCCCTTTTCGCTAAAATACGATTTTCATTGTAACATACGAGACTGGGATAGAAAAAAGCCTTTCGTAGGAAATCCATAAATTGCGGAAAAAGGAAAAGCCGCAGGCATGCCGGATCGCCGCCCGCGGCTTCTTATTCAGCGTTATGCTAAACGTTACAGCGAATAGTTGGGAGCTTCTTTCGTGATCTGCACGTCGTGCGGATGGCTCTCGCGGAGCCCCGCGCCCGTGATGCGGACGAATTGGGTGTCGTTCTTCAGCTCTTCGATCGTGCCGGCGCCGCAATAGCCCATGCCCGAACGCAGTCCGCCGATCAGTTGATGGATCGTATCCTTGAGCGGTCCTTTGTAAGGAACGCGGCCTTCGATGCCTTCCGGAACGAGCTTGCTCTCGTCCTCCTGGAAGTACCGGTCTTTGCTGCCTTCCTTCATCGCGCCGATCGAGCCCATGCCGCGATAGGATTTGTAGCGCCGGCCTTGGAAAATCTCCGACTCGCCCGGGCTCTCTTCCGTTCCGGCAAACAGGCTGCCCAGCATCACGGCGCTCGCGCCGGCCGCGATGGCTTTCGTGACTTCTCCGGAGTATTTGATGCCGCCGTCCGCGATGATCGGAATGTTGTATTCCCGCGCGACCGTCGCGCAGTCGTAAATGGCGGTGATCTGCGGAACGCCGATGCCCGCCACGATCCGGGTCGTACAGATCGACCCCGGCCCGATGCCGACTTTGACGATGGAAGCGCCGGCCTCGATCAAGTCCCGCGTCGCTTCGCCCGTCGCGACGTTGCCCGCCACGATCGGAAGCTCGGGGTATTTGTCGCGCAGCTTGCGGACCATCGAAACGATATCGATGTGATGGCCGTGCGCCGAGTCGACGACGAGCAGATCGATCCCGGCTTGAACGAGCGCATCCGCGCGCTCGAAGGTGTCTTTCGAGACGCCGACCGCCGCGCCGACCAGCAGCCGTCCGTGCTGATCCTTCGCCGCGTTCGGGAACTGGATGGCCTTCTCGATATCCTTAATCGTGATAAGGCCCTTCAGCGTGTTCGTCTCGTCGACCAGCGGGAGCTTCTCGATTTTATGCTTCTGCAGGATGATCTCGGCCTGCTCCAGCGTCGTTCCTACGGGAGCCGTCACCAGATTGTCGCGCGTCATGACGTTGCTGATTTTGATCGAGTAGTCGTGGACGAAACGCAAATCCCGGTTCGTGATGATCCCGACCAGCTTGCCTTCACGGTCCACGATCGGCACGCCGGAAATCCGGTATTTGCCCATGAGCTCTTCCGCGTCGTACACATGATGGTCCGGCGTCAGGGAGAAGGGGTTCGTGATCACACCGCTTTCCGAACGTTTCACCCGATCGACTTCTTCCGCCTGTTGGGCGACCGACATGTTCTTGTGGATGATGCCGATGCCGCCTTCCCGGGCGATCGCGATCGCCAGAGCCGATTCCGTGACCGTATCCATGCCCGCGCTGATCAACGGAATGTTCAGCTTCACGGAAGGAGCCAGCCTGGTCGACACGTCTACGTCCCGGGGAAGCACCGAGGATTTCCGGGGAATGAGCAGCACGTCGTCAAACGTGAGTCCTTCCTTGGCGAATTTGTTTTGCCACACGAGTGAATGACCTCCCTTGCCGGCCGCTTGCCGGTTTTGTCTCCGATTGATTATAGGCAATCTTAGCAAAGGCGTCATGGGCTGTCAAGCTAGTCGGAAGCGCAAAAAACCGCGTCGTTTAGGCTTTCTCGGATGTAAACGTTTGATTCCGCGGAAGCGGCGGACAACCCTGGTTTAGACGGCCTGAAAGAAATGCAAAAAGAGCACTTCCGGCGTTGGTCGCAACGCGAAAGTGCTCTTCCGGTTTACACCCTGAAAACCGGATAGCGAAACGTTCAACATCTGATCTGTGC
>NZ_JAQZSJ010000036.1 GCF_029360585.1 Cohnella caldifontis | reverse complement strand
AGGTGGTCGGCGAATCCATGAAGGAAAGCGCGGAAGACTTGACGTATTTGAAGGAACTGATTGATGCCGGCGCGCTGCGTGCGGTCATCGACCGCCGTTATCCGCTGGAGCAAGCGGCGGAAGCTCACCGTTATGTGGAGCAAGGTCATAAAAAAGGCAACGTGGTACTAAGCGTTCGGCATGGTTGATAGGATGCCTTCACCCATCGTCCTCGAACAATCAGCAATAAACAACGAAACACTCGATTCGCTTGGGGTGTGTTTCGTTGTTTTTTTATTCTAATAAGCCATCCATCTTCCGCTTGTCATACGAATGCCCCCTATAGATAGGAAGTCGATTTCCGACCTCCATCGGTACAATCCCAAGCAAAAGGAGCGTGCGGGCATGCATTCGAAAAGGTGACGGGCTATCGGTCGCCATGAAGCGTAGCGGGGCGGCGTTATCCATTCGTCGGCGGGCGAGGTGAAGGAATGGGAGACATCACGCTGAACGGGGTTCAGGATCTCGTCGTCGCGGCGTTGCATGCGCAGTTTCCGGACGTGGACGTGTATGTGGAGATCCCCGAGGGAGGATTAACAGGTCCATGCTTCTTCGTCAAACTGCTCAGCGCCTCTCAGACGCAAGAGCTGAACCGTCGGTACCGCCGGGTTCATTCGTTCGACGTACAATTCGTTGCCGCCGACGGGAGCAATCGGGCGATGCAGGAGACGGCGGAACGGTTGTACGGCGTCCTGGAAACGATCGGTACGGATGGCGAGGGAGGCAAGGGGATCGGGATGCGGCACGAGATCGCGGACCGGGTCCTCCATTTTTACGTCGATTACCGGTTTCTCGTCTACCGGCCGGCTCCGGACGATCCGGCCATGGGGACGCTGAAACGGGAAGGAGCGATCAAATCGTGAGGAAAAGAACTTCCGCGGCACAAGCGGAAAAGGTCAAGTACGGGAAACGGCAACTGCTGGCCTCCAAGCGGTTCGCTCCGCTGGAGAAAGACGTTCTGCAAGCGCTGCTCCCGGACGGCGAAACGTACACGGTCGCCGAGGCGGGACAGTTGCTGGACCAATATTCGAAACTGGAGGCGAAGTAGCCAATGGCAGGCGGAAACTTTACGATTCAAAATAAGGTGCGTCCCGGGGTTTACGTGAATTTCGAGAGCGCGCCGAAGGCGGTCGGCACGCTCGGCGAGCGCGGCGTCGTCTCGCTGCCGCTCGTCTTGTCGTGGGGCGAGCCCAAAGTCATGACCATGATCGAAGCCGGAGAGGACACGATGGACAAGCTCGGTTATCCGATTACCGATCCTTCTCTGCTGCTCGTGCGGGAAGCGCTGAAACGCGCCCGGAAGCTGTTGCTTTACCGCGTCAATACCGGCACGAAGGCGGCCGTGACGACGGGCAACCTGACGGCCACGGCCAAATGGGGAGGCGTCCGCGGGAACAACCTCTCGATCGTCATCGCGGCGAACGTGGACGACGAGAACCGGTTCGACGTGAAAACGTTGCTGAACGGAGACGAGGTCGACGTTCAGACTGTCTCCGCTATCGCGGATTTGGCCGCGAACGATTGGGTCGTCTTCAGCGGCACCGGCGCGCTGGACGCGACCGCGGGAGCTCCGTTGTCCGGAGGCAGCGACGGCGCGGCATCGAACCAGGATTACCTGGATTACTTGGCCGCGGTCGAAACCCAAGATTGCAACACGATCGCGTTGCCGACATCCGATCCCACGATGAAGGGCGTCTTCGTTTCTTTCTGCAAACGGCTGCGCGACGATGAAGGGAAGAAGATCCAGGTCGTGCTGGAAAATGACCCGTCCGCGGACTACGAGGGCGTCATTTCCGTGAAGAACGGGGTGATCCTCGATGACGGGACGGCGCTGACCGCCGCGCAGGCGACCGCTTGGGTGGCCGGTGCGACCGCGGCCGCGCAGGTCAATCAATCGCTCACCTACGCCGCGTACGACGGCGCCGTGGATGTCTCGCCGCGATACACGAACAGCCAGATCGCCGCGGCTTTGCAGGCCGGCGAGTTCGTGTTTACGGCGAATAACGGACGGGCGCTCGTAGAGCAGGACATCAACACGCTGACCGGCTTCACGCCGCTCAAGAACGGGGCTTTCGCCAAAAACCGCGTCATCCGCGTGCTGGACGGGATCAGCAACGATTTTCTGCGCATTTTCTCCAACTTCTATCTGGGCAAGGTATCCAATAACGACGACGGCCGCAACCTGCTGAAGGGCGAGTGCATCCGTTACCTGCAATCGCTGCAGGCGTTAGGCGCCGTGCAGAATTTCAACGCCCAGACGGATATCGCGGTGCTGGCCGGCACCGGGCCAGAAGCGGTCGTGATCGAGACGGCCGTACAACCGGTGGACGCCATCGAAAAAATTTACGTCACGGTCACCGTGGGCTAAGGAGGATAACCGGCATGTTCATGAACGAACAGGACGCGATCAGCGGCAAGCAGGCCAAAGCATTCGTGAAAATCGACGGACGCACGGAGGAGCTGTTTTACGCCAAGTCGCTCGAGGCCAAAATCACGAAAAAGAAGACGGACGTTCCCGTTCTCGGCAAGACGAACGTCGGCAAGCGGTCGGCGGGATGGGAAGGCACGGGCACGCTCACGATTTATTACGTGACTTCGCTGTTCCGGCAGTTGATGCTGGAATATATCCATAGCGGAACGGACTTCTATTTCGATCTCCAGATCGTCAACGAGGATCCGCAGTCAAGCGCCGGCAAGGAAACGAAGCTGCTCATGAACTGCAACCTGGACGAAGTGATCGCGGCCAAATTCGACGCGGCGAGCGACGATTTGCTGGAAGAGGAAATGCCTTTCACGTTCAGCGATTACCAGCTGCTCGATTCTTTCAACGCGCTTAGCGGCGCATAAGCCATAACGGAGGGAACGAACGATGAGCGAATTCAGCGCTTTTTTCTCGCAAAACGCGGTGCTGGAGCAGACGGAGGAATTCGTCGTTTCCGAGCGGTTCCGGGATCCGAACGGCCAGCCGATCCCTTGGAAGCTGCGGACGATCTCCGAATCGGAGAACGAGGAAATCCGCAAAGCGGCGACGCAGATGGTGCGGGGCAAAGGCGGCCAGCGGATTCCGGAGACGAAGCCGGAAGTGTATCTGGCGAAAGTAGCCGCCGCCAGCGTCGTGTACCCGGATCTGAAAAACGCCGAGCTGCAAAAATCGTACGGGGTGATCGGCGCCGAAGACCTGCTCAAGAAAATGCTGCTGGCCGGCGAGTACGCGGCGCTCGTCCGCAAAGTCGAGACGATGAACGGCTTTGACCGCGACATCAACGAACTGGTCGAAGAGGTAAAAAACTGATCCAGGAGGGCGACGGGGCGTGGAACTACGCTTACTACGCCCTCCATGAACTGCATATTTTGCCGCATGAGCTAGCGGGGATGAGCATGCGCGAGCAAGCGGCGATTTACGCGATGATCGACATCCGTATCGAGCATGAACGTCGAAATCGGGCGAAAACGAGAAAATAATGGTAGAAAAGATATGGGACCTTTGCTATATTCTAACTAGAATATAGTAAAATTAGGAGGAATCCCATGTCCAGTTCCAGAGTTCTGAAATGGGTTACCGGAGCATTCGAGATTTTCCTCGGCATTCCCGTGCTTGGCGGTTTAATCATTATCGGCACCTACTACACGCCGCTGTTCGTCATGTTTGTTCTGCATGTGATCACTTTGATCCTCTCGGCCAAAAATAAAGAGGCCAAATACGGCTCGGTCCTCGGGATCGTGACCTCCCTGATCGGATGGATTCCGATCGTCGGAATGATCCTGCATATCATTACCGGCATCCTGCTCATGGTGAGCGCGGCCAAGAAAGAAGCTTCCAGCGCGAATACGGTATCGAACGTTTAAAGGCCGGTCCAGCCGGCGCCCAACAACACCCTTCGGGGTGTTTTTTATTTTCCCGAAACAAGGAGGTGAGGGCTTGGCAACCGTAGCGGATTCGCTCAATATCATGGCCGGCCGCAATTTGCTCATGCAGATCAACCAGCAGCAGAAAATCATTTCGAACACGCAACAAATCGTACATGTCACCCAGGTCGTGAACAACCACTACCAGCAAGTCAACAATACGCTGAATCAGACGAACCAGATGATCGAACAGAACGTCGTGATGCAGCAGAAGTTCAACGAGGAAGCGAAGAAGGGCGGTCGGGACTGGAGCGGCATGTTCTCCAAGCTCAAATCGGCGGGGACCGCCTTGGGCGGATATCTCCGCTCCGGGGCTGCCGCCGTCGACGCGTTCACGGGCGTCAATATCGGCCTGAACTCCGTGAACGACGGCTCGCAAACGACGCCCGAGCTGCGGGACAAAATCTTCGCCGCGGCGGATCGCTCGCGCTCAGGCTTCGGGGCGATGGCGAATACGGTGACCAAGCTGGGCTTGCAGGCGCCGGGCGCGTTCGGCGACAACAACGAGCTGATTTCGTTCGCCGAGCTGACGCAGAAATCCTTCAAAATCGGAGGCGCTTCGGCGCAAGACCAGCAGGCGGGCATGGACATGATCACGCAAGCGATGGCATCGGGCGGGCTGCAAGGCGGGGAGCTTCAATCGTTGGCGGCGACCGCCCCGATGCTGACGCAGGCCATTGCCGATTTCACGGGGACGTCCGTGGAAGGGCTGCTCGCCATGGGCGCAGAGGGCACGATTGCCGCGGAAACGATCAAAGGCGCTCTGTTCGCGGCGGCTGGCGACATCGACGGCAAATTCCGGGAGACGCCGAGAACGTTCGCGGAGGTATTCACGGTGGCCGGCAACCGCGCCATGCAGGCGTTCTCGCCGCTTATGGACGCGGTAAGCGGCGCTCTGCAATCGGGGACGGTCGACCAACTGTTGAACGGCTTGACGGCAGGCTTGCAAATGGTAGGCTCCGTCGCGCTGAACGTGTTCAATTTCCTGATCAACAACCTCGATGTCGTGAAAAACGTTCTGCTGGCGCTCGGCGCGGTGGCTTTGGCGTTTGGCGCGAATTGGCTGGTGAGTTGGCTTATGGCGACATGGCCGATACTCGCCGTCATTGCCGCGATCGCCGGGATTCTGCTTCTCTTGGACAAGCTCGGCGTATCCGCGGGAGAGGTGATCGGCTTTATTACGGGCACGTTTTATGCGCTGTTTGCTTTCTTGTGGAACATGGTGGCCGGTTTATGGAACGGGTTTCTTGAGTTTGCCGAGTTTCTCGGCAACGTGTTTCTAGATCCGGTGAATTTCATCCAACAGCTTTTTTACGATCTCGTCAAAATCGTATCCGACAGTATTCTCGGTCTCATCAATGGACTGACAAGCGGACTCGATTGGCTGATCGGCAAGATCAACGACGTGACGGGCGCCGACATCAAGATGATCGGGAAGATCGACGATTCCTGGGTAGAGAAGCTAAAGCCGACCGCAAATCGGAACGCCGTCGATTTTTCGAAATGGCACATGAAAGAGAAAGACTTGGGCACCGCGTTCGGCCAAGGATACGATGCCGGGACGGGGTTCGCTTCCAAGTTTTCGGGGTTATCGGATATTTTCCAAGGATTGGGCGGGGCGAGCGGCTTGGCTTCGGGCGCGGGAACTGGCGCGAACGGCCTGGCGTCGGGCGTGAATCCGCCGGGCTCGAACTCCAACGGGAGCGGTTCGGGCGGCGCTGGAGGCGGCCCCAATATTAACAGGGTGAACGAGGTCGGCCGAATCAACGATACCGTCGATATCTCCAGCGAGGATCTGAAAACGATGCGCGAACTGGCGGAGATGAAGAACATCCAGAACTTCGTGACGCTCACGCCGGCTTTCACGTTCGGCGATATGCACGTCAAGCAAGACGGCCGCTCCATCGACGAGATCATCGCCAACATCAGCGACAAGCTGAACGAGGCGATCGCCTCCGGCGCGCAGGGGGTGTATGGGTGATGACCTACGGCATTCATCTGAGCTGGAACAACCAAGCGGAGGGGTTTCCGCTTCCCGTTATGCCAAGCAGCATCGAAATCAGCGATGGCAACAAGGGGCAAACGTACGACGTGGCGCAGCTTGGAGAAATCAACGTCATCAAAAATCCGAAGCTGACGACGTACCGGTTCAGCAGCATTTTTCCGTCCCCGAACGCCCGAAGATATTTCACGGATCACGGTTATGTCGATCCGCTCGCGATCGCACCGATTCTCCTTTCCAAGCCGGAGTATTCCGAGGACGCTCGACATGATGTGAACACCAATCCCTATGTGCATCTCCTGAAGAAGTGGATGGCGTCCAAGCGGCCCATCCGCTTCGTATTCACCGGGGATACTTTCGACCTCAATGTCGCGGCGTCCATCGAATCGTTCGAATGGAAGGAGATTGCCGGCAGCGGCGGAGACATCGAATACACGCTTACGCTGCAGAAGTATGTTTTCTATGCCGCTCGGCGCGTCGTGGCGCTGGATCCGGGGAACGGCTCTCCGCGGTTGGTCCGCACAGCTCCGGCCAGGCCGAACGACCGGCAACCGCCCAAATCGTACACCATGCGGGCCGGCGACACGCTCTGGAAAGTGGCGAAGACGCAACTTGGCGACGGCGCGCGCTGGCGGGAAATTCAGAGGTTGAACGGCATCGCGGATGCGCAGGTCAAATCGCTGCCGATCGGCAAAACGTTGAAGTTGCCGACGTAAGGGGTGGTCCGTTTGATTAAGCTTATGCTCGATAACAAGAACGGCAAAGTATGGGATCTGTCACAAATCGTCTCCGATATCACATGGAAGACAACCCGGATCGGGAAGCCCGGGAGCCTTGAATTTTCGGTCATTCGAAACGGACTCTACGAAGCATCCGATTTTCAGTACAACAACGGCGACGTTATCCGGTTCCAAGTAGATGACGCGAATCTTTTTTACGGGTACATTTTCAAAATCAGCGAGGGTCTGGACGAAGCCGTGAAGATCCTATGCTACGATCAAATCCGCTACCTGCTCGCGAATAACACCTATGTGTTCTCGAATGTGACCGCCGCGGACGTCGTGCGCCGGATCGCCGGCGACTTCCAACTCAAGTTGGGCCGGATCGACGACACCGGATATCGAATCCCAACGATGGTCGAGGACAACCAGAAGCTAATCGATATTATCTGCAAGGCGTTAACCCTGACACTAATCAATGGCGGACGAAATTATTTCCTTTTTGATGACTTCGGCTCGCTTTCGGTCCGTGACTCGGAAAGCATGCTGCTCGACTTCATCGTCGGCGATCAGAGCCTCATGCATGATTACGCCGCCGAACGCTCGATCGACAGCGATACGTACAACCGGGTGAAGCTGTACCGGGACAACAAGAAAACAGGGAGACGCGACACTTATATCGCCCAGGACAGCGCCAATATCGCGAAATGGGGGTTGCTTCAGCTCACGCAATCGGTCGACGAGGACAAGAACCCGGCGCAGATCGATGAGTTGCTCAACACGCTAATCACGATTAAAAACCGGGAATCGAGGACGCTGAGAATCGACGCGATCGGCGATGTCAGGGCACGAGCCGGCTGCTACGTGCCGATCGTCATCGGCGAGCGCGGGATCAACCAGCCGTTCCTCGTCGAAGAATGCACGCACCGGTTCGAAGGCGGCGGCCATACCATGACGCTGGAGCTGAAGGTCATATGAGCGTGGAGAAGCTGATGGGCGCGATCAAGCAGGCCAGCATGGGGGCCGTCGAGGCTGGGGCCCCGGTTTCCGTCCGGATCGGAACGGTCAAATCGGTGTCGCCCCTTTCCGTAACCGTGGATCAGCGGTTTACGTTGACAGCGGAGTTCCTGATCCTGACCGCGGCGACGGAGCGGCTGGCGGTGACGGTAGAGGGAACGGAGTATCCGGTGCGACCCGGGCTTCAAGCGGGGGATAAGGTTGTCTTGCTCCGGGTGCAGGGCGGACAGCAATACGTGATTTTGGACAAGGTGGTGCAGGGATGATTCCGACGGGGAGTACGATCGCGGACGCGGCAACCGAGGAGGTACGGCAGCCGTCTCGCACCTACAAACTGGATTTCGCGAGCGGCAGGGTCGCCGGCATGACCGATGGGCTGGATGCGGTCAAACAGGCGGTATCCAAGATTCTGCAAACGGACCGGTTCCGCTACGAAATTTATTCCTTCGATTATGGCCACGAACTTGGCACGGTAGTCGGCGGCTCTCCCGCGTTTGTTCGGTCGGAGGTGTCCCGTCTCATCCAAGAGGCACTCCTGCAGGACGATCGGGTCACGGCCGTGCAGAACATGCAGGTTAACTTCGAAGGGGACAGCCTGACGGCCGCCTTCACGGTCGTTACGGATCTCGGAAGCTTCGAGCAGGAGGTGAGGACCGGTGTATGAGCAGCAAACATATGAAGCGATCTTGAATCGGATGCTGGATCGCGTCCCGAATGACGTGGACAAGCGGGAGGGCAGCGTTATCTACGACGCGCTTGCGCCGGCGGCTGCCGAACTGGCGCAGATGTACGCGGAGCTCGACATTAACGATAATCTCTCGTTCGCGGACACGGCGACGGGAGATTTTTTATCGCGCATCACCGCGCAATTCGGCGTCAACCGGCAGCCGGCCACGAAGGCGATCCGGAAAGGTTTGTTTTATGGATCCGGCTCCGCGCCAATGGACGTTCCGGTTGGGAGCAGATTCTCGATCGGAAATCTGGTGTATACGGTTACGGAGAAGGTCTCTGCGGGCGTCTTCAAGCTTGAATGCGAGACGGCCGGCGCGGCAGGAAACCAGCCGTTCGGGGCGCTATTGCCCGTTACGGGCGTGAATGGCTTGGTCGAGGCTGAGCTGGCGGACGTGTTGGTGCCCGGCGAGGATGAGGAGACGGACGAGGCGCTGCGGGAGCGGTATTATGAGGCGGTGAATGAGCCGGCATTCGGCGGGAACGTCGCGGATTACAAGAAGACGATCGGCGAGATCGCCGGCGTCGGCTCGGTGAAGATCACGCCCGTCTGGCAGGGCGGCGGGACCGTGCTCGCGACGATCATCGCGGCCGGCTGGTCCGAACCGTCCACGGAATTGATCGAAGAGGTGCAGACGGCAATCGACCCGACCGTACGTAGCGGGGAGGGTTATGGTTTGGCACCGATCGGGCACGAAGTAACCATAGCAGGCGTTCAGAACCTGACGATCAACGTCGCGACGACGGTGACTTTGGCGTCAGGCATAACGGTCGGTCAGGTGCAAGACGATATCGAGGCCGCCATTGAGGCGTATCTGCTCGAGCTCCGGAAGGATTGGGCGAACCAGTCGCAGCTCATCGTCCGCGTCTCCCAGATCGAAGCGCGCATTCTCACGGTGCAGGGCGTGGACGACGTAACGGGGACGACGATCAACGGTTCCGCGGCGAACGCCACGTTGGCGGCGGACGAGATCCCGGTCCTGGGGACGGTGACGGTCAATGGGTAAGCCGATCCAGGATTACTGGCCGTCCTTCTACGAGGAGATCAAGGATTTCGTGGAACTGGCGGCGACGGAAGACGCTGAGATGCAGCTGTCCCGAAATGCGATCGATCAGCTATTCAGCGATCAGTTTGTCATGACTTCCGGCGTGGATGCAATCAAGCGGCGGGAGAAGATGCTCGGGATCCAGGCGGACCCGTCGACGGAGTCGCTGGATTTTCGGCGCAAGCGGATCGTGAATCGTTATTCGACCAAGCCGCCGTTTACGATCAGGTATTTGCAGGAGCAGTTGGACCGGCTCGTAGGCAAGGGGTTGACCGTCGTCTCCGTTGACGTACAGAGCTTTATCCTGACCGTAACGACGAACATCGAAAACGCGAACGTGTTTAAAGAGGTGATTAGCACGGTAGATAGGGTCAAGCCGGCGAACTTGATCTACCAGCAGAACACTTCTCTGAACAATACGATAGAGCTAGAAGAGCATATTTCCATGCGGGAGATTGCATGGAATTACGCTCTCGGTTCATGGGCGCTCGGAGAGAAGGCTTTCTCAACGCTTGGGACGGAGGTGCAGATCACATGATTTCATCGGTTTTTCTTCATGACGTCGCGGAGTATACGGACAGCCGGGTGGCGAAAGTCGTCCTAAACGGATCGTACGCGATAACGAACTTCCAGGTGAAGCAGGTCACGGATGACACGCTGGCGCTGAATTACATCGTACCGGCGGCGGATATTTCGCTTATCACGAGGATCGAGGTTAAGGACGCTGCGGATGTCGTGCTCACCTCGAACGACGTCAATGTCCCGATCGCGTCGGATACGCTCATGCTTCAAACGATTAAAGCCAAGGAGGGGACAACCTGATGGCCAAAACAGATTGGGGCATGAACGACGTCGTCATGCCGGATGATATGAACCAGATTGGGCAGGAGATCAACAAAAACGCCGCTGACATTGCGGGCATTTCCGGCGGCACCAACCAAACGGTTCGCGAACAAGTTGCCCTCATACTCGAAACTGATACGCGGAAAACAGTTTTCGAATTTACGGGCGGCGTGCTTTCGGCAATCGTACAGAAAGACGGCGCGACCGAGGTCAGCCGGACCACGCTGAACTATACGTCCGGAGCGCTCTCCTCGTTGGTTCAAGTCGCAGGTGGCAAGACCGTCACCAGTACTATCAATAGGGATGGCAGCGGGATTATCACGGACGTTACGAAGGGGGTTTCATAAAATGTCTGCTTATGATGAAGCGAACCTGGCGCTGCTTATCGACACGCTGAACCGCATGGGTAAGAATACGGATGCGGCCGGGGCTTCCACGGTATTCGCGCAGCTTGCACGTATCTATGCGGCAGTCGACCAGGTGGAAGGATTTACGGACACGCTGGAAACTGTTATGGGGCAAATCAAGTCTAAGACGGACCTCATTGGGGCGGCCGCAGACGCCGCTGGAACTGGAAGCGTCTTTGCCCGCCTTGCCCAAATCGCCGCATATGTCGATACACTTGAAACCGTAGCAGGGCAAATCAAGGCCAAAACGGACACGATTAGCGCCGTGAAGGTAGATAAATCAGCGTGTATTCCGTTCGACGTATTTGGTACACAGATAGAATTAACGGCGGTAAATACCCCACTTGTGTTGGCTGAAGTAACCGGAAAGGCGGGGTATCTTGACCTAGCGACCGTGACGTGTAGTTACACGGGGTCACTTCTTACTTTGCATCTTAGAATCACTGTGGATGGCGTTGTGAAATTCTTGGGTGCTAGCCACAACAACTCCAATCCAATAGTACCGACTGGCCTGGCAAGCCCAGAGTTTTTGTTCACGACTAATACAAACGCAATAGGCGTCCCTGCGAATAACCCTGCAATACTCAATAATCTAGTGAATAATCAGATTGCTACTTATCCTTATACTGGTGACACAGCTAGCGCCTTTTGCATTGTTACTAATTCAATTTTCTTTTCGAATAGCTTGAAAATTGAAGTGTACTCATCCAACACGATCGGGTCGGGGCTAGGAATCTATCATATTAGAGGGGGCCGGATGCCGTGAATTATATAATCGAAATGTAATAAAGACTGAACCGCTCCACATTTGACGCGGACACCGTTGCCGATGTGACGTTTCAGTTCGACCTTGAAGCCGGGCAGTAGATCGAGCAGTCTCGGGTCGAACGAGCAGAGCCTTATCGCCCCCGAAACCGAGTCCGGAGGAGTGGATCACGCAGCTCGAAGATGAACTGCTCCAAAACAAACTCGCACTCACGGAGCTTGCGGAAGTGAACGAACAAGACAACACGGTCATGTAACTGGCTCTGGCCGAAATCTCTGGACTCGTAGCAGGAGGTGCCTGATCATGACAAAAATCTAACCCGCGGCAGCCAACATTGCGACTATCTTGGCGGTTAGAGGAGTGAAGCAGTCAATTCCCTTGGTCATCTGCAGTGTCTCCTTTTTCGTTGAGAAACTCGAGCAAATCCCGCAACCGCCCCGGGAGCGGAACGCTTTACGTCCCTAGATTCTTCACTACAGTAAGTCCCTCCTGCCAACTTAGAAGTAGATCGCCACGGTGGGCATGCAGATCGTCTCTGTATTTGATCTAGCCGCCACGCGGGAGGAGCGGCAAACGAAAAGCCGACGGAACTGGTGCGGTGTAAGAGGCTCCTTCGGTCAGGCACCCTGTTGGCACTACGATTTACTTCGCCGTCGATTATGACGCGATCGAGGCATACCTGCGGTCGGCCACGGCGGCCATTCCGGGCTACGAGGCGGGCGTCTAATTGGTCGAATCAACGGGAAGCGGCGTTACTCGTTTCAAGCCGGGGGATGCCGTTTATGCCGCCTGCGGATTCGGCTTCGGCGCATAT
>NZ_JAQZSJ010000035.1 GCF_029360585.1 Cohnella caldifontis | reverse complement strand
GGCGCTTGGCGCCGCGGGAGCGGAGCGGCCGCCGGGTGCCGCCGGTGCCGCGAAGGCGAGCGGCGGCAGCTCCGATGGCCGCGCGGCGGCGCCTTCGCCGGGTGCGCCTCGGGGCAGCATGGCGGAGGCAGAGTCGCTCCGCGGCGTTCCGGCCGCCGCGAACATGGCGGGCGAGGCAGCCGAGCGCGCCGCCATGCGGACCGGGAACGCTGCCCCGATCGCGCCCGCTGTCCGCAGCGTCAAAGGCCTGCCTGTCAGCGGGCTCGCAGAACGGCCGAACGTGCTGCCTAAGGGAGCGCTGTCGGAGGTTGCCGCACCCGCCGCCAGACTGACGCCCAAGCCTCGTGCGGATGCGCTAGCCGGTCTCGAACGCCCGTCTTTCGTTGCCGCAGGTGCCGGACCTCCCGCGCTTGCGTTCCTGTTTTGCCTTTGTATCGGAGTCGTTGCCCTTGCCGGCCGTTGGACGCCTAAGAGCTGACCGGCGGCTTCGCCGCTCGGCGCTTGAAACCCCGGGCGGAACCTTGTCCGGTGCACGGTTAGCAGGCGCGCGGTTTGGACGTGCGGGCCGTCGGTGATCCTGCGCAAAGATACGGGAACGGAATGCTCCCCGGGAAGCGTACTGGCCTCCCCGGTCGGCGCCGTTCCGTCGATCGCGTCCGGGTTGCGGGATCGCCGCGCCGCGCCGCGAAGATCGTCAGGCAACCGGGCTCCTTCGCCAGGCGCCGATCCAACCTTCTCGCTTTGAGGGCCGGACCCTGTCCGTGGAGGAAACGTTTCTCCCCCGCCGGTTCGCGTCTCCCTTATCGAGACGTCCATATGCGCAGTCGCCGCGGGCGCTTGACGGGCCCGCGAAGGCCGGTCCTCACGGTGAGGCGATTGGCCGCCTGACCGTTCCGGTTCTTCCGTTCCGATAAACGGCCGACGTTGGAACGAATCCGTCCGTTGCATCCTGCCGAAAGCCGGACGGCGAACGATCATTTCCGGCGGCTTCGCCGAGCCGGACGGAGATTGGCGGCCCGAAAGCGTGACGCGCCGGATTGCGGTTTGTCTTCCGCCATTGCTCCGAACAGGCGTTTGCGCATGGCCCGCACCCGCATCCGAAGACGGGAACCTTGCCGCGATCGGCTGGCCCCTGATCAAGGAAACCACCCTTCTCAATGTTAAAGCCGATGCCGCCGCGCCAGCAGACGACGGAAGTACCGGGAGCTGCCGGGATCCAGCCGGATTCGACCGCGATTGTTGCGGGGCAAGGGTACGGAAAGAGCGATTCCGTTTCCCGAAGCCGCTCGGAACGCTGGACGGCGTATGCTCGTTTGAATGGGGTGGCCGGTAACCGGCTTTGGTCGAAGGCGTTACTTGATCGGTTGCAGCGTAACCGGTCGCCGCAGCTTCGGGAGCGGATGACCGTGCCGGCACTTTCGGCCAAGATCCGTCGGTCGTTTGCGAGGATGTGGCTCCCGAGTGCCTGCGAGCAAAAATCGACTCTACCCGCGGCCATTGGGCCAGCCGAATCTCGCGCCGGGACGGCGCTGAACCGGACGGCGCGCCGCCGGTTACCGACTCGGTCAAAGAACCCGATTTCCGAATCCGATCCAACCCTTGTGCCGACGCCGACCGGCCGGACGCCTCTGATTGAGGCGGTCCCCACACGTTGCGTGCCTCTTCCGCGGGGCTTGGAATCCCGTTGGCGTGATGCCGGGCCATCGCAGCTCCCGCGCCCGTGGCGGGCGAAAGTGGATGCTGCGTTGCCGAACCAGTCCGTTCGGTCAAGACGGAGTTTCCCATCAACGCCGGCCTCAGCGCCTCCGTCATCCGGAATGCCGCCTTGGCCGTCACGCCTCCGGAGCTTTCCGCGATTTTGCGCAAGATCATTCGGGGTCCGTCCATTTTCCCGAGCGAAAAAACGGTTTCGTTGGTTTCGTTGGTTCCGCCGCTTTCGTCCGGAAATCCGCCTATTCCGATTCTGAAAAGCCGAAACTTCGGAAACCCTTCGAAATCACGATTCGTCACCACCATGCGAGCAGGAACGCGAGGGTCAAGTCGCGAAGAAACGGCTGCCTCATGCCCGCCGGTCGGGGAAATATCGTCGGCGTTGTCGGCCTCTCTAATCTCGCTGTACGCGTGAATCCGGGAACCGGCCTCATCTGAATCCGCACGATGCGTCGATTGAGACGGCGATGGCGCGCCGTCCGACGGCACCGTCGATGCCGAAAACGCAGAACGTCCAGGATCCCCCTCATTTTGCGGCATCGCGATCCTAGGTGTACGCGTATCGTTCCGTTCAATGCCCTCATTCGGCCGGATCCGTGAGTTCCCTTCCGCAGGCGCGATGCCGGAGTCTCGCGAAACGACAGGCCATTCGCCGCTCTCCTTGGAAGACGATTTTATCCCTATCGGCAGGTTCGGCCGTCCCGCTCGATTCCGAGCTGCGAATGCGGAACGGGAATATCCGTCCCGCGAAAGCCGGAACACCAAGGAGACCTTTCCGGCAACCGTTGGAAACCTTCGGTTCAAAATCGTAATGGAAGGTATCCCGGACGGTTTCGTTCTGCCTGCCGCTCCCGACGTCTCGCTTTCCTGGCGTTGCCCCGGCTTTCCTCGGACCGGATGATCTCCGCGGCGTACTGCCAGCTGTGCGTTGGCCTGCGTCCGGCTTTTCCAGCCTGCTCTGCGCCGAACGGGGATCGGCCGGATCCGCGTTTCCGATTCGAATGCGTCATCTTGGTTGAATGACGTTAGGTTCGAACCCGAATCCAAATCCGGATCCGCCTCAATCGACCGTTGATCGAGCGGGACGGAAAGCGCCCATTCCCTCAGCCGCTGGCGATCCAGGACGATCTTCTCGACCTCGCGGACGGTGACGACCCGCTTTTCGATCGCCTTTTGCCGTTCCGTCACCCGTTCGCGCTCGATGACGCGGTCACGGAATATCGGCTTTTCCCGGACGATCTCTCGGTCCCGGTAAACCGGCTTTTCCCGAGGCACTTCCCGATCCCGAAAAACGGGCTTCTCCCGGACGACTTCACGGTCCCGGTAAACCGGCTGTTCCCGAGGCACCTCGCGATCCCGGTATACCGGCTTTTCGCGGACGACCTCGCGGACGGGCGGGGTTTCCCGGCCGTTCTCCCGTGTCCGTTCCCTCGGATGCCCTCGATCCGCTCGGTTCTCCGCGTTGGCCGGTGTTCCTTGAGCGGGCGGCTGAAGCGCCTGACCCGGACTTTCTGCGGCTTTTTCCCGAAAGACCGGATTCTCGCGAATCACGACCCGGTCGCGTACGGGCATGACGACTTGGACTTGGACGGGGGCGGCGGCGATTCTCGGGGCCCGTTGCTTTCGGGGGCCGGAGGAAACCCGATGGGTGAGCGGCAGGCTTTTCGCTCCGCGCTTCATGCTGCCGTACTTGCCGACGATACCGCCGACAAACGACTCATGCTGTGCCTGCCGAAGCGGCAGCGTACGGTAAACGACCGGCCTCCGTGCCATCCGATTTCCTCCTTTCCGCGAACTCCTGCCGAAATGACGGTACTCCGTTCCGTTAATATGCCTTCCCTATGAGACTACGGGAGACTGCGCTGGCCCTTCCGAAGCGCTGCCCCGCCTCGCGCATCAAGCCCGGAAAATCGTCTTGATCCCGTTGTGCGCCAGCTCCACGCTCTCGATGGCCACGTCGCTCGAGGACGCGTTCAGCGAGGGACCGCTCCATTTGATCGGGTAAGCGTCGAAAAAATTCCAGCGGCACAGCTCGACGCCGTCCTGCTTGATCAGGATGATCGAGCCGCTTTTGCGCGTCACGTTGCCCTGCGATGCCGCATCATACCAATTCCACAACTCCTGCGAGGAAGACATGCCTCTCCTCAGGACGATCGAGGGGTAACGCGTGCCTTTGGGCAGCCGGTGCACGTAACCGTTGACGCCGCCCTCGCGAATTTCCTCGACCTCCGTCTGCGCCTCGAGGCCGTGCACTTCGGAGAAGCCCGCCACCAGCATGGCGTCCAGCTCCACGACAAAGCGGAACGCGCCGTTCACCCCGTGGTTCATCGCGCCTGCGCCTGCGGTCACGTTCCGCCGTCACCTTCCTTTTCCAAATACGTCGAAAACGTTCTGTTTCTCCGGCTCGTCGTTCAATTTCCGGTTGATCTTGGAAATTTCCTCGCACCAGCGCCGCCGTTCCCGATGGTCCAGGTTCATGATTTCTTCATGGGGCCAATGGAAGTAATAGGCGATAAAGCCGATTTCCTCGTAGATCCGGTCGACCGGATATCCTACGAGAGCCCCTCCGTTACGGATAAAAAATCGACTTCCACCTCGAACTCGTGGTCGCATTTCGGGCAATTCGCCTGCAGCTTCGGAGGCTCCAGATCGTTAATGTGGCGATACAGATTCTGCAAGTACGCCAAGTCCGCCGTAAACAGCTTTTCGATCACCTTGGTGTCGATATGCTTCAGTTCCCCGAGCCGGGTCACGACCCGGGCCAGCAGGATCACCGTCAAATAGCTGGGGTTCTGCTGCACGCGGGGATCGCGCATCGGCAGGATTTCGTCCGCCGCGGTGGCGAGGCGCATGACGCCGCGTTTGTGCAGCGTGCCATGGTCGTCGACGTACCCGCGCGGAAGTTCGAATTCGTATTCCGTTTGAAACGCCATGCTCTCGTTCCTTTCGAAGGCGTGATTTGGAAAAAGGGAAAACAAGAGAGGGGGCCCCTCTTGTTTTCGCCGGTGAATGGAATGGAAGCTCGGTTACGCGTTACGCCGTGCGGGTCATGCCTTCATGCGCAAGCTCCAGCAGCTCGATCGCGACTTCCGCGCCCTGGCCGTTGAAGCTCGGCGCCGTATAGCGGGTCGGCCATGCTTCGATGACCTGCCACGTCGCCACGTCGTTGCCTTCCTCGTCGATCGCGATGATCGTGACCGTCTTGCGCTCGACGGTGCCCTGGACGCAATCCTGGATCCATTCGTACAGTTCCATGGACTCGGTCGCGCCCGACTTGAGCGTGATGTTGCCGTACCGGGCCAAGCCCGGAAGCTTGCGGGGCGTGATCACTTCGTTGCCCTCGCGGTACTGGACGACGTCGAACGAAGCGTCGAAGCCCGACACTTCGCTGAAGCCGGCTTGCTGCAAGCCTTCGATTTCCACGCGGAATCTAAAATTGCGGTACGGATCATTGCGTTCTCCTGGCATGGGTATCCCCTTTCATCCCGTTAATCGGACTCCCCGCGGGAGCCGGAATTGAAATCGTCAGGTCAAGCGGTCCGCGTTACTCGGAGCCGGTCTTCTGCGTGATGCGGAAGATGACGAACTCGGCCGGCTTCACCGGCGCGACCCCGATGACGCAGATCAGGCGGCCGTTGTCGATGTCGTCCTGGGTCATCGTGCTGCGGCCGATATCGATGAAGAACGCTTCCGACGGAGAGGTGCCCATCAGCGCCCCGTCGCGCCATACCCGGGTCAGGAACGCGTCGATCGTCCGCTGCACCCGCGCCCACAGCTGCTCGTTGTTCGGCTCGAATACGACCCAGTTGGTGCCGGCTTTGATCGATTCCTCGAGGAAAATGAACAGACGGCGGACGTTGACGTATTTCCAGAGCGTATTGGACGAAGCGGTCCGTGCGCCCCAGACGCGGATGCCCTGGCCGGTGAACGACCGGATCAGGTTGACGCCCTGCGGGTTCAAAATGTCTTGCTCGCCCTTGTTATACTGGACGTCCAATCCGACGACGCCGCGCAGCACTTCGTTGGCCGGGGCTTTCTGCACGCCGCGGGTCGTGTCGGAACGGGAATAGATGCCGGCCATCGTGCCGGAAGGGGGAACGAAAATGTTGCGTTTGTCGAGCGGATCGAAAACGGAAAGCCAAGGGTTGTATAGCGCGCAATAGCTGGAGTCGAACAGGTTGCGGTGCGTGAGGACGTCTTGCACCTTCGTTTTCTCGCGCGGGATGTCGAGGATCGCGAAACGGCTGCCGAGGTTCTCGCAATGCGCGACCAGCGACAGCTGGACGTTCGCGTCGGTCACGCCGGGTATCGCCATGATGCTGACGACGTCGTTGTCGATGAAGGAGTGGATGCCCGTACGGCGTCCCGGACCGCGGTCTTCGCCGATGAAATCGGCCGCGGACACGCTGTCCACCGAACCGTCGCTGCCGCCGCCCAGCACGAGCTGGACTTTGCCCGACGTTCCTTCGCCGGTGACGGCGTCGAACGGATGCGTGGCGTCCGCGGACGTCACGAGCGCTTGCACGTTCACGAGATTGGAACGGGCCGCCACTTTGTCGACGAACGTCGGCGCTTCCGGGTTAAGCGACACTTTTTCGAAGCTCTCGGCTTCATCGCCGAAGAAAACATGCAGGGAAAACTCGGCGGTCGTCAGCACCTTCGTCGGCAGCAAGGCGTTGTCCACGACGTCGCCGGACAGCTCGTCCGCCAGCTCGATGACGTTGTCCTGCACGCTGATGATGCGGTTGTACTGCGTTTCGCCGTCCATCGTGAACGCCACGACGTCGCCGGCGTAGAACCCGCCCGCGTTTTTGACGCGGTACCGCTTGCCGATGACTTCATAGATTTGCGTCTTGGCCTTGCTGGCATCCGTCACGACGACGTTGACCAGATTGCCCCATGCGCCGGGGTTTTTGGCCGTGATGCGCAGCGCTTCGGCGACGCGCCCCTGGGCCGAAGCCGGTTTCGCGTCGGGCGGAGCCACCCGCATGACGAACGCGCGGGAACCGCCGTTCATGAAAAACTGGTCGATCGCGTAAGCCAGGAAGCGGTAGTTCCCGAACGCGCTCTCGGACAAATAAGTGCCGAACGTGCGCTGGAAATCCGCCGGGCTGGTAACCAGTTGCGGAAGCCCCTCCACGGGTCCCCGCTGGGCGAGGCCGATAAAACCGGCCGTGCTCGTGCTGACGCCCTCGAGCGGCTTGGACCCGCTCTCGAATTCTTCCACGTATACCCCAGGCGACAAATACTCTGCCATGTTCCCCGGTTTCCCCGTTCACGCCATGACGGACGGATTCTAGGTGCGCGTGCCGGAAAAACCAGTTCCTCCTCTCTGAAATGGGTTTATATATCGCCGTCCGACCCCTTGCTCCGAGGAGGAAGGATAATCTTCCGACGCCACGCACTTGAATCCGATTTGTTGCTCAGTCCAGCCGGACGTCCGGCATGTTCGCGACGCTTCCGGCCTCCATCTGCCACCTGGCAGCCCATCTCCGCTCGCCGGATACGATTTCGACGACGGCCTCGGCAGCCGGCGGGAAACTTCCCCGGAACGGAATCACGACGCTGCCGTCCATGTCGCTCCACGTCCGGCAAGCAGGCAGCAGGACGGTTCCCCGCGGCCAGCCCTTCGAGAGCGGCTGCTCCAATTGAAGCGCGAGCCCGGCGTCCCAGGTATCGGCAACCGCGCTCCATTCGGCATCCGAGCCGCCTTTGCCTTTCAGCACGAACGCGTCGCCCGGCTGCAGCCGGCCGTTGCCCGCGGCAACCGCGATCCGGCGAGCGCCCGCGGCGGCTTTGTCTTCCGCCAGCCGGCCTCTTGCCGCGCCGTCATGTTCGACATACGCGGTGACGATGGCGCCTGCCTCCGGAGCCCCCGAGGGGCCCGCGACGCGGAACCTGAAGCCGGATGCCGCAGCAGGAGGCGGGTACGCGCGATTCGGACGCAGGCCGGCGGTCACAATCGGAACGCGTCCCGCGAATTCTTCTAGATGAACGGTCATTCGCGTCGGCAAGTAGAATGGCGAGTCGATCGTCAGCGTACATACGCTGCCGGGAAAATCGAGGAACGCGTAGCTGCCGTCCGACGCGCGCACCGGCCGCTTGCCCGTCTCCTCGAGCCTTACGGCGAGCGCGGAATTCCCGGGCGGCTGTCCGGTCCACAGATCGAACGGGCGCACCGCCAGCGAACAGCGGGTGACGAACGTTCTCTCCGCGGCCGTCACGAGCTTCCGCCTCCTTTGTCGCGAAGCGTGATGCGGCGCTCGACGACGCGGGGACCCGCTTTTACTCGGTTGGATTCCAGCATCACCGGACCAACGCGATAAAGCAGCGAGAGCTTATACGGGTTGTCCCCGAATTGCCAGAGATTCGTCAGTTGCTCGATTTCGCAGCTTTCCGAGGTAATGCGGAGCTCTTCGTTGTTCTCCGCGAGCGTCCCTTCCAAATAGGGACCGCGGAGAACGGAATTGTCGTAAAGTACCTGCATCGCCTTGCCCAACACCCGATGCTCGTCCAGCGTGCGGGTGTGCAGGTCGGCGTTGGAGTGGGCGGTGAGGAGATACTGCAAATCGAGCGCCAAAGGCGGGTAGCGCAGCACGCCGCCCTGCGGCTGCATCTCGTTGCGCCGGGCCTCGCCGTTCTCCCGGATGCCCAGCAAATAAATCGATAGTACGAAATCTCCTTTGTCGACGGGCGAAGCCATTCCGATCAAGTCGGGACGGGGTACCGGATCCGGAGTCAAATGCTCCCGGAGCAGCTTGAGAAGGCTGGCGCCCACGTCCGCGACTACGGTATATCCTCCGATGGGCGTCCCCTCCTTCGCCAAGTCGGCAAAAAGCGTTATGTATCGGCAATTTTCACCAGATCAAGTCTATTATACCTATTCCCTATCGGACTGACTATCCAAATGTTTCGCTATTCTCGTCCGCGTAAGGGGAAAATAATTCCTTTACCAGGATTTTTCCCATTTTTTGCAACTCCCGCCGGGCGGACCGGACCATATGTCCCATGCCGATCGGCTCCCCTGACGCAGCCGCGAGGAACGCGGCCCCGAGCACGATGTTCTTGATGTAGCCGCCGGACACGTCGAGCCGGGAAGCCAGGAACGCGAAATCGAGCCCCCCGTCCAGCGGGGCGCCGGGCGGCAGGTGGACGCGGAAAATCCGTTCGCGCTCCGCGGCGTCGGGAAACGGGAATTTGACGACGTAGCTCATGCGGCGCAGCAGCGCTTCGTCCATGTTCTGCAGCAGGTTCGTGGCGAGGATCGTGATCCCGTCGTAGGCTTCGATCCGCTGCAGAAGGTAGGCCGCCTCCATGTTGGCGTATTTGTCGTGCGCGTCCTTGACCTCCGTCCGCTTGCCGAACAAGGCGTCCCCCTCGTCGAAAAACAGGATCGCGCCGCTGTGCTCGGCCTCCGCGAACAGCTCCGACAGCCGCTGCTCCGTTTCCCCGATGTACTTGCTGACGATGCGCGAAAGGTCGATGCGGTACAGCTCCAGCCCCAAATCGGCGGCCATGATTTCGGCGGCCATCGTCTTGCCCGTGCCCGGAGGGCCGGAGAACAGCACGCTGAGCCCCCGCCCGTACGGCAGCTTGCGGCCGAAGCCCCAATTGCCGTAAACCGTCTCGCGATGGCGGTACTGGCTGCACGCCTCCTTCAGCAAGGAAAGCGGTTCGGCGGGAAGGACCAAATCCCCCCATGTTCTCGCGGGTTCCATCCGGTCGGCCAGCATCGCGAGCCGATGGCGGAACTGCCCTCTGCCCGCGCTTTCCAGATCGGCCCGGTTCGGAACCGCGCCCCGCGCGCCCGCGAGCGCCGCGGCCTGGCGCCATGCGCGGCGGATTTGGCCGGATGTCAGCCGGTACTTGTCCGCCACCTCGCGCCAGTCGGACTCGGTCAGATCGGCTCCGCCGTCCCCGATCTCCGTCTGCCAAATCCGAAGCCGCTCCGCGGCGGATGGCGGCGCCGCTTCGCCGGACAGCCAGACCGCGCCCGCCGGTACGGGCAGCTCGGACGGCAGGCGTCTCACATTGGAGATCCAGGCGAGCAGAGGTCTCCGGGAAAAGGACGCGTACAAGCCCAGCGCCAACTCCCAGGCCCGGCGGTTCGCGGCCGGAGCATCCGGTTTGGCGTACTCTTCCTCCAGCACGATCCCCGCCCCGGTCAAGAGCGCTTCCCGCACGACGCGGGAGATCGCCGCCTCCGCCCGGTCCGCCTCCTCCGGGAAGCCGGACAGCCGGACCGCCAGCAGGCGCTGTCCCCTCGCCGCGGCCAAATGCCGCAGGCGCCAAAGTTTGCCTCCTCCGGGCTGCCCCCACAGGTGAATGAAAGGCAGCGAACCCGAATCGGGGACGGCCTGCTCCCAGCCCCGCCAGGCTCCGCGGATCGGATCGTCTTCCGGCACGGGCGGAAGCCCGCCGATATCACCCGGCCAATAAACCTCCGCGAAACCCGAGAGCCGGGCGTCCATCCGCTCGGTTCCGAGCAGGAAGCTGACCGTCCGATCGTCCAGCCGCAACGGGGTTTTCAAACGCGGCCGCGCGAAAGCGCCCGCCTCTTCGTTCCCGTCGCCACCAGCCAACAATACGCGGCGCAGCGCCCTTCCGCCGCCCAGGGCGGCCGCGGCGGCTCTGCGGTCCTCCGGCCGGTCCGACAGGAGCCGGAAGGCGAGGTCGGGCGTCGCGGCTTTGCAGGTGACGTCGTCGTTCAAGTAACCGAACCATTTCTCGTACCGCCGGTCCAGCTCCGGCGCGAGCGCCAGCACGACGCACCGCCGTTCCCACGCGGTGAGCCGCAGCCGGCTGCATAGCTGCGCGAGCGGCAGGCCGACGCCGGCGCGCATCGCCGCCTCGGCGGATGCCGCGATCTGCCGCTCTTTGGCGCGGCGGGATTCCGCATACCGCGCCCAGCGCTCCGATGTCAGCAGTTCCGAGTCGGGCGCCGCTTCCCCGCGCAGCTCCGCCTCCGTTACGGCCA
Organism: Cohnella caldifontis; assembly: GCF_029360585.1. GTDB lineage: Bacteria > Bacillota > Bacilli > Paenibacillales > Paenibacillaceae > Cohnella > Cohnella caldifontis. The sequence continues at coordinate 2,799 of NZ_JAQZSJ010000035.1, read as the reverse complement.
GCCCTTTGCGGGGAGCGGAAGGATCCGTCCACGGATTTCCCCCGCCGATCTCGAGCAGCGTCCGCAGCCCTTCGTCCAGCCAGTCCAGTTCGTCCCGGAGATGCTCCCATCCTCCGCGATACGCTTCCACGCGCTCCCTCCTCGCCGTTAAACCCGCCTCATGAGGCTCAGCACCGCGATATCGTCCGACTGCGGCGCCCCGTCCGCGAACAGGAACACGTGCATGAGCAGCGCGTCGATCAGCTCGGCGCTGGACATGCCCGGCGTCGATTTCAGGAACTCCTGCAGCCGCTCGCCCGTGTATTGCTCCTGAACGCCGTTTTCCGCTTCGGTGATGCCGTCCGTGTATACGACGATCCGCTCTCCGGGGGCCAGCACCAGCCGTCCGTCGTGATAATCGATGCCTTCCATCGCGCCGAGCGGCAGGCTTTTGCGGAGCTTGACGGCCTCCACCGAGCCGTCCGCCCGCACGACGTACGGGGTGCAATGCCCGCCTTCGCTGAGCACGACCTCTCCCGTCTTCGTGTCGAAAACGCCGCAGACGATCGTCGCGAAGAGCACCGGATTGTCCCGGCACAGTTCCTCGTTGACCATCCGCAGCAGTTGGCCGGGCGTAAGGCCCGGGTTCATTTTGCCTTTGATCAGGGTCAGCGTCACGGCCATGAACAAAGCGGCCGGGATGCCCTTGTCGGAGACGTCGCCCAGCGTGAAAAACAGCCGGTCGTCGTCCAGCTTGAAAAAATTGTAGAAGTCGCCGCCCACGTCCTTCGCGGATTTCAGCAGGGCGCAGACGTCGTATGGCTCCTGGGCGGACGGCATCGTCCGGGGCAGGAAGCTGAGCTGGATCGTGCCCGCGATTTGCAGCTCGCTTTCCAGCCGCTCCTTGACCGCCGTCGTTGCCTGCAGCGCCTCCATGGACCGTTCCAGCTGCTCATACAGCCGGGCATTCTCGAGCGCTACCGCCATCGGTTTCGCGACCTTCTCCAGCAACTGCCGGTCACGCGAGGTGAACTTGCGGCCTCCCCGCTTGTTGATCACCTGCAGCACGCCCTCGACGTTGCCCCGCTTCGTAATGGGCACCGTGAGCAGGTTCCGGGTTTCGAAACCCGTGCTCACCGCCACCCGGTTGGACCAGCGGGGGTCGGCGGCCGCATCGTTCACGATCACGCTTTCGCCGGTGCGGGCGACATGGCCGGAAATGCCTTCCCCCGGCGCCAGACGGATTTCCCGGACCTCCTCGCCCTTCTCCCCTTGCGCCACTTCGAAAAACAGCTCGCCCGTCTGCTGGTCCACCAACAGCACGGAGGCGGCTTCCACCGGCAGCACCCGTTTCGCGCTGTCCATGATCATTTCCATCTGGTCCCGCCGCCGAAGCGTCGAGTTGAGCATCATGCTGATGTCGAACAGCACCCGGGCGCTGCGTTCGCGGTGCCTCATCGCGGCGTACGCGGCCGCTCCGCCCAGCAGCGCGGCTCCGGCGAGAGCCGCGGCGGCTCCGATCGCTTCCAGCTCCAACCTGATCGATCTCCTCTCCGGCCGACCCCGGCCCCGAAAGCCGGGGCGCCGCTTATCCCTGAAGCATCGCGGCCGCTTCTTCCCGGTCCGCCGCCGTTTCCAAGATGCTGATGAAGCCCGACATTTCGAAAACGTCCCTTACCTGGTCGTTCATGCCTGCGCAGACGAGACGGCCTTGCACCGCCTTCATCTTTTTCGCGGCGACCAGGACGACCCGCAGGCCCGCGCTGCTGATATAGGCCATCTGGGTGAAATCCAGCACGAACCGGGTTTTCCCTTCCTGGGCCAAAGCCAGGAAAGCCTGCTCCGCGGTCTGAGCGTGCTGGCCGTCCAGCCTTCCCTCGATGGCCATCACCGTAATGTCGCCGTGCTCGGTAGTCGTGATGTTCATGCCTGCTCCTCCCCCGTCCGTTCGAATGTTTTGCGCAGGATCAGGCGGTTGCCCTTCTCGGTCAACTCGTAACGGACTTCATCCATGATTTGTTTGACGAAATAGACACCCAATCCTCCGATAGGCCGGTCTTCCACGCCCAAGGTCAGGTCGGGGTCGCTTCCGAGCAAAGGATTGTACGGCATTGCGTCGTCGGAAAGCGTGATGACCACCGATTCCCGGCCGGAGGCAACCTCCAGCACGATGCTTCGCGGCGTCCTCCCGTCCGGATATCCGTACAAAATCGTATTGGTCAGCAGTTCTTCGCAGCAGAGCAGCAAGTCGTTCGCCAGACGGACCGGCCAATTCTCGCGCTGACTGAGCCGGTCGAAATATCGGTGCAGTTCGCCGAGCTCCTCCAGCTCTTCGCCGGCCAATTTCAGAACATCCGCCTTCCGTGCTTCCTCCGCCATGCCGTCCCCCCCGCCCCCCGTCGATTGCCATCCCGAAATTTGTCAGCAACTTTATCATATCACAAGAATCATAGGGAAAATGGGAGAAATTTGAATGCGGCATGGGCGTCGTTTCGAGGGCGGCGGCAAAGGGTGTTGGACCATTCTAGCGCGCCACATGCGCTGTTTGGGAGGTGTCGCGGGACTTCGGGCAAAATAGCGGATCACATACGCTATTCGGGGGTTGGTGCGGGACTTCGGGCAAAATAATGGATCACATACGCTATTCGGGGGTTGGTGCGAGACTCCGAGCAAAAAAGCGGATCACGTACGCTATTCGGGGGTTGGTGCGAGACTTCGGGCAAAATAGCGGATCACATACGCTATTCGGGGGTTGGTGCGAGACTTCGGGCAAAATAGCGGATCACGTACGCTATTCGAGGGTTGGTGCGAGACTTCGGG
>NZ_JAQZSJ010000034.1 GCF_029360585.1 Cohnella caldifontis | reverse complement strand
TCGGCCAACACACTAAAGCTTGACAAACATTAGCTGGTTTTTGTGTTGTCTGAATGAGAGAGAAAATTGTCAAATCAATGAGTTATTTTCTCGCCAACATTTGGAGCCCGAACTGAGTCCGGGCTCTTCAGTTTGATTTAACAAATTGTTTTCCTCTGCTTACGTTTAGGCGGGCGATTTTCCGGAAGCGATTACGAAAGCAACTTGCGTCAAGCCGGTAGGTCGGATAGGGGCTGCTTGACGTATTTTCGAATCAGGAAGAGCCCGTGGGAATCGACAGGCCGGAAACGAGCCGGTTCTCCCTCCTGCCTATCATAAACAGCGAAAATGGAGCAGAACATTGCGGAAATCATGCATTCTTTTCGTCCCTAAAGTTTGATACATTCTTATTATCTTCATGGACAAGCGAGTGGCGGAAGGGAGTGGGGACGAGCCATGAAACTTCGATTCGAGAAACCGGCCCGCTTTTGGACGGAAGCGCTGCCGGTCGGTAACGGCCGACTGGGGGCAATGGTGTTTGGCGGCGTCGAAGACGAGTTCATCCAGTTGAATGAGGATACGCTGTGGTCCGGATTTCCCAAGGACGGCAATAACCCGGAAGCGAAGCATCGGCTTACGGAGATTCGCGAACGGATTCGCCGGAAAAAGTTTGAGCAAGCGGACCGGACGGCTCGGCGAATGATGGGGGCGTACAGCCAATCCTATATGCCGCTTGGCAATCTGCATATCCATTTCGAGCACGGCGATCTGACTTGGCGGAACCATTACCGACGCGAGCTGGATCTGCGCGACGGCATCGCCCGGGTGGAGTATATGATCAGCGATGCGGCGTATACGCGCGAGATATTCGCTTCGCATCCCGACCAGACGCTGATTGTCAGGATCACTACGAGCATTCCCGGCACTTTGAATTTCCGCGCGCGGCTGGACAGTCCTCTTCGTTACGTTCCGTCAGCCGAAGACGGAGACTACGTGATCCGGGGAATGGCTCCGGAAGTTGTATGGCCGAACTACTATTCCAGCAACCTGCCGATCGTTTACGGAGATCGCGAGAAGACCGAGGCGATGCGTTTTGAAGGTCGTCTGACCGTTCGACAAGAGGGAGGCTCCGCGCGGATAGACGAGGCTGGGATACAGATCAGCGGCGCGAAATCCGCGACGCTTTATTTCGGCGCCGCTACGAGCTTCAACGGCTTCGACAAGCTGCCGGGCAGCGAGGGACGGGATCCGGAACCGATCGTGAAGGAAGCGCTGACAAGGGCTGCGGCAGGCGTCTATGAAAATCAACGCAGCTCGCACGTCGATGACCATCGTTCCCTATTCGACCGGGTCGAGCTGTCGCTGGGCGAGAGCAAGGCGGCTCCGGACATGCCTACGGACAGAAGGATCGCGGAGCTCGGCGTCGAGGACCCGGGCCTTGTGGAACTGTTGTTTCAATACGGGCGATATTTAATGATTGCAAGCTCAAGGCCGGGAACACAGCCCGCGAACCTGCAGGGCATCTGGAATAAGGAGACCCGACCGCCGTGGAGCAGCAATTGGACGCTGAACATCAACGCCGAAATGAACTATTGGCTTGCCGAGACGGCGAACCTATCGGAATTGCATGAACCGCTGCTCGCCTTTATCGGCAACCTTGCGGTCAACGGTCGGAAGACCGCCGAGACGAATTACGGGACGCGCGGCTGGACCGCGCACCACAACTCGGATATCTGGGCGATGTCCAACCCTGTCGGCGATTTTGGGCACGGCGATCCGGTCTGGGCAATCTGGCCAATGGGCGGCGTCTGGCTGTGCCAGCACTTATGGGAGCACTATGCGTTTACGCTAGACGTCCGATATCTCCGGGAGAAGGCTTATCCCCTGATGAAGGATGCAGCGTTATTCTGTCTCGACTGGCTGCACGATGACGGAAGCGGGCGGTTGATCACTTCGCCCTCAACTTCACCGGAGCATAAATTCCGGACACCGGACGGCCGCTTGGCAGGAGTCAGCGCGGCCTCGACGATGGATCTGTCCCTGATTTGGGATTTGTTTACCAACCTGATCGAATCCTCGGTGCTCCTGGGAATGGATGAGGCGTTCAGGGAAGAGATAAAGTCGGCGAGAGACCGGCTGTTTCCCCTGCAGATCGGAAAATATGGGCAGCTGCAGGAATGGTCGGAGGATTTCGAAGACGAGGATGTGCATCACCGCCACGTTTCGCATTTGTTCGGCGTGTATCCGGGCCGACAGCTGACGGCGCGAAGGACGCCGGAGTTATTCGAAGCCGCGCGCAAGTCGCTAGACCGCCGCGGAGATGAAGGGACGGGCTGGAGCTTGGGCTGGAAGGTCTCTTTGTGGGCCCGTTTCGGCGATGGCAACCGGGCTTTGCGTTTGTTGGGGAATCTGTTGAAGCTGGTTCGGGAGGATGAGCCGGAAAATTATCGCCGGGGTGGCGTTTACGCCAATCTGTTCGACGCTCATCCGCCGTTTCAAATCGACGGAAATTTCGCGGCGACGGCCGGCATTGCGGAAATGCTCCTTCAGTCCCATCAGGGTTTCTTGCAGTTGCTCCCGGCGCTTCCTTCTAGCTGGCCGAAAGGCTGCGTCAAAGGGCTCCGCGCACGCGGGGGCTTCGAGGTGGCCATCGCCTGGAATGACTGCAAAATCACGGAGGCAGAAATTGTCTCGCTAAACGGTATGCCTTTAGCCATTCATGGCCAACGGCCCCTTCAGATTACGGAGGACGGAGAACGGATCGTTATGGAGGAGGCGGACAACAATCTCTTTACATTCCATACCAAGCGGGGTGCGCGTTACCTGGTGAAATACTAGTGGCTGAAGCGGCCGTTTCCGTATCGTTCGCAGCCAATGGCGATGTCAGTCGATTTCCAATTCAATGACAATCGGATTCTCGCTGCGGACGATTTCCGTCCGCACGGTCAGCGCCTCATCCGTCCGATCCCAACGCGGCGGTTCGCTGGAGCAGAGAACGACTCTGCTTCTTCTTGCTTTGTAACCGCTAAGTTTACATTTGGTGCAGCTTTTTGTAACTCTTCGGCGTCATGCCCGTAATCAGCTTGAACTTGTGATAAAAGTAAGATTCGCTCTCCATTCCGCATTTTTCACAGATGGCCTTGATGCTGTCATCCGTACGGATCAAGAGCTCCTTGGCCAACATGACCCGTTTGACCAACACATATTCCGTAACGTTCATGCCGGTCAACTGCTTGAATACCCTGGAGAAATGCGAAGGCGTAATGGCCGCCCTTCCGGACAACGCGGATAGGGTCATCCCGGGGGCCCCGATGTTCGCGTCCATGTACGCCAAGATGTCCCGCATCCACATCGGCTCGATCATCGAGTCCCCTTGGCTCTGGGTGCCCGGCAAAGTAATTCGATTTAATTTCAACAGCAAATCGCAAAGCCGGATTTGAACGGCAGTTTGATAATAGGCCAACTTATTTCCGAGCTCGTCATGGATGGAGGCAAAAAAAGACGCAACGGACGTCCGTTCCGATTCGGGCATTTCCGGTTTGAATTGTTTTTTGCGCCTTGCATTCTCGATGCAGCGAAGAATGGATCCCTGTTCTCCCAATTCCAGCGGCTGGACCAAGGTCGGGCTGAAGAAGAGAGCGCTCGAGGTTACGGGGTTATGTTCGTCGGGAAAGGCGCGGTGGACGGTGTTTCCCGGTATAAGGAACAGATCGCCTTCGTTCATCTCATAAAAGGCGTGATTGACCAATAGCGTGCCTCTTCCGCCATATACGTAGATGATTTCATGCCAATCGTGCAAGTGGTGAGGCAATTCCATCAGGGGTGTCTTGGTGTCCTTGTAAACGAGGTGTACGGGAATTTTGTTTTCCTCGCTCATCCTTTTGTGCAGGGCTTTCATGACCCGCGACCTCCTTGGCATGATAGCTTCATGATAGCAAATGTGAGCATAAATCCACAATAATCTTATATTTTATTGTTTGATTATGCTGATAGGGTAGGAAGGAATGGATCAATTGAATTCTGAGAGCGTAAAAATTTTATCGACACACTTGTATAGACAACATAATGATGTTAATATGACTGTATTGACGGAACTTGCGCGAGGTGATACTTTTTTTATTGCAATAAACACGTTTTTATAATATAAAATGAATTTCAAGCTCACACCTCTAGGGGTGTGAAAAAAATATTCACAATAGTGAAACAAATTTTATAATGTGGAAATAATACGAGTGATTTAACGGTCAGCGAGGATCATTCTCAAACATTTTTGGATGATCCCCAAAGCCTACGAGGAGTTGATAGCGCTTGCAGAATCAATCGGTGCCGCCGTGATGATTTACGGAAGACCAGGAATAAGCGATCGCCGAACGAATCAGTTTCCAAACCGGTCACTGGGATTGGTAATCCATTCAGAGAGATCAACCGTCGTCACGGTCATGGTTGAATACAGGAGGTAAACGGTCATGTCGATCATCAATGTTTGCATCGTAGGCTGCGGCAGAATTTCCACCTTGAACGCGCTCGGGTATGTTGGACACCCGGATGCCCGCATATACGCGGTGTGCGACATTAACGAAAGCCAAGCCCGTTCCAGGGCGGTGGAGTGGCAAGCGGAAGTCGTGTATACCGATTATCGGGACGTGCTGAAGGATCCGAATATCCATGCGGTCGAATTGCTTGTACCCCATCATCTTCATGCATCCATGACCGTTCAGGCTTGCAAAGCCGGCAAGCATGTATCCGTTCAGAAACCGATGGCCTTGAGCCTGGAAGAAGCGGATCTCATGATCTCGGCTGCCAAGGAAGCCGGGGTCAAACTGAAAGTCTATGAAAATTTCGTCTGTTATCCCCCCTATGTCAAGGCGAAGCAGCTCATTGATGCAGGCGAAATCGGCGAGCCGATCTCGATTCGCATCAAATCCAATGCCGGCAAGAAGGGAATGGGCTGGCACATCGACGCTTCCACGTGGGCATGGCGCATGAAAGAAGAGGAGAGCGGAGGCGGGCCGTTGGTCTTCGACGACGGATACCATAAGTTCTCCGTCGCCATGTATCTGCTGGGGGATGTCGAAAAGGTCAACGCCTGGATCGACCGTACGGAGACGGTGCCGGGCATCTCCTGGCAAGACGCGCCGGCGATGATCATGTGGAAATACCGGGATGCCAAGAAATACGGCATGATGGATATTATGTCTTCCCCCGATCTGACGATCGCTACGAATTACTATGGCATTGACGAACGGGTGGAAGTGACCGGAACGCGCGGGGTATTGTGGGTCACCCGCTGTACGGCGAAGATGATGCAGATCCCCGCTCTCATGGTGTACAAGGATGGCAAGATGGAAACCTACAATCATTTGCGCGACGATTGGGCTGACTCTTTTGTCGATTCGACAAAGGATTTTATAGAAGCCATCAAGCAGGACCGAGAACCCATGCTTAGCGGCGAACGGGGAAGGGAGGTGCTCAGGTTCGCTTTGGCGGCCATCGAATCGTCTAAGAGGAACAAAGAAGTACATCTAGACGAATTGGAATCCGGCAAGACAATGTAGTCCAATAACGTTAACGGGGGATGAAATTGTTGAAAAAGGGATTAGCGATTGTACTGGCGATGTTTCTTATCTTGTCCATTGCGGCTTGTTCGGGAAAAAGCAACGATGAGCAAAGTCAGAATACGCAAAACAATCAGGCCGGCAACGATACAACGCCCGCGCCGTCCGGCTCCGGTAACGGCGGGGACAAAAAGCAAGTGACCCTTCGCATCGCTTCCGCCGAGACTGCCGCGGATCCCAAGAAAGCGATGGAGGAAATTGCCCAGGAATACGAGCAGCAAACCGGCGTGAAGGTCGTTGTCGAGACGATGAACCTCGATGATATGTATTTGAAAGTACAGTCGACCTTCGGAACCTCGGCGCAATACGACGTCATGTTCAGCGGTTATCTGGGACTTCTCACTACGCTGAAGGAGAAAGGCATCGTGGCGCCGGTCGATGATGTGATCGAGAAACTGGGCGGCAAAGATATCTTCTATTCGCCTACGACCTTGCAGCCGATTCTGGATGGCAAGTCGTATCGGATTCCCTATGATCTGAACTACGCGCTGGGATATATCCGTACGGACTGGCTGCAGGAAAAAGGGTTGTCCATGCCGACGAACTGGGATGAGTTCTTGAATGTCATGAAAGCCTTTACAGACAAGAAGAACAATAAATACGGCCTCATCCTGCCATTGAAAATCGGAGGAGCGAACAACTGGATCACAACCTCCGTATTCTGGGCCAACGATGTGGAAATCTTCGACGATCAGATGAATGTCATCCTGGATCAAGGCGACAACAAACAGCGTGCCATCGAATCGCTTAATTTCTTGAAAGAGCTGAATCAATACATGCCGGTGGAAGCGGAAAATGCGGACTTCCCGGAATTGCTCGCGGCATTTTACGGAGGTCAGGTCGGGTTTACCTTCTACTCGGGCCGTCTGGCGGACGCGAGCGTGCAATCGGCGCCGGATTTGGCCGGCAAGTTCCAAGTGATGGGGTTGCCGAGAAAAGACGGAAACGGATACGCCACGACTTATGGCGACGATGGCGTGAATATCATCAATGGTCCGAATGTGGAAGAAGCCAAGAAGTTCGTCGAATGGTTCTTTAAAGAGAAATACCTGAAGCTGGTGGCCGCCGCGCCCAATGCGTTTTTCCCGTCGATCTCTTCCGTATATGAGAGCGAAGAATACAAGTCATTGCCGACCGTTAAGCAATTCTGGAACGATGTTGCCGTGCCGCAGCAGAAAATCATCCAGGAAGCGAAGGTCAACGCGATCAGCCTTGCCGGATCGGAACCGACGGAGAAACAATCCGTCGTGGAATCGTCCTTTATTATTCCGAAAATGTTCCAACGCGTCTTGATCGGCAACGAAGATCCATCCAAGGTGATTGATGCCACCGCCAATGAAATCCGCAACATGATTAAATAGAACGGCGAATCGCGGGCAGCCGGGCACCGGCAAGCAGGGGGCTCGGCCGCCTCTTCCGCAGAATAGAGGTGGATCCTTATTGCAGCATAAAATCAAAAGAAGAGACGTTCCATTCGTCTTGGTGAATTTGGTTCCCGGGTTAATCCTTTTTGCCGTCACCGTCATTTTTCCCGCAGTGATGGCTTTGCGTTACAGCTTGTACGAATCGGATACTTTTATCGGAAAACCGAAATTCGTAGGGCTGCACAACTTCGCGGAATTATTCCAGGACAAGCATTTCTGGAGCGATTTATCCAAAACCTTGATTTACGCCGGCGGCTCGGTTGTGTTCCAAGTGGTGCTCGGCATCGCCATTGCCCTGCTCTTGAACCAGAGATTCGCCGGCCGCAGCTTTCTCCGCGGAGCCACGGTGCTGCCCTACATCGTGCCGTCCATCGTCGTGACGATCACATGGCAGTGGATGTTGAATACCAATTACGGAGTAATCAGCAAGTTTCTCGGTTATTTCGGCGTTTATCAGTTCAACTTTTTCTCCGTGGATATGTCGATGATCACGGTGGTCCTCGTTTCGGTATGGTCCTTTACCCCGTTTGTAACGCTGGTTTTCCTCGCCGGTTTGCAAACGGTGCCCGAGGACATGTATGAGAGCGCCGCTTTGGACGGAGCGGGCAAGTGGACGCAATTCAGAACCATTACGATCCCGATGCTGTCGCCGATCATTGCCAATATCGTGCTGCTGCGCGGCATTTGGATGTTTAACAAGTTCGATTTGGTCTGGCTCATGACCGGCGGAGGACCGCTGGAACGCACGGAAACATTGCCGGTTACCACTTATATTTACACATTCAGTCAGTATAAAATCGGATACGGCGTCAGTATTGCCGTCGTTTCATTTCTCATTATGCTGATCTTCATGCTGATCTATCTGCGGCTGATGAATAGGGCGAATGGGGGAACCCGAACATGAAACGGACGCTGACTTCAAAAATACTGACTTATGTATTCGCGGCTGTCGTAATGATCTGCTCGGTGTTTCCGATTTATTGGGTTGTAGTCTCTTCTCTGCGGGGGGCGAAGTATTTCTTCGCGGACAGCCAAGTGCTCATTCCCAATCATATCAGCTTCGAATACTATCAAAACCTATTGCGGTTCACCAATTATTTAACGTATTACAAGAACAGCTTGATCGTTGCCGTCATTGCGACAGCGGTATCGACTTTGGTCTCTTCCCAGATTGCCTATGTGACCTCGAGGTTTGTGTTTTTCGGCTCGAGATGGCTGATGAACGTCATGCTGATCGCCTATATGCTGCCGGCCATGCTGATCGCCATCCCGCTCATCGGAATTTACATCAAACTGGGAATCGACAACACCTTGTTTGCGCTGATTATCTCCCATATCTCCATCACTTTGCCCTTTGGCGTTTGGATGCTGGACAGCTTTTACCGGACGATTCCCGTTGAGCTTGAAGAAAGTTCCATGGTGGAGGGGGCCAGCCGGTTCCAAACGATGTTCAAGGTGGTGATTCCCTTGATTATTCCCGGGCTCATCACCGTTGAAATTTTTTCTTTCATCGTATCCTGGACCGATTATACGTATGGCTTCATGATTATTTCTTCCGAGAACCTGAAGACCGTACCGGTCGGACTGGCTACGATCAGGGGAGCGGGGGATTTAAGATGGGGGGAATTGTTGGCCGGAGCCAGCCTGATACTGGTTCCGATGACGGTGGTGTTCTCCTTTGTGTCCAAGTATTTTATCGGCGGATTGACCTCAGGCGCGGTCAAAGGGTAATCCTGCGTTAGGATTCCGTCCGTGGAACGTATTATCGCTATTCTGGATGATTCGCAAGGGTCGTCCGATTAGCGTATCACCTGAAATGATGTATAGACAACATTATCTATATACAAGAGAGTCCGCAGAAGCAAGGAGGGGAATCGCCATGTACCAAATTCGCATGCCCGAGAGAGTGGTTTACGGACCGAATTCGTTTCGAGAAATCGGGGAAATGGCTTCCGGGCTTGGACGAAAGGCGCTGATCGTCAGCGACCCGATCATGCTGGAGAACGGTTTGGCGGGGCTTTGCGCCGAACTGCTGCATGAAGCCGATATCGCGAGCGAAGTATATGCCGGAGTTCGCTCCGAACCTACGGATGCATATGTAAGGGAAGGCTTGGAGATTTGCCGGGAGACCGGCTGCGACCTGGTGATCGGTCTTGGCGGAGGCAGTTGTCTCGATGCCGCCAAGGCGATCGCGGCGATGCGTTTCTGCGACGGCGAGATCAGCGATTACGCCGGCAACCGGCAAACCTTCCGCCGTGCGCCGCTGCCGCTTATCGCGATTCCGACAACCGCGGGCACCGGTTCGGAAGTGACCAAAGTCACGGTGATTATCGATACCCGGAGCGACACGAAGCTGATGATTTCCCAGCCGGAGCTTCTCCCCCGAATCGCGGTTGTCGATCCGATGCTTACGCTGTCTTGTCCGCCGAACGTGACCGCCGCAACCGGAATCGACGCCTTATGCCATGCGGTCGAAGCTTACCTGTCCCGTTTGGCGCATCCGGTCACGGACACTCTGGCGCTCGGCGCGATCGACCATATCTTTGGCCACCTGCTTGCCGTTTATCGCGACGGCGGGGATATCGAGGCCCGCAGCCGCATGTCCGTGGGGGCGATGATGGCCGGCGCCGCCTTCTCCAATGCTTCGGTCACCCTGGTGCATGGGATGTCGCGGCCTATCGGCGCCTTGTTCCATGTGCCGCACGGGATATCCAACGCCATGCTGCTCCCTGCCGTCCTGGAATACACCCGTCCGGAAGCAATGGGCAGGCTGGCGGAGATCGGGAGAAGAATCCGACCGGATCAAAGCGGCCTGTCGACGGAAGAATGGGCGGACGTGATGGTCGAGGAGACGAAGGCGTTATGCCGCGCCTTGCACATTCCCAACCTTCATTCCTGGGGGATCGATCGGGACAAGTTCGAGCAAGCATTGCCGAAGATGGCGGCGGATGCCCTGGAAAGCGGCAGCCCCGGCAACAATCCGCGCGTTCCGGACAAGGAAGCGATCATCCAGCTTTACCGGATTTGTTATGATTATTCTCTTTCGCATGAGCAAGTATGATCGAATAATTGAACGCCATGGAGGTTGTTGAATTGCCCGTACCCGTGTTGAAAAACTTTATTGGAGGCCGTTGGGCAGCTTCCTCGTCGCCGTCGACGGAAGAAGTGCCGAATCCGGCTACCGGCGATTTGCTGGCCCATGTCCCGTTATCCAATCAAGCGGACGTCGATCAAGCCGTTCAGGCGGCCGCGCACGCTTACCGCGAATGGCGCAAGACACCGGTCCCCAGACGCGCCCGGATCCTATTCAAGTACCAGCAATTGCTGACGGATCACAGGGAAGAGCTGGCCAGGCTGATCACGGCAGAGAATGGCAAAAACTATACGGAAGCTTACGGCGAGGTGCAGCGCGGCATCGAATGCGTCGAGTTTGCGGCAGGCGCTCCCACCTTGATGATGGGCAGTCAATTGCCCGATATCGCCACTGGCCTCGAATCCGGCATGTATAGGTATCCGATCGGCGTAGTAGGCGGCATCACGCCGTTTAATTTCCCGATGATGGTGCCTTGCTGGATGTTCCCGCTCGCGATCGCATGCGGCAATACGTTCGTGCTGAAGCCGTCCGAACGCACGCCGCTGCTGGCGAACCGATTGGCGGAACTGCTGGCGCAGGCAGGGCTTCCGGACGGCGTGCTCAACATCGTACATGGAGGACGGGATGTCGTGAACGGCCTCTTGGAGCACCCCGGCATCGCCGCGATCTCTTTCGTCGGCTCCCAGCCGGTTGCCGAGTATGTATACAAGACGGCCGCAGCCTCGGGGAAGCGGGTGCAGGCGCTGGCGGGAGCCAAGAACCATACGATCGTCATGCCGGATGCCGATCTGGACGTCACGGTATCCAACATCGTGAATGCCGCGTTCGGATCGGCCGGAGAAAGGTGTATGGCCTGCGCGGTCGTCGTCGCCGTAGGCGGCGTGGCGGACCCGCTGATCGAACGGCTGCGCGCCGCGGTTGATGGGCTGAAGATCGGCAACGGGATGGAAGAAGGCATGTTCTTGGGTCCCGTCATACGCCAGTCGCATCTTTCGAAGACGGAAGCTTATATCGATACGGGAGTGAGGGAAGGAGCCGAGCTGCTTCGGGACGGCCGACGGGACGAATTGCCGCCAAACGGATATTTCATCGGCCCCACCGTTTTTGATCGCGTGACGCCGGAGATGACCCTATGGAAAGAGGAGCTATTCGCTCCCGTTCTCTCGATTGTCCGTGCGGATACGCTGTCCGAGGCGATCGAGATCGCCAACCGCTCGGAATTCGCGAACGGCGCGTGTCTGTTCACGGACAGCGCCGGCGCAATCCGCCAATTCCGCGAAGAGATCGACGCCGGCATGCTGGGGATCAATATCGGAGTGCCGGCACCGATGGCGTTTTTCCCGTTCTCGGGATTCAAGAAATCGTTCTACGGCGACTTGCATGCCAACGGCAGGGACGGAGTCGAGTTCTATACCCGCAAAAAGATGATGACGGCACGGTACTGATCGGGATGCGCAAAAGCGGGGAGAGGAGGATCGGAATGCCTTTTGTCACCGTGAAAGTACTGGAAGGAAAGTCCGTCGAACAGAAGCGGGCGCTGGTGGAGAAGATGTCGCGGCTCATCGCCGAGTGCTGGGAATTGCCCCAAGATCGCATCTTTATCTTCATCGAAGATTTGGCGAAAGAGAACTACGGGAAGCATGGCCAGTTGTATGTCGATCTGGAATCCGGCATGCTTCCAAAGTCGAATATGATATAATCTAGATAAAAATGGAATATCGGAAAGGAAATCGCGGTGAAACCCTTCGTCTCGAAATCGAATCTGATCCCCATGTATCACCAAATCGCCAATCATATTCGTGAGCACATCGTGGAAGGCGTCCTGCAACCGGAAACGCAGATCCCCACGGAGGAAGAAATCGTGAGAGATTACGGCGTATCGCGGATGACCGCCCGCCAAGCGGTTACCCAGCTGGTGCAGGAGGGATTGGTTTACCGGATTCACGGCAAAGGGGCTTTTGTCGCTAGGAAGAAGCTGGAAAGAAGCCTGAATCGGTTAAACGGCTTCCATCAGGATATGGTGGGGCTTGGCTTGAGCACATCGTCCAAGGTAATCGGTTTTAAAAGAAGAAAGCCGGATCAGAAGGAGCAGCATGTGCTGGGGCTGAACAGGAGCCACTACGTTTTTGAAGTAAGACGGATCCGCTACGTGAATGACAGGCCGATGGGCGTCCAAAGCTTCGTTGTGGCGGTTCACTTGGTGCCCGAGCTGGAAAAACAGGATCTGGAGAACGGCTCGTTCTATGCGTATTTGCAAAGCATCGGACGGGCGCTCGTCAGAGCGGAACAGAGAATGGAGGCCGTGCTTTCCCCGGATTCGGCGAAATTGCTGGGCGTGTCGGAGAGCCTTCCCTTTTTCTATTTTGAACGGATTTCGTACGACAAAGACGATCAACCGATCGAGCTGCTTCATTCGTATTTCAGGGGGGACCAGTACTCTTACGGGATCCAATTGGGCGAGTAGTGCTTTACCGCAACGCAAATGGAGAAGGCATCCATTTGCTTACAGTATTTGTATATATGACTATATAAATTCGCGAAAAGGAGTGGTCGCATGTTGAACGCGAGGGGTTATGCGGCGGAGATGATCCGTTTTGAATTGGAAGACGCCGTGGGCGCGGAATTTGTCATCGACCGTCAGGCAACGTTGAAGGAACTCGCGATCGATCAATATTGGCTGACGCATATGTGGAAGGCGAAGGACCAGGAGATTCCCTTGCCGTCCTATGTCGTTCGTCCCGCGACAACGGAAGAAGTGTCCAAGGTGATGCGGATCTGCCATACGCACAAAATCCCGGTTGTCCCGAGAGGCGGCGGTTCGGGCACGCAAGGCGGAGCGGCCACGATGTACGGAGGCGTCCTGCTTGATCTGTCGCGGATGGATCGGATCTTCGAAATCGATGCGGATTCGTTGATCTTGACGGCACAGCCGGGCATTAACGGCCGGGTGCTGGAAGACACGTTAAACCGACAAGGTTTGATGCTGGCGCATTATCCTTCATCCGTGGATTCCGCGACATTGGGCGGCTATTTGGCGGCAAGGGGCTCAGGCGTCATGTCGACCCGCTACGGAAAAGCGGAGGATATGGTGATCTCCCTGGAAGTGGTGTTGCCCGACGGTACCATCGTGAATACTTTGCCGGTGCCGAACCACGCCTGCGGTCCGGGACTCCTGCAACTGTTCGTCGGGTCGGAGGGGACGCTCGGAGTCATCACGAAAATTTCCATGCGGCTCGACCCGCTTCCCGAAACGCGGCTGCTCCGCATGGTCCGTTTTCCGGATATGCATGCCGGGATCGAAGCGGGTCGGGAAATCATGCTGAAACGGCTCAACCCGGCCGTCATCCGGCTGTATGATCCCGGTTCGACCAAGCATTCGCTGCAAGGGACGGGACTGGCTGCCGAAGGCGTCAACATGGTGTTCATGGTCGATGGTTTCGAGGATGTGGCCCGCGTGTTGCAGCAGCGGATTCTGGACATCTGCCGGTCTCACGGAGGAACGGATCTCGGCGAAGCGCCGGGCCTCTACTGGTGGAATCACCGCTATGATTTCTATCGTCCGCCGCTTCAGCCATCCTATCCCATGCTGTATGGAACGGTAGAGAGCGTGACGACATTCAAGAATATCCATTCCTTGTACGATGAGAAGAAGGCGCTGATCGAACAGAAATACAAGGAATGGAATGCCGAATATATGGCGCATATGTCCCACTGGTATCCCTGGGGCGTGATGATTTACGACCGCTTCTATATTAAGGAGCCTCCTCAAGACGCGCAAGAAGTGTTCCGGCTGCATAATCGAATCTGGGCGGAATGCTCCAGAATCAATTTAAACAATGGCGCGCTGCTCAACGAACATCACGGCATCGGCTTCAAGCTCGGTTGGATGATGCGCGAGCAATACGGCGATATGTATGAGGTCCTGTTGGGCGTCAAAAAACAACTCGATCCGAAAAACATCATGAATCCGGGCAAACTCGGGTTTGGCGTGTGGTGAACCTATTAAGGAGGCGACTGCCGTGAAAGCTTTGGTCTACGAAGATAAAGGCCGCATTCAGGTTCAGGACAGGGACATCCCGACCCCGGCAGCCGGGGAATTGTTGGTGCGCGTATCCCATACCGGCATTTGCGGGACGGATCTTCACGTATGGCATGGCGGGATGAAACGGGTGAAGCCTCCGGTCATTCTCGGCCATGAATTTTCCGGCGTGGTGGAGCAGGCGGGGAGTTCCTCTTCCGAATTCGAACAAGGCGACAGGGTGACCGTCGAGCCGCTCATCACCTGCGGGGTCTGTCCGGCATGCCGGGCGGGATTCTACAACGTCTGTTCCAACCTGAAACTGCTCGGGGTGGATACCGATGGCGCGATGGCCCACTACGTAGTGGTGCCGGAACATCGGACCTATCGTTTGAGCGATCGCCTTAGCTTGAAGGATGCGGCATTCGTCGAACCGTTGGCCGTATGCGTCCATATGGTGGAAAGGTCGGGGCTCGAATCCGGACAAACTTGCCTCGTCGTAGGCGGCGGACCGATCGGATTGATTACCGCATTCGCGGCCCGGCTGAAGGGAGCGAACGTGCTGATCTCGGAAATGAACGCCTACCGCATCCAATTGGCGCAGGGCTACGGATTCGATGTGATCAATCCCCTGCAAGGCGATCTGAGGGGGAAGATCCGAGACGCAACCGCGGCCAAAGGCGTAGACGTCTCGTTCGAAGCGACGGGCAGTCCCCAAGGCACGACGGCATGTGTGGAAAATACGGGCATTCGCGGCACGGTTGCCATCTGTGGATTGCCCAAGCAATTGCATGAGGTGGATACTTACCAGTTTATCGCCAAAGAGCTGAGTGTTTACGGCTCGAGAGTCTATACGCGATCGGATTACGAACAGGCGCTCGCCCTGATTGAAAGCGGTCGGTTCAAGCCGGAATGGCTGATCAGCAGGACCGTTTCCTTGGATGAAGCGATCGAGCATGGCTTTGAAGCCATTCAACGCGGGGACGCCCTCATGAAAGTATTGATTTCATTGGAGAATGAGGCTGGAAGATGACCCCACAATATGTTCTGGGAGTCGACCACGGCTCCGGAGGCTGCAAAGTGACCTGCCTGGACTCGCACGGAGCGCTGGTTTCGGAAGGTCAGGTTTCTTATCCTTCCTTGTATCCGCAGCCTCGTTGGGTGGAGCAGACGCCGGAGCAATGGATCGATGCCGCCATCAAAGCGATCGGGGGAGCGCTGCGCGGTTTCTCTTCCGCGCAGCGGAAAGAAGTGAAAGCCATCGCTTTCACGGCGCCTCACCATGTCGGCGTATTGTTGGATGACGACGGCAACGTGCTGCGGAATGCGATCATGTGGAACGATCAGCGTTCGGGCGAGCAGGCGGAATGGTTAAACGCCAACTATGGCAAGGAAATTTACGCCATTACGAACAATGCCCCCAATCCCACCTGGACGTTGTGCCAATTCCTATGGCTCAAGCAGCACGAGCCGCAGCTTTACGCCAAGATCCGCAAGGTCGCGTTTATGAAAGACTACGTCCGCTATCGGTTCTGCGGCGTTCTGGCGACCGACGCGATCGAGGCGGAGGGAACGCTGTTTTACGACATCCATAAGCAGCGATGGTCCGAGCCGCTGCTGAAGCTCATCGATCTGGATCCGGCGCAATTGCCGGACGTTTACGCGCCGACGGATATTTGCGGCGGACTCGCGGCGGAAATGGCGGAAAAGCTCGGGCTGCAGGCGGGGATCTCCGTCGTGTTCGGCACGGCGGATACCGCTGCGGAAGTATACGGCTGCGGTACGTCCGAGGATGGAGACGGCGTTGTCAAGCTGGCTACGGCAGGCAATTTCACGCTCGTGTCCAGCCGCTTGCCGAATAACCCCAAGCTGACCGCCTATCATCATGTGGTCAAGGATTTGTTCTATCAAAACAGCGCGACCAATTTCGCGGCGGCTTCTTTCCGCTGGTTCAAGGAAATCTTCTATAAGGAAACAGAGAAAAACTTGACGGGTCAATCCATCTATGCGGCTATCGTAGAGGAAATCGGCAGCATACCGCCGGGCGCGGAGGGATTGCTGTTTCAGCCGTATCTAAACGGGGAGAGATCGCCGCACTGGGATCCTTACCTGAGAGGAAGCTTCTTCGGCCTCACCGCCAGACATGGACGCGCCCATTTCGCCAGAGCGGTCCTGGAGGGCGTCGGCTTTTCCTTGCGGGACTGCCGCGGCGAGTTAAGCGAGCTGCCGCAAAAACCGCTCAAGATCATCGGGGGCGGAAGCAAAGGCCGCGGTTGGGTTCAGATTATGGCGAACATGCTGAATGCGGAAATGGAAGTGATGACCCATAGCGACGCTTCCTTCGGCGCCGCGTTGATTGCGGCTACCGCATTAGGCTGGTTTGCCGATTCCGGGGAAGCGGTCCGCAAGTCCCAAACCGTCAAGGAGAGAATCTCGCCGCAAGCGGAAATCGCAGCGGTCTATGACGAATTGTATCCGATTTATCGGGCGTTGCATGATCAGACAGCCGGGTTGTGCAGACAGCTTTCCGACTTTCAAAGGAACGCCTAGCGAAACTTGCGAATGCGAATCTAGGAGGCTTTTCCTATGACGGTGTCCAGATTGGCATTCACTCCGCTGCAATATATCGGATGGGGCTCCTTAGAGCGATTGCGGGCGGAAGTGGAGAAGTTTGCGCCGTCGCGCATCCTCATCGTCACCGACGTGGTCCTAGTGAATTTAGGCATCATAGAGCCGATCTCATCCCAACTGAAGGCGCATGGGTATTACGTGGACCTCTATACGGATACGGTGCCTGAGCCGACCCTTGCGGTTGGCGAGGAGCTGGTCGGTTATACGCGTGACGGCCGCTTTGATCTGATTATCGGGATCGGCGGTGGCAGCGCGATGGATTTGGCGAAGCTGGCTGCCGTGCTGGCCGAGAATACGGGGCCGGTTGCGGATTATTTGAATTTAACCGGCACGAAGAAGCCGCTGCGCAAAGGGCTGCCTAAAATTTTGATTCCCACCACGTCCGGCACCGGGTCCGAGGTCACCAACATTGCCGTTCTTTCGCTGGCCAATACGAAAGACGTGGTCACCCACGACTATTTGATGGCGGATGCGGCGATTGTCGACCCCCAGTTGACCCTCTCGGTTCCTCCTCGCGTGACTGCGGCGACCGGGTTGGACGCGCTGACCCATGCGATTGAAGCCTATGTCTCGGCGAATGCGAATCCGTTCACCGATGGACTGGCGCTTCAAGCCATCCGGCTGATCGGCGGCGCGCTGAGAAATGCCGTGAACAACGGGCAGGATCGGCAAGCGCGGATCGATTTGAGCTATGGAAGCAATATGGCCGGGATTGCTTTTTTTCATGCGGGCGTTGCCGGCGTCCATGCGCTCGCGTATCCGCTCGGCGGCCGGTTTCATCTCTCGCACGGCGAGTCAAACGCAGTGTTGCTGCCCTATGTCATGGGTTATATCCGGAGCCATTGCGTGAAACCGATGTCTCATATTTGTCTGGCCATGGGAGGCTGCGCGAGCGATATCCCGAAGGAGGAAGCTTCCCGCAAATGCGTGGAAGAGCTGGTAAGGCTCGTCCGAGACGTGGGTATTCCGAACACGCTGCGCGGTTTTCAAATTCCCGCCGACGCCATGGACGATTTGACGGAAGACGGCGTCCGGCAGACCAGACTGCTGGCCCGAAGTCCGATGGTATTGACGAAAGCGGATATCCGTTTCATCTATCAATCTGCATACGACGGGGTCATGACGGAGCCTGGAGGACATTCCGGCCGAGATGAGGCTCGCCGCGGTTATCATCGGGATGAAGAACTTACGGAGTAACCGATCCCAGGGACTCGATCGTTTCGATCGGGTCCTTTTGTTATGCGGCGTGTCCAGAAGCAGCCGGTGAAGTTCGGTCGCGACGCGATTCTCGAATGGGGTGCGTGCGCTAGCGAACCCCGAACGATAGATAGGGGTGGGGTCCTTTCCATTCGACATTGCCGGAGGTAAAATAATGGGAAAGGGTCATGTTTCCGGTAATGACTTCGAGGCACCATCAAAGGGGATCATCCATATGCCAAACCATCTGAATTGGGCACGAAACTACGCCTATAACGTCTCGGAAATCCACGCGCCCGAGACTTTGGAACAAGTACGGGAAATCGTCGTTCGTACCAATCGGATCAAGCCGCTGGGCACGCGCCACTCGTTCAATGATATCGCGGATTCTGCAGGAGTCCATGTCTCGCTTCAGAAGATGAACCGGGTCATCGACTTGGATTCAATGCGGAACAAGGTAACGGTAGAAGCCGGAATCCGCTACGGGGAGCTGTGCGCGTATCTACACCAGCACGGCTATGCGCTGCATAATTTGGCGTCGTTGCCGCACATAAGCGTTGCGGGCGCCGTCGCGACAGGGACGCATGGCTCAGGCGACCACAATGGCAGTCTTGCGACTGCAGTTCATGCCATAGAGGTCGTAACGGCGGATGGGGACGTCGTCACGTTCTCCCGCGAACAGCAAAGCGATGAATTCGCCGGCGCCGTCGTAGGACTTGGGGCAATCGGGATCGTCACGAAACTCACGTTGGACGTCGTGCCGAGCTTTCAAATCAGCCAAACCGTCTACGAAAACTTGCCGCTTGCGCAGCTGAAAGACCATTTTGACGATATTTTCTCAAGCGCCTATAGCGTGAGTTTGTTTACCGATTGGAAGGACTCTTCTTTCCATCAACTTTGGGTGAAGCATAAAATAACGGATGCCGCCCCTGCGAAGACGGAAGCGGCAATTTTCGGCGCCGCGCCCGCAAGCTCGCATCTGCATCCGGTTCCGGGTCTCGGATCGGAGAATTGCAGCGAACAGATGGGTATTCCAGGACCGTGGCACGAAAGGCTGCCTCATTTTCGTTTGGATTTCACGCCAAGCGCAGGGGATGAACTGCAGAGCGAATATATCATGCCTCGTCAATTCGCTTACGACGCGCTGTATGCGATACACGAGATTCGCGCGTCCATTTCGCCGCTGCTCCATGCTTCCGAGATTCGTACGGTCGCGGCGGACGATCATTGGCTGAGTCCCTGTTACGAACAGGATTCGGTGGCGGTCCATTTTACGTGGAAGGCGGATTGGCCTGCCGTGCGACAAGTGCTGCCGGTGATCGAACAACGGCTTCTGCCTTATCGCGCCCGCCCGCATTGGGGCAAACTTTTCGCGATGGGGCCCGAAGAATTGCAGCCGCTATACGAGAAAATGCCCGATTTTCGGCAGTTGCTCTCCCGCTATGATCCGCAAGGCAAATTCCGGAATGCATTCTTGGATCGGTACATCTATTGACAGGACACCGAATGGTGTCACATAATAAAAGTGCCACTAAACGGTGTCTAATTTGCGGGAACGAGACAAGGAGCGATGGAAATGCCGTCCTATATCGTCGATTTCAAAAACGTGTCCACGGTGGGTTTGGAGTCTTCGCCCGTAGCCGAAGCGCTTGCCGGTTTGCGCGCGAACGAAGCCCGTTACCTGATGAACAAGTACAAGCATGAATTTACGGTCGTGCCTGCCAGCGAAAGCCAAGAGACATTGGACTACGTGAACCGGGTTCTGAAAGAAGAACGCGGGATCGAGTTTTCCGCCAAGCCATTGGAAACGTCGCGTTTTCAAGTGGAGAACATCGACTGGACCTACGTTTTCTACGAGGACGGTCTTGGGGTCAACGTCTTGTATACGATCGATGACCCGAAGAAGCGGGCCGTCGGATTCAAGCTTTCCGAGGGGATGGCGGTTCCCAAGGAGCTGGAAGGGAAGTTTAAGTTCGCGACGCAGAAGTCGAAGCTAGCCGGGACGATTCGGGGTTCGTTTTTCGTGATCAAGGGAGAGTATTGAAACCATCATATAGCAAGCGGAATTAAGGACTCGATCATTTCGATCGGGTCCTTTGTTATGCTAAACCATCGGCTTCGTCCAAGAACCGAAACGAAACCTTCAACATGTCGAATTTGGCAATCTAACCGTTGGAGTTATACATAGCGGAATTCCATCAGACGTCTTATGCTTGTTTGAAATAGGCGAATCATAGGCCGTTACACGGAAAGCATTTACGTCAGGGAGGCGCCTAACATGCGTAAGTTACGGTTGCGAATCCGCTGGGATTCAATCCGCGTCAAATTGGTCATCAGCGGCTTGCTGGTGACGGTCCCGCTCATCGGGCTGCTGTTCTACAACAACGATTACGCGATCCACGTGGTCCGGGACCAAGTCGCCAACTCGAATAAAAACATGCTGTCTCTCTATATGCGGGAAATCGATAACGGGCTAGAGGACGTCAACAAATACTTGAATTCGCTGGTCTCCTCCGATTCGGACGTGCAAATCACGGATTTGCCCCAGAATTCCGACGATTCCATCATGTCCAAAACGAGGCTGTCCGAGAAGTTACATNTAACGGGCTAGAGGACGTCAACAAATACTTGAATTCGCTGGTCTCCTCCGATTCGGACGTGCAAATCACGGATTTGCCCCAGAATTCCGACGATTCCATCATGTCCAAAACGAGGCTGTCCGAGAAGTTACATAAAGCATCGCGTTGGCGGGGATTCGGCGGAATTATGTAAAAAAGTTACATAAAAGCATCGAGTTGGCGGGAATTCGGCGGAGTTATGTAAAAAAGTTACATAAAAGCAGCGCGTTGGCGGGAATTCGGCGGAGTTATGTAAAAAAGTTACATAAAAGCAGCGCGGTGGCGGGAATTCGGCGGAGTTAGGTAAAAAAGTTACATAACAGCAGCGCGTTGGCGGGAAGTCGGCGGAGTTATGTAAAAAAGTGACATAAAAGCAGCGCGGTGGCGGGAATTCGGCGGAGTTAGGTAAAAAAGTTACATAACAGCAGCGCGTTGGCGGGAAGTCGGCGGAGTTATGTAAAAAAGTGACATAAAAGCAGCGCGGTGGCGGGAATTCGGCGGAGTTATGTAAAAAAGTTACATAAAAGCAACGCGTTGACGGGGATTCGGCGGAGTTATGTAAAAAAGTTACATAAAAGCATCGCGTTGGCGGGGATTCG
>NZ_JAQZSJ010000033.1 GCF_029360585.1 Cohnella caldifontis | reverse complement strand
CAATTGGTAGAGCAACTGACTTGTAATCAGTAGGTTGGGGGTTCAAGTCCTCTCGCCGGCACCAGGTCATCTCCGTTACCATGGAGGCTTAGCGAAGTGGCCAAACGCGGCAGACTGTAAATCTGCTCCCTCTGGGTTCGGTGGTTCAAATCCATCAGCCTCCACCAGTTTTACCTGGCCGGTAACCCCATACTTACCATAGGGGCATAGTTTAATGGTAGAACAGCGGTCTCCAAAACCGTTAGTGTGGGTTCAACTCCTGCTGCCCCTGCCAATACGAATAGCATGGCGGTCGTGGCGAAGTGGTTAACGCACCGGATTGTGGCTCCGGCACTCGGGGGTTCAAGTCCCCTCGATCGCCCCATCTTTACAAACAACCTTCATATTGGGGATTAGCCAAGCGGTAAGGCAACGGACTTTGACTCCGTCATTCCAAGGTTCGAATCCTTGATCCCCAGCCATCTCGCGGACGTGGCTCAGTGGTAGAGCATCGCCTTGCCAAGGCGAGGGTCGAGGGTTCGAATCCCTTCGTCCGCTCCACTTTGTTTATGGCGCCATAGCCAAGTGGTAAGGCAGAGCTCTGCAAAAGCTTTACCCCCAGTTCGAATCTGGGTGGCGCCTCCAACTTCATATCGCGCGCCCTTAGCTCAGCTGGATAGAGCGTTTGACTACGAATCAAAAGGTCAGGAGTTCGAATCTCTTAGGGCGCGCCACTTTATGCCGGTGTGGCGGAATGGCAGACGCGACGGACTCAAAATCCGTTTCCCGCAAGGGAGTGGGGGTTCAAGTCCCTTCACCGGCACCATACTTATCGATTATCAGCCTTGGGTTCAGGATTGAACCCAAGGTTTTTGCTTTGTGCGCGATTCGACAAAATCTTGTCCCGGTTCGCGGATGGGTGGTATAATGTTCCTGTCTGATCCGATGACAAATCGATAACGGCCAGTTCGGGCGTTTGGTCGATGGAATGACCGGAAGGAGGATCGGATTTGCGGATTTCGAATTGCATCGTGTGCAACAAGGTGTTCCAACACGAATTGCCGACTGTCAGGCGCTGCCCCGAATGCCAAGCGGAGAACGAGCAGGTGTTGAGAAAGGTGAAGGACATCATCCTTGAGAATCCTAAGCTGACCGTTCAAGACTTGAGCGATATTTCGGGACTTCCGTACCGCCAGATCATGGAGTGGATTCACGAAGGAAGAATCATACGCTGATGAACGAATACGGCACTCCGCCCTGATGGGCAGAGTGCCGTTTGCGTTTATCGCGCAGCGGTTCGCGGCATGAGGTTCTCGGCGCTTTTTTTCTTTTCGGAGCGTCCTGAGGCGAACAAGGCGCATCCCAAGCCGAGCGCGATCATGCCGGCGCTGACGAACAGGGCCGGAACGAGATGTTCCCCGAAGTCCGCGGGCGTCCGGATCGGATCTCCGGTTTGGAAGATCATGCCGTTAAGGGCGATTCCGAACACCCCGCCGAGCTCGCGGGTCGCGTTGCTGATGCCGCTGGCTTCCCCCGAGGACGAATCGGGCACGGAGGTTAGAATGCCATGGGAAAGCGGCGTAAAGCTGAGTCCCATCCCAGCGCCGGCCAGCATCATCAGAGGCATCTGTTCGGCGAAGGGGACGCGCACTCCCTCCGATAGGATCAACAGGGCGAATCCGGCCAATGCCGCCCCTTGCATCAGCAGACCGGCGGAGAGAATGCCGCGGCTTCCCCATTTGCCGGCCATGAGCCCGGCGAGCGGCGCCGCGATCATCGTGCAGCCGGTCCATGCCATCGTCCGGACACCCGCCCCCAGCGCGCTGTAACCTTGCGCTTGCTGCAGGAACAGCGTCAGGAGGAAAATCGCGCCGAAGATGCCCGCGTTCAACCAGAAGCCAGTCAGGATATAAGCGGCATAACGGCGGCTGCGGAACAAGTCGAAGCGGACGAATGGTTGTTTTCGCGTCCGTTCCCACAGCCCGAACAGGAGAAGCAGCGCGGCACCGCCGGCGAGCGAAGACACGACGAGCGCGGATCCCCAACCCTTATCGTTTCCGTTTTCCAGCCCGTATACGATACCGAACAGACCGGCCGCCAGCAGCACAATGCCAAGCGGATCGATCGGTTTGCGCTCGCCCCTCTCTTCCTTCAGCCAGAACAACCCCCCGATAATGGCCAGAACGCCGACCGGAACGTTAATCCAGAAAATCAATTGCCAAGGAGCGCCTTCCACGATCGCCCCTCCGATCAGCGGGCCGACCGACAATCCGAGCCCGGAGATGCCGGACCAGATGCCCAGCGCGGCCGCCCGCATTTTCTCGGGAAAGGCCGAGTTGACGAGGGTCAAGCTGAGCGGAACGATCGCCGCTCCCCCAATCCCTTGCAATGCCCGGGAGAGGATCAATTGAATGGAGCTTTCGCTCAGTCCGGACAGGGCGGAACCGAGCGTGAAAATCGCGATGCCCAGCAGAAACGTTTTTTTTCGCCCGAAACGATCGCCCATCACGCTGAATGGAATCAGCAGTACCGAGAAGGCCAGCGTATAGGCGTTCATGAACCATTGCAGATCGGTCAGCGAAGCGTCGAATGACTTCTGGATGGAGGGCAGCGCGACCCCCAGCACCAAATTGTCGAGCATCGCCATGAACAAAGCGGCACAGGTGACGGCGAGCAAACGGATTCTCGAAGCGGTAAACATGGAAACATTCCTCGCTTTCAAATTAATTTATTAATAAATAAATGAGAGGCCCGAGAAAACGACTTTGCCGTCCGCCGGGGAACGAAAAAGCCGTTTGGTCCGAAACGGCATTGCCGTTTCATTGATCTTGCCAAGGGAGCAGTTTGGGCAGGGACAAAGTTTCCGCCAGGACGCAGACCATTCCCAATCCGAAGAAGACGCTGGCCTGGAACTCCGGGTCCGGAATGCCCGCTCCCCGGAACCGTTCCTTGACCAGCTCGTATACCCGGTCGAATTCCTGACGGGCGTAGTCCCTGACGGAAGGCTCCGGCGTCGTGAAGGCGGTCATCGTGAGAAGGATCTCATTCCGATGGGTATCGAGCAAGTTCTTGAACGCTTCGCCCATCGCGCCCATCAGGCGTTCCGGCGGCGCTTCCGCGGTATGGAACGCGTGCATGATGCGCTGCGTGGCTTGCTCTAAGACGGCGAGATACAACGTTTCCTTCGATTTGAAGAAATGAAACACGTAGGGTTGCGTGACCCCGACGGCACGCGCCACGTCCGCGGTCGTCGTTTTGTAATAGCCCGATTCCGCGAACAGCGCGGCTGCTTCTTCCAGAATCTGCTGCTTCCGGTTCGTCGAAGCATCGTCCCGATCTCTTGGTGTCATAGGGGAGGTCCTTTCCATTTATTTATTAATCGATAAATAAAATATAAAGGTCCGGTTTGCCGATGTCAAGAGGGTGGTGCTTAAAATGTAAAGAAATGCAGAGGGCGCGACCGATCCGGTTGACGATACCGGGTTCCCGCGGGCGGCATCGGAGCCAACCCGGGTCCGAGCCGCGAAGGTCCGGAGGCTGTCCGCCCCCCCGACCGGAGTCCAGGGTCAAAAACATACGCGGGTCCGTTATGCGAAAACCGGGCTCCGTTTACAATGAGAATGTGAGCTGGAGGAAAAGAGGTGAGGAACATGAAAAGAGGAAACGGGTTGGCACTGCTTCTGATCGCTTTCGGTGTTCTGCTGGTGCTGGGCAAACTCGGCATTTTCGGATGGTTGATGGGAGTGCTGATTCCGGTCCTGGTCATCGGACTCGGCGTGGTGGCCTGGAATAACGGCAGCCGGTTTCTCGGAGGCGTCATCGGCGCCATCGGTGCTCTGATGCTGCTGGGCAAATTGTCCTTCCTGTTCGTATGGGCGGCAGCGATCGCTCTGATCGTCTTCGGAGTATCGATGATCCGCCGCCGGCATAGCACGGGATTGTAAGAAGGAAAGTCGCAGGAAACGGAGGGAAGCGCGTGAGCGTGATGAGAAGGGTAAGGGACATGACGGTGGCCACGTTGAACGATCGGTTGGAGAAGGCGGAAGATCCGGTCCGCGTGATCGATCAGTTCCTGTGGTCGACGCACCAGGAAATCGTCCAAAGCGAGCAACTGCAGCGGCAGTACGCGGCGCACACGGACGGCCTGTACCGGCAATGGAAAGACGCCGAACAATGGACGCGCAAGCGCGAGGATCAAGCGCTGACGGCGTTGAAGGCCGGAGAAGAACAGGCCGCCAAGCTGGCGCTCCAGGACAAAGTGGCGCACGAGGAGCGGGCCGAACGGTACCGTCAGCTCTATGAGCAGAGCCGCCAGGAGCTGAACGATTTGGAACAGCTGCTCCAGGATCTGCGAAGCGAATACCGCGCCGTATACGACCGCAGGCAATTCTACGTCGCCAAGATGGAATCGCTTCGGCTGCAGCAGCGTCTGAACGCGAGGTTCGATACGGGGACGGGGGACCC
Source organism: Cohnella caldifontis (assembly GCF_029360585.1). GTDB lineage: Bacteria > Bacillota > Bacilli > Paenibacillales > Paenibacillaceae > Cohnella > Cohnella caldifontis. The sequence goes on along the minus strand of NZ_JAQZSJ010000033.1, from coordinate 21,911 downwards.
GTCCAGCATGTTCCGCAAGCTGGACGACCGGCTTACCGACCTCGATTTGGAGGCGCGCAGCCTGAGGGATCTTCGCCGCATAGGCCAGGAGTCGGTGCTGCGCATCGGCACCGTCGTCCAGGAAACGATCGAACGCGAGCTCCAGCAGTTGAAGCAGAAAATGCAGCAAGGACATTAAAAAGGAGGGACCAGCGTTCATGCGCAGGTTGTATCGTTCGTCGCGGGACAAAAAAATATTCGGCGTCTGCGGCGGGCTGGCGGATTACTTAGGCGTCGACGCCACGCTGCTCAGAATCCTTCTGGTCGTGGTGACGGTATTCTCGGGGGGAGCGGTGCTGTTCGTCTATATCCTCGCGGGATTCATCATCCCGCGGGAGATCGACGGATTTCACGGCGGCTACGGAAACGGGGGCATACCCTACGGATCCGGATGGCCCGGCGCCGGTCCATCGGCCCACCACCATACGCCGCAATACGGCAATCAAGGCTGGCCGCCCGGAAACCAATGGCCGGGAGCCGGCGTGCCGCCGACCCCGCCGCCGGTAAGACCCGCGCCTTCGGCCGCTCCGGTCCAGGAGGCTCCGAAGCCGCAAGGGCTGGACGCCATGATGGAGGACATCGAGAAAAAAGCGCTTCGTCGGGAAATCGAAGAACTGAAAGCCAAATTGGACAAAATCGAGAAAAATTCGAAGGGAGAATAATCCAATGGGAGTATTCAAAAGAATGAAAGACATCACGAAGGCGTCGATTCACGATCTGCTCGACAAAATGGAAGATCCGATCGTCATGCTGAACCAGTATTTGCGGGACATGGAAGTGGAGATTCGCGAAGCGGAAGTCACGGTGGCCCGCCAAATGGCGGCCGAGCGCCGGATGAAGCAGCGCCTGGACGAAGCCGCCCGCCTGAGCTACGAACGCGAATCCCAAGCCGAGCAAGCGCTGCGCGGCGGCAACGAAACGCTGGCCCGCAAGCTGCTCGAAGAGAAAGTGCAGTACGATCAGCAGGCGGCCGATCTGGCCGGACACCACGCGCAAGCGAACGCGCAGGTCGCCGAACTGACCGCCCAGCTGCATGAAATGAAAGAAGAGTTCTACAAGCTGCGCAACAAGCGCAACGAGCTCGTCGCCCGCGCCCAAATGGCCAAAGCGCGTAAGCAAATCGCCCAGGTCAGCACGCTGCACACGATCGAGACCGGCAACGCGTCCGCGGGATTCCAGCGCATGGAAGAGAAAATCCTGCAGATGGAGGCGGAAGCCGACGTGGCCCGCATTCCGGGCTCGCCGCTCGCCGGCGCGCCGATCCGCCTGGATCCGGAAAAATCGCTCCGGGTCGAGCAGGAGCTCGCGGCGCTCAAAAGCCGCATGGCTCCCGCGGCGGAAGCCGAGTAATCTCCCGCATTCTCGCGGAGGAAAAATTATGATATGATTATGCAATGCGTGTCGAATCGCCATAACGGGTTTTTCCGTTATGGCTTTCGGCGTAAAAGCGGGTTACGCGCAGCGGGGGAGGTGCCACCGGTCGTGAAATTGTCGAATCACTCCATATTGTTTCTGGCGGCCGGTTTTTACCTTCTGCTTGGCGGCATCGCCGGTTACGCAACGGTGAACGCCGCCATCCTGCTGGCGCTGGGCATCTACCGGTTCCGAACCGACCGCAACAAGCTGGCGATCGTCGTGATGGCCGTCAGCACGTTGGTTCTGATCATCAACCAATTCGTTTTGTTCGCCCTGATCGTGCTGCTCTCGCTCGGCTTTTATTATATCCGCTCGCGGCCGGCGGCCTCGGGGTTGTACCGCGGCGCGCATCGGATGTTCCTGAACATGCGGCTCGACGAACGCTCCTGGGTGCTGCAATCGATGAGCTACTGGCAAGTGGTCGGGGAGATCCGGATGGACATGACCCTCGCCATTCCCGAGGATAAAGAGACCTCCATCGTGCTGCAAGGGCTGGTCGGCGACGTCGACCTTACGGTCCCCGAGGATTACGGCCTGGAGGTCGAGGCGTCCGTGTTGATCGGCCAGATCGGCTTCCGGCAATCCCGCGACGGCGGGGTGCTGCACCGTTTGTCTTGGCGGTCCCCCGATTACGATCGGAAGGAATACCGATTGAAACTGCAGTTGTTCTATCTCGTAGGAGATATCAAGATCCGAACGGTGTAAGGGAGGGAGCAGACGGATGGAATCGCGGAAAGTCGCCAATATGGTATGGCGTCAAATGGGGGAATCCGTCCTCTACTCCCTGGGCATCGGAACGCTTGTGCTGTATCTGCTCATCCGTTACGGGCTGGTCGGCGAGGTGTACCGTTGGGGCTCGCTCGTCCCGTTCATATTGACGACGATCGGGGTGCTGACGGTCGGCGGCGCGGCATTCGGATTCCTGCGCGGCTATCCGATCCGCCATCGGCTTAAGCTGCTCAGCGAGACGATGATGCTGCTCGAGAAAGGAAACCCGAGCCCGCCGCTGCCGCCGCTCGGCAACGACGAGATCGGGCGGCTCGGCGAGCAGTTGGGCAAATTGGGACGCAAGTGGGAGGAGCAGGTGAACACCCTCCAGCGCTTGTCCAGCAACAACGCGGAGCTCGCCGCGCAGGCGAAGATGAGCGCCGTGGTGGAAGAGCGGCAGCGGCTGGCCCGGGAGCTTCACGACGCGGTGAGCCAGCAGCTGTTCGCGATCTCCATGACGGCGACGGCGGTCGGCCGGACGCTGGACCAAGATTTCGAGAAGGCGAAACGCCAGATCCAGCTGATCGAAGAGATGGCTTCGGCCGCCCAATCCGAAATGCGCGCGCTGCTGCTGCATTTGCGCCCGATCCATTTGGAAGGCAAACGCCTGTCGCAGGCGATTCCGGAGCTGGTGCAGGAAATGAAGGCGAAGGTGCCGGTCGACATTTCGCTCGACATGGAAGAGGACCTGCCCCTCAACAAAGGGATGGAAAACCACCTGTTCCGCATCGTTCAGGAAGCGTTGTCCAACACGCTCCGTCATGCCAAAGCGACGAAAATGGGGATCGAGTTGCAGAAGCGGGGCGAAGCGGTCCGGCTCGGCATCCGGGACAACGGCGTCGGTTTCGACGTTATGGACAAAAAACAGGCCTCCTACGGTTTAATGAATATGGAGGAGCGGATCAACGAGCTGGGCGGTTCGTTTCAGATCATCTCCGCTCCGGGCAAAGGAACGAGAATCGAAATACGGGTGCCGATCATGGCGGATGGAGGTCAAACGGGTTGAAAGAGGATAAAGTCAAGGTACTGCTGGTCGACGACCATGAGATGGTACGCATCGGCCTCGCCGCCGTGCTCGGCACGGAGGACGGGATCGAGGTCGTCGGGGAAGCCGGCAACGGAATGGAGGGTCTCCGGCTGGCCCGGGAATACAAGCCGGACGTGGTGCTGATGGACCTGGTGATGGAAGGAATGGACGGCATCGAGACGACGCGCCGCCTGACGGAGGAAATGCCGGAGTGCCGGGTGATCGTGCTCACCAGCTTCCTGGACGACGAGAAGATGTATCCCGTTATCGAAGCGGGCGCCTTCAGCTACTTGCTCAAGACGTCGCGGGCTTCCGAGATCGCCGACGCCATCCGGGCGGCGGCCAGGGGCCAGTCGGTGCTGGAATCGCAGGTCGCGTCGAAAATGATGAACCGTTTCCGCCGCCCGGCCCAGGCCGAATCCTTGCCGCACGAAGAGCTGACCGAGCGGGAGATGGAAGTGCTTCAGCTCATCGCCCAGGGCAAATCGAACCAGGAAATCGCCGACGAGCTGTTCATCGGGATCAAGACGGTGAAATACCATTTGACCAACTTGTTCGGCAAACTGGGCGTCGAAGACCGCACGCAGGCGGCGATCTACGCCCATCGCCACGGCTTGGCGAAATAAATACTTTGAAGAACGCGCCCCCCTTGGCCTTGCCGGCTTAGGGGGGCGCGATTTTTACGCTCCCGCAGGAACGCGGGAACGTGGGGGCAAGCCGATTCGTCCGGATTATCCCTACTTCCAGACTTTCATCAGGTCGGCGATGGAATCCCAGACGACGTCGGGGCGGTATTCGCCTTGATCGGCATCTTGCCGGGTGGCCGAGCCGGTCAGCACCAGCGCGGAAGCCATTCCGCCCCGGCCGGCCATCGCGATATCCGAACCCAGGCTGTCGCCGATGACCATGCATTTTCCGGGCGGGAGCCCGATCAACCGCAGCGCGGTCTCCGCCATGATGGCGGACGGCTTGCCGACGACCACCTCCGGCTCCTTGCCGGTCGAATAGGCGATCGCGCCGATCATGCCGGCTACGTCCAGGCAGTCTCCCTCTTCCGTCGGAACCATCCGGTCCGCGTTCGTGGCGATGATGCGTGCCCCGCCGCGGACGGCCCGAAACGCCAGGTTCAAATCCCGGTACGTAACGGTCTCATGCAGCGTGATGACGAGCCAATCCGCGTCTTCGGGGCGGGAGGCGTGCGGGATGCCGAAAGACGCCAGTTCCCGGGTCAACCCTTCCTCGCCGAGCACCCAGACCCGGCAGCCCGGATGGCGATCCCGCAAATACATGCCGGTAACGGTAGAGGTAAGCAATATGGACTCGGCAGGCACCTCCAACCCCATTCGCGCCAGCTTGTCCCTGCACATCGCGCGCGACAGGTTGCCCCGATTGCTCACGAAAACGAAGCGTTTGCCTTCCCGTTCCAGCAGCCGGATGGCATCCGCGGCGCCGTCGATGAGCCGGTTCCCCCGGTAAACGGTGCCGTCCAGATCGATGAGAAAGCCCTCGATTCCATCCACCATGCCTGAGCCCCTTTATCCTTACAGGATACGAACGAATACTTCCATTGTCGTTGCGGCACTCCCCGTCTGTCAATCGCGGAGCAAAGAAAAAGCCTGCCAACGGATTCAGCAGGCTTCTCGATGATGGTTTGCAAAGAAGTTACAGGAGCAGGATCGATTCCACGGCTTTCAGAGGCACGCTTTCACGCGGAAACATCGGGTATGGCGACGGCGGCTCCGGGCCGAGGGGGGCGAGCGACAATCCGTCCCAGCTTTCCGCCGGCTGGGGCGCCGGATCGATCCGCGATTTGCGAGTCCGCCTGCGCGACGTCCGGCGGATTCTCGCTTTGCGCGAAACGAATGCCTCTTCGCCGCTTTCCTCTTCGCCGTTCAAGACAAGCCGCCCGGAAGAGCAGGAAGTGAGCTGCCCGATTTTGCGGCTGCCGTCCTTCATCAGCACCATGACCGCTCTTCCGCAATAGGGCAGGATTGCCTTCTCGACGGGCTCCAGCATTAGCCCAAACATGGTCCCATCCTCCTTTCCATGGGTCGCTGAAGCATTGTATTCAATGTCGGGCGTTTGCGCATGGGCATGAATCCGTATACGGATTCGATATCGGGGAAGGAATTACAAATGTTTTCCAGAAGGACATGGCAGAGGCTGGTTGATTATGCTAAACTACAATACGTATGAACGATCCCAACAGGCCGCGTTCGCCCGCCGGCGACCGCCCCAAACCCGCCTGGAAGAAAGATGAGGGCCATGACGGACAACAAAACGGACAACCTTTCCGCGCACGCGGTGTATTTCATTTTCGGAGCTACGGGAGACCTGGCCCGACGCAAACTGTTCCCGGCTTTCTACAGCCTGTACCGGGAGGGCAAGCTGGGCAAACGGTTCGCCATCGTCGGGCTGGCCCGGCGTCCCCGCACGGATTTGCAGTTCCGCGACGACGTGCATGAATCGATCCGGGAATTTTGCCGGTACAAGCCCGGCGAGAAGGACGATTGGGCCGAGTTCGCCGAGCATTTCACGTACCAATCGCTGGACATCAGGAACGTCGACGGGTTCCGCGAGTTAAAGGCCCATACGGAGGAATTGGAGAAAAAGCACCAAATTCCGGGCAACCGCCTGTTTTATTTGGCGCTCGCGCCGGAGCTGTTCGGCAAGGTGTCCCACAACCTTCGGGAAGGGGGCATGCTGGAGTCGCAGGGCTGGCACCGGCTCGTCATCGAGAAGCCGTTCGGCTACGACTACCCGTCCGCTCAGCGCTTGAACGAAGAGATCAGCCGGGTGTTCAAGGAAGAGGAAGTGTTCCGCATCGACCATTACCTGGGCAAGGAAATGGTCCAGAACATCGAAATGATCCGATTCGCCAACGTCTTCTTCGAGCCGCTGTGGAACAACCGGCATATCGCGAACGTGCAGATCACGCTGGCCGAGACGGTCGGCGTCGAGGAGCGGGGCGCGTATTACGACAAATCCGGCGCGCTGCGCGACATGGTGCAGAACCATATGCTGCAGATGCTGACGATGATCGCGATGGAGCCGCCTAGCCGCCTGGACGCGGAAGACATCCGGGACGAGAAGGTGAAGGTGCTCCGCTCGATCCGGCCGTTCCATTCCGCAGACGAGGTGCGTCGCCGGATCGTCCGAGGGCAGTACGCCCACGGTTCGCTCAAGGGCAAGGAGTTCAAGGGGTACCGGGAGGAAGATTCCGTGAACCCCGAGTCGCATACGGAGACGTTCTTCGCCGCCCGCGTGTTCGTCGACAATTTCCGTTGGGCCGGCGTCCCGTTCTACGTGCGGACCGGCAAGCGGCTGCCGGTGAAGTCGACGGAAATCGTGATCGAGTTCAAAAACGTGCCGAACAACGTTCTGTTCGCCCGTGCCCAGGACTTGACGCCGAATTTGCTCGTCATCCGCGTGAACCCGATGGAGGGCATCTACATCAAGATCAATGCCAAAAAGCCGGGCAACGACATGACGATCCAACCGGTGGCCATGGAGTTCTGCCAAAGCTGCCAGATCGGAATCAACACGCCGGAAGCCTACGAACGTTTGATTTTCGACGCGTCCCGCGGGGATTCCACCTATTTCACGCGTTGGGACGAGCTCGCTGCCGCTTGGCAGCTGATCGACCCGATCGCGCATGCTTGGAAGGAGCACGGCATCGAACCGGCACTGTATCCCGCGGGTTCTTGGGGACCGGCGCAAGCCGAGAAGCTGCTGCATGAGGACGGCTTCCACTGGTGGCCGGTGGGCGGGCAGGACGAGGATAACGTGATCTGGGTGCGGAACAGCGAAAATTAACGGGTTGCAGGGGAGGATGGCCGGACGATGGGTTGGGGACGATTGATCGACATCAGCATGACGATAGAAGAGGGCATGCAGGTGTGGGACAACCTCGCGCACAAGGAGCCTGCGATCACCAACGTGCAAAATCATGACCAAGGCCAGCCGCACGAAAGCCAGCTGAACCTGAACGTGCACACGGGCACCCATGTCGATGCTCCGCTCCACATGATTCCCGGAGGGGACACCATCGAGACCGTGACGTTGGAGCAGCTATGCGGACCGGCCCGCGTGATCGATCTGACGGGCGTGAAGGACCATATCTCCAAAGAGGATCTGCTGCCCTTCGCGATCCGGCGCGGGGAGCGGATTTTGTTCAAAACGTCGAGCTCTTACAGCGAACGGTTCGATCCGGATTTTCCGTATTTGCGCGTGGACGGAGCGGAATATCTCGCCCAAATCGGGGTCGCGGCGGTCGGTACGGATGCGCTCGGCATCGAACGCGCCCAGCCGGGATATCCGACCCATCGCACGCTGATGCGGAGCAATGTCGTCATCGTCGAAGGACTGCGGCTCCGGCACGTCGAAGCCGGCAACTACACGCTCGTCGTGGCCCCGCTCAAGCTGACCGGCATCGACGCCGCGCCCGCCCGGGCGTTTCTGGTCGGAGACTAACGATGTTGGATAGGAAAACTCTGTTTCCTCGCCGAGGGGATAGAGGGTAGAGGATTGGATTGCTTGGACCCGCAGGATTGCGGGTCCTTTGATATGGAGGATTATTCGGTTGAAGACGTTTCTCGTGATCAGCCAGTTTCTATACGCGTTATGCATCATCCCATGGCTGCTCATATGGGGAATTTCCTTCATGAGCTTCGATCAGGGTTTCTCTTGGTTTGGCGTTGCTTTGGTCACGGGAGTCGGCATTTATCCGATCGCGGCCGTTATCAGTTCGATTCTCGCCTGGATCCTTCGCAAACGGCGCAAGCGGTTGGCCATCCTGTTTAACTTCATTCCGCTGCTCTGGATTCTCGGACTAGGAATACCTTTTGTATATATCAATATGGCTTGAAAGCGGCCTTCCGATCGGGGGAGAGCCGCTTTTCCGCTTTGTTGCCGGTTCGCCCGGCTAGGCTTGAGATACGGTTGAGGAAGCGGCGGTTCGGGCGTTCTTGCGCGCGATCCGCGCCAAGTCGATCACGTGCCCGGTTCCGCTTAACGCCTCGTAGAAAGGTTTGCGTCTCCGGTTGAGCAGGCATCGGAGCAGGTCCCCGGCGAATACGGCGTAATACGCCATGACCGCCAGCATATACAAACCGATCGCCAACGGCGGAATTCCGGAGCCGGCAAGCGCCGGGATAACGGCCGCCGGCCCGTAAAGCAAGCCGTACCGGATCAGAAACCCGCGCGCCTGAACATTCTCACCCCGTTCCTGGAGGCGAATCCGCACCGCCCACTTGCCGATCGTGCGTCCGCCGGCGGCGCAAGGAAGAACGATGGAATACGCGGCAGCGAGCAGAGGGAAGGCCAGCGGGATCCGGAAGGCGGCGAGCGCCGCGAGCGCCGGAAGCAAGACGAACCCGTCCAGCGCGAAGGCGACCGCTCTTCGGGTATAGCTGACGCGTTTTTTCGCCAGATCGACCCGTTCATCCAACCGATCGGCGCGGGGAAGATGGGCGGACAGCCAAGCCGCCGCGGCGAATCCGAGCATGCCGCCGGCCGCGTTCGTCAGGAGATCGTCCACGTCGAACAGCCGGTACGGATAGTCGAAAATCCCGTACAGGCCGGTGACCTGCGTGATTTCGAAGAAGAGCGACAAGCCGAGACCGGCGGCCAAACACGTTGCCGGCCGGACGCGAAAATAGCAGCGCAAAAACATCCCGAAAGGCGCCGTGAGCAGTACGTTGAACGCGGCTTGAAGAAACGCGCGTTCCGCGAACAAGCGCCCGTAAGTCGAAGGTTGATCCGCCTGAACGGCCGTTTCCCTGACGATATCGGACACAAAATGGAACGGGATCCATTGCGCGTAGGAGCCGGAGGAAGGCGGATCGTTATGAACCGAAGCGGGCAGGGGGAGAATGACGAGAAACAAGGCGTTCAGCAAATACAGGAGCAATAGGTAGAGCATGAAGGCCCGGTACAGATGGATATATCCATGCCGGCGGTATTGCACGACGAGGAAAGGCATCGTGAACAGCGCCGCGGCGATCGGAAACGACAAGAAAGCATAACGGATCGGGAAGAGATAAGATTCGAACATGGGCGCACCTCCTTCAATGCCTGGTTTGCGCGGATGACGGCGAAACGTTCCTCACCCTATCGTAGTCCCGGAAGTCTCGTGCGGCAATCGACCCCGGGTCTGCCTAAGCCCCCGACTCCAGGCGGGTTTTTCATCAAACGGCTTCGTTTCGCTTTACAACGTAACAATGTTATGTTACGATGCAAAACGTAAGGAGGCGAGAGCATGGAGCGCGAGCTCATTTCCAAGAAGGACCTGCTGGATCAAACGGGGATTTCCTACGGCCAGTTGTACCGATGGAAGCGGAAGCAGCTCATTCCGGAAGAGTGGTTCATCCGCAAATCCACGTTTACCGGCCAGGAAACGTTTTTTCCGAAAGACCTGATCCTCGCGCGCATCGACAAGATCCTGAACATGAAGGACGATTTGTCCCTCGATCAGGTAGCGGGAAAGCTTTCTCCGTCCTTGCCCGACTATGAGATGCGCAAATGCGATTTAATGAAACGTAACATTGTTTCGAATGTAGTGCTGCAAAGATTCGCCGGGCAAGACCCCGATCCTACCGTGTACGCGTTCGAGATGATCCTGTACCTCTACGTGATCGACAGCCTGCTGCAGGCCGGCGACATGAGCTTGGAGGAAGGGGAGCGATTGCTGGCCGCAATGCGGGACCATTTTCCGAATTTCGAAGGCAAGCCCTGCGAACTGATTTTCCTGCGCAAAATGGGCGTCTCGTCGTTCGCGCTCGTGTCCGTGCCGTCGCAAGTTTATTTCGACAGCGGGGTCAAGATCGTGGCCCGCTTATCAATGACGGAAGCGATCGAGCGGTTGAAAAGCAAATTGATTTGAGCGGAAGCGGGGAGCTTGGACTCCGTCAACCGCCCGATTACAGGAGGGAACCAGGGATGGACAACCAACCGTATGGCGACTTGAACATGAGCGGCGTGGGCAGCGCGGGGGGCGGCCGCTATCGCCGGGTGAAGCTGGAAGGCGTAGGAAAAGTGAACGGGAACGTGTCGGCGGACGATTTCCGGCTGAACGGGGTGTCGACCGTGCGGGGAAGCGTCGAAACGAAATCGTTTTTCGCCAATGGGAAATTGAAGGTGGAAGGCGATGTCTCGGCGGATCAAGCGGAAATGGACGGTTTGATCGACGTCGGGGGCTCGCTGACCGGCCACGAGGCGGTCTTGAACGGTTATCTGAAAATCGGCGGCGATTGCGAATTCGAGCGTCTGCGCGCGGCCGGCGGTTTCGAGGTCGGCGGCATGCTGAACGCGGGCTTCGTCGATATCGCGCTTTACGGCCAAGGAAAAGCGCGGGAAATCGGCTGCGAATCGATCCGGGTGCGGAAAATCCCCAAGAGCCGGTGGAAGGAGGCGCTGCGGAATCTGTTCCCGAGGTGGAGACCCGAGCTGCTGACCGGCACGATCGAAGGGGACGATCTCGACTTGGAGCACACCGTCGCCTCCGCCGTGCGCGGCAACCGCGTCACGATCGGCCCCGGCTGCCGCATCGAACGCGTCGAGTATCGAACGGAATACCGCAAACATCCGGGAGCAAAGGTAGGAAAGGAGTGGAGGACCGGTGAGTGAAACCGTTCTGCCTGATTTGAGGCTGGTCGGCACGTCAACCGCGGCGGGCGGCCGGTACAACCGGGTCAAAATTACCGGCGAATGCGAGGTATCCGGCGACCTGGCTTGCCGTAAAATGTCCGCGATGGGCAATATTTCGGTCGAAGGCACGTTAAGCAGCGACGAGCTGAGTCTTACGGGAGAAGCCGTCATCCGGGGCACGGTGCGCGCCGGGACGATTCGGGGCAGAGGCGAGCTGAGGTTCGCGAACGCGGCGCGCGTCGATAAAGTCGATTTTACCGGGAACGTGAGCGTCCGCGGAGACCTGGAGGCCGAAAGGTTTCTCTTGTCCGGCGCTTGTTCGATCGACGGCTTGCTCAATGCGGACCTTCTGGAGATTCGACTGTACGGACCTTGCCGCGTCAAGGAAATCGGAGGAGAGTCGCTAGTCGTGAAGCGAAGCCGCGTCTCGAAGCTGATGGGTTTGGTGAACGCCGGAGGCCCGGCGATGCTGACCGCGGACGTCATCGAAGGCGATTCGGTCGAACTGTCGAACACGGAAGCGGGAGTCGTGCGCGGCAACCGGGTCGTCATCGGTCCCGACTGCGCGATCGGCAAAGTCGAATATCGGACGTCGCTCGCCGTCCATAAGAGCGCGGTCGTCAAGGAACGCGTTCGCATCTGAAGGAATTTCAATCCCTATATAGATAACGTTAAGGAGTGGATACGTTTGGCGCAAAAGCAAAAAAGCCTGGGCGTCGTGATCGCGGGCTTGCTGCTGGGCATTCTGATGGCCTCGATGGACAACACGATCGTGGCCACCGCCATGGGCAACATCGTGGCCGAGCTGGGCGGGATGGACAAATTCGTCTGGGTCACCTCGGCTTACATGGTGGCGGAAATGGCGGGCATGCCGATTTTCGGCAAACTGTCGGATATGTACGGACGGAAAAGGTTTTTCATTTTCGGACTGATCGTCTTCATGGCGGGGTCGGCGTTGTGCGGCACCGCGACCAATATCACCGAGCTGGCGCTGTACCGGGCGGTGCAGGGCATCGGCGGCGGCGCGCTCGTGCCGATCGCGTTCACGATCATGTTCGACGCGGTTCCGCTGGAGCTGCGGGGCAAGCTGGGCGGGCTGTTCGGCGCGGTGTTCGGCATGTCGAGCATTTTCGGCCCGCTGCTCGGCGCTTATATCACCGACCATATCCGTTGGGAATGGGTATTCTACATCAACCTGCCCTTAGGCTTGCTGGCCTTCCTCATGATCGCCTTCTTCTATCGCGAGTCGATCGAGCATGCCAAGCAGAAAATCGACTGGCTGGGGGCGTGCTCGCTGCTGGGCGCGGTCGTCTGCCTCATGTTCGCGCTGGAGCTGGGCGGCAAGACGTATGCTTGGGATTCCGTTCAGATCTTGAGCTTGTTCGCGGGATTCGCGGTGCTCGCCGTATTCTTCCTGTTCATCGAGACGAAAGCGGAGGAGCCGATCATTTCGTACTCGCTGTTCCGCAAGCGTCTGTACACCACCAGCGTCTTAGGCGCTTTGTTCAGCGGCGCGGGCTTTATCGTCGCCTCGGTCTACATTCCGATATTCATTCAAGGGGTGCTCGGCGGATCGGCGACCAATTCCGGTCTCGTGCTGCTGCCCATGATGCTCGGGTCGGTCGTCACGGCCACGGTCGGCGGCTTCCTGATGACGAAAATCCCTTACCGCAACATTCTGGCGCCGTGCTTCGCGATCTTGGTCGCCGGCACGATTCTCGTATCGACGCTCGCGCCGGATTCGACCCGGTTGCTCGTGACGGCTTACATGGTTTTGATCGGACTCGGCATCGGCGCTTCGTTCTCCGTGCTGGGCAACACGGCCGTTCACGGCTTGCCCGCCCGCCAACGCGGCACGGCCAGCTCGACGCTCAATTTCGTCCGCTCGCTCGGCATGACGATCGGCATCACCGTATTCGGCATCATCCAGAGCCACGATTTCCTCGGCAAGCTGTCCGGCGTGTTCGGAGCGGGGGAAGGGAAAACGCCGCTGCCGCAAGGGGTCGACTTCAAAGATCCGCACTCCTTGCTCGCGCCGGAGACGAGGGCGAACATTCCCGCAGACGCGCTGGACCGGATCTCTTCCCTGCTGTCCTCTTCGATTACGCATACGTTCGCCTGGGCGATCATTCCGGTCGTGCTGGCGCTGCTCGTCTCGTTCTTCATGGGACGGACGAAGCTGGATCCCCAAGAAATGCAATCCGCAGAGTATTCGGCAGGGCACTGAAAACATCTGGCGAGGGCCGGACGCGCCTGTTCGTCACGCGACCCGAACTCCGCATTCCGATAGGAATCGCGGAGTTTTTTCATTGAAGCGCCGCATGGGATCAGGAAGAGGATTCCGATTCTTCAGCCCTGCCGCGGCAGCTTTTTTTTGCGTTTTGCCGATTCGCCGGTTGACAATCGTTTCCACCGGCATTATAGTATGTTACATGACTAACATACCGATAGGGTGATCGCGTGATGGCGACCTTCGACGACGGGCAGCCGATTTTCCAGCAGGTGGCCGACAAAATCGAAGACGATATCCTGACCGGCATTTACAACGAAGAAGACCAGATCATTTCGGTGGCACAGTTCGCCCGGACGTTCGAGATCAACCCGGCGACGATCGTCAAGGGCATCGCCCTGCTCGTGAACGAAGGCATTTTGTACAAGAAGAGAGGGCTCGGGATGTACGTGACCGCAGACGCCAGGAAAATCATCAAGGGTAAAAGAAAGGACCGGTTCTACAACCAGCTCGTGCTGAAGCTGCTGGACGAAGCCGAGAAGCTGGAGCTGACGGCGGACGAAGTGATCGAAATGATTAAAAAAGGGAAGAGGAGCTGATGCGAGAATGAACGCGATCCTGGAATGCGCGAACGTAAACAAGAGCTACGGGAAGACGGACGCCGTCCGCCAGCTGGACATGAAGCTGGAGGAGAACGTGGTGTACGGCCTGCTCGGCCGCAACGGCGCGGGCAAGACGACTTTGCTCAATATGATAACGGGAGGGATCTCCCCCGATTCCGGCCGTATCGAAGTCGCGGGGCTGAACTTGCGCCCTGGAGACTCGCCGAAGGACACGTGTTACGTCCGGGAGAAAAACTACCACTTCGGCGGGGCGAAAGTCGGCGAGATCCTGGAAATGGCGTCGGCCTTCCATCCGAACTGGGACGCGGCTTTTGCCCAAGATCTGCTCAAGGCGTTCAAGCTGAACCCGAACAAAAAAATCCGCCAGCTCTCCAGGGGGATGGAATCGCTTGTCGGCAACGTCGTCGGACTGGCGAGCCGGGCGCCGCTTACGATTTACGACGAGCCGGTGCTCGGGCTGGACGTGCTCATGCGCGAGAAGTTCTACAGCGTGCTGATGGAGGATTACGCCGAACATCCCCGCACGGTCCTGCTGTCCACCCACCTGATCGACGAGATCGCGAAAGTGGTGGAGAAGGTCTACATCATCGAAGCCGGCAGCATCCTGCTGGCCGACGACGTGGATAACATCCGTTCGCGGTCCTACATGCTGACGGGCAGCAGAGAGAACGTAGAGCGGTTCACGAGCGGGAAACGCGTCATCTACCGGGAGTCTTACGGCAGCGGAAGTTTGGCCGCGGTGTTCGGCGCGATCGGGGAAGACGAAATCCGGATGGCGGGTCAAATGGGCATTACGATCGACGGACTTCCGCTGCAGAAATTTTTCGCTTATTTCATTGAAGGGAGCGCAAGCGCATGAGCAAAACGAGGGCAATGTGGAAGGCTTCTTACCTGCAGCTTCGGATTTATCTATGGTGCGTGGCCGGTTTCGTGGCCGCCGGCTTGCTTGCGAATATCATCGTCTCTTTGTCCGTCGGGGACAACGGCGAAAATGCCCAAGTTTCCTATGCCAACATGCTCGGCATTTTCCTGATTTTCGTGGGCAGCGTGCTGCCGGTCAGTTTCTTCAAGCGGATCGTCAACCTGGGGGCGACGCGACGGGATTATTTCAAGGGGTTGCTGGCGGTCTATGCCGCGTGGGCGGCCGGGTTCTCCTTGCTGAACGTGCTCTGGTTCCCGATCGAGGCGCATGTGATCTCGGACTATCGGCTAACGTTCAATATCCTGGAAATTTTCGGCTGGACCCAATTCGGTTACGCCGGCATGTTCCTCTATCAGTTCGGCGTTTACATGCTGCTCCTGTCGCTGTTCACGCTGCTGTTTTCCGGACTGCGGCATGCGGTCGGATGGATCCTTTGGGCCGCTCTTATCACGGCCATCCCGGTCGGCACCTCGGTTCCCTCGCTCCGTCCGCACGTGGCGGACGGGTTTCTGACGCTGCTCTTCAACGATTCCTTGTGGCAAGGCTTCGGCCTGACGATCCTGCTCAGCGCCGTCTTCCTCGCGGGCAGCTGGCTGTTCACGAGAAGACGGGTATTCTAAAGCGAAAAGCGGCGGTATTCCGAGCCGCAAGCGACAGCCAGGCCCGCATCTGCAGTTGTCGGCCTGGCTTGTTTCGTTGCGCCTCGAATCGGGATCCCCGCCGGCTGCCGGCGCCGCTCCCCGTCTTCCTGTCCAGTCCGCCCCCCGACTGAAGTCCGAGGCCGGAACCGAACCGCGGTTGGTGCCGGACGGCAAACTCGGCCGCTAGAATGAAAGCAACGCCGGAAAAGCGAATGGCAGGTTAAACGCATGAACACGATTGAGATTTGGATGGAGCAGTTCGGATATTTGGCGTTGTTCTTCGGATTGATGCTCGAATACGTCGCGCTGCCGTTTCCCGGAGAGCTGGTCATGGGTTATTCCGGCTATCTGGTTTCCGAAGGACGTCTCGGTTTGCCGCTTGCCGTGTCGATCGCCTGGCTCGGAACTTCGATCGGCACGACCGTCACCTACTTCGTCGGGCGAAGGCTCGGGTACCCGTTTCTCGTCAAGCACGGACCCAAACTGTTCCTCGGCCCGAGGAAGCTCAAGAAAGCGGAGGACGGCTTCAAAAAATACGGCAACAAGCTGCTGTTCTTCTCGTTCTTCGTCCCGGGCGTGCGGCATTTTACCGGTTATTTGGCAGGCATCCTGAACGTGCCCTTCCGCCAGTACGCGCTTTATACGTACGCCGGAGCCCTCTTCTGGACCGCCGTCTTCATCGTCGGAGGCCGCATGCTCGGCACCCGGTGGGACATGATCCACGAGATCGCGTCCCGTTATGGCAAGGAGGCGCTGATCTATGCCGCGGCGCTCGTCTGGTTCTTCTATTCGTACCGCCGATCCCTCCACGATCCGGCGGACCGGATGCTCCGGAAGAGGGATGGCGGCGATCCGCCCGGGAGGAGCTGGCTGCTCGCCGGCGCATTAGGTTCGGCTGCGGGCATGTTCGCGTTGTCGGCGCACATTCCGTGACAAAGAGCATGTTGAACGTACAAAGGAGGATACCGAGGTGTTGGAACCGGCGAAGAAACCCAAAATCCTGATTCTCTCCGGCGCCCTCGGGGACGGCCATCTTCAGGCGGCCCGCGCGATCCGGGAGGCGGCCTTGGACGGCAATCCGGGGACGGAAGTCGAGGTCGTCGATTACATGGCGTGGACGCATCCCAAGCTCCATGCGGTCGGCAAATTCTGTTACGAGCAATGGATGAAGAAGCTTCCTTCCTTGTATGGCTACCTGTTCCAGAAAACGCGCGGCGACAGCCCGTTCTCGAGCTTCGTCAAAAGGGCCAAGTCCTCCAGTTTGGAGCGGATTCAGCAACTGCTCAAGGAGAAACGTCCGTCCGTCGTCGTCAGCACGTTCCCGCTCGCCGCCGCGGCGATGTCCGCGCTCAAAGCCCGAGGGCTGACCGGTTTGCCGGCCGTCACGGTCATCACCGACCATACGGACCACAGCTTCTGGATCCATCCGTTTACCGATCGGTATATCGTCGGCTCCGAATCGGTCCGCAGAACGCTGCTGCGCAGAGGAGTTCCGGCCGGACGCATTTCGGCGACGGGCATTCCGATACGCCTCGCTTGCCAACGGTCCTACGACCGCGCTTTGCTGCGGGACCTCCACGGGCTCGACCTCGCCCGGCCGGCGGTGCTCGTCATGGGCGGGGGGCTCGGCATGATCGACAAAGATTTCGTCGGCCTCTTGAAATCGGGTGGGTTCGCAAGCGGCGCGCAATTCATCCTCGTATGCGGGCGCAACGAGAAGCTGCGGCAGCAGCTCGAGGGGGAGCTGGGGGACGCATCCGGCCGCGTTCGCGTGTTGGGCTACGTGGAGCACGTACACGAGCTGATGGCGCTATCCGACCTCATCGTGACCAAACCCGGCGGCTTGACGACGTCCGAAGCGCTGTCGCTCGAACTGCCGATGCTGCTGTTCAAGCCGCTTCTCGGACAGGAGAAGGACAACGCCGCGTATCTCGCGCGGATCGGCGCCGCGGTGGAAGCCGGCAGCGTGGCGGAGCTCGCGGGGATGCTGACCGGGTTGCTCGGGGATCGAGAGCGGCTGGCGGCCATGAAGCGCGCGGCGGCCCGGTACCGGCCGGCCTCGCCTTCGCCGGATGCGGTGCGCGCGATCCTGGGAGCCAGGAGCGCGGGGTTCCCGATGCGGGAAGAGGCTGCGGAGCCGATATACGCGAAAGCATAATCGGGCGGAATAAGGCGATGATTCCCGATCCGAACAGATGACCGCAAATGTGATATAATATGGGCGGTCATTTTTTAAACAGAAGGGAAATTCGCCCATATGAGCACATCGCTTCGCGATGAATTGCGGCAGGAAGTCGAGCGGCGCCGCACGTTCGCGATTATTTCTCACCCCGACGCGGGGAAAACGACGCTGACGGAGAAGCTGCTCCTGTACGGAGGCGCGATCCATATCGCCGGCTCGGTCAAGGCGCGCAAAGCGGCGCGCCACGCGACGAGCGACTGGATGGAAATCGAGAAGCAGCGCGGGATTTCCGTCACGTCCTCCGTTATGCAGTTCCAATACGCCGGCAAGCAGGTCAACATCCTCGACACGCCGGGCCACCAAGACTTCAGCGAAGACACGTACCGCACGCTGACCGCCGCGGACAGCGCGGTCATGTTGATCGACGTCGCCAAAGGCGTCGAGGCCCAGACGATCAAGCTGTTTCAGGTATGCAGCAAACGCGGCATTCCGATCTTCACGTTCATTAACAAGCTGGACCGGGAAGGGCAGAATCCGTTCGACCTGCTCGAAGAGATCGAGCGCGTGCTCGGCATCCGCTCCGTGCCGATGAACTGGCCGATCGGCATGGGCCGGGAGCTGTGCGGCGTGTACGACCGGATGAAGAACCAGGTCGAGCTGTTCCAGGGCAACGACCACTCCACGATCGCGGTCCGCAAGGTCGAAGATTACCGCGACCCGGTCATCCGCGAAATGGCGGGCGACTACCTCGCCGACAAGCTGATCGAGGAGCTGGAGCTGCTCGACGTGGCGGGCGATCCGTTCGACTACGAGAAGGTGAAGGCCGGCGAGCTGACGCCCGTGTTTTTCGGCAGCGCGATCAACAATTTCGGCGTGCAGACGTTCCTCGAGAACTTCCTGCAGCTGGCGCCTTCGCCGACCCCCCGCAAGAGCACGGACGGACCGGTCGAGCCCGAGAACGAGAAGTTTTCCGGCTACATTTTCAAAATCCAGGCCAATATGAACCCCGCGCACCGCGACCGTCTGGCTTTCTTGCGGATCTGCTCGGGCAAATTCGAGCGCGGCATGTCGGTCCGACACGTGCGGGCCGGCAAGGAGATCAAGCTGTCCCAGCCGCAGCAGTTCCTGGCCCAGGACCGGGATATCGTCGAAGTCGCCTATCCCGGGGACATCATCGGCTTGTTCGACCCGGGGATTTTCCGCATCGGCGATTCGCTGAGCGAAAGCAGCAACGTGGTGTTCGAGGAACTGCCGACGTTCTCTCCGGAAATTTTCGCCAAAGTCTCGATCAAGAACGCGCTCAAGCAGAAGCAGTACTTGAAAGGGCTGGACCAATTGACCGAGGAAGGCATGGTCCAAGTGTTCCGGTCCGTCGGCCCGTTCGAGGATACCTTCTTGGGCGTCGTCGGCCAACTGCAGTTCGAGGTGTTCGAGTATCGGATGAAGAACGAGTACGGCGTGGACATCCTGCTCAGCCGCACGCCGTTCCAATTCGCGAGATGGATCGTCGGTAAGGCCGACCCGTCCAAATTCCGGATCAACTCCACGTTGGTCAAGGACAAGAACGACAATGACGTCGCCTTGTTCGAAAACGAATACGCCATGCGCACCGCGATGGAGCGGATGCCGGACGTGACGTTCCTGGAGACGGCTCCTTAAAATTTCGCTGGAAACGGAGTTGAAACGATGAGCCGGTTGATCGTAAAAGGGGGACTGGCGGTACTCCCCCACGAGGTGATTGAAGCGGATATCATCGCCGAACGGGGACGCATGGCGGCGATCGGACCGGGCTTTGCCGAGGAGGCGAAGCCAGGCGACACCGTCGTGGATGCTTCGGGACAATGGGTGCTTCCCGGGCTGGTCGACATCCACTGCGACGCGATCGAGAAGGAGACGGAGCCGCGGCCGAACACGCTGTTCCCGATGGAGATGGCCTTCCTTCAATTCGAGAAAAAGCTGGCCGGTCACGGCATCACGACGATGCTGCATTCGTTGTCGCTGGGCGTAGGGTTAAGCTTAAGGGGAGAACACCTCGTTTCCGAAATGATCGGCTTGATCCGCTCCTTCCGCGAAGAGCGGGCGATGATCCGGCACGGCATCCATCTGCGCTACGAGGTATCCCACCTCACCGGCATGGCGCTGGCGAAACGGCTGATCGGGGAAGGCGCGATCGACTATTTGTCGCTGATGGACCATGCGCCGGGGATCGGCCAATATCGCAGGCCCGGCGCGTTCCAGCGATACGTGATGAAAAACCAGGGCGTCGGCCTGGAAGAAGTGTCGCAAATCGTCGCGGAACTCGAGGAGCGGCGGGCGCGCGTCGATTGGGACGTCCTGCGTGGGCTGACGGCCTATGCGCGGGAGCGGGGAATCGCCGTCGGTTCCCATGACGACGATACCCGAGAGACCGTAGACCGCTCTCTCGGGTATCACGCAAACATCTCCGAATTCCCGCTTGATTTGGACACCGCGGGATACGCGGCCGAACGCGGCATGCGGGTGTGCGTCGGCGCGCCGAATATCGTGCGGGGCGGTTCGCACGACGGCAACCTGAACGCCGCCGACGCGGTGAAGGAAGGCGCGGCGGACGTCCTGTGCTCGGATTACCATCCGGCTTCCCTGCTCCATGCCGTATTCGAACTCGAACGCCAAGGAATCCCGCTGGAACGGGCGGCGGCGATGGCCTCGCTGCATCCCGCTCAAGCGATCGGCCGGGGGAAGGAGCTCGGTTCGCTCGAGCCCGGCAAAGCCGCCGATCTTATCGTGGTGCGCAAATGGAAGGACGTCCCGCTCGTCGCCGCAACGGTCGCGGGAGGCACGTTGGTACACGTGAGCCGGGATATGCAGCCGTTATCTTAATTCCGCATGAGACATCAAAAAGAACCTTCCGGGATACATCGGATCCGGAGGGTTCTTTTTGTCGAAACTTGATAGTCCTAACGGACTAAACAAGTAAGACTTTATTCTCAAAAAAGAGGATGACAATGATATCCAATTTGGATACAATCTAGAGTGGGAAGAACCTATGAATAGAATCGCCCCAACCTCATAATCGAATAAAGGCACACCCGCCGAAAGACGGGGCCGCAAAACCACGGGGCTAAAGCGCGATGAACCGCGCCATGCCGGCCAGGTCGCCGAATCATGAGAAGTATAGAGAAATGCCCTCTCATATTCGAGGGCATTTTTTTATTTTCTCCTTATTCGGCCGTCACGGGCGCCGCGCCAACGATGGTCAAGTTTCGGTTCACGGCCAGGTCGACCGGATAGGGCCGAACGACCGGCGTTCCGTCCGCTTCGCGGATGATTTGCACGACCGGCCGGTGGTTCAGGGAGCTGTCCGCGCCGGATACGACGCCGATTTGGCCGTTGCTGAGGCGAATGACGGAGGCAACCGGAAAAACGAAGACGTTCTTCAGGAACACCCAGATCAGCGACATGTCGAAGTCGTAATTCCCGGCGGCGAACAAATACTCCACGGCATCTCCCGGGGTGAAGGCGCTGCGGTAATGGCGCGGGGAAGTCAAAGCGTCGTAGATGTCGGCAAGCCCGACGATTTGGGCGAATTCGGGCGTGTCGTCGGCTTTCAGTCCGAACGGGTAGCCTTCTCCCCGATAACGTTCATGATGGAGCAGGGCGCATTTGGCGGCAGCCGCGGAGACGTCGGGGAGCATGGTCAAGATGCGGTAGCCTTCCGTGGTATGTTGGCGCATCAGGGATTTCTCGTCCGGACGCAGCTGCCCGCTCTTGCGCAGCAATTCGGGCGGCAGGGTCGTCATGCCGATGTCGAAGAGCAGTCCTCCCAGTACGAGTTCATAGAGTCTGGACGTGTCGTAATCTTTGGCCAAGCCGATGATGCCGGACAGCAGTCCTACCCGCAGCGAGTGCTGAAACACGAAATGGTCGGTGACGTACAAGACGCCGAGTTCTTCCGCCAGCGACCGTTGCCGGACGATTTCCGCGAAAACGCCGCGCAGTCTGCGAAGCTGATTGTCGTCGCGCAGAGGGATGGCCATGTTTCCCAGGTCGCGGTCTGATTCCGTCATCAGCAATAGCTCGTAACAAGCGGCTTCCCTGGCTTTAACGTCGTTTTTCTTCGACTCTCTCTCGTCTGCGGACAACAATTCCCATCTGGAAGGACGCTGGGGAGCCGCGAACTTGGAAGGTTTTCTGGATGAAACGGACGAATCGTCGTGTTCCAGCACGAACACCGAATCGATGCCGAGGTTTTTCAATCGCTCAATGTACTGAGGGGTAAGAGCCGTACCGGATTCCAACATCGTGACGCCGGTTTTGCCCGTGACGGGCCGGGCCAGCAGGTTGCCGGGCGCCACGTCGCGCAACTTCAATTCTTTCAACTTCGGTCTCTCCCCTTTTCATCCATACCGCCGGGTCGAACAATGTTGATAGTTGGAC
>NZ_JAQZSJ010000032.1 GCF_029360585.1 Cohnella caldifontis | reverse complement strand
GTCCAACTATCAACATTGTGCGTCTCCATATTCGATTGTATAATCGCGAAATGAACAAATACTGAAAAACCGTCCGAAATGTTGGTATTGGACGGTTTTTCCGCATGAAAGGGCGTATTAGGGAGCAGGGAGCGTTGCCTTGCGGATGTGATATAATGAAGAACATGGTAAGGACCGGCAAGCGCGGGAAGGAGTTCAACATCCATGGTCAAAAAACAATTCGCGGTTATCGGACTCGGACGGTTCGGCTCCAGCGTGGCGACCTATTTGGCGAAAATGGGCTATGACGTGTTGGCCGTCGACGAGAGCGAGGAACGGGTGCAGGACGTAGCCCATGCGGTAACCCATGCGGTATCGGCCGACTCTACGGACGAGGAGGCGCTGCGGGCGATCGGCGTCCGCAACTTCGACGTCGTCGTGGTCGCGATCGGCCAGGACATCCAAGCCAGCATCCTCACGACGCTGATCCTCAAGGACATGGGCGTGCCGTACATCATCGTCAAAGCCCAGAACGAGCTGCACGGCAAAGTGCTCAGCAAGATCGGGGCGGACAAGGTCGTGTTCCCGGAGCGGGACATGGGGCTTCGCGTCGCCCATCACCTGATCTCCCCGAACATTCTGGAGCACATCGAGCTGTCGCCCGAATTCAGCATCGTCGAGATGCGAGCTCCAGACGAGATGATCGGCAAAAACCTGAAGCAGCTGGACATCCGGGCGAAATACAACTGCAACGTGCTGGCGGTCAAGCAGGGCGAGCAAATGAACATTACGCCGCACGCGGACGAGCCTTTGGCCGCCGGCGACGTGCTCGTCATCGTCGGACGCAACGACCAACTGATCCGGCTGGAGCAAGCGTATGCCGAAGCATGAATCGTATATCAGCTCCTCCTCCAACCCGCGGGTGAAAGAGTGGGCCAAGCTGTCCGAACGCAAATACCGCGAGCGGGAAGGGAAGTTTTTGCTGGAAGGCATCCACCTGGTGAAGGAAGCCTTGCTGGCGGATTGGCCGCTCGCCCATGTCGTGTACGACGCCGGCGTCGGGATTCCGGAGGAGCTTCAGGCGTTTGCGGAAGGGGAGGGGGATGCGATCGAAGCCGGCGGTTCCGCGCCGTCCTGGATCCCGGCGTCGCCGGAAGTGATCGCCAGATGCACCCAAGCGGAAACGCCGCAGCCGGTGTTCGCCGTAGCTCGGAAACGGCCTCCGGCCGACGGGGACAAGCTGTTCGACCGGGAGTCCGGGCTGATCGTCGCGCTGGACGGCGTGCAGGATCCCGGCAACGTGGGCACGATCCTGCGGAGCGCGTCCGCGTGCGCCGCATCGGCGGTCGTGCTCGGACGCGGCACGGCGGATCTGTACAACCCCAAGACGCTCCGCGCCACGATGGGCGCGTTGTTCCACGTCCCCGTGCTGGAGGGGGACCTGACGAAGCTGCTGCCCGAGGCGCGGGAGCGGGGCATGGCGGCCGCCGGCACGAGTCTGCAAGCGGCCCGGTCCTGCTACGATTACGATTTCCGCCGGGGTGTCTGGCTTGTATTCGGCAGCGAAGGAGGCGGCATGTCCGCTGAAGTGTCCGCCCACGTGGAAGACAACCTGATCATTCCGATGACGGGCCGCGCGGAATCGCTCAACGTCGCCATGGCCGCCACGGTATTGTTATTCGAGGCGCAGCGGCAGCGGCGGTTTTCCTGAACCGTGCGTTTTGTCCGAATGCACGTTACGCAACCATTACGAGGAGATCCTCCCTATTGCTGTTCAAACCCGTTGGTAACGGGAGCGACACGCAACGAGGGAGGATGTCTTTTTTTTTTTCTACGACTGACCCATTCGCATACCAGGTCGAAAAACACGGACACCATCAGGTTAAGGGACACAGAGGACGTTATCGGGGACATTCCTCAACCTATCGTATTCTAACGGACGCGATTGCACTTATTCAGCAAAAATACCGCTGATTAGCCGCGAAGTGTAGCGACTAAGGTCCGTGTTGTCCGTTACGATTTGAAGAACGTTGAAATTGCCCCAATAACGGCTGTGGTGTCCGTAACGATCGGCATAAGGCAAATCTTCTGTATGTCAATTAGTCAACCGTAGTTTTTTTAGGGGTCAAGGCGTCCGTTCCTCCAAGAAACGCGAAGGCGGAACCTGCTTGTAGGCCTTGAAAAGTTTGCTGAAATAATATATATCGCCGACGCCGACTTCCGCCGCCGCCTCCGTCACGCTCATCCCCATGTTCCGCAGCAGGAATTCCGCTTTGTTGACGCGGACCTGGTTGATATAGGCGGAGACCGTCTTGCCCGTGAGCTGTTTGAATTGCCGGCAAAAATGGTAACGGCTCAAAGAGGCGGCGTCTGCCAGCTGATCGACGGTGATTTTCGTCTTAAAGCGCTCGTCGATGTAGCGGAACACCGGGCCGAACCGCTCGAGGTTCCGGATCCGGGAAGCGTATTCCTGCGGGGACAGGCTGGACGCGACGTGGCGGCGGAGAAGAACGGCGAGCAGCCGGTACAGATGCGCTTTGACCGCCAGTTCGTAGCCGAATTCCTTGCCCCGGTATTCCCGGATGAGGGAATCGATGCATTGGACCGCTTCGGGATCCTCTTGGATCCGGTTCCGGAACAGGATCCGGTTCTGGGTGATCGGCGCGATATACTTCGTCTCCACCGCGTCGGCCCGTTGGCTGTGGAGCAGGGAAGGATCCAGAATCACCGCAAAATAAACCAAACGATCGGACAAGCAAATCCCCTGATGCAAATCCGTGCTGTTCACCACGATCAAATCCCCCGCGGCGGCGTCGCAGGCGAACGAATTACACGTGATCCTGGCTTCGCCATCCACGATATACAGGAACTCCAAGTGCTCGTGCCAATGGTTGGCGAACGTGACGACGCCCGGCTGGTCGAACCGAAGATGGTGGATTTTGAGCGGAAAATGGGGGTCCGGCATATCCATCGGTTCGCGGAGCAACGGCGGTTTTTGCAAACGGGATCCGTCCCCTTCCGCGCAAGATTTTACAAAAAGACAGCACGCCCCTCCATGGAGGAGGCGCCTCTTCCATTTTATAGTACGGAGAGAAAGGTGAGAAGCGATACGGGAGGAGCGGATCCACGAGCCTATGGACAAGAAGCTGAAAGTCGGCGTAATCGGAACCGGTTCGATTTCCGAAATGCATTTGAACGCCTACCGAAACCATCCGGACGTCGAACTCCGCGCGGTATGCGACTGGAACGCCGAACGCGCGGGGAAAGCCGCGGCCCGGTACGGAGCGGCCAAGTCGTTCGGCGACGCGCGCGAGATGCTGGCCGATCCGGAGCTTACCGCCGTCAGCATTTGCACTTGGAACAGCGCGCACGCGGAGCTCAGCATCGCGGCGCTGAACGCGGGCAAACACGTGCTCGTCGAAAAGCCGCTCTGCATGACGGTCGGGGAAGCGCTGGACATCCAGCGGGCGGTGCGTGCCTCGGGACGTTTGCTGATGGTCGGCTTCGTCCGCCGGTATGATCCGGGCGCCAAGCTGCTGCGCCGTTTCGCCGATCAAGGGGAGTTCGGAGAAATTTATTACGCGAAAGCCTCCATCCTGCGGCGTCTGGGCAATCCGGGCGGCTGGTTCGCGGACGCGGGCCGTTCCGGCGGCGGCCCGCTGATCGACATCGGCGTGCATGCGATCGACCTCTGCTGGTATTTGATGGGCAAACCGAAAGTCGCCGCGGTTACCGGCAACGTCTATCGGAAGCTGGGCAACCGCGCCAACGTGAAGGGGTTGTCCTTCTACAAGGCTTCGGACTATGACGCGTCCCATAACAACGTGGAGGACTTGGCCAACGCGCTGATCCGCTTCGAGGGCGGCGCTTCCTTGTTCGTGGACTGCAGTTACTCGCTCCATATCGAGCAGGACGAAGCTTCCGCCCGCCTGTTCGGCACGAAGGGCGGATGCCAGGTGATTCCGGAGCTTTCCATCGTGACGGAGAAGCACGATACGATCCTGAACGTCACGCCGCAGCTTGACCGGAGGGACTTCGATTTCGCCGGCGCGTTCCAGGCGGAAATCGACCATTTCGTGGATTGCGCTTGCAGAGGCGTCGAACCGATCAGCCCGGTGGAGGACGGCGTGGAAGTGATGAAGATGCTCTGCGGCATTTACGAATCGGCCCGGACGGGCCGGGAAGTAAGGTTCGGCGACGGAGAGGGGCTGAGCCGATGAAGCTGGGGGTCAGCACCTACAGCCTATCCCGGGCGATCCGGGATGGGGAGATGACGGTGCCGGACGTCATCCGGTGGATCGCCGCGGAAGGCGGCGAACACGTCGAAATCGTTCCGATCGGCTTCAATCTGGCCGAGAATCCCGGGCTCATCGACGTCATCCGCCGCACCGCGGAAGACGAGAAGCTCGATCTCTCCAACTACGCGGTTGGCGGCAACCTGTTGCCGGACGACGAGGCCGCTTTCGAAGCGGAAATCCGCCGGCTGACGGGGGAAGTCGACATCGCGCGGGCGCTCGGCGTCCGGCGGATGCGTCACGACGTCGCTTGGCGGGAGGACACGTCGGCTGCCTTGTTCCGCCGGGAGCTGCCGAAGCTGGCGGAGGCGTGCCGGCGGATCGCCGATTACGCGGCGGAGTTCGGCATCACGACCAGCGTCGAGAATCACGGGTACTACATCCAGTCCAGCGAAAGAGTATTGGCGCTTCTTCGCGAGACCGACCGCCCGAACTTCAAGCTGACGCTCGACGTCGGCAATTTCCTATGCGCGGATGAGGATTCCGTCGCCGCGGTGAAGAAAACCGCATTCGCCGCATGCATGATCCACCTCAAAGACTTCTATTCACGTCCGGCTCGTCGAGATCCCGGCGAAGGTTGGTTCCCAACGGCGGCGGGGAACCATTTGCGCGGCGCGATCATCGGTCATGGGGATATCGAGATGCGCGACGTCATGGGGGCGATCCGCGCGTCCGGTTACGACGGTTGCCTCTCCGTGGAATTCGAGGGGTTGGAGGACTGCCGGCTCGGCACCCGGATCGGGCTGGAGAACGCCCGCCGGATGCTGGGGGCGTTGCATCCCCCGATGAACGAAAACGGAACCGAAGAAGGGAGTTAATGAACGTGCGGATGAACAATAAAATCGGCGTCATCGTGGACAGCTTCCGCGCCGGGGTGCGGGAAGGACTGATCAAGGCGAAGCAGGTCGGAGCCGACGGCGTGCAAATTTACGCGGTGTCCGGGGAGATGGATCCGGTAACGCTGTCCCCGGCGCAGCGGCGGGAGTGGAGAAGCTTCATCGAATACTTGGGGCTGGAAGTGTCGGCGCTGGTCGGGGACTTGGGCGGGCACGGCTTCCAGGACGCGCGGGAGAACGGCTGGAAAGTGGAGAAGTCCAAGCGCATTCTCGATCTGGCCGCGGAACTAGGCACGAACGTGGTGACGACGCATATCGGCATCGTGCCGGAAGACGAGAACGGCGCGATTTACGACGCGATGCTCGAAGCGTGCGAAGAACTGAGCCGGTATGCGAACGGCTTGGGCGCGTATTTCGCCGTCGAGACCGGCCCGGAAACGGCCTCGACATTGAAGCGGTTCCTCGATAAGCTGAGCGTCAAAGGCGTGGCCGTCAACTTCGATCCGGCCAATATGGTGATGGTGACGGGAGACGATCCGGTCCAAGGCGTCCGCACGCTGAAAGATTACATCGTACACACCCATGCCAAGGACGGCATCCGCCTTCGGGAGACGGATCCGCGCAACATCTACGGTTCGCTCGGCTATGAGCCGATGGACCATGAAAACATCGCGAGCCTTGCGGAGGAAGGCGAGTTTTTCCGCGAGGTTCCGCTTGGCGAAGGCTCGGTGGATTGGCCCGCTTACTTGCGGGCGTTGCAGGAAATCGGCTACGCCGGTTATCTGACGATCGAGCGGGAAGTCGGAACGCGTCCCGAAGAAGACATCGCGCTCGCGGTTCGATTCCTGCGGCAATGGAAATGATTCCTCGATGGCAAAACCGCCATAAAATGTTCACATTTTATTAAGCTAACATTTATATAGGGGTGGTAAGGTATAGGCAAGATAACGCAGGTCTTGGGCCTGCCGCCCTGAGGTGATCTTGATGAAAGCCGATGTCAAAAAAGTGATGATCGAATTCCACGACAACCGGATTCCCGTATATTACAACAACGAGCGGCGCGGGACGATCGAATTGCTCGTCCAAGTGCTCGAGAAGAAATGGAGGTCCGGCCGCCGGCTGGTCCAACAGTTCCTGAGCGACCTGGACAGCGTGGAGATCGAAGGGACCGAAGCCATTCTGTATTCCGCAAGAGGGAACGGAACGCTCGCTTTGTCTTTGTATTGAGGGTTTTACGGTTTCAAGCATACTTGCCTTACGCCCAACAGCCGACGCGGCCGCGTCGGCTGTTGTCGTTCCTCCGTGCCGCTGACCCGAAGCTGCGCCGGCTATAGGCTGGCCGTGCCGGACAGAGGCTTCGCGCCCGATTCCGATCGGCGGCCTCCGGCGGCGCGTCCGGGCAGATTGCCGAACAATATCCAAGCCATCGGAACGAACTTAGCCGCGGCGGCCACCGTAAGCCAGGACGCGCCCAGCATGAAGAACCAGCTGCCCAAATAGCGGAGATGGGCAAGCCACGCCGTTCCGAAGTTCGGCATGTAAAGATCGTAGCCGGTCAAAAAGAGCAAATGGACCAAATAGATGCCGAACGAACTCTGTCCCAGCAAGTAAAGCGTCTTCCGCGCGAACGGGGACCCGAATCGGGAGAGGAGAAAGGCGGCTTGGATCAACACGAGCGATGCGGTTAGCGATTGGAAATTCCACAAAAACTCGTACCACAGCGAATCGTACCTCGTCCCGAATGACCGCGCACGGTAATACAGGCTGACATGCGCGACCGACAGCCCCAGCCAGGACGCCCATAGCAGCAGCGCCGTCATGAAGCGGGAGCCGCAGCCGTTCCGCAGCCGAACCTCGAGCCACGGCTTGATTTTCGGATAGTAAATCCCCAGCGCCGCCCCCAGCATGAACATGGAGAAATACGATAGGGACCAGCTGCCCTTGTTCGGAACCGGCTGCAGGTACTTGTTCCAGAACACGAATCCCCATTGGACCAGGAAACCGATCGGAACGAGCCAAGGGACGATTCCTTTCCATTTTTTCGCGACGGCGAGCAGAACGGGAAACAACAAATAAAACTGGATGCTGATGATGACGAAGTAGAGATGGGCAAAAGCGTGCCCCGTGACCAGCTTGTTCCCCAAACCGGAAAGCGTCGATGCGGAGAGCAGGGGTTGATGGGAGAGGAGCTGCACCATGGCATAATAAATCGCCGAAAAGACGACATACGGGACAACGATATACAGCAGCCTTTTCCGATAAAAGCTTCCGATCAGCTTCCGATCGAGGGGGCGGGAGAAGTAACCGTAAAACAGCACGAAGCTGCTCAGCAGTATAAACGTAGGCGTTCCGATTTTGGCGAAGATGTTCGCGAAATTATAAAGCCAATAGTAGCTTGAATCCGCCATGGACACCGTGGCGGACGCGCTCGCGTGAACGGTCAGGACGCAAAGGATCGCCATCCCCCGTACGAGCTGCAATTCCGGGATCCGTTCGTTTTTCTTGATCGGCTTCATTAGCGTCTCCTTTCCTTCGAATCGGTCATTCTTCCATGATGAACCGGCTTCGTTAGACGGGAATTAAAGCGGAACGCCAGGATTGTAAACATTCCGACGATCCTCTTATCTTCAAGTTTTTTTGCATTTTTGCCTGAAATATAGAGAATAAGGATAAGGCGGCAAACGAGAACGCCGCGCGAGGGAGAGTTAAGTATGGCAAACGTCGGAAAGTGGGAAAACGCGGAGCCGGGGGTCGTGCGGAAAATATTCAATCCCGGGCCCTCGCTCATGATGATGGAAGTTCGTTTCCGGGCGGGGGCGGAAGGCTATGAGCACTCCCATCCCCATGAGCAGCTGACTTATTGCCTGAAGGGACGGTTCGAATTCCGCATCGACGGGGTCAAGCATCTCCTGAAACAAGGAGAGACGCTCGTGATCCCGAGCGGAGCCAGACACGGCGTCACCGCCTTGGAGGAAGGGGCGCTGCTGGACGCCTTCACCCCTTTGCGCGAAGATTTGCTGGGCAGACAGTAGCGGAACGCATCGTCGGCTTTCTGCGCGGACACAGCGGTAATGCCGAGGAAGCGCGAAATTCGGAAAGGCGCGAACCGCATGCTCGCGATCCGGAAATCGCAGCGCGGATGTCGTCGCGGCGGTGTCGCGGGAAGTGTCCCGTGCGACACCTCTCGCGACATGCCGGAAAAAGCCCGCATATCAAACCTTTCAGCCCCTCTCCGGGAGTGTCCCGGGAGGGGCGATTTGTTTTTCCATTCAGGCGGGCGATAGGCAGGCGAACAATTTGCCCGCGGTTGGACCAATAACCATACGCCTCGACCTGAAGAGAAATACGATGAATCATCCTCGCCGGGAAGGAGGTGGCAAGGCTTCAAGAGAGAAACCAACGAATCGATCCGTCCGCATTGAACGTTTCCGACTGACACGATTTCGAACAAAAGGAGCGGTTTCCCATGAAGATCACGCTGAAAGGACGCGTGAAACTGCAGGGCAGCGTCAAAGCGAAAAAGGCGGCGACGGCTGCTCCCAGCCTGAAAACCGTCCGAAACGTCGTGCGCCAAGAGGTTAGAAGAGCCGCACGCCGCGTAAGCCGCCGATTGGAGGAGCTGCGGGCCGGCGTTCGCCGCGACTTGCGCCGGGAGCTGTATTCTCCGCGCTTCGCGGGCTTTATCGGCACGGCTGTCGCGAATCTGCAGGACAACGAATTCCGCCAGTTGGCCGGCCAATACTTGCATCGCGCCGTGGCCCTGAACACGACGTCCGGAACGGTGTCGGGCACTCTTATCCGGGTAGGGACCGATTACGTTGCCGTCCAGGAATCCCCGAGCACGCTGCTGCTCATTCCTTTCCGTTCGGTATCGGCCATCCGCGCTATCTAATTTCAAAAAAATCAGGGAGTGATGAGGGTGTTTGAACAAGAGCTTCGCAGCCATATCGGGGAGCAGGTCCAAGTCGCCGCCGCGACGGATGTCGTCATCGGCTTGCTCGTCTCCGTCACGGATGCCGCCGTGACGGTACGCGCCGCGCAGTATCCCGGATACGGCGGGGAGGAGGACGTCTCGGTGCGCATGGATTCGATTTCCTACGTCCGGATCATGTTGTGAGGCTCCGATGAACGATCGGCTGTCGGTCATCATCCCCGCTGGCAACGAAGCGTTGTCGATCGGGAACGTGATTCGGGAAGCGCGCAGGCTGGGTCCGTTCGAGATCATCGCCGTGGTAAACGGCTCTTCGGACGGAACCGCGGCGGTCTGCCGGTCGATGGGCTGCCGGGTAGCCGAGTACGGATTCGCGCTGGGCCATGACGTCGGGCGGGGAATCGGCGCCTGCCTCGCGGAAGGGGACATCCTGCTCTTCCTCGATGCCGATATCCCGATTCCCGCAGACCGGCTGGCGCCTTTCGTTCAGGCGATCCGGGCCGGCTGCGACATCGCCCTGAACCAGATGAGCCGGTCACTGGCCTTGAGCGAGATACCCCATTATACGGCCGCCGCGAAAACGGCGTTCAACCGGATGCTGGGACGTCCCGAGCTGTCGGTCAATTCGTTGGTCGCCGTTCCCCATGCCATGAGCCGCAAAGCCGCGGAAACGATCGGGTTCGAACATTTGGCGAATCCATGCCTCGCGCAAGCGATCGCCTCCGCGAAAGGAATGCGGTTCGCTTGTCCCGCCGAGGTGGACGTCATCGGCGCGAACCGGCCGCGCAAGGCGCACATCGAGCGCTGCGAAGGTTCGGTTTACCCGCGTTCCACGACCCGGATTCTCGGCGACCACCTGGAGGCGCTGGGATGGCTGATCCGCCGATATGGCCCGAGAGGAGGACTGCCGGAAGGAGCCCGCGACCGCGGGTTCCTCCGGCACTACGCTCCGCCTCCGGCACGCGGCAAAGCCAAAAGGAGCGCCGTGATCCCGGCCATGGAGGAGAACCGGACGATCTTGCCGGCGATCCGTTCCGTCCGGGCGGCCGGCGTCGACGAGATCATCGTCGTCGCCAACGGAGCGGACGATGCCACGGTTGCCGCGGCGATGACCGCCGGCGCCCGCGTCATGGTCTTCAGCCGCCCGCTCGGGCATAACGTCGGCCGGGCGATCGGCGCCGCCTGCGCGACGGGAGACGTCTGCCTGTTCGTGGACGGGGATTTCGCGCTGCCTCCGCGGAACTTGGTTCCTTTTCTCCGGGCTGCGGAGAACGGGACCGACATCGCGCTGAACGACTTGGCGTTCCTGTTCCGCCGGTTTCGGCCCGCCGATCCGATCAGCACGGTGAAGTACTTTCTCAACGTCTGCCTGAACCGGCCCGAGCTGCTCAACAACTCCTTGACCGCCGTCCCCCATGCAATGACCCGCGGCGCCATCGCCCGTCTTGGATGGGAGACGCTGGTCATCCCTCCGCTCGCGCAGGCGAAAGCCGTGCTGGAAGGGCTGAGCGTTCGGGCCGTCCATTCCGTGGACGTCGTGGCGCCTAACCGGGTCCGCGAAGACCACAAGGCCGTCGGCCGCCGGATCCCGGCGTTCGAGCGCATCGTAGGCGACCACTTGGAAGCCGTCGACTACTTGCTGAAGCGCAAGGGGGAACGGGGCGGGTTCCGGGACACGGAACGGGACCGCGACATGATTACCGCCATGAAAGGAAGAATCCGGACATGAACGAAGAGAACTTCCGAGTCGCCGTCGTCGGCCTCGGGTACGTCGGCCTGCCTCTCGCCGTTCATATCGCGGAGCGGGGAATCCCGGTCCAAGGCTTCGATATCGATCCGGCCAAAATCGCGTCCTTGTCCTCCGGAAGCAGCCCGATTCCGGACGCCGCGCCGGAGCGGATCCGAGAGGCCGTCCGCAGCGGACGGCTGACGTTCTCCGCTCCTTCCGCCGACATCCGGAACGCGACGCACGTCATCGTGACCGTGCCGACGCCGCTGACCCGGAGAGACCAGCCGGACCTGCGCGCGCTCAAAAGCGCGACCTGGTTCATCGGCCACCACCTGGCCGCCGGCCAGACGGTGATTTACGAGAGCACCACGTTCCCGGGAACGCTGGAGGAGGTCGTGATCCCGCTGCTCAACCGGAGCGGGCTTAAGGCCGGCCGGGACTTCTTCGCGGGATATTCCCCGGAGCGGATCGACCCGGGCAACGCCTCTTACCGGCTGCATCAGATCCCCAAAGTGGTGAGCGGATTCACGCCCGAATGCCTGGAACGCGTCCAAGCGCTGTACGGGCGGTTGTTCGATCGCGTCGTGCCCGTCTCTTCGCCCAAAGTGGCGGAGATGTGCAAGCTGTTCGAGAACATCCAGCGGCTCGTGAACATTTCGCTGGTCAACGAAATGGATTCGGTATGCGAACGGATGGGCATCGACTTCCGGGAAGCGCTGGAAGCGGCGGCCACCAAGCCGTTCGGGTTTACCCCGTACTGGCCGGGACCCGGGATCGGGGGGCACTGCATCCCCGTGGACCCTTTGTACTTCCAATGGAGGGCGAAGCAATACGGATTGTCCAGCAAGCTGATTCAAGCCGCCCATCAAATCAACCGCAAAATGCCGCTGGCGACGGCCGCCAAAATCCTCGGCGCGCTTCCGAAGGATCGGACTCCCTGCCCGCGGCACCCGAGAGTGCTGCTGGTCGGCGTTGCCTACAAGAAAGACGTAGGGGACGTCCGGGAGTCGCCCGCGCTCGAGACGATGCGGAAACTGCTGGGTTCGGGCTGCGAGGTGGATTACCATGATCCCCGCGTTCCCGAACTTCATCTGGACGGAGCTTCGTTCCGCTCCGCGGACATCGGCGGAGACCGGCTGGCCGAATACGACGTCGTGGCGATTATCACCGACCATACCGGACTCCCGTGGGACCGGATCCGGGAGCGGTCGCGCGCGCTCGTGGACACGCGGGGAGTCATCCGGGCCATGGGAAAGGAGAGCACGGCATGAACGGACGTCGCCTCCGTTATTTGATCACGGGGGGTGCCGGCTTCATCGGCAGCCACCTCGCGGAGCAGTTGGCCGATTCGGGCTGCGGGGTGACGGTCCTCGACAAAAGAATCCCCGAAGCGGAACCGGATCCCCGCGTGGATTGGCTTGAAGGCGACATCTTGGACGAGAGCCTCGTCGGCCGCCTGGTCGAACGCCACGACGGCGTGTTCCATCTTGCCGCGCTGCTCGGCGTGCGAAGGACGATGGCCGAGCCGGCGGCCATGGTGGAGAATAACCTGCTCGGCACGCTCCATGTGCTGAGGGCGGCGCGCCGGGAAGGGAAGAAGGTCGTGTTCGCTTCCACGTCGGAAGCTTACGGCAAAGCCGAACCCCCCTTCCGGGAGGATATGGATCTTCTATTCGGACCTACCCAGAAACTCAGGTGGAGCTACGCGATCGGGAAAACGCTCGAAGAGGTTTTGTGCCTCGGGTATGCGCGGAAAGGACTTCCGGTCACCGTGATCCGGTATTTCAACGTCTACGGGCCGCGTCAGAAAACCGGAGCGTACGGCGGGGTCGTCGCCAAATTCATTCTGGCCGCGCTTCGCGGCGACGATATCACCGTGTACGGAGACGGCAGCCAGACGCGTTGCTTCACGTACGTCCGGGATGCCGCGGAAGGAACGATCTCGGCGATGAAGCGGGAGGCCGACGGGCAGGTGGTCAACATCGGCAGTCGGACCGAAATCTCCATCCGGGAATTGGCGGAAGCCGTGAAGCGTCTGACCGGCTCCTCTTCTCCCATCGTGACGGTCCCGTACGGCGAAGTGTTCCCGCCGGGATTCGAAGAAGTTCCCCGCCGGGTCCCCGACATGGCCAAGGCCGAGTCTCTGCTCGGTTTCCGGCCGCGGATTCCCCTGGAAGCGGGACTTGGGGAAACGATCGCCTGGTTCCGGGAACGTCCGCGCCGCGGATCCGGGAGGCTGTGACCATGGCGGGCCGTCTGCCCCTAAGCGTATCGGTCGTCATCCCCGCCCGCGACGAAGCGGGGACGATCGGGGACGTGATCCGATCGTGCGCCGCCCTGCGGCCGCTGGAAATCATCGTCGTGGCCAACGGATGCACCGATTCCACCGCGCGGGCCGCGAGAGAGGCCGGCTGCCTGGTCGTGGAAACGGACCGGCCGCTCGGCAGCGACGTCGGAAGAGCGGTCGGAGCGGCGAAAGCGTCCGGCGACATCCTTCTGTTCGTCGATGCCGACTTCCCGATCCCGCCGCGGTCATTGGAGAGCTTGCTCGCTCCGATCCGCCAAGGCCGTGCGGACACGGCGTATAACGATCTCGACCCCCTTTACCGCGAGAAGAAAAGACCGCATTCGACCACGGTATGGAGGCGGGCGTTCAACGTGCTGATCGGCCGCGCGGACCTGAATATCGATTCCCCGCTTTCGGTCCCCCACGCTTTGTCCCGGGCGGTATTGTCCGCGATCGGATTCGAGTGCCTGGCCAACCCCGCGTGGGCCCATTGGGAGATCTGCCGCAGGGGGTTCCGCATCGCCCACGGGTTCTCCGTGGATGTGCGGGCGAACCGCTACCGGCCCGAACAGCACGCGGCAGCAGCTGATCGGTTGTCCCGCTCGGAGAAGCGGATCATCGGAGACCATCTGGCCGCGCTCGCGGCGGCCCGCCTTCCGCTTCGCGGGAGATTCGGCGACGGAGGCCGGCGCCGGGACTTGCTTCGGGACTTCGCGTCGGGACGAAGCACGCTCGGCGCGTTGTCGCCGGGGAGGACTTGGCTGTCCGCCCCTTCCCGGCTCTACGGAGGCAAATCGCTGTCCGCGGTGATC
Organism: Cohnella caldifontis; assembly: GCF_029360585.1. Lineage (GTDB taxonomy): Bacteria > Bacillota > Bacilli > Paenibacillales > Paenibacillaceae > Cohnella > Cohnella caldifontis. The sequence continues at coordinate 12,838 of NZ_JAQZSJ010000032.1, read as the reverse complement.
CCGGCGCAGGACGAAGAAACGACGATCCGGCAAGTGGTGAGGGAAGTCCGCAAGATCGAGCCCGCCGAAATCATCGTCGTCGCCAACGGCTCGAAGGACCGGACGGCGGCGTTCGCGGCGGATGAGGGGGCCAAAGTGATCGCGATCCCCGAGCCCCTGGGCAACGACGTCGGCCGTTCGGTCGGGGCGTTGGCGGCGACGGGGGATATCCTGTTGTTCGTGGACGGGGATTTCGTATTGCCGGCAAGCGAGCTGTTCCCCTATGCCCATGCCGCGGCGTCGGGCGTGGACGTGGCGCTCAACGACCTGAACCATTATTTGGACCTGAGATTCCCGCTGAACGACGTCACGCTGATGAAATACGCCTTGAACTTGGCTTTGAACCGCAAGGATCTCGGCGTCGGCTCCTTGATCGCGGTACCGCACGCCTTAAGCCGGCAAGCGTTGCGAACGGTCGGGGCCGAAGCGCTGGTTTCGCCGGGGACGGCCCTGGTGAAGGCGGCCTTGGCGGGATTGACGCTGAAGAACGTCAGGCGCACCGAAGTGGATCGGATCAATCGGATCCGGCCGGAACAGCATTTTTCGACCGTCGGTCTTCCGCCCGCGGCGGAACGGATTCTCGGCGACCATCTGGAGGCGTTGCATGAGCTGATCCGGATCGCGGGGCCGAGGGGGCCGTTCCCCGAGGACGGACGGGATTGGAGGTCCGTTCAAGGGGTCTGCCGGGGCATGCCTTCGAGCAGCAAGCCGGGATTCATGCCGAGTTCCTCGAAGGAAGCGGCCGACACGGGCAACGGGTAGGAGGAGATCAGGCGGAGCAGCGCTTGTTTCCGGTTCTCGTGGGGGGTCAGGAAGACGATGGATCTCCGTTCGGGAGCCGAGGAGGTGCGGTTAAACGTCCGGGCATACCTTTCAAGCTTGACGTCCCTTAAGTACAGCATGCTTTCGTTGCCCAGGTCCACTTCCGCGAACACGACATGGGGCCGGTCTTCCTTTTCGAAATACACGGAGGCGTCGGGGACGACGTCTCCGTATTTTTGGTTGAGGGAAAAATGCCAGGCCGGTCCCCCGTTCCAGGATTTCAGGGCGACGTAGATTTCCGAGACGTACGTCTGGTGCACCGATTTGTCCGACTTCCGGAACGTCGGGACTTGGTCCCATCCGCAGCAGAACGCTAATGTCCTGGCGCCCAGCCGGGTTAAGTAGTAAATTTTCTGCTCGTACCGGGAGGGCTGCCACGCATGCACCAACCCTTCCCGCTCGAGCTTGCCGAGCAGCCTTCTCGTCACTTTCAATCCGTAGTCCCCGGCATAACCATGCAGCCGGTGGATTTGCTGCGTCGTCATGAACCGGAGCGTCGCGAGCGTTGACAGGATCTGGCTTTCCCGATCCGTCAGCATGCGCGTCCCCCCCTCATCGGCCAGAGGGTCTTGGGAATCGGCTAGTCATGCCTAACCCCTGCGGTTAGGCAATCCGAACCTCATGGAGGAATGACCCCGCTATCGTAATGGTAATTACTATGCGGCAATTCCGGTTCGAGAACGGCCGGAGAGCCGTATGCATCGGGGGACAAACGCATAAACATGGAAAATCATCGACCTTGCAGGAGGGGACCCATGCAGACGATCCCATTCGAGTACTCCGGTTCCATGGTCGCATCAGCCGCCGCATTGACCGCCTTCACCTGCCTGATCGCCGAATTCATGGCCGGTCTCGCCCGCCAGGCCGAGGGCGGAACCCGGCCGGGCTGGCTGGCCGGCGCCGCCGCGATTCAAGGCTCCGGATTTTGGAGCCTTCATTTGGCCAGCATGCTGGGACCGAGACTGCCGTTTCCCGTCCTCTACGAAATCCCGCTCAGCATCGTATCGCTGGCGGTTCTCGTCGGCTCCTCTTATCTGTTCCTCCGCTTGACCGTGGACGCCGCTGCCGATTTGCGGAAGACGATGATCGCCTCCGCCGTCCATGCGGCGTCCGTCGTCTCCGCGGGCCTGATCGGTCTGTCCGGGTTGCGGACGGAAGGACTCGTCGGGTTTCATTCGGCCGGCATGCTCTGGGCGGTGCTGGCCGGCTTCCCGCTTGCTTTCTTCGGAGCGCTGCTCCGTTCGCGAAAGGAGGGGAGCAAGCGCCGGGTTCGACTTGCCGGAGCGCTTGCGCTTGCCGTCTCCGCCTGCTCCATGCAATACGCCTTGACGCTTTCCGCTTACGTCTATCCGACGGACGACCAAACCGTCTTCCGCCAGCAAGCGTTCCAAGGCAGCGACCTGTTCGTCATGAGAGCCGGCGCCGCCATTCTGCTTCTCGCGCTAGCATTGGCGGTCGCCGTGCGGGTCTCCGGATGGATCAGGAACAAGTCCGAGCACCGGGCTTTCCGTTTGTTGCAGGAATGGATACGGGGTACGGAGGACGGATTCGTTCTGCACGGCCCGGCAGCCCCATATCCGATCCGCAAAATCGACCGAAACGCTTCGCTTCTGCTGGGCGCGGAGGAGAACGAACTGCTCGGCGCGCCGCTGGGCTGCCTTCTCCCGGCGGAATCCGGCACGTTCGAGGCGAAGGCCGAAGAAGGGCGGACGCCGCGCACGTATAAGATCTCGAGGCGCACCTTGTCCGTGTGCGGGGTCCCGTACGGCATCACGCTGCTGCAGGATATTACCGGCCGGAAGCGGATGGAGGAACTCGCCTCCCGCGAGAGGAGGCTGCTGTCGGACCTCTGCCGGGATGGCGGCCTTAGCGGCGTACTGGAGACGGTGGACGGCCTCGCGTCGGAATGGATGGACGGACGATGCGCGGTGCTGCTTCTCAGCCCCGAACGGCAGACGCTTCACTTGGCGGGCAAAACCCGGCTGCCCGAAGCGTTCGCGGAAACGATCGACGGCATACCGGCGGGCGGCCGGGAAGGCTTCCGGGGGGCTTCGCCGTTCCAAGCGGAAGCGGTCGTCAGCGACATCGCGGAGGATTCCCGTTGGGAGCCTTATCGCCGGGCGGCGCTGGAAAGCGGCCTCGCGGCCTGCTGGGCGTTCCCGATCTACTCCGAGGAGAAGGCCGTAATAGGCGCGCTTGCGGTTTTCCTCGCGGAATTCCGGGAGCCGGCTCCCCATGAGCGGTCGATTCTGGAACGGATGGCCGGCCTCGTCGGCATGGCTCTCGATCTGAGCCGGCATCGGGAAGCGGAGGAACAGCGGATCTTTCTGGCGTTGCAAGCGGCAGCCGAACGGGAGAACGAGTTGCATTACAAATCGCTCTTCCTATACCACCCCGGCGCGGTGTTTTACTTCGACAAGGAAGGACGTTTCGTCGACGGAAACCGAGCGGCCGAGTACGTGATCGGCTATTCGATCGAAGAGCTGCGGCATCGGTCTTTCCGGATGCTGCTCTCCGAACCGGACCTGTCGCAGACGTGGGATCGTTTCAAGAAAGCTTCGGTCGGGATTCCCCAGACTTTCGACGTGCGGATGGCCCACAAGAACGGCAATCCCATTCAGTTGGCCGTAACCAACATCCCCCACGTCGTGCAGGACGAAATCATCGGGGTGTTCAGCATCTGCCATGACGTGACCGCCAAAGCGATGAGGCGGGAAGAGCTGCGGCGCGCCCGCAACGAGCTGGAAGAGACGCTGAACTCCTTCGAGGGGCTCATTTTCAAGCTCGCCAAACCGGGAGGGACGTTCAGGTGCTTGATGTGCGAAGGGGCCGGGCTGAAGCTTTACGGGTTAACCCGCGAAAGCCTCGTCGGGCGGGAATTCGATCTCTTTCCCGAGCTGAGGGAATGCTTGGAATCGGCGTGGAGCACGGGCGAGAAAGCGGTGTTCGATACGGAACTTCACGGCATGCCGGTGACGGTGGCCCTCTCGCCGACATTGCGGATGGGGCGTGCCGACCAACTCGTCCTTTTCATCCTCAGCCGATCGGCGGGCGGAAACCGGGAGTCCCGCGACCGAACGGCCAGCCTGGATTCCCTTACGAGACGGGAGCGGGAAGTCGCCGAGCTGATCGCTTTGGAGAAAAGCAACCGGGAGATCGCGGAGCGTCTGGGGATCAGCGAGAATACGGTGAAGAACCATATCGCCAACATTTTCGCGAAGATGAACGCAGATGACCGGGTCCAACTGGCCGAAATGGTCCGGCGTGAAGGATGTTATGCAACTAAAGAACAAGGCCCAATTCCAATTATTTACAACCTATGATCGATCACGCGCAAAAAATGATCGACCCGGTCTGCCTTTTGGCTTATTTTTTCGGATGGAATCTCTTGCGTCCTCCATGGCGGATATCTTTTCTACGCGGAATTCGGTATAAATAGAGAAAAGAATACGGCTCATGGAGACGGAAGGTGGGAAAGATCTTGTCGGAACGTTATGCGCATTCTCCGGAAATGCTGGAACGATTATATAAACGGACGTTATGGATCGTCGTCATCTCGCAGGTGTTCGGCGGTTGGGGACTGGCGGCGGGCGTCACGGTCGGCGCGCTGCTCGCCCAGGACATGCTGGGAACGGACAGCGCGGCGGGCGTTCCGTCCGCATTGATCACGCTGGGCTCCGCGGCGGCCGCCTTGGCGATCGGCCGGCTGTCCCAGCGGTTCGGACGCCGCAAGGGACTCGCGGCGGGGTTTCTGGCCGGCGGCGCCGGGGCGGCCGGGGTCATCCTGGCTGCCGTGAATGGCAGCATTCCGCTGCTGCTGGTATCCATGCTCGTCTACGGCGTCGGAACAGCCACCAATCTTCAAGCCCGTTATGCCGGGACGGATCTGGCCAAGCCGACGCAACGGGCAAGGGCCGTCAGCATCGGCTTGGTCTCCACGACGCTTGGAGCCGTTTCGGGTCCGAATCTTGTCGGAGTCATGGAGAACTTCGCCACGTCACTCGGCATCCCGGCCTTGGCCGGACCTTTCCTGCTGGCGGGCGCTGCTTTCGCGCTGGCCGGATTGGTTATCTTGGCGTTGCTCCGCCCGGATCCCTTCCTAGTGGCGAAGGCGATCGCCGAGGCGGAGAACGGGACAGCGGGCGACGCTCCGGTTTCGGGACGGAGCGCGCCGGCCGCGGGCAAGAGAGGGATCGGAGTCGGCGCCGCCGTCATGGTGCTCACCCAGATCGTCATGGTCGGCATCATGACCATGACGCCCATCCATATGCAGCACCACGGGTTCGGGATCGGCGCGGTCGGCTTGGTGATCGGATGCCATATCGGAGCGATGTATCTCCCCTCGCTTCTGACTGGTGCCCTCGCGGACAAGTTCGGACGCACCGCGATGGCGATCGCCGCCGGCGCCGTGCTGCTGTCCGTCGGTCTCGTGGTTTCGCTCACGGGCGCACATACTTTGGCCGCGCTGATAACGGCCCTCGTCTTGCTGGGGTTGGGGTGGAACTTCGGGCTCATCAGCGGCACCGCGTTGATCGTCGACGCGGCTCCTCCGGCCGTCCGCGCCAAAACGCAAGGAACCGTCGACGTGCTGGTCGCCTTGTCGGGCGCGGCGGGCGGCGCGCTGTCGGGACCGGTGGCCGCGCACTCGAGCTTTCAGACGCTCTCCCTTGCCGGAGGGTTCCTGTCGCTGCTGTTGATCCCGGTCGTCGTGTGGTCCCGCGGGGCCCGCAAGGCGAATAAGCCCGAAGGCGTGCCGTTATAGGCCGATTCGGATTCCGTGGTGCCCTGAAAGTTGCAATAACCGCCGCTTTTGGTGGATGATAGACGGGAGGAATGGCGCCGGTCCGAAAGTCGATGACGGAAAGTCCGGATCCATTGGAGAGAGAGGGAACGATAAATGGAGAACAGATTGGCGAATCAAACGGAAAATGTTTCGGCGGGACGGGCCGGAAGCGCGGGTCGGCTGGCCTTCGTCGGCTCTTATGCCGAACCGGACGGACCGGGCTTGTACGCCTGCCGTTTCGACGAGTCGGACGGATCGTTCACGGTGCTGGACACAGTATCGGGCTTGAAAAACCCGACTTTCCTGGACCTCGATCCCGAAGGCCGCAAGCTGTATGTCTTGTCCGAAGGAGAGGACGAACAAGGACGCAGGTGCGGCATGGCCTCGGCCTACGAGATCGACCCGGCCTCGGGCGCGCTGCGCTTCGTCAACCGGGAAATCACCGTACCGGCTTCGACCTGCCACATTACGCTGGATCGGGACGCAAGCTGCCTGATGACGGCCAGCTATCATGGGGGGATGATCGGAATGTCCCCGCTGCTGGAGGACGGACGGGTGGGGGAAATTTCCGACGTGCGGCAGCACAGCGGCAGCAGCGTCCTTCCCGTGCAAAGCCAGCCGCGGGCGCATTCGGTCACGGTGGATCGGAACAATCGTTACGCGATCGCGTGCGATCTGGGACTGGACCGGATTTTCGTTTACCGCTTGGATTTAGAGGCGTTTAAGTTCGTGCCGCACCGGGAAGTCGCGGTTGCCCCGGGGTCGGGGCCGCGGCATTTCGCGTTCCGTCCGGATTTCCGGTTTGCCTACGCGATTCATGAGCTGAACGCGACGATCTCGGCTTTCTCGTATGACGAGGAGCAAGGGGAGCTGCGCGAGATTCAGGCCGTCTCGACGCTCCCGGCTTCTTACCAAGGGGAGAACGCGTGCGCGGAAATCGCGCTTTCCGCCGACGGCCGGTTCGTGTACGGCTCGAACCGGGGGCATGACAGCATCGTTGTGTACGCGGTCGATCCGGACACCGGTCTGCTCGCATACGTTGAACATGTCTCCACGTTGGGCGGACATCCGCGGCATTTCGCCTTGTCCCCGGACGGCCGGTATCTTGCGGTCGCGAACCGGGACTCGAACGAGCTCGTCACGTTCCGCCGGGATGCGTCGACCGGGCGGTTGACGCCTGCCGGACAGACGCTCGCCTTGTCCAAGCCGGTGTGCATCAAGTTTCTGGCGTGATCGCGGCCGAGGATTGGCCGTATACGCTGCGGGCCACGATTTCGGGCAGTTCCCGGATCTGCGCTTCGAAGACGTCGGACGGCAGCATGCCGCTCGAATGGCGGATCTCGAGCTGACGGGTCAGCTCCGCGACTTGCAAATCGACGACGGCCTGCGCGCTGCGGCCCGACTCGGCCGCGATGTCGGCCAGCGTTTTTCCTTGGTAAAGAGCTGCATAAACTTCATCGTCGGACGATTTCCCGAGTTTTTCGAGGAAATCGTCTTTTTTGCGTTCCGCGCAGGCGGCGGAGGCTGCCGAAGCGGCGGCTGTAGCCGTCGTTTGCACGGAGGAGGGAAGCGTGGGGGCCGCGGAGCCGGTTTTGCCGCCCAGCAGGGTTCCCCCGATCGTAATCGTGGCCGCGACGGTGCCGGCCATGATCATGTTTTTGGCTTTCATGGAATCGACCTCTTTTCGATATCAAGATGAACGGGAAATGGATTTAATGGCGCGTGTTTGTACGGGCATCGTAACCATTCAACCTGAAAGGAGGCTTAATTCCGGCTGAACGGGAAATAAATCGCGGCGGGCGCGGATCTGCGCGTTCGCCATGGCGCCGGCGCCGGTCGCGGCAGCCGGCGGTCGGACCGACAATATCGGCAGTATGCTCATATTTACGTTGCGGATGGGCGCTTGGTTTCTTTTTATAGGAATCCGGACCGGCAACATGCAAGAATATGAAACGAAACGCCGCGGCGCCACGGCGAAAGCGGCGGTATGGGTCAACGGCGCCGAATGATTTCCGGGAATTGGGAAAAACTACCGTGGATTTCATTTCCGAAGGAAGCGGTGGTTTTTCCATGGAGGAACGGTACACGTTATCGGCGAAGCCGGCGGATTTGACGGGAACGTTTCGCGTCGATCGGATCGAGTTCGCTTGCGGGGAGAAAGACGAGTACGAGCCGACCGGACAAATCCCGGCGATCCGCCCGGTCGGACGGGAACGGCTGCTTAGCGCCCAGCGATGGGGGCTCATGCCGTATTGGGGCAAAAGCTCGCTGCACGTCCAGCGGGATTCGCTCGGGGACAAACCGTACCTGTTTTCCATGCTGGCGAAAAAAAGATGCGTCATCCCTTGCAGCGGCCTGCTGTTCGCGAGAATGGAGGGCAAACGCCGTACCGTTTACCGGCGGAAACTGCCTGGAAAGCGGGTGTTCGGCGTGGCGGCGCTGTACGATATTTGGTTGGATTCGGAAAAGAACGAGTACCCGATGTGCACGCTGCTTACGACTTCCCCCAAATACGCCGGCGACGAGACGACCCCTCTCGTGCTGGAAGGCGATGCGCTCGACCAGTGGCTGGATCCCGGTTTTAACGCCGTGCCTCAGGTGTGGGGGCTTCTCCGCTCGATTCCGGAAGCCGACTTCGTTCTGGAGACCGTAGCCGATCCGCTGCCGTGGGCCGTGAAGTAGCCGGATCGGTTTTCTTCTTTTTTCGGGCGCCTCCGCATAAGCATGAGACAAAGCGGTTATCGGACAACATGCCGCGTTTCCATGCGGATACGGGAGGGTCGGCCGTGCGACGCAAATGGGGGAGGGCGTTTCCTACGGCGGGGAACTGGACGGTTCCGAAACCCGCGCCCCGCAGATGGGGGACGAGGCGGTGGGGGCCGAAGCCGGGATTTTCGTCCGGCGGAGGATCGATGTCCAAGGGGTGGAAGGCGCCCCGCCGCCGTCCGAGGCGCAGGCTCACGCGCAAGCAATTTCTGCTGATCGTCCTGCTGCTGCTCGCGTTCTTGGTGATCCAATCGTTCGTGATTTTCGATAAGCAATTGAAAGGGCCGCTGCTGTTCCTGGCCCAGGTCCGGGTCAAACAGATGGCGACGGAAGCGATCAATACGGCGATTACCCAGGAAATCGCCCAGACGGCGGACGCGGGCAAAATGATCCAGTGGAAGCTGGACCGTGACGGCAAGGTAACGGGCTTCCTGATCGATTACAAGGAGCAGATGAGACTGACTTCCCGGACGGTCCAGATCGTGGAGGGCGTGTTGAAGGAAAAAGAAGAAGTGCCGGAGCACATTCCGCTGGGGCACGCATTGAACAGTCCGTTGCTTTCCGCGTTCGGCCCGAGGGTAGCGGTCAGCTTTCACCCCGCCAGCGCCGTGCAGGCGGAGGTCGGCACCCGCCAGACGGAGACCGGCATCAACATGCTGCTGGTCGAGGTGTTCATCCGCATCCGCACGGAAATCGCCGTCGTCATCCCGTTCGATCAGGCTCCGGACACGCTGGATACGGAGATTCCGCTCTCGTATGCCCTGGTCGTGGGCAATGTCCCGATGTACTATTACGATGCCAAAGGCAATCCCGTCGGCAGCGGGGCCGCCGGAGCGCCTTCGATCACGCTGCCCGCGCCGACGCAGGAGCCGCAAAGCCATGCCGCGACTCCTCCGGTCAGCGTGTCACCCTGAGCGCTTTCCGCTCCTCGCGCTCCCATCTTCGGAGAAGCGGGTACGGATCGAAAGCCCATTCGACGAGGCCGCGGTCCCTGTAAATGCCGTAGTGCAGGTGCGGAGGGAACTTCCCTTGCGTGCCGGGCCTGCCGTAACCGGAACTCCCCACCCATCCGATAATCTGACCCGGCTTGACGACGTCGCCGGGTTTTAAGTTTTTCTCGAACCCCTGCAGATGGGCGTAATAATGATACAGATTGTTCAGGTCGCGGATGCCGATGCGCCAGCCCCCGTATTTGTTCCAGCCTTTCAATTCGATGATGCCGTAGGTCGTGCTGCGTACCGGTACGCCGTACGAGGCGAAAATGTCGGTGCCTTCGTGGATCCGGTATCCGCCCCAGCCCCGGCTGTCTCCCCAGGTGCTCCGGTAAGAATAGCTGGCGCCGATCGGCAGCGGAAACGCGTGGCGGGACAAGTCGCCGCGCCCGAACGCCTCCAGGATGCGGGTGAACTGCAGCACCCGCTGGACGGCCCTGGGATTGCGGTAATATTCCCATAGGCCGATCGCGAAATCGTCTTTTCCGTTTCCGTACGATTTGACGATGCTGGCGACGGTATAGAGCCGGTCAAGATCGTTGGACAGCTCCGCCATTCCATCGCCGGAGCCGTCCCGGCCGATGCCGCCGAAGAAGCGGATGCTGGCCGGATTCGTGTCTTTCGGATCCGGGTTGAGCGGGCCGGCCCACCGGGACTCGGGAATGTAGACGCCGACGATCGCCTGGGGCGGCAGAGGCCTGCTTTTGGGACGGGCTCGGGTCAAGGTGCGTTCATATCGGTCGATGGCCGCCGCCGATTGCCAGGAGATCCCGGTTTTGCGGCTGACCCGGTCGTAGATCGCCTGCAGCCGTTTACCGTCGTCGGCCGGTTTGCCGCCGGATTTTTCCGCCGCGTGCGACACGGGAAGGAATCCGGTTCCCGGCCATCCGGCCGCGATCGCAAGTGCCAGCAGCGAAGCCGCGAACCGATGACGCGGGCTCGTTCTGCGGGTCCGATGATGCGGCAACGCGTTTTCCTCCTTTTTGCCGAACTGCCAACGTGCATCTAGGGTTTGCAGTCCGTTGGTTTTTATCCCATTCGTGCTATAATAGGGGACAGAAAGAGGGGGACGCCGATGTCGACCAGCGCCAAGCCGCGCAAGCCGGAATGGCTGAAGATCAAGCTGACCACGGGCGAGCCGTACCGGGAAATCAAGGACATGATGCGGTCCCGAACGCTTCATACCGTATGCGAGGAGGCGCGTTGCCCCAACATATACGAATGCTGGGCCAACCGCACCGCCACGTTCATGATATTAGGCGACGTTTGCACGCGGGCTTGCCGGTTCTGCGCGGTCAAGACGGGGCTTCCGACGGAACTGGACCTTCAGGAGCCGGAGCGGGTGGCCGAGGCGGCGGAGCAGATGGGACTGCGCCATTGCGTGGTGACTTCCGTCGCGAGAGACGATCTCAAGGACGGAGGCGCTTCGATTTTCGCCGCGACGATCCGGGCGATCCGCAAGAAGCTGCCTTTATGCAGCGTGGAAGTGCTCATCCCGGATTTCCAGGGAGACCGGGACGCTCTGCAGATCGTGATGGACGCGAAGCCGGATATTTTGAACCATAACGTGGAGACGGTGGAGCGGCTGTCGGACCGCGTCCGGGCCAAGGCCAAATACCGCCGATCCCTGGAACTGCTGCGCCGGGCGAAAGAGATGGATCCGAACATTCCGACGAAATCGAGCCTTATGCTCGGGGTCGGGGAAACGTTGGACGAAGTGCGGCAGACGATGGACGATTTGCGTGAAGTCGGGTGCAGCATTTTGACGCTGGGGCAGTATTTGCAGCCGTCGCCCGCCCACCTGGCGGTGGCGCGGTACGTGCATCCCGACGAATTCGCCGAGCTGAAGGCCGACGGGATGGCCCGGGGGTTTTCCCACGTGGAGTCGGGACCGTTCGTTCGGAGCTCCTATCATGCGCATGAGCAGGTGAAATCCGCATCCGCGGCGGAAGCCGGGAAAGCGTGAACCGGGAGGAGACCCCATTGATGTTTTTGGCGGGGGGCAACGCCTATACGTTGGCCCATGAACACAAGAACGGTTGGAACGCGGAAGCGTTCAAAGAGCGGTACAGCGAAGTTTTGGAGCGGTACGATTACATCGTGGGCGATTGGGGCTACAACCAGCTTCGCCTGCGCGGGTTTTACAAGGAAGGGAATCCGAAGGGCAACAAGGATACGGTGATTTCGAGCCTGACCGACTACTTGAACGAGTACTGCAATTTCGGCTGCGCGTATTTCGTCCTGGCCAAGACGGACGCGGCTTCGGTGCCGGCGGGAACGCCGGATTTGACCCGGAAGCCGGACGTATTGCCGGAAAATGCGGAGACGGACGCCCAGACGGCGGAAACGGCCGCCGCATCGGCATCGCACAATGGCATCCTGATGCGGTGGCCGCTGAAGGAGCGGCCGGGCGGGCCGGTACGGATGCCGGGCGCCGCTGCCGTGGCCCGCGCGGCGGCCGAGGCCGAGCGGCGGAACCAGCAGGCCCAGGCCGGAGGCGGATCGGGCGACGGCCGCTCCTTCGGGTCGGGCCGTCAAGGGAACGACGGCGGTTACGGGGGGCGCAACAGCGCCCGTCCCTCCTACAACCATCCGGACAAGCGGCCTTACGGGAGTTCCGTCGCGGGACAAGCCGACGGCCGTCCCGGAGGCAAAGGCGGGCAAGCCGGCCGCGGTCCTCGTCCGCCTATGCAGGAGAAACCCGGCGGCGGCTCCCGGTCCGGCGGATCTTGGCGCCATGGGCCGGACGGCGACCGCGGCGCGCCGGAGCCGGCAGCCTCGAGGGCGCCGGAAGGAGCGGGCCAGCGGCAGGACGCCGGCAAAAGCGGCGGGCGGTGGCCCGGCAAAAACCGCCGGCGCAACCGTTTCGGCGGCAAGCCGAACCGGCACGAAGGCGCTCCGCGCGAAAGCGGAACCCCGGTCAAACCGGGGGAGTGAAGCATACACGCGGGAAGCCCCCGGCCTCGTGAGGCCGGGGCTTTTTGCGATTATCAGAATCTATAACTTTTCGGGATGCTGCATCCTTTCTAAGAGCGACCAGACGCCGGCTGCCCCATTCGCGGAGGCGGTAAGGCTAACGGACACAGCGGACGCTATGGGGGGCGCTCTTCGGCAAATCGCATTTTAACGGACACAGTTGCGCTTATTGAGCGAAAAGCCCCGCGTATAACCGTAACGGGTTACGGATAAGGGCCGTGGTGACCGTTACGTTTAGAAAATGAGGGGTTTTGATCCAATAACGGCTTCAGTGTCCGTTAGAATCAGAACCCGTGACGGGGAGGAGGGGCAACAGCTGATTAAGCCTGCCGCGCAAGCTTAACCCCCGCCAACGCGTGGGGCCACAACTGGTTAAGCCTGCCGCGCAAGCTTAACCCCCGCCAACGTAGGGGGTCACAACTGGTTAAGCTTGCCGCGCAAGCTTAACCCCCGCCAACGT
>NZ_JAQZSJ010000031.1 GCF_029360585.1 Cohnella caldifontis | reverse complement strand
AGCAATCTTCGCTCGGCTTCGGCTCTCGCCGCCGCTTCGCTTTATTGTCACCGCGCTAACGGCGACTTTTATAATATATCACAGGGGGCTAGGCATTCGCAACTGGTATTTTCTTCAACCAGCGGCTTTCGCCGTTCCACCCGGATCGCCGCCCATTCAAAAAAGCGGCGAGTGATAATGTATCACATCCGCCGCAGGCAAGTCAACCCCGAATCGCGAAACAACATTCACCGCGTGGACCTGAGGCCGATCGCGTATCTCGACAGTTCGCGCGGCGAGGCCATACGGGCATACATACGGAAAATGATCTTATAACGGCTCGCGATCGCTTCCTTCACCGGGCCCTCCAGCCGGCGATCCCGGATGTCCAGCAGCATCTCATCCAGCTCCTTGCGGAGCATATACCCCAATTCCCGGCACTCCTTATCGGTGAACAACATTCCGAGCATGGCCGTCGCGTGTCCTCCTGTCGTGAATCGAGCGGTATGCCGGAGAGCCGAGGACAAGCCAGGCAATCCTTCCGTTTCCGGCACGTTTTAGTGTTATGCACCAATCCGCCCCGGTTTATGACATGAGGGAATAAGTAACCGTGCTTTCGATGACGGCAGCCAGAAACAGCAATACGATCAACAAGATCAGCGCGGGTACGGTTCCTTTGAGGGACCGGATGAATAAGGCCCACGGATCCGTCTTTCCGAAGAGGGAACCGAACAGCCCCTTGATCATGGATACACCCAGCAGCAGGCCGAAGCCCGAAGCCAGGAACAAGGCAGGCAGCTCGAGGATGCCGTGCGGGAGAATCCCTTTCACGATCAGGGCGGCCACGTTCTCCCCTCGGTCCGCCAGCGTTCCGAACATAAATCCGAGCACCATCCCGTTGATCGCCATGGTGAACAGAGGGAAGATGCCCGCGGCAATGCCCATGTACATCGTCGTTATGGTAGCCGTCAGATTGCGTTCGAAAATGATCCAGAACATCGCGGTCTGCGGATGATCGGAGTTTTGCGCTTGCTGGGCGAGCTCTTGTATGTTCTTGATTTGATCCAGGATATAGCCGGTCGCCCCGTTCGGCGTTCCTCCGACGACCATCGCGGCAAAGAACAGAATGATCGAAAAAACGAAATACGGGCGTACGGTTTTCCATGAAAGCGCCAGCGCTTGACGCGAAAACACGATGAATCTCCTCCCCGATGAACAAAGAATAAGTAGGCGGGTCAAGCCATAGAGTGATAGTAGCCAAGCCCGACAGCCAGCATCGGGCACCCCGAAAGGAGCCGGATCCCCGTCATGGACAGTTTTTTTATCGTTTGGAACGGCCGAAAAATTCGCCGGACGTTCTTCGTCACGGCGGCCTTCTTGATGTCGCTGATCGTTATTTGGGCGGAGAAAGACAACTTGAGCGTCTTCGCCCCCCATCCTCCCGCGGCGGTGTACAGCGTACCGACGGAACGGAAGGTCGTCGCCCTCACCTTCGATATCAGCTGGGGAGACAAGCGCGCCGCGCCGATCCTGGACGTCCTGCAAAACAAGAACGTCAAGAACGTCACCTTCTTCCTCTCGTCCCCTTGGAGCAAAACGCATCCCGATCTCGTCAAACGGATGGTCGACGCCGGCTACGAAATCGGCAGCCACGGCCACAAGCATGACAACTACAGCACGTACGACGAGGAAGAAATCCGCAAGCAGATCGCCACGGCCCACAGCATGCTGACGGAGCTCACGGGCACCGCTCCCAAACTCATCCGGATGCCGAACGGAGACTTCGACAAACGCGTGCTCCGCGTCGCCGACAATATGGGCTACAAAGTCATCCAATGGGATACGGACTCGCTCGACTGGCAAAACCCCGGCGTCGACACGATCGTGCAGCGGGTCGTCGGCAGCGCCCATCCCGGGGATATCATCCTGCTGCACGCCAGCGACTCCTGCAAACAGACGCACGAGGCGCTTCCCATTATCATCGACCAACTGCGCTCCCAAGGCTACGATTTCGTCACGGTCGGTCAGCTGCTCGGGCAAGCGGATACGAAAAGCAAAACGGTCGAAGACCGTTCCGCATGGAACATGCTGGCCTAACTCGGATCAGCCCGCCTTGACGGCTGTCTGCTCCGGCCTGCGGGTCTCCAGGATCCGATGGAGCCTTAAAATCTGATAGGCGTTGCACACGAACAAGGGGACGAGCTCCAAGACGAGGGAGAACAGCTTCCCGGTACGGAAAGCCGGAATCGCCTCGAGCGTCGTGACCGCGATCATGAAGAACATCGTGGGCACCCAGGAGCCGGGGTTCGTCTCCCTCACTTTCCGCCATGCCACCAGCAAGGATGCGGCGGTCAACAGCAACGGCACGGCCCAGTAAACGGCGGACGGAAAATTCGTGCCATAAGTCCAATACGCGATTTCAACCAGGATGAATAAGGCTAAAAATCCTTGCAGCGCCACCCACATTTGGGGCCGCTTGAAAATGCTGCGGGCGATGTAATTGAGCATCATATAAGCAAAAAAGCCCATGTGGGCAAACGCGCCGAACGACAAGCCCGCTACCGCCATGTTGAACATATTGTACAGCCATTGGTCGGCTTTCAGGTCGTGATATTCCGCATCGCTCGCCATCATGCAAACGCCGATGAGGAGCCCGACCGCTCCACCGATCAGAATGGTCGTGGCGAACAATTTCATCCATTTGCGAAGTGTCAAGGGGCAATTCCTCCATCTTGCGGTCCGCCGCGGGTTCCCGCTTCATTTCCTCTCCCATTTTACCACGATACGGACAAAAAGCCATGAACGCCATTTATAAACCCCTATGGGCCTACGCATACTACCCGCAGGACCCCATCCGAAGGGAGAGCTCGGGTATGATTCGTAATTTATCGCGGGCCGGAGCCGTTGCCGTCCTGGCGGTCTTGCTGGCGTCCTGCGGACAGGAATCGGACAGCGGCAGCCAGATGATGAGCTATAAGGAAATGAAATCGATGGTCATCGACATCCTCGGCTCGGAGGATGCGCAGAAAGCGATTCTGAAAGCCTCGACGGCCTCGGCCGCCGGCACCGAAGGCACGACGCTGTTCGCGAAATCGATGACCCCTCAGGATCACGAGCAGGTGAAGCTGGCGGTCAAAGACGTCCTGACGTCGCCCGACTATAGCCGCGTGCTGGAAACCATCATGCGGGATCCGAAATTCGCCGGGGAGTTCGCCAAAGCGGTCAGCAAAGACAACAAACAAATCCATAAAGACTTGATGAAGGACCCGGATTACCAGAAAGACCTCATCGAGATGCTGAAAGTTCCCGAAGCCCAACGCGTGCTGACGGACTCCATGAAGACGCCCGAATTCCGCAAGCAGATGATGGCCGGCGTTACCGAGGCGATCCAGAATCCGCTGTTCAAGCTGGAACTGATGAAAATGCTCCAGGCGGCGGTGAAGGAAGAACTGACGCCGAAACCGCAGCAGCAGCAACAGCAAGGACAAGGCGGCCAGCAAAAAAGCGGAGGATCCGCGGGAGGGCAAGGCGGAGGAGAAGGCGGCAGCGAAGGCGGCGGTCAAGGCGGAGGCTGATACAGGTGCCGTTCCTATAGAAAAGGCTGACCCGGTCCGGTTCGGACCCGCGGTCAGCCTTGTTTTTATTTCCCGCAGCGCCGGATGACTTCATCGGCGAGCGCCAGATAAGCTTGTCCTGTCGCTGTGTCGGCTTTGTACACCGACGGGGAGAAGTCCGGCTCGGACGGATGGTTGTCGGGCGCGCCGAGGGGGAACTGGGCCAGCAAATCCGTATGGAGCGTCTCCGCCAGCTTGCCGCCGCCTCCGCGTCCGAACACGTAGTCCCGCTTCCCGCAGCCGCTGCACTCGTAATACGCCATGTTTTCCACGACGCCGAGGATTTCATGGTTCGTCTTGATCGCCATCGCGCCGGCCCGCGCCGCCACGAACGCGGCCGTCGCATGCGGCGTCGTCACGATGATTTCCTTGCTCTGCGGAATCATCTGGTGCACGTCCAGCGCGACGTCGCCGGTACCCGGAGGCAAATCGAGCAGCAGGTAGTCCAATTCGCCCCACTCGATCTCCGCGAAGAAGTTCCGCAGCATTTTGCCCAGCATCGGCCCGCGCCATACGATCGGACTGTTGTCCTGAACGAAGAAGCCCATCGAAATGACTTTGACGCCGTAACGTTCCACCGGAACGATTTTATCGCCGACCTGCTCCGGCCGATCCTCGATCCCCATCATGTCGGGGACGCTGAAGCCGTAGATGTCGGCGTCGATCAAGCCGACCTTTTTCCCTCTGCGGGCCAGCGCCGCGGCCAAATTGACCGTGACCGTCGACTTCCCGACGCCGCCTTTGCCGCTGGCGATCGCGATGAATTCCACCCCGCTGTCCGGATGGAGCAGCGAATTCGCTTCCAAGCCGGCTCCATGGCCTTTAATGGGCGCCGCTTGCGCCGGAGGACGTTCCTCCGCGGCGGTCGCCGGCTGCTGGAGCTTCTTCGCGATCTCGGCGGTCTCATGGTCCGTCATCGTCCGGAATCGGAAATGCGGCTCTTTCACCCCGATTTCCGATAATGCCGCCGCCATCTCCCGCTCCAGGCGGCCCGTCTGCTCCATGCTGTCCGGATGCAGCGCCGCCGTAAGCGAAACCGATGCCTCCCGCACGACGATGTCCCGGATTAACCCTAGCTCCGCGAGCGTTTTGCCCAATGTCGGCTCGAGCACGCCGCCGAGCGCCTCCAGGACCGTATCTCTGTTCGCCATTGCCGCTTACCCTCCACTGTTCGTGTTCACTGTCCCCCATTATATCACAGCCTAGGGCTCGTCGCTCTTTCCGGAGGCGTAGCGGAGGATGCCCCGGTAGATCGCCGCCGCCACTTTTTTCTGATACGCTTCGTCCGCCAGCAGCCGGGCTTCCTCCGGATGCGACAGAAAACCGACCTCGACCAACGCCGTAGGAATGTCGAGCGACTTGAGCAAATAAACGGTATCGTTCGACTTCGCCACCCGGTCGGTATTCTCCAGCACCGTCACCATCTCCCGCTGGATATCCCCGGCCAGCCGTTTCCCTTCCGGGTTCTTCGAGTAGAAGAACGTTTGGGCGCCGGACCACTTGGGCGACGGAATGCTGTTCATGTGCACGCTGATCGCCAGGTCCGCCTTCTTTCCCTTCACGCGCGCCTCCCGCTCCAGCAAATCCTGCGTCTTGCGCCGGGAATACCCTTTCGTCCCTTGGTCCGCTAGATCGTAATCTCCTTCCCTCGTCAAGGTGACGAGCGCCCCCGCCTGCTGCAAATAATCCCGCAGATAGAGCACGATGGCCAAGTTGAGATCCTTTTCGATCGTCCCTTCCCGGCTCACCGCGCCCCCGTCCGCTCCCCCGTGCCCCGCGTCTAGGGCGATCATCTTGCCGGAGAGCGGAAGCGACCAATACGTCCATGTTTTGGAGGAAGGGATCTCCGCCGAGAATACGAACGCCGTAAGCGCGACGAGGCACGCCGTCAGAGCCAGGCGGAGCCATCCTTTCCGCGACAGCCAAACCACGAATCTGCGCCGGATATCGAGCCGTCTCCATCTACCGCGACCGTTTCGCGTAAGCAAAAACATCCACCCCGTCCCGGGAATCGAATTCCCTACATTCTATGGGACAAGGCGGATGTTTATGAGGGTTATATGCTATAGGACTTGCTGGCTTCGGCCATGCCTTCGATCAGCACTTTCGCGACTTCCGGCCGCGAGAATTCCGGCGGCGGGCAGACGCCGTCGCGCAGCAGCGCGCGCACCTTGGTGCCGGACAGCGTCAGATGGTCCTCTTTTCCGTGCGGGCACGTCTTGCTGGAGGCCATGTTGCCGCATTTCGTGCAGAAGAAGCTATGCTCGAAGTACAGCGGCGTGATGCCGAGATCCTCCGGCGGGAACGAACGAAGCAGATCCTGCGCTTCGTAAGTACCGTAGTAATCGCCGACGCCGGCATGGTCGCGGCCGACGATGAAGTGCGTGCAGCCGTAATTTTTGCGGACCATGGCGTGGAAGATCGCTTCGCGGGGCCCGGCATACCGCATGGCCGCCGGGAACACGCCCAGGAACACGCGGTCTTTCGGATAATAATTTTCGAGCAGCACCAAGTAGCTCTTCATCCGGACGTTCGCCGGCACGTCATCCGACTTCGTTTCCCCGACGAGCGGGTTGAGGAACAGTCCGTCGACGATTTCCATCGCCGACTTCTGGATGTATTCGTGCGCCCGATGCACCGGGTTGCGGGTCTGGAAGCCGACCACGGTGCGCCAGCCTTTCTCCGCGAAAATCTTTCTCGTCTCCGCCGGATCGAAATAAAATTCCGTGAACTTCTCCGGCTTCGGACGGTTCAGCACGCGGATCGGTCCGCCGACGTAGATGTCCGGCCGGTCGTACAGCTTGGCGACGCCGGGATGCTCCGTTTCGTCGGTCTTGAATACCTGGACCGCTTCATGCTTCTTGTCGACTTTATAGATGCTCTCCACGTCGAGAATGGCGTACACGACGCCGTCTTTCTCCCCGACGAGGGCGGCCTGCCTGCCGACGGAGAGCGATGCGGCTTGATCGGCGGTGACCGCCAGCGTGATCGGAATGCTCCAGACGAGGCCGTTCTTCAGGCGCATCGTGTTCACGACGGAGAGATAGTCGTCCTCGTTCATGAATCCGGTGAGCGGGCTGAAAGCCCCCACGCCGATCAGGTCCAAATCCGAGACCGTCCATGCGTTCACGGGAATGGAGACCAATCCGGCGGCCTTCGCCAGCAGCTCCTCGCGTTCCTTGCCTTCGGCCAAACGGTTGATCAACGTTCCGCCGTGCGGTTGAATGGCGCTCATTGCGTATGCAGACTCCCTTTCAACGATTTGATAGGCGAATGACCCGGTTTATTTGTGCAGACCGCATTCCGTCTTGTCGGTGCCGGACCAGCGTCCCGCGCGCGGATCTTCTCCCGGCATGACCGGACGCGTGCAGTATTCGCAGCCGATGCTCGGATAATTCCGATCGTGAAGGGGGTTGTAGATCAGATTGTTCTCGCGGATGTAATTCCATACGTCGTCCGACGTCCAAGCCGCGATCGGGTTGAACTTCACGAGGCCGAACTTCGTGTCGTATTCCACCTTCTTCGCGTTGGCGCGCGTCGGAGCCTGATCGCGGCGAATACCCGTAATCCAAGCCTCGTATTGGCCCAGAATGCGGGTCAGCGGCTCTACCTTGCGGATGTTGCAGCAAGCGTTCGGATCCCGCTTCCAGAGCTCGTCGCCATGCTTCTCGGCTTGCTCTTCCGGGGTGAGTTCCGGCTTCACCTGCACGAACTCGATACCGTATCTCTCGGCCATCCGATCGCGGGTTTCGTACGTTTCCTTGAAGTGAAAATCGGTGTCCAGATAGAAAATGTCCGTCTTCGGGCTGATTTTCTGCAGCATGTCGACGAGGACGACATCCTCCGCCCCGAAGCTGCAAGCGAACGTGATGTTCGGGAACGTCTCCACCGCCCAACGGATGACCGTTTCCGGAGACGCGTTCTCGAACTCTTCGGCTTTCTGGCGAATCAGCGCTTCTTTCTCAAAGAAGTTCATGTGCCGTAACCCTCCATGATTTAATTCCTAGTAAGTTCATCTGAATTAAGTCCCATTATACTCGTTCTTCTTCCGTTCTTCAATCCAATTTGAAATAAAGTTTTTACCGGCAGCAGCCCCGGGGAACCGACCTTACCATCCTATTCCGGCAACGAAAAGAATGCCTCCCCAGCCGCGTTGGCTGAAGAGGCATTCGATGGAATTGCGCGAATTAACGTTTCGAGAACTGAGGTGCGCGGCGGGCCGCTTTGAGGCCGTATTTTTTCCGTTCCTTCATGCGCGGATCGCGCGTCAGGAAACCGGCTTTCTTGAGCGCCGGACGCAGTTCCGGATCGGCTTTGAGCAGCGCGCGGGAAATGCCGTGGCGGATGGCGCCGGCTTGGCCGGAGATCCCGCCGCCGTGCGCGAGCACGAGGATGTCGTACTTGCCGGCCGTATCCGTCAGCACGAGCGGCTGTTTCACGATCAGCTTCAAGGTTTCAAGACCGAAATATTCGTCGATTTCGCGAGAGTTGATGACGATACGTCCTTCTCCGGGTACGAGGCGAACCCGAGCGACGGATTGTTTGCGGCGACCCGTACCGATATATTGCAATTGTGCCATTGGTTCGTCCTCCTATTAACCGCGAAGTTCGTAAACTTCGGGTTGTTGGGCTTGATGCGGATGTTCCGCGCCTGCGTATACTTTGAGATGCGTCTGCAGCTGGTGGCCCAGCTTGTTTTTCGGAAGCATGCCGTAAACGGCGAGCTCGATCATGCGAGCGGGCTTTTTGTTCAGCATTTCGGCTGCAGTCGTCGTCTTCAGGCCGCCCGGGTAGTGGGAGTGCGTGTAGTATTTCTTCTGTTGCAGCTTCTTGCCGGTGAGCACGACTTTGTCCGCATTGATGACGATCACGAAATCTCCCGTGTCGATATGCGGAGTGAATTCGGGTTTATGCTTGCCGCGGATCAGCGCGGCGGCTTCGCTGGCCAAACGGCCGAGGGTTTTGCCTTCGGCGTCGATCAGCAGCCATTTGCGATCGACTTCGTTCGGCTTCGCCATGTACGTGGTGCGCATGGATGATCCTCCTTCGAGATCGTAGCGTTTCGGTGTGTATAGGTTCCGTCTCCGCTTGTCCGGATGGTCGGACGAGCGGGTTACATTCATTCGTCAGTGGAGAAATCGCGTGGAAACACGCTAAAAAACGTGACCTTCCTTCATCGGGGCGTGGGAGGCCATGAAGAAGGCACAAAAATTATTCTACAGGAATGTGACCATACACGCAAGTATAATTTTAAAAACCTTCATACTCCACGTCCCATAACGTCAGCGCGTGGGGGACGGCGGTCGGTCCCGCTCGGGACCGGTCTTTGGCCGCCAGGATGGCGGCGATCTCCTCGGGCGGGATTTTGCCTTCCCCGACCTGCAGGATCGTGCCGGCGATGATGCGGACCATATTGTACAGAAAGCCATTGCCCGTCAAATACAAGTGAAACACGCCTCTCGACCTGCCGGGATATCGGACGAGGTCGGCCTCTTCCAACAAAGTCGGGATTTCGTCCGCCGTTTCGTCGGCTACGAGCTTGGCATCGTACAAAGTCCGTACATGATGCGGCAGCGTGGAGTGCGGGTTCGTGAATGAAGAGAAGTCGTGCTCGCCCACCAGGTGCTTCAATCCTCCGCGCATCGCTTCGATATCGAGCGGCAACGGATGATGGAATTCGTACATTCTCCGGAACGGATCCGGAAATTTGCGGCAGTTGATCGTATAGCGGTACGTCTTGCGCACCGCGTCGTGGCGGGCGTGGAACCGCTCCGGGACTTCCCTCGCCGAATGGACGACGATATCGTTCGGCAGGCGCGTATTGAGCGCGATCGCCCAGCGTTCGATCGGGATTTTCGATTCCGTATGGAAATTGACGCACATGCGCCTGGCGTGCACGCCGGCATCGGTACGGCCGGAGCCCGCGACTCGGATCCGTTCGCCGGTCAGGATCCCGAGGGCTTCCTCCAGCTTGTCCTGGATCGTGTTGCCCTCGGGCTGGCTCTGGTATCCGTTATATCCGGTTCCGTCGTATCCGATGACAAGGCAGATGTTGCGGCGCATAGCAGAACCCTCCAACGAATAAAAATATCCTCTATACGCATTTAACGGCACTTGAAAATCCGCTATCCCTATCCGCAATCGCTGAAATCACTCTTCGTTCGTTCTGCGCTTCCAAACAAAAAAAGGATGATCCGAATCGACGATTCGGTCCATCCTTCTTTGCCCCGTGTCTTACGCGCGGTCCACGAGTTCCAGATATACCATCGGAGCGGAGTCGCCGCGGCGGGGCCCCAGCTTCAGGATGCGGGTATATCCGCCTTGACGTTCCGCGTAGCGGCTCGCCAGATCGCTGAACAATTTCTGGATGGCGTCTTGCTCTCCGTTCAAAGTCTCCCGGCGTACGAACGCTGCCGCTTGACGACGGGCATGCAGATCGCCGCGCTTGGCGAGAGAAATCAGCTTCTCCGCGATCGAGCGAACTTCCTTGGCTTTCGCTTCGGTCGTTTGGATCCGCTCATAGAGGAACAAGTCGGTCACCAGGTCACGGAAAAGAGCCTTCCGCGAGCTGGAGTCGCGACTCAATTTCTGGTATGCCATTCGTATTCCCTCCCCTGCCGTGCGGTCCGATCATGCGCCGCGCTTAAGCGGCCATGCTCGGTCGTCACGGTATTATTCTTCCATGCGCAGCCCCAGACCGAGCTCTTCGAGCTTCTCCTGCACTTCCTCCAAGGACTTGCGGCCCAGGTTGCGGACCTTCATCATGTCCTCTTCGGTTTTCGTGATCAGCTCTTGCACGGTGTTGATGCCGGCACGTTTCAGACAGTTATAGGATCGGACCGAAAGATCGAGCTCTTCGATGGTCATCTCGAGCACTTTCTCTTTCTTGTCCTCTTCCTTTTCCTTCATCGTTTCGGTGTCTTTCGCCTCGTCCGTCAAGCCCACGAACAGCGACAGGTGATCCGTGAGGATTTTGGCGCCCAGGCTGACGGCTTCTTCCGGCCGGATGCTTCCGTCCGTCCAAACCTCCAGCGTAAGCTTGTCGTAGTTCGTGACTTGGCCGACGCGCGTGTTCTCCACCTGGTAGTTCACGCGGGTAATCGGCGTGTAAATCGAATCGATCGGAATGACGCCGATCGGCTGGTCTTCCTTCTTGTTGCGGTCCGCGGGAACCCATCCCCGGCCTTGCTTCGCGTAGAGCCGCATGTGAAGACGGGCTCCGGAGGCCAAAGTCGCGATGTGCAAATCCGGATTCAGGATTTCGACGTCGCTGTCGGCGCGGATGTCTCCGCCCGTCACGACGCCTTCGCCTTCCGCGTCGATCTCGAGAATCTTCTCTTCGTCGGAATGGATCTTCAGCGACAAGCGCTTCAGGTTGAGGATGATTTCCGTTACATCCTCCATCACTCCGGGAATCGTGGAGAACTCGTGCAGCACGCCGTCGATCTGTACGGATACGACGGCCGCGCCCGGCAGGGACGACAGCAGGATGCGGCGGAGGGAGTTCCCCAGCGTCATGCCGTAACCGCGCTCCAGCGGCTCTACGACAAAACGGCCGTACCGTTTGTCTTCCTGAATCTCCACCGTCTCGATTTTCGGCTTCTCCATTACGATCACAAGCCAAACCTCCTTCGAACGTCTAATCGGGAGCTTGCGGCGCAAACTCTCCCCGCGTTGCGACGCTGACGTTGCCGTGTGTTTACCTTTACATCGGGAGTTTGCGGAGCAAACTCTCCCCTCTGGGTAAACCATGTAGTATGCCTAACCATTACAACCATTATTCACAAGTTGTTTTTGTTTGATACCACATTCCGTGCGGCCAGCAGCGCGCCGATTGGCTGGCGCGTTCGGCCGGCACAGTACGGCGCGCCTTATACGCGGCGGCGTTTCGGAGGACGGCAGCCGTTGTGAGGAACCGGCGTAACGTCTTTGATCATGCTGACTTCAAGCCCTGCGGCTTGGAGCGAACGGATCGCGGCTTCGCGGCCGGCGCCCGGACCTTTGACCATGACTTCAACGGTGCGCATGCCATGCTCCATCGCGGCGCGGGCTGCGGACTCGGCGGCCATCTGCGCGGCGAAAGGAGTGGATTTGCGGGAGCCCTTGAAGCCCAGGTTGCCGGAGCTTGCCCAGGAAACGGCGTTGCCGTGCGGGTCCGTGATCGTGACGATCGTGTTGTTGAACGTCGAACGGATGTGCGCGACGCCCGAATCGATATTCTTCCGGTCGCGGCGCTTGGTGCGGACGACTTTCTTCCCTTTAGGTGCCATTCAGTTGATTCCCCCCTTATTACTTCTTCTTGTTCGCTACCGTACGGCGCGGGCCTTTGCGCGTACGCGCGTTCGTCTTCGTGCGTTGTCCCCGAACCGGAAGTCCGCGGCGATGGCGGATTCCGCGATAGCAGCCGATCTCGGTCAGGCGCTTGATGTTCAGCGCGATGTCGCGGCGCAGGTCGCCTTCCACCTTGACCGTTCCGTCGATCGCGTCGCGAATGCGGCCGAGCTCGTCTTCCGTCAAATCCCGAACGCGGGTGTTCGGATTGACTTCAGCATTGGCGAGAATTTTCTGGGAGGTTGTTTTGCCGATCCCGAAAATGTACGTCAGCGCGATTTCCACGCGTTTGTCGCGGGGAATGTCAACACCAGCAATACGTGCCATGTGTCAGATGCACCTCCTCTTAGCCTTGTTTTTGTTTGTGCTTCGGATTTTCGCAGATCACCATCACGTTGCCTTTGCGGCGAATGACTTTGCATTTTTCGCAAATCGGCTTGACCGAAGGTCTCACCTTCATGATTCTCTACCTCCTTGAACTGCAACTCTTATTTGCGGTAGGTGATACGACCCCGCGTCAGATCATAAGGCGACAGTTGGATCACGACTTTGTCTCCCGTCAGGATCCGGATGAAGTGCATCCGCAGCTTGCCGGAGACATGCGCCAAAATCTGGTGACCGTTCTCAAGCTCCACCTTGAACATCGCGTTCGGAAGCGGTTCGATGACCGTTCCCTCTACTTCGATGACGTCCTCTTTGGCCAACGTCATTCTCCTTTCTCTTCAGCATCCCGAATGGCACGCCCGATCGCGAACCGGAGCTTCGCGTTGGTCACGCGTCCGGTGTCGCGGAGGCTGTTCGCGACTTCCTCGCTGTGCGCTCCGGTCGACACGAGATGAAGCACGTTTTTGCGCTTGGGCCGGTCGAAACGGCGTTTGTCGCCGTCGGCCACGAGCGCGGATCGCTCGTCAGGGAGCGACAAGACCACGAACAGCTGGTCTTCGTCCTTGCCGCGCAAGCTTCTTACGATGTCGCCGGGTTTGAGCGAGTACGATTCCTTCATGGCGATTTCACCTGGCATTCAAGATCGGGTGAAAATTTCATACCCGTCTTCGGTAACGGCGACGGTGTGCTCGAAGTGGGCGCACCATGTGCCGTCCACCGTCACGACTGTCCAATTGTCCGAGAGAGTCTTCACGTACCGTTCTCCCATGATGACCATCGGCTCGATCGCCAGAACCATGCCCGGTTTCAGCCTAGGGCCGCGATCCGGGAGTCCGTAGTTCGGAATCTGCGGTTCCTCGTGCAGTTCGGCGCCGATGCCGTGCCCGACATATTCGCGTACAACCGAGAAACCGGCCTCTTCGATCACCTTCTGGATGGCGTGCGAGACGGTGAACAGCCTGACGTCCGGACGGATCAGCTCGAGTCCCGCGTAGAGCGATGCTTCCGTTACGTCCAGAAGCCGCTGCACCTCATCGGTTACGGTGCCGACGCCGTAGGTCCAGGCGGAATCGCCATGGTAGCCTCGGTACTTGGCGCCAATGTCGATGCTGACGATATCGCCCTCATTCAGCTTCCGAGGTCCGGGAAACCCGTGAACGAGCTCGTCGTTGACGGAAGCGCAAATGCTGGAAGGAAATCCGTTGTAGCCTTTGAAAGACGGAACGGCGCCTTGGCTCCGGATGAACGTATCCGCCATCCGGTCCAATTCCGCGGTCGTAATGCCCGGCTCGATCGCCTGTTTCATCAGGCGGTGAGTTTCCGCGACGATACGGCCGGCCTCGCGCATCAAGCTCAGTTCCGAGTCGGACTTGCATACGATCATGGCCGGTTTACCCTGTAATCGGGGGTTTGCGGAGCAAACCCTCACCGCTAAGAAGGGCACCGATCTCGGCCGTGACCTCGTCAATGTCCTTCTCCCCGTCTACCTCGCGCAGCATACCTTTGTCACCGTAGTAGGCGAGAAGCGGCGCCGTCTTGCTCGTATACTCGTCAAGACGCGTACCCACTTTCTCCTCGGTGTCGTCCGAGCGCTGGTACAGTTCGCCGCCGCATTTGTCGCAGACGCCTTCCTGCTTCGGCGGATTGAACACGACATGATAGGTGGAGCCGCACGATTTGCAGATCCTCCGTCCCGTCAGGCGGGCGAGCAGCAACCCGCGATCCACCTTGAGGTTAATGACGTGATCGATCTTGCGCCCCATCTCCGCCAGCATTTCGTCCAGCGCTTGCGCTTGCGCGAGCGTCCGGGGAAACCCGTCCAGAAGAAATCCTTTGCCGCAATCCGGCTCGGCCAGCCGATCCCGCACGATCCCGTTGGTCACTTCGTCCGGAACGAGCAGGCCTTGATCGACGTACTCCTTCGCCTTGAGCCCGAGCGGAGTGCCTTGCTTCATCGCCAGACGGAACGCGTCTCCCGTGGAGATGTGCGGAACGCCGAACCGTTCGACGATCCGTTCTGCCTGCGTGCCTTTACCGGCGCCAGGAGGCCCCATAAACAGGATGTTCATTGCCGTGCTCCCCCGTTCATCCGGAAAATGCTCATTTATTGATGAAACCTTTGTAATGCCGTTTGATCAGCTGGCTTTCGATCTGCTTCATCGTCTCCAGCGCGACGCCGATGACGATGAGGAGCGAGGTGCCGCCGAGCGATACGGAACGGGGCAGATTAGCCGCCGCCGCGAATACGACCGGAAGTACCGAGATCAAGGCGAGGAAAATCGCGCCCGCCAGCGTGATCCGGGTCAGCAGTTTCATCAGGTAGCCTTGGGTCGGCTTGCCCGGCCGGATGCCCGGAATGTAGCCGCCGTTCTTCTTCATGTTGTCCGCCATTTGCTGCGGATTGAACTGCACGAACGTGTAGAAGAACGTAAACCCGATAATCAGCAGGACGTAGAAGACCATGCCGAGCGGTTTATCGTAGTTCAAGTTGCTGCTGATCCATTTCGCCCAGTCATGAGACGACCCCCAGATGTTCGCGATCGTAATCGGGAACATGAGCAGCGACGAAGCGAAAATGACCGGGATGACGCCCGCCGCATTCACCTTGAGGGGGATATGCGTCGTTTGTCCGCCGTACATTTTCTGTCCGACGACCCGCTTGGCGTACTGCACGGGGATTTTGCGAACGCCTTGCTGCACGTAGATGACTCCGGCGATGATCAGAATGATCACGATCAGAATCACGACGAGCTTCACGATGCTCAGGAATACCTGATCCGAGTTAATGAACTCGCTCTGGTAAATATCCCGCGCGTACTGCGGAATCCGGGACACGATGGCCGCGAACATCAGGATCGAGATCCCGTTGCCGATGCCTTTCTCGTTGATCTGCTCGCCGAGCCACATCAGGAAAGCCGTACCCGCGGTAAGCACGATGGTGATCATCGTGATCGTCGCCGCGTTGGCGTCGATGATCATCTCTTGATTGTAAATCCGGTTAAAGCCGATCGTCGTCGCGAACGCTTGGACCAGACCAAGGATAACCGTGCCGTAACGCGTGACCTGCGCCAGCTTGCGCCTGCCGTTTTCCCCTTCTTTTTGCCACTCGGTGAACTTCGGGATGACGTCCATCGAGAGCAGCTGCACGATGATCGACGCCGTAATGTACGGCATGATCCCGAGCGCGAAGATGGAGAAATGGAACAGGGCGCCGCCGGAGAACGTGTTCAGAAGGCCGAACAGATCGCTGCCTTGCTGATTCGCCGCTTCGAGAGCGTCCTTGTTGATGTTCGGGACCGGCACGAACGAGCCGATCCGGTAAATCAACAAGATGAAAAGCGTGAAAAGGATCCGCTTGCGAAGATCCTCGACTTTCCAAATGTTCTGGACGGTCCTGAGCATTAGATCACCTCGGTTTTACCGCCGGCGGCCTGGATTTTCTCAGCAGCGGATTGTGAAAACTTATGGGCTTTCACGGTCAGCTTTACGGTCAGGTCGCCGTTCCCGAGGATTTTGATGCCGTCTTTCGGGTTCTTGAGGATCCCTTCGGACAGCAGCAGCTCGGGCGTCACTTCCGTTCCTTCAGCGAATCCGTTCAGTTGTTCCAGATTAACGATCGCGTATTCCGTTGCAAAACGGTCGTTGTTGAAGCCGCGCTTCGGCAGCCGGCGGTACAGCGGGTTCTGACCACCCTCGAAACCGGGGCGCACACCGCCGCCGGAACGGGCATTCTGACCTTTGTGACCGCGACCGGACGTCTTGCCGAGACCGCTGCCGGTGCCGCGGCCCACGCGCTTGCGCGTGAACTTGGAACCTTCCGCAGGCTGGAGCTCATGCAGTTTCATCGTACGTCGCACCTCCTTGAGAGTTATGTCGATCGGATGTTACGGATTAAACTTCTTTAACCTCAACCAGGTGGCTGACGGTGTTGATCATGCCGCGGATGGCCGCATTGTCTTCCTTCACGACGGTGGAATTCGTCTTGCGCAGGCCGAGGGATTGAACCGTCTTGCGCTGGTTTTCCGGACGGCCGATCAAGCTGCGCTTCAGGGTGATTTGCAGTTTCGCCATGTTACACCCCTCCTTAACCCAAAAGCTCTTCGACGGATTTGCCGCGGAGCTTGGCTACGTCTTCAGCGCGTTTCAGGCGGGACAGACCTTCCAGCGTCGCATTAACCATGTTAATGGAGTTGGAGGAGCCCAGCGATTTCGTCAAAATGTCGCCGACGCCGGCCAGTTCGAGCACCGCGCGGACCGGACCGCCCGCGATCACGCCCGTACCTTCCGATGCAGGCTTCAGCAGCACTTTGCCGGCGCCGAAGTGCCCCGTAACGGCATGGGGAATGGTCGTGCCGACCAGCGGAACGTATACGAGATTTTTCTTCGCGTCTTCGACGCCTTTGCGGATCGCGTCCGGCACTTCGCCGGCTTTGCCGATGCCCGCGCCGACCCAACCCTTGCCGTCGCCAACGACGACGAGCGCGCTGAAGCTGAAGCGGCGTCCGCCTTTGACGACTTTCGCGACGCGATTAATTTGGACCATTTTTTCCGTCAGTTCCAAAGAATTCGGATCTACACGCAAGTCGTTAACCCTCCTTGTTGATTGATGTGATTAAAATTGAAGCCCGGCTTCGCGCGCAGCGTCAGCCAGCGCTTGGATTCTTCCGTGGTACAGATAGCCGCCGCGGTCGAACACGACGTTCTCGTAGCCTTTGGCTTTCGCGCGTTGCGCGATCAGCTCGCCGACTTTGCGTGCCGCTTCGACGTTGCCGCCGTTCTCGACTTGACCGGCCAGTTCCTTGTCGACCGTAGACGCGCTGGCCAGCGTGGTGCCGCTGACGTCGTCGATCAACTGAGCATAAATATGCTTCGAGGAACGGAACACGGACAGGCGCGGACGCTCCTGCGTGCCGGTGATTTTCTTGCGCACGCGGAGGTGGCGCTTCAGGCGTGCTTTGTTCTTGTCGCCTTTGGTAATCATCCGAGGTAAACTCCCTTCTCGGCGTTGCATCTAGGCAGCTCTTCGCCACCCGCAACTACCTGAATTACTTCTTCTTGCCGGCTTTGCCCTCTTTGCGGAGGATGCGCTCGCCTTCGTACTTGATGCCTTTGCCTTTATACGGCTCGGGCGGGCGGACGGCGCGGACTTTCGCGGCGGTTTCGCCGACGACTTCCTTGTCGATGCCCTTGACGATGATGCGGTTTTGCGCCGGTACTTCGAATTCGATGCCCTTCTCCGGGGTGAACTCGACAGGATGCGAATAACCGACGTTCAGGACCAGCTTCTCGCCGGACTTGCTGGCACGGTAGCCGACGCCCACGAGCTCGAGGCTCTTGGCGTAGCCTTCCGTTACGCCGCTGACCATGTTGGCGACGACGCTGCGGGTCGTGCCGTGCAGCGAACGGTGAAGCTTGTTCTCGGAAGGACGTTCGACGGTGATGACGGCGCCGTCTACCGTAACCTTCATGTCTTTATGCAATTCGCGCGTCAGCGTGCCTTTCGGCCCTTTGACGGTGATGACGTTGTTATCCAGGTTCACGTTCACGCCGTTAGGCACCTGGATCGGTTTGCGTCCGATACGGGACATGGGTACACCTCCAATCGTGTGCGGGTGGGATTACCAAACGTAAGCGAGCACTTCGCCGCCGTGTTTGCTTTGGCGCGCTTCCTTGTCGGTCACGATGCCTTGGGATGTGGAAATGATCGCGATGCCGAGGCCGCCCAGCACGCGCGGTACTTCGTTGGCTTTCGTATAGACGCGCAGGCCCGGTTTGCTGATACGCTTCAGCCCGGTTATGACGCGCTCGTTGTTCGGTCCGTATTTCAGGAAAATACGGATCAGCCCTTGCTTGTTGTCTTCGACGTATTCTGCGTCGCGGATGAAGCCTTCGCGCTTGAGGATCTCGGCGATCTCCTTCTTCACGCCCGAAGCAGGCAGTTCTACCGACTCATGACGCACGAGGTTCGCGTTGCGAATCCGCGTCAGCATATCTGCAATGGGATCAGACATAACCATGGGGTAAACCTCCTTCCCGAACTAGGCTGATTACCAGCTCGCTTTTTTGACGCCAGGAATCTGGCCTTTGTATGCCAATTCGCGGAAACAAATCCGGCAAATTTTGAACTTGCGGTATACGGAGTGCGGACGGCCGCAGCGTTCGCAGCGCGTGTAAGCGCGGACGGCGAACTTCGGCGTGCGCTGCTGCTTGATTTTCATCGACGTTTTTGCCACTTGCTTTCACACCTCCAAGGTTTGGATGGCGGGATGCATGCCCGTGCAGTCGACGAAGTCGACGACCAGGGCGATCACTTCGTGAACGGCATGCCCAATTGGGTGAGGAGCTCGCGAGCTTCTTCGTCCGATTTGGCCGTCGTAACGATGACGATGTCCATCCCGCGGATTTTATCGATCTTGTCGTACTCGATTTCCGGGAAAATGAGCTGCTCTTTCAAGCCCAGCGTGTAGTTGCCGCGTCCGTCGAACGATTTGCTCGATACGCCGCGGAAGTCGCGCACGCGGGGAAGCGAGATGTTGAACAGCTTGTCGAGGAAGTAGTACATCCGGTCGCCGCGCAGCGTCACTTTCACGCCGATCGGCAGGTTTTCCCGAAGCCGGAAGCCCGCGATCGATTTCTTCGCCCGCGTGATGACCGGTTTCTGGCCGGCGATCTTCTGCATGTCTTCGGCGGCTGCGTCCAGCACTTTGGAGTTCTGGGTCGCTTCGCCTACGCCCATGTTGATGACGACTTTCTCGATTCTCGGGACTTGCATCACCGATTTGTAGTTGAACTTCTGCATCAGAGCAGGAGTGATTTCGCTCTGGAAACGTTCTTTCATTCTTGCTGCCATGTGTCACCGTGACCTCCTTTCCGTCGTTACTGCGATTAGTCGATCTCTTGGCCGGATTTCTTCGCGATCCGGACTTTCTTGCCGTTGTCGAGCACTTTGTATCCGATCCGGGTCGGCTTGCCGCTCTTCGGATCGATATGCATCACGTTGGACACGTGAATCGGAGCTTCCTTCTCGATGATGCCGCCTTGCGGATTCGCTTGGTTCGGGCGCGTATGGCGTTTCACCATGTTGACGCCTTCGACCAGCACGCGGTTCTCGCGCGGATAAGCGGCGATGACGCGGCCTTTTTTGCCTTTGTCTTTGCCCGTGATGACGATGACGTTGTCGTCCTTCTTCACGTGCAGCTTATTGTTGTGCGATTCCAGCACTTTTTTCAAACGGGGCATGGGTACACCTCCTGCCTTCTGCTCTTAAGTCCGATCCCGGAGATTACAGCACTTCCGGAGCCAGGGAAATGATCTTCATGAAGTCGCGCTCGCGAAGCTCGCGGGCGACCGGTCCGAAAATACGGGTGCCGCGGGGGCTCTTGTCTTCCTTGACGATAACGGCTGCGTTCTCGTCGAAAGCGATATAGGATCCGTCCTTGCGGCGCGTAGCGCGTTTCGTGCGGACGATGACGCATTTCACGACGTCGCCTTTCTTGACAACGCCACCGGGTGTTGCTTGTTTTACGGAAGCAACGATCATGTCGCCGATATGTCCGACGCGGCGGCCCGTGCCGCCCAGCACGCGGATGCACATCAGTTCCTTGGCGCCGGAGTTGTCGGCAACGGCAAGGCGCGTAAACGGTTGAATCATCGCTGGTTTCCTCCTTTCGCTCGCTGCCGGCCGGATCTAGTCGGCCGCAGCCCGAAGTCGCTTTACAGAATGACGGCTTTCTCGGTGATTTCGACCAGGCGCCAGTTCTTGTCTTTCGACAGCGGGCGGGTCTCCATGATTTTCACGGTATCGCCGATTTTGGCCTCGTTGTTCTCGTCGTGCGCTTTGAATTTCTTCGTGTACTTGATGCGTTTATGGTAGAGGCTGTGCTTCTTGTACGTTTCGACAGCCACCACGATCGTTTTGTCCATCTTGTCGGAGACGACTTTGCCGATCTGCACTTTACGGTTGTTTCTTTCGCTCAAGGGTAAGTCCTCCTTCCCGTAAGGGTTCAGGCGTA
Source organism: Cohnella caldifontis (assembly GCF_029360585.1). Taxonomy (GTDB): domain Bacteria; phylum Bacillota; class Bacilli; order Paenibacillales; family Paenibacillaceae; genus Cohnella; species Cohnella caldifontis. Next base: position 13,152 of record NZ_JAQZSJ010000031.1, on the reverse strand, counting down.
TCAGCCGATGCCGAGTTCACGCTCGCGCAAAATGGTTTTGGCCCGGGCGATTTCTTTCCGCAGCTCGCTGATACGGTGCGGATTGTCCAGCTGGCCGGTAGCCAGTTGGAAACGGAGGTTGAACAGCTCATCCTTGAAACCGGCGACCTTCTGCTCGAGCTCAGCCGACGTCAGGTTGCGGAATTCACTGGCCTTCATTCGCTTCACCACCCAGTTCTTCGCGCTTCACGAACTTGGTCTTGATCGGCAGCTTGTGAGCCGCAAGACGCATCGCTTCGCGCGCGATCTCCTCGGATACGCCGGCGAGCTCGAACAATACTTTGCCCGGCTTCACGACGGCGACCCATTTCTCGACGTTACCTTTACCGCTACCCATCCGGACCTCAAGAGGCTTTTGGGTGATCGGCTTGGACGGGAAAATTTTGATCCATACTTTACCGCCCCGCTTGATGTAACGGGTCATCGCGATACGGGCGGCTTCGATTTGGCGGTTGGTCACCCAGGCAGGTTCTTGGGCTTGCAGGCCGTATTCGCCGAAATGCACTTCCGTGCCGCCCTTGGCCATGCCTTTCATTTTACCGCGGTGCTGTTTGCGGTGTTTGACGCGTTTGGGGATCAACATGATCAGTTGCCTCCTTCCTCAGCGGCAGCTCTTTTCTTCGCCGGAAGGACTTCGCCGCGGTAGATCCATACTTTAACGCCGATGCGGCCGTAAGTCGTATGGGCTTCTGCCGTGCCGTAGTCGATGTCCGCGCGCAGCGTGTGCAGCGGAACCGTTCCTTCGCTGTAGCCTTCCGTACGGGCGATTTCCGCGCCGCCCAGACGACCGCTGACGGATGTTTTGATACCCTTGGCGCCTGCGCGCTGCGTACGTTGGATCGCTTGCTTCATGGCGCGGCGGAACGAGGTCCGGCGCTCCAGCTGCTGCGCGATGCTTTCGGCAACGAGGATGGCGTCCAGTTCGGGGTTTTTGATCTCGGAAATGTTGATGTGCACTTTCTTGCCGTTCGTCAGCTTCGTCAGCTGACCGCGAAGGACCTCCACCTCGGAACCGCCTTTACCGATAACGATCCCCGGTTTCGCGGTGTGGATGGTGACGTTCACGCGGTTGGCCGCGCGCTCGATTTCGATCTTCGAAACCGCTGCGTCTTTCAGTTTATTTTTGAGGAATTCGCGGATTTTGACGTCTTCCATCAGAAGATCGCCGAAGTCCTTGTCGGCATACCATTTGGATTCCCAATCACGGATGATGCCGATGCGAAGACCGACCGGATTTACTTTTTGACCCACACGTTGTCCCTCCTTATTTTTCGGATACGACCAGCGTAATGTGGCTGGTGCGCTTGAAGATGCTGAACGCGCGGCCTTGGGAGCGCGGCTGGAACCGTTTCATGGTCGGGCCTTCGTTAACGTAAGCCTCGGAAACGACCAGCTTGTTCACGTCCAACTGGTAGTTGTGTTCAGCGTTGGCAATCGCGGAGTTCAGCAGCTTCTCCAGGATCGGAGAGGCCGAACGCGGCGTATGGCGCAAAATCGCAATCGCTTCGCCCACTTTCTTGCCGCGGATCAGGTCGACGACCAGGCGGACTTTGCGGGCCGGAATGCGAATGTTATACACATGGGCTTTGGCTTGCTGAGACATCGGTGTACCTCCTCCCTTACGTTACGTGCACCGGCGCGCGGCCGGTTCGCAGGGTGCTGCTCGCGATCCCGCCGAGTCGAGGCGCCGAAGGCGCCCTCGGCCGGAATCGGATTATCTTCTGCCGGTTTTCTTGTCGTCGTCCGTGTGGCCTTTGAACGTACGCGTCGGCGCGAACTCACCCAGCTTGTGTCCGACCATGTCTTCCGTCACGTAGACCGGGACATGCTTGCGTCCGTCGTAAACGGCGAACGTATGGCCCACGAATTGCGGGAAAATCGTCGAACGGCGGGACCACGTTTTGATGACGACTTTTTTGTTCGAAGCGGACAGTTCGTCTACCTTCTTCAACAGATAACCGTCCACGAAAGGTCCTTTTTTCAGGCTGCGACCCATGGAATGCTCCTCCCTTCCAAACGTCCTGGGGGTTTTCCGTGCTTAAGGCCCGTCGAGCGCGTATCGTTAGCCGCGGCGGCGAACAATATACTTGCTGGAAGCCTTCTTCTTCTTGCGGGTTTTGTAGCCGAGCGTCGGTTTGCCCCAAGGAGACATCGGGGATTTCCGGCCGATCGGAGCGCGGCCTTCGCCGCCGCCGTGCGGGTGGTCGTTCGGGTTCATGACGACACCGCGGACAACCGGGCGCTTGCCCAAGTAACGATTGCGTCCCGCTTTACCGATGTTGATCAGCTCGTGGTCTTGGTTGCCGACGGTGCCGATCGTGGCGCGGCAGTTCTTCAAGACGCGGCGGATTTCGCCGGAAGCGAGGCGGATCGTGACGTATTGCTCTTCCTTGCCGAGCAATTGAGCGGAAGTACCCGCGGCGCGGACCATTTGGCCGCCTTTGCCGGGTTTCAGCTCGATGTTGTGGATAACGGAACCGACCGGGATGTTCTCCAGCGGAAGGGCGTTGCCCACTTTGATGTCGGCTTCGGGGCCGGACATGATTTCGTCGCCGACCTTCAGGCCTTTCGGAGCGATGATGTAAGCTTTCTCTCCGTCGACGTAGTGGACCAGCGCGATGTAAGACGTCCGGTTCGGATCGTACTCGATCGTAGCGACGCGGCCGGGGATGCCGTCTTTGTTGCGTTTGAAGTCGATGATGCGGTATTTGCGCTTGTGCCCGCCGCCGTGATGGCGAACCGTGATCTTGCCTTGGTTGTTGCGGCCTGCCGTCTTGGAGAGCGGCGCAAGCAGCGATTTCTCCGGCTTCGAAGCCGTGATCTCCTCGAACGTCGACATCGTCATTTGACGACGGCTCGGCGTAGTCGGATTAAACTTTTTGACTGGCACTCGGATTCCCTCCTCTAATCGGGAGTTTGCGGAGCAAACTCTCCCCGCTTTGCGAAAATTCGTCCGTTATACGGAAGCCTCGAAGAACTCCAGCGGCTTGCTGCCTTCCGCGAGGGTCACGATGGCTTTCTTCCATTCCGAGGTGTAGCCGTTGTAGCGGCCGTAGCGCTTCGGCTTCGCCGGCACGCGCATCGTGTTGACGCCGGCGACCTTCACTTTGAAGATCTGCTCGATGGCTTGCTTGATTTCGGTCTTGTTGGCCTTCATGTCCACTTCGAACACGTATTTCAGCTGGTCGATGAACTCGCTGGTGCGTTCGGTAATGACCGGCCGTTTGATGATATCACGGGGGTTTTTCATTACGCGAACACCTCCTCTACCTTCGCGACCGCGTCCTTCGTAATGATCAGTTGATCGTAGACCATCACGTCAAGCACGTTGATTCCTTCGGCGGCAACGAATTTGACGCCCGGAATGTTGCGCGCGGACAGAGCCACGTTGTTGTCGAAATCCTTCGTGACGACAAGCGCCTTGCGGGCGACCTTGAGGTTATCGAGGATTTTCGCGAAATCTTTCGTCTTCGGCTGGCTCAGGCTGAGCTGATCGAGAACGATAATTCCGTTGCCCGCCACCTTGCTCGACAGAGCGGATTTGATCGCCAAACGGCGAACTTTCTTCGGAAGCTTGAAGCCGTAGCTGCGCGGGGTCGGCCCGAAAACGGTGCCGCCGCCCTTCCATTGCGGAGCGCGGATGGAGCCTTGGCGCGCGCGGCCGGTGCCTTTCTGTTTCCACGGTTTGCGGCCGCCGCCGCGTACTTCGGAACGGCCTTTGACTTTGTGCGTGCCTTGGCGAAGTGAAGCTTGCTGCAGCACGACGGCGCTATGCAGAACGTGGGTATTCGGCTCGAGGCCGAAAATGCCGTCCGCCAGATCCAGTTCGCCGACCTGGCTGCCTTCCACGTTAAATACGGACACTTTAGGCATGTGTGGTCCTCCTTTCCTTAACGATGAGAATTATTTTTTCACCGCTGCGCGGATTTTGAGATACGCGTTCTTCGGTCCCGGAACGGAACCTTTGATCAGCAGAACGTTGCGCTCTACGTCGACTTTGACGACTTCGAGGTTCTGGACCGTGATCGTTTCGTTACCCATGCGGCCATGCATCTTCTTGCCCTTCGGAACGCGGTTCGCGTCACGAATGGTGGCAAGGGAGCCGTTGCCGCGGTGGTATTTGGAGCCGTGCGTCATTTTGCCGCGCTGGAAGCCCCAACGCTTGATGGCGCCTGCCGTTCCTTTACCTTTGGAAACGCCCGTAACGTCAACAAATTGACCCGCTTCGAAAATGTCGACTTTGACTTCTTGGCCAACTTCGACATTCAGGTCGGCGCCGCTGATTTCGCGGATGAAGCGCTTGGGCGCCGTGCCTGCTTTCTTGGCATGGCCGATTTCCGGTTTGTTAGCCAGCTTTTCGCGCTTGTCGGCGAAACCCAGCTGTACCGCTTCGTAACCGTCGTTCGCTTCGTCTTTCTTCTGAAGCACGACGTTCGGAGTTGCTTCGATGACCGTGACCGGCACGACGCTGCCGTCTGCCGCGAACACTTGAGTCATTCCGATCTTACGTCCCAAGATTCCTTTCATGTTGACACCTCTTTTCCTTTCCGTATGAGACCTGGTCTCAGTGGTTTGAGATTACAGCTTGATTTCGATATCGACGCCGGACGGCAGATCCAGACGCATCAGCGCGTCCACCGTTTGCGGCGTAGGATTGACGATGTCAATCAGGCGTTTGTGCGTGCGCATTTCGAATTGCTCACGCGAATCCTTATACTTGTGCACCGCGCGCAGGATCGTGATGATCTGCTTCTCGGTCGGCAGCGGAATCGGACCGGACACGCCGGCACCGGTGCGCTTCGCCGTCTCTACGATTTTCTCCGCGGATTGATCCAGCACGCGGTGATCGTAGGCTTTCAAGCGAATACGGATTTTTTGCTTCGCCATAGTGAAATTCCCTCCTCATTCGTCCAATTTTGGAATCGGACATACTCCGCGAGAAAACCCGACGGCTCCCGGTTCGCCCTCTATGGCAAAGGGGCCGGGTGTGTCGGCAACCTCTCGCATCATCGCACAGTCACAGACCAACATTCACTATTATAGCGACCTGCCCGGGCGTTTGCAACAAAATTTTCACGAAGTCGGCCTAGCACACATTGTCAGTTGGCGATTGGGGAATACGCGGGGACGGAATGGCGGATGTTAGAGGAAGGAAGACGCTCCGATCGTACAACATACGTTATTACTCAACCGCCGCATTAGCGTATCACGTACACTAATCCGTTTNGTTGGCGATTGGGGAATACGCGGGGACGGAATGGCGGATGTTAGAGGAAGGAAGACGCTCCGATCGTACAACATACGTTATTACTCAACCGCCGCATTAGCGTATCACGTACACTAATCCGTTTGATCCATCGTTCAACCGTCGCATTAGCGTACCACATACACTAATCCACTCAAGCCACCGATTAAACGTCGCATCAGCGTACCACGTACACTAATCCGCTCAAGCCACCGATTAACCGTCGCATTAGCGTACCACATACACTAATCCACTCAAGCCACCGATTAACCGTCGCATTAGCGTACCACGTACACTAATCCACTGAAGCCAGCGATTAACCGTCGCATTAGCGTACCACGTACACTAATCCACTGAAGCCAGCGATTAACCGTCGCATTAGCGTACCACGTACACTAATCCACTGAAGCCAGCGATTAACCGTCGCATTAGCGTACCACATACACTAATCCACTCAATCTACCATTTAACTGACGCAATAGAGTACCACGTACAATCCGCTCAAGCTACCGGTTAACCGTCGCATTAGCGTACCACGTACACTAATCCACTCAAGCCACCGATTAACCGTCGCATTAGCGTACCACGTACACTAATCCACTCAAGCCACCGGTTAACCGCCGCATTAGCGTACCACATACACTAATCCACTCAAGCCACCGATTAACCGTCGCATTAGCGTACCACGTACACTAATCCACTTAAGCCATCGATTAACCGTCGCATTAGCGTACCACATACACTAATCCACTCAAGCCACCGATTAACCGTCGCATTAGCGTACCACGTACACTAATCCACTCAAGCCACCGATTAACCGTCGCATTAGCGTACCACATACACTAATCCACTCAAGCCACCGATTAACCGTCGCATTAGCGTACCACGTACACTAATCCACTCAAGCCACCGATTAACCGTCGCATTAGCGTACCACATACACTAATTCGCTCGATCCATCGTTCAACCGTCGCATTAGCGTACCACATACACTAATTCGCTCGATCCATCGTTCAACCGACGCATTAGCGTACCACGTACACTAATTCACTCAATCCACCGATTAACCGTCGCATTAGCGTACTACATACACTAATTCGCTCGATCCATCGTTCAACCGTCGCATTAGCGTACCACATACACTAATCCGCTCAAGCCACCGATTAACGGTCGCATTAGCGTATCACATACACTAATCCACTTAAGCCACCGATTAACCGTCGCATTAGCGTACCAGATATGCTATTTGACGCGCCCCCCACCGTTCGCCGAATTTAGAGCACGTCATGCGCTATTTCCACGTACTCCCCGCCATTCGCCGAATTTAGTGCACCTCATGCGCTCATGCGCTATTTCCAAGTACTCCCCGTCGTTCGCCGATTTTAGTGCACCTCATGCGCTATTTCCACGTACTCCCCGCCGTTCGCCGATAAAGAACACCACATGTCCTTATATTGAAGGAACAGGGTGTAATAGATGATAGGTTCGGGGCAATAGGTAGGTTCGGGGCAAACTCCCATGTAATACAAAAAAGGCATCCCCGTAGGGATGCCTTCATTCGTCGCGCGATGCGGATTACTTCTGGATGGAAGCAACCGCGCCTGCGCCAACCGTACGGCCGCCTTCGCGGATAGCGAAGCGCGTGCCTTCTTCGATTGCGATCGGCGAGATCAGTTCGACCGTAACCGTGATGTTGTCGCCCGGCATAACCATTTCCGTGCCTTCCGGCAGGTTGATGATGCCCGTAACGTCGGTCGTCCGGAAGTAGAACTGCGGACGGTAGCCCGTGAAGAACGGCTTATGACGGCCGCCTTCCGCTTGGGTCAGGACGTAAACTTGAGCGGTGAATTGCGTATGCGGTTTAACCGAACCCGGTTTAACCAGCACTTGGCCGCGCTCGATGTCTTTACGGTCAACGCCGCGGAGCAGGGCGCCGATGTTGTCGCCGGCTTGCGCTTGGTCGAGCAGTTTGCGGAACATTTCCACGCCCGTAACGACCGTTTTGCGGGTTTCTTCAGCCAGACCGACGATTTCAACTTCGTCGCCGACTTTAACCACGCCGCGCTCGACGCGGCCCGTTGCTACGGTACCGCGGCCGGTGATCGTGAATACGTCCTCGACCGGCATCAGGAACGGCTTGTCGGTATCGCGCTCCGGTTCCGGGATGTAGCTGTCGATTTGCTCGAACAGCTCGATGATCTTGTCAGCCCAAGGGCCGTCCGGATTTTGCAGAGCTTCGCGGGCGGAACCGCGGATGATCGGGGTGTCGTCGCCCGGGAATTCGTACTCGCTCAGCAGGTCGCGAACTTCCATTTCAACGAGCTCGAGCAGTTCTTCGTCTTCGACCATGTCGCATTTGTTCAGGAATACGACGATGTAAGGAACGCCTACCTGACGGGAGAGCAGGATGTGCTCGCGCGTTTGCGGCATCGGGCCGTCAGCAGCGGATACGACCAGAATCGCGCCGTCCATTTGGGCTGCGCCGGTGATCATGTTCTTCACGTAGTCGGCGTGTCCCGGGCAGTCAACGTGAGCGTAGTGGCGGTTCGGCGTCTCGTACTCAACGTGTGCCGTCGAGATCGTGATGCCGCGCTCGCGCTCTTCCGGAGCTTTGTCGATTTGGTCGAATGCAACGGCTTGACCGCCGTATCTCTTCGCGAGAACCGTGGTGATTGCCGCCGTCGTGGTCGTTTTGCCGTGGTCGACGTGTCCAATCGTACCGATGTTAACGTGCGGTTTGTTACGTTCGAACTTAGCCTTTGCCATTGGTTTTTTGCCTCCTTATAAGTAAAGGAAATTTATTGGGGGAGGGCCGAAGGCGGCATTCGCCGTCCTGCAGCCCGTCCGTTATCCATGCGCGTACAGCTTACTGGCCTTTGGATTTCGAAATGATCTCCTCGGAGATCGACTTCGGAACTTCCTCGTAGTGGGACAGTTCCATCGAGAACACCCCGCGGCCTTGGGTACCGGAACGAAGCGTCGTGGAGTAGCCGAACATCTCGGACAGCGGAACTTTCGCGCGGATGATCTGCGCGCCGTGGCGCGAATCCATCCCCTCGATGCGTCCGCGGCGGGAGTTGAGCATCCCCATTACGTCGCCCATGTACTCTTCCGGCACGGTGACTTCGACTTTCATGATCGGCTCGAGCAGCACGGGATTACATTTGTCTTTCGCTGCTTTGAGCGCCATGGAGCCGGCGATCTTAAACGCCATCTCGGAGGAGTCGACGTCGTGGTACGAACCGTCGAAGATGGTGGCTTTGATGTCCACGAGCGGGAAGCCCGCCAGGACGCCGTTCTTCATCGACTCTTCGATACCCGCTTGTACCGGAGCGATATATTCGCGCGGTACGACGCCGCCCACGATCTTGTTCTCGAACTGGAAGCCGGTACCCGGCTCCAGCGGTTCGAACTCGATCCAGACGTGGCCGTATTGGCCGCGTCCGCCGGACTGGCGAACGAACTTGCCTTCGACCTTCGCCGAGGAGCGGAACGTCTCGCGGTAAGCAACTTGCGGCTTACCGACGTTCGTTTCCACTTTGAACTCGCGAAGCATACGGTCGACGATGATTTCCAGATGGAGCTCGCCCATGCCGGAGATGATCGTTTGGCCCGTTTCTTCGTCCGTGTGGTAACGGAAGGTCGGGTCTTCCTCGGAGAGCTTCTGGAGCGCGGCGCCCATCTTGTCTTGGTCAGCCTTCGTTTTCGGCTCGACCGCAAGCTGGATAACCGGTTCCGGGAAGTTCATGGACTCGAGGATAACCGGATTCTTCTCGTCGCACAGCGTATCGCCGGTCGTCGTATCTTTGAGGCCTACGGCAGCGGCGATGTCGCCCGCGTAGACTTCGGTGATCTCTTGACGGCTGTTGGCGTGCATCTGAAGGATCCGGCCGATCCGCTCGCGTTTGCCCTTCGTCGCGTTCAGGACATAGGAACCGGAGTTCAGTACGCCCGAGTAAACGCGGAAGAACGTCAGCTTGCCGACGAACGGGTCCGTCATGATCTTGAACGCCAGCGCGGAGAACGGTTGGTCGTCGCCCGACTTGCGGACGGCTTCCGTTCCGTCTTCCAAGTGACCCTTGATGTCCGGAACGTCGATCGGAGCCGGCAGGTAGTCGACGACCGCGTCCAGCATCGGCTGAACGCCTTTGTTGCGGTAGGAGGAACCGCAGACGACCGGGAAGATTTTCACTTCCACGACGCCTTGGCGCAGAGCCTTCTTCAGTTCCGGAATGGTGATTTCTTCGCCTTCCAGGTACTTCATCATCAGCTCTTCGTCCAGTTCGGCGACCTTCTCCACCAATTCGGCGCGAAGCTCTTCCGCTTTGCTCTTCAGCTCGGCCGGAATTTCGCCCCTTACCGGTTCTTTGCCCAGATCGTCCTTGTAGGTGAAGGCGACCATCTCGACGAGGTCGATCATGCCCACGAAGTCGTTCTCGGCGCCGATCGGCAATTGGATGGCGACGGCATTGGCGCCGAGGCGCTCCCGCATGTCCTTGACGACATTCAGGAAGTCGGCACCGATGATGTCCATCTTATTGACGTAAGCGATCCGCGGTACGCCGTAACGGTCGGCTTGCCGCCATACCGTCTCGGACTGGGGCTCGACGCCTTCTTTGGCGCTGAAAACGCCGACGGCTCCGTCCAATACGCGAAGGGAACGTTCTACCTCGACCGTAAAGTCGACGTGTCCCGGGGTATCGATGATATTGATGCGGTGACCTTTCCACTGGGCGGTCGTCGCGGCGGACGTGATCGTGATGCCGCGCTCCTGCTCCTGCTCCATCCAGTCCATCGTCGCGGCGCCTTCGTGCACCTCGCCGATCTTGTGAACGCGGCCGGTGTAGAACAAGATCCGCTCCGTGGTGGTCGTCTTGCCCGCATCGATATGCGCCATGATCCCGATGTTGCGCGTATTTTGCAAGGAGAACTCTCTTGCCATGGTTGGTCTCCCTTCGATTACCAGCGGTAGTGGGCGAACGCTTTGTTCGCTTCCGCCATTTTGTGCGTGTCTTCGCGCTTCTTAACCGCTGCGCCCGTGTTGTTCGAGGCGTCGAGAATTTCAGCCGCCAGACGTTCGTCCATCGTCTTCTCGCCGCGGTTGCGGGCATAGTTGACGAGCCAACGCAGTCCGAGCGACGTACGGCGCTCCGGCTTCACTTCCACGGGAACTTGGTAGTTGGCGCCGCCTACCCGGCGGGCTTTGACTTCGAGAACCGGCATGATGTTCTTGATCGCCGCTTCGAAAACTTCCATGGGATCCTTGCCGGAACGCTCACGAATCAGGTTGAAGGCATTGTACAGCAGTTGCTGCGCCACGCCCTTCTTCCCGTCGATCATGATGCGGTTGACAAGACGGGTAACGAGTTTGCTGTTATAGACCGGATCCGGGAGTACGTCCCGTTTCGGTACAGGTCCTTTGCGAGGCATCTAAGCTCCTCCTTTCTCCATCTCTTGTGGCCGTCCGGGAGCTCAAGGCGCCCGGGAACGACGGAATTATTTCTTGGCTTTCGGACGTTTCGTGCCGTATTTGGAACGAGCTTGCATCCGGTTGTTGACACCCGCGGTGTCAAGCGCTCCGCGAACGATGTGGTAACGGACACCCGGAAGGTCCTTGACCCGGCCGCCGCGCACGAGCACGACGCTGTGCTCCTGCAGGTTGTGGCCGATCCCCGGAATGTAGGCGGTCACCTCGACGCGGTTCGTGAGACGTACCCGCGCGTATTTACGGAGTGCGGAGTTCGGTTTCTTCGGCGTCATCGTGCCTACGCGGGTGCAAACCCCGCGCTTTTGCGGCGCGCTCAGATCGGTTTCCACGCGCTTGAGGGCGTTGAAGCCTTTCTGCAGCGCCGGGGATTTCGATTTGACCACCTTCGATTGACGACCTTTACGAACGAGCTGGTTGATAGTTGGCATGCTGCCACCCCCTTCCCATGATACGTGAACCAAAACGGTAGGACTGCTGTAACGCAAAGCCCACAGATCCAGGCGGTTCATTTTGAGAAACGAGAAAGGGCCGCGCCGTCCGCTTCTGGATTCTTCCGCGGTTACGGCGCCAACCCGTTTAATCTATTCCTCAAGGACAGTCGGTTGCCTCCCCGATCAGTCGACGGAGTCGACCACCAGGGCGGCCATCGCCGCGCCCACGTCAATGCCGCATGTCTTGCCCAGGCTTCGCATCGTGTCCACGCGCGTCAGCTTAACGCCCCGCTGACTGCACAGTTGGACAATCCGCGCGACCATGCGGGGATCTGCATCTTGCGCAACCATGACTTCGGCGGCTTTGCCGAGCTCGACCGCCTTCATCGTCTGCTTCGTGCCGATGACGACTTTTCCTTCGGACCGTCCGCTGTTGCTCGCTGTCATGGACACCGACCTCCAAGGGAACAGTAAGAATTCGTCGCGCACACACTAAAACATAGTAGCACCTGGCATGAGCCGTGTCAAGAAAATGATCGCCGCGGATTTCGTAGCTTCGCCGCTAATCGATGAGCGACAATTTCCGAAGCAGCCGTTCCAGTACGCTGACCGCTTGTGCCCGGGTACTGTAGCCGCGGGGATCGAGATTCATCTCCGGATCCCCGATGATCAACCCGTTCGCGACGGAGATCCGCATCGACTCCAGCGCCCAATCGGAAATATCGTCCGCATCGTTGTACAGGGCAAGATCGATTTCCTCCGCTCCCTTCCTGCGCTGAACATATTGAAACGCGTTCGCCGCGATAACCGCCATCTCCTCGCGCTTAAGTCCCTCGTTCGGACGGAGCCCGCCGCCAAGTCCAGTAAGCAGTCCCGCCTGCTCGGCAATGCGGATCTCTCGGCTGTACCGGCTGCTTTCTTGGACATCGCCGTCGGCGCTGGGAGCATTCTTGTCTTGCAGGCCGAGCGCCCGCACAAGCAGCGCGGCGAATTCCGCCCGGGTGACGGGAGCATCCGGCAGGAAACGATTGTCCATGATGCCCGTCAGAATCCCTAACGCAGCCATTTTGCCGGCGGCATCTTCGGCCCAAAGCGGCACCTCATCTACATAGAGTTGCTGCTTATACCCTGCAACATAAGTACTATTGCCGGAGCGGCGAATGATGGCGTGCACATCGCCGGCGTCGTCGGTAACGAATCGGGCCGGGGCGAAGGAGAAGGAACCGCTATGCTCATCGTATCGGAAAATGCCCGGTACGATCTCGGGCTGAATGGGCGGACGAGGATACCACTTGTCCTTGGCCCCAATCCGCATGGATCGCTCGATGTAGATGTCGCCGAAATCCTCGATCGTCCTCGTGTCGCCGGCGTGCGAGACAATCACCGTATACGACATGGCCGGTACGGGGAAAAGCGTAATTTGTTGGTTCCGCGCCGCTTCCGAAACGGTTTCCGGCAGCTCGGACGGCGCTAGAGTGATCTTTGTGACGGCGCCATCCTCCATTCCTCCATTGTTCTTGATGACGGAGAGCGGAAGCGAATAAGAACCGGCCGATGTCAGAACCAGCATCGATCCGGAGCTTGCCCCTCTCTCCCATGCCGCAGCCGCCGCGGCGGAAGGAATCTCGAATGCGGCCGAACCGGACACCGCTGCGCCGAACGCAAAAATCGGAGAGGAGGAGGTTGAACGCTGGATGAGCGGCAGCACGGCATCCGGATCCAGTCGAATGGTGGTCTGGCCTTCTTTTTGTTCGATATGGACGGCTTGGTTCAAGGAAACGAACGGCGTATTGCCGGACAACCAGCCGCCAGGCAGCAAGGCCTGCGGGACAACGATCGGCGGGCTGGGCAGCGTTACAGGGTTACCTGAATCACCTGGATTACCCGGATTACTTGGATGCGGTTCAGGGGTAATCGTGCCGTCCGCCGTGTTGACTTGGTCGCGGATC
>NZ_JAQZSJ010000030.1 GCF_029360585.1 Cohnella caldifontis | reverse complement strand
AGTTGGGTTCGATCGCGCGCAGGTCTGCAGAGCAGACCGAGCACGCAATCCGATTCTACCGCTAAGGTTATCATCGTCGAGTGCCCCGCTGAGCTAAGCTTTAGCGGGTCTGTAGGTTACCAAGAGGGAACCAACCTTAAATGTTTTGACGTCCACGAGATGGAATTCCTTCTGCTCGTTAAGATTGTCGAACAAATGCTCACCTACGTTGACCACAACCGGGTGCATGACGATCTGATATTCGTCAATAAGATTTCTTTTGCAAGTGATCGGACGAGCGTTGGACTACCGAAAATAACAATGTCGCCGCCGTCACCATTTTTTAGGTCCATAATTTGCTCTTCAATATTACTGCCGGTCAATGGGTTTGGAGCTTCAAATTCTCCCCATTTTAGCTTGCCCGGCGGTTGGGCGCTTGTTACAACGAGTTTGTGGGCGTTGTTTATTTTATCACCCAGGCTGGACCCTCGAGTATTCGGCCACTTTCTAGAAAGGTCTTCGTAGGTTCCGCGACCAAGCAAAATGGTATCAGCGGTCTCGAAAATATTGAATAGATACCGAGATCCTTCCTCAATGCCGGCGCTATTTCTCCAGACAGCCCAGTTGGTTTTGTCCCCGCTTGGGTCGCCAGTGACAACTCCGTTAATCGTACTGTGAATGAATAGAATGATTTTGCGCATGAACGATCGTCCTTTCGATTTTTGATAATCGTAATTTTGTTTCTCCATTGTTAAGACGAAATTAGGTTACGATATTCATCGGTGTATTCGTGTAGGAAGCCTAAATGGGGAAATAAAGGATATTTCGGAAAAATGCCGAATCTCTTCTCTTAATCTATAGGGACTCACATCTCAGTAGGGGGCCCGCATGAGCGAAACTGCACTGCAGCATGCACCGGAACTCCAGTTATTCGACAGCCTGAAACCGGAGTTAACATCGTTCTGTTATCGAATGCTAGGATCGATCGATGACGCAGACGATGCCGTTCAGGAAACCTTTATTCGTGTTTGGCATAGTTGGAACTCATTCAGACAAGAATCCTCATACAAAACATGGGTTTATCGGATTGCTTCAAATCTATGCCTGGACAAGCTAAGACAAGCGGAACGGCGAACTCGTCCCGTTGACTTTTCCGACCCCGCGGCATCCATTATCGTACCTAGTGAAACGCTCCCCGACTCAACCTGGATCTGGCCTGCCCCAGCATTTTCGGAAAATCCGGAGGATATACTCATTCGCAAAGATACCCTTCAACTCTGTCTGATTACGCTCTTGCAAATTTTACCTCCGCGCCAACGTGCGGTTTTCCTTTTGAAAGACGTATTTGAGTGGTCCTCCAAACAGATTGCAGAATCGTTAGGAATGACGCCGGCAGCGGTTAACAGCGCCTTGCAAAGAGCCAGAGAAACGATGGATCGGGCGAAACTCCGTTCGGAAGAATACCGCTTAATGGATGTCCAGCCTGATCAAGAACTGCTTTCACGGTATGTGGAAGCTTTTGAACGATTTGATATCCATGCATTGGTAGCCTTGTTTCATGAAGAAGGCCATATGTCTATGCCGCCTTTCCCTATGTGGGTTCACGGCAAGGACGATTTGTTCAAGTTTTATTCGCTTGCACGCTCGCATTGCGTAGGTTCCCGTTTTGTGCCGACTAAGGTGAATGGCGGTTACCCGGCTTTCGCGCAATATATGCCGAGCAATGACAATACCTGCTTGATACCCTGGGGAATTCACGTCATCGTGATGAAGGACATGAAGATCTTTCACGTCCAAAATTTCGTCAACGCCGAATTATTTTCGCGATTTGGGCTTCCCGAACAATTAGACCGATGAATATGGCAACCGGATTACGTCTAAATAAGTAAGAATCCCAAGTTACCCATCCAATTTCCGAGGTGATTGAAATGGCATTGACTTCCACGCAAACTTATGTGAACTTGCACGTACGGAATGTAAAACAATCCATCGCGTTTTTCACGGGGCTTGGTTTTGCGCTTGATATGAAGTTCACAGACGAGGAAAGAGCGGCCTGCATTGTGATTGGCGACAATCTGTTTGTGATGTTGACGAACGAAGAATTCTTCAAGTCTCTCACGAACAAAGAAATCGTCAATACGGACAAGCATGCGCAGTTTACTCTTGCGTTGTTCGTTGAAAACCGGGACAAAGTGGATGAGATCGTCAACACAGCGGCATCGTTGGGTGGAAAGATCATTACCGAGCCGGAAGATCACGGTTTCATGTATCAATGGGGCTTCCAGGACCTGGACGGTCACCTTTGGGCGATTGGAGCCGCATGAACATCGGAAGTTGACAAGCGCAAACGGGTTGACAACCACGAGCGCACGCATTATGATTATCGCTATTGCTTTGTTTTCACTTAATTGAATATCGTAAATTCGTATAACCCTGCGAAATATAGGGCGGGGGTCTCTACGGGAAGCCTTAACTTCCTTGCTACGAATATGGAATCGCGTTCTTCCGATTCTGTATTCACGGCAAGGAAGTTTTTTTATTTTCAATAAGCAGCGAGGATCATCGCAGGAGGATGTAGGAGAGAATGAAATACAGATTGGCGGTTTTATTTGGGGCGATCTGTTACGGCATCTTATCGACGATCGTCACGAAAGCGTACAGCAAAGGATATATGCTTGGAGAAGTGGTAGGAAGTCAACTGACGACGGGATTCCTATTGGCGTGGCTTCTCGTTCTATTCATGAAATGGAAGGAATGGAAAAACGGGCAAACGAAGAGGGACGCCATATCGGCTCCGAACCCTTCATGGAAGCAACGCGTCATCCTAATGGCAGCTGGCGTTCCTACGGCTGTAACAGGATTGTTGTATTACGAATCCATACGCTATATCCCCAATTCGATCGCAATTATATTGTTATTCCAGTTCACGTGGATGGGAGTGTTGATACAATCGGTCGGACAGCGACGGCGCCCTAACGGCATCATGTTGCTCACGCTGGTCGTTCTGCTGGGCGGAACATTGCTTGCGGCGGGCATACCGGATCAGGGGTTTGCCGGGTTCAATGGGGTCGGCGTCCTATTTGGCTTCTTATCTGCAATAAGCTATTCGATATTCATTTTGCTCAACGGGAAAGCAGTGCCTTCCATACATCCGGCATACAGAGGCGCATGGATGATCACGGGAGGCATGCTGTTCGTGTTCGTCATGTTCCCGCCGGGTTTCCTGGTTAACGGCGCGCTTTTGGACGGGCTGCTTCCTTATGGCCTCATGCTCGGCTTGTTCGGGGCATTCCTCCCTCCGGTGTTGTTCGCGATCGGAGTTCCGCGCATCGGAGAAGGTTTGACAGGCATTCTGGGCGCTGCCGAGTTACCCGTCGCGGTTATACTGTCAGCTGTCGTTTTGCATGAAAATGTCAGCGGTATTCAATGGATTGGGGTTTTAACGGTGTTGCTCGGCGTCATGCTTCCCGAAATTATTAAGAGAAAGGGCGGCAGCTCCGAAATATCATGGCATGGGGGAACATAAGCAGCCGCCTCGAACCATAAATGTATCAAACATAGAAACAGCGGCAGCCTTGGACCGAAAAATAAAGTCCTAGATTGCCGCTGTTTGACTGAACTGAACGCTTCACCGCACGTCAACTGCTTATTCGGGTTTCTTTGCTTTAAACATTTCCCCGATCGCCCCCGCAGCCCCAAGTGTCTCGATTGCGCTGGATGGAATGAATACCTTGTTCGCCGGCCCTTTGGCAACTTCGCTCAGCGCTTCGAAGGATTTATACGCCAACACATTTTCGTCCAACCCGGCTGCGCGAAGCTGTTCAATTCGGGTTCTCTCGGCTTCCGCCACGGCTTGTATCGCTTTTGCCTGACCAAGCGCTTCCAATTCCTGAGCCTGTCGAAAACCTTCCGCTTCCCGGATACGTGCTTCCTTGTCGCCTTCGGCTTTCAGAATCTTGCTCTGCTTGTCTCCTTCCGCACGAAGGATCATATCCTGTTTGGCAGCCTCGGCTTCAAGAACGATCGCCCGCTTGCTGCGCTCCGCTTTCATCTGTTTGTCCATCGCTTCTTGAATGTCTGTAGGCGGCTTAATGTCGATGACTTCGACCCGCTCGATCCGAACGCCCCATTTCTCAGTCGCTTCGTCCAAAGCGATTCGGATTTCGGTTGATATTTTCTCCCGACCGGACAACGTCTCATCCAACTCAAGTTTCCCGATGATTTGCCTCATCGTGGCCGTTGTAATGTTGCGAACGCCGGAAACATAATCGGAAATGCCGTAAGTGGCTTGTTCGGGAGCAACGATTTGATAAAAGATGATGGTATCGATCTGTACTTGCACATTATCTTTCGTGATGACCGATTGAGGAGGAACGTGCGCTTGCTGGATGCGCAGATCATGATTTACCCGTACATGGTCGATAATCGGAATGAGGATGTTCACGCCAGGCTGAAGCAACCGGTTGAACTTACCGAGCCTCTCCACCACGCCGACTCTCTGCTGCGGTACGATTTTAATGGTGAGCGCTAGAAAAATGATAACGAGTGCAATGATAACGATTACAATAAGAGTACCCATTAATGAATTAGCCTCCCCTTTTTTCAACTTCCAACGTTGTCGTTCCTCTATCAACAACTACAACGGCTTCGCCTTTTCGTAGATTTTGCTTGGAGACCGCGGTCCACGTTTCTCCTCCCACTTTTACGATACCCGGCTTTCCCTCCCCCACATCTTCCTCCACGATCCCGTGCTTGCCAATAAGCTCGTCGATGGGATCGTGATAACCTTTTGATACTCGGATTACCCGGGTCAAACGCTTCGTAAATAGGGTGAGCAATAGCGCAATTACCGCACACGTAATCCCTTGGGCCGTGAACGATCCAGGGAGAGCAAGCGCGATTACTCCTGCAGCGATCGCACCGATTCCAAGCCATAACAAATAAAAAGTCAACGTCAACATCTCAGCAATGAGCAAAATGACGCCTATGATGAACCAAATTGCCCAGCTTTCCAGCATGCTTCACCTCTTTTGCAGGGCATTTTCTTTTGAAGGGTTATTACATGCAAATATTATATAATAAACACCAAATGTTTACACCGGCTGCCTGCTTTCGTCGTTTTACGGCGCGTAAGCGGCAAATTATGGTTTTGCACAGCCACGGTTTGCCTCCGCCCAAAAAAACTCTGACCGCACGCCGCATGAGGTCAGAGTTTTTTTGTGGAGTAGAAATGGGAGTCGGCGACCGAGAATCCGCGCATGATCTCCCGCCAGGCGGAATCGGAGCCGCGCCAGTCGAACCCTCTTGGAATCGATACCGAAGCGATCCCCGGGAAGCCCCAGTCCTCGTGCCGGATCTGGTAGTCGTCCTTGAAGTTGACGACGAGCAGCCGAAAGCCGCGGGGAGCGATCGAAGCCAGCGCCCCGTGCAACTGAAGCGATTCCGACTCGGAAGTCTCGATTCTGACGAAGCAGATCGGCCCGCTGGCACTGGTGGAGAGCAAGGCTTGTGCGCGACGGCGAAGCTTACGCGCGACGTCGGGGTAAGCGTCAATCCAGGACTGAATCAACGGGAAGTCGTGATACGACTCGAGGTTGTAGCCGGTGTCCCGAACGATGTAATACGTCTGGGCGACGCCGACTACCTGCAGCCGATCCGCATCCAGCAAACCGTCGAACCGATTGCGGATAAGCCGGGAGACGTCGGAGGCGTTGCGGGAGATGAGCCAGTCCAACGGGCCGGCGAAGCGCCTGAGGCCAAGCCTTCGGAGTTGATAGGCGGTCTGACAGGTGGTACCTAAGCTGATGAACGCCTTGTAGGCGCCAGCGCAGTCGTACCAGCGCATTCGCACCCTCCTAGTGGGCCGCTGGGCGTGGCGGCGCTAATGTTGTATCACAGTATATCGGAGCCCGGGCAGACGGGACACCGATAACAGCCTGCAGGCTTACGGGGAACGGGAATCCTTACTCCTAGGCGAATAATTAAAACCGGCGATATACCGGCCGTAAGGACCGGTTTTTGTTGGAACCATTCGATTGAGCTCGCTCTCTTTGTTAAAAGGGAACGCAAAGGCAGCTATTTCGCATGGAGGAAACGTTTCCTAAAATAATGCTTGACATCTGCCTATGAAAACGGTACCATGGAAACAAGAATTTGAAAAGCTTTTCAGAACGTAAAAGGATGTAGGATATGAAACCAACGATCCGAGACGTGGCCAATCTGGCAAAAGTTTCGATCAGCACCGTTTCCCGTGTCATGAACGCTCCGGACTCCGTTGTCGAGAGTAAGCGGACGCGCGTTCTGGATGCGATTGAAAAGCTTAAATATCAGCCGAACGCGTTGGCCCGAGGCTTGATCTACAAGAAAACGAATACGATCGGCGTCGTCATCCCGGACATACGCAACGCTTATTATGCCGATGTGCTTCGGGGAATGGAAGATGCCGCGGACAAGCGAGGATTCAGCCTGATCATCAGCAACATGGATCGGGACCGCAAGCGGTTGTTTTCCTATTTGAATACGTTCTACGAGAAACAAGTGGACGGCATTCTCTATACGAGCGACTCGGTTTTCCCTGATTACTATAATGAATTGAATCGGCTGAAGATGCCGATCGTCCTCGTTGCCACCCATTCGATGGAATACGAGCTGCCTTCCGTTAAGATCGACGATGAACAGGCGGCATACGACGCGGTCAAGTTCCTGATTGAGAACGGCCACAGAAAAATCGCGATGATCGGCTTCGAGCTCAGCGACAACATCTCGGGCTTGCCCCGTTATCAAGGCTTCCTCCGCGCGTTGCGTGAGTACGACTTGGAATCGTGCAAAGACAACGTCGTTTTCGCCAACGGTTGGACGTACGATGCGTTGGTCGTAGCGGAGTCCCTTATCGAGAAATGCCCGGACGTAACCGCCGTATTCTGCGCTGTGGATGAATTCGCGATCGGTTTATTGTCCTGTTTGCATGAAAGAGGCGTCAAGGTGCCGGATGATATATCCGTCATGGGATTCGACAACATCCGCATGGCGCGGATGACGATTCCGAAGCTGACGACGGTGGCACAGCCGATGTACGAAATCGGTCAACGCGCCGCCGAGAAGCTGATTGCCCGCATCGAAGGGCAGGACGATCCGGTTCTGCGCGAGTATTTGCCCCACGGCATCGTTGTTCGGGCTTCGACCAGGCGATTAGAAAGGTGATTTTTTATATACCGGTTTGAAAAGCTTTTCAAGATTTTGGCATTGTGGTACGCGATTCAGTCGACCTTTTGAAGGAGGTGGGGCGCGGCGTTTTTGAACGATCATCGATCCTATTTGAGCAAAGGTGAATCCAAACAAGCCAACGCCCAACACAATCCAGAATTGGCTAAACAGGCTAAATCAATACAACAGCGGCTGCAAGGAGAGGAATGGTTGCGTTATGAAGCATTTGGCGGGCAAATCGTCGCCGATCGATGAAGAATTGTTGAATGACCTCCGTCCAAGGATCCAAAGCGGATCCTTAATTGAGGGGGATGCTGAAAAGGTTTTCACCTTATTCGGCCAAGTGTGCAATCAGACGGATGAGATCCAATACGAAATGAACGGCATGACGCAGGTGTTCCAGTTTAATCTGGACCAGGAAGTGTATACGATCGCATTCAGTGACGGAGTTTGCGATGTATACGGCGGTACGCTGAAGTCCCCTACGGTGATCTTCAACATCTCTATGCAGACAGCGCGTGATATCGTGACCGGGAATATCCATTCGAGCGTGGCACAAATGAACGGGGATATCGTTTACACGGGGCCTCGTCAAGAAGCGCTTGAGTTCCAGAGAATATTCGAACTATTCCTTGATCTGTTTATTTAAGGAGGCAGCAGTCGAGATGGAGAAAGTCAAATTCGGCATTATCGGAGCTGGCGGCGCATTTCACTTTCACAGCAACGGAGATCGGGGCTCCAAATATATCAGCTATGCAGCGGTTTTCGATAGAGACTTCGAGAAGGCCAAAAAAATGGCGCGCCGTCATAAAGACGGCGAGATGAAGCCTTACGAAACGCTGGAAGAAATGCTCAGTTCCGATATCGACGCGGTTCTTGTCATGGTTCCCCACATCTATCACGTCGACGTCGTCGTGCAATGCGCCCAAGCAGGGAAGCATGTGCTCTGCGAAAAACCGATGGGAACGACCGTGGAAGGCTGCCGCAAAATGATCGAGGCCTGCCGCGCCGCGGGCGTGAAGTTCATGATCGCGGAGAATCACCGTTTTCTGCCGGCGCATGTTTACATCCACGATATCATTCAGCAAGGGCTGATCGGCGATATCCTGATGATCCGTGCTTACGAGGGCGTGAACGAAATTGCCGGCTTGTCCGAGAGCGGCTTCTGGAAAGGGGACCCGATCAAAGCCGGCGGCGGATCGCTGATGGACATGGCTTCGCATAAGTTTGCGACGATCGAATACATACTGGGCTCCAAATGTACGAAAGTCGTCGGTACATTGGCGAAACAGGCCATCAATTTGCCCGAAAAAGCGGAGGATAACGCCATCGCGATTGCTCATTATGAAAACGGTGCCATCGCGGACATCATGGTCAGTTTTACGCAGCTTACGAAACCGTATAACAGTATGGAAATTTTCGGCACGAAGGGCACGATCTTCGAAAACCACGAATGGGAAAAGCCGGTCCGGTTTAGCTCGTTTGACGAACGCATGGGCGAGAACATTCAGAAGTGGATTGAGCCCGATATTGAACACGCCACTTTCCCGGAATATTATACGATTTCCGTGCGTGAGACGGACGAGCACTTCGCGCGCTGCATCCTGGAGGATCGCGAGCCGGAATTCACGCCGGAGCAGTCGATGAACGCGATCACGGCGATCTTGGCAGGTTACCTGTCCGCCATCGAAGGCCGGCCGGTCGAAACCGCGGAGATCGAGAAAATGGCCGATGAGCAGCGTACGATCGAGATTCTGGAAAGGCTCGCTCCCGCCGTGCCGATCAACAAGAACTTGCCGGAGGTGAATGTCGTGAAACCGATCGGATACAACCAGAAGAGAGCGGCGCAAGTCATGAAGGAATACGATCTCGACTTGTTGATCGCCGCTTCGCCGCAGAACGTGTACTACTTGAGCGGACTGCCGCTGCTGCACAGCGCGCCGAATCCGATCCTGCTGGCGCTCAACAACCAGTATCCGAACCTCGCCATGATCCGCCGCGAAGGCGAAGGCACGATCGTTCATTGGAACGTCTTCAAAAGCGCCGACCGGTTCAGTTGGTTCCATGACGCGGTCGGGATCGAGAGCCAAGAGGAAGCCGGGAAAGCCCTGTTCTCGAAAATCAAAAAATGGGGGCTTATCGGCAAGCGCGTCGGGATCGAATCCACCGCGCCCAAGTTCCTGGTGGACGCCATCACCCAAGAGAAAGTCGGCATGACCGTGGTCGAAGTCGACGACGCGTTCCTGGACTTGCGCATCGTCAAATCGGAGCAAGAGATGGAATACCTGGAGAAAGCCGCGCAAATCACCGAGCTGGCCTTGAAGGATACGATCGCGGCCGTCCGCGAAGGCATCACCGACCTCGAGCTGCTCAAAATCGGCAGAGACGCGATGCTGAAGCACGGCGCGGACGATTGGGACCACCTGACGCTCACGATCGGCGACTCCGACCCCGAAGCGCCGGGCACCGGCCGCGCCGTGAAGAAGGGCGAGATCGTCCGGCTCGACTTCGGCGCGGTATATAAAGGATACGTCGGTGACGTCAACCAGCACGTGGTGGTGGGCGAAGTCCCGGCCGAAGCGGCGAAGCTGGTGCAAGGCCTGCTCGATTTCCAGAAATATTTCGAAGACCGCATCAAACCCGGCGTCAACATGAAACGGCTCGGGGAAGAAGCGGTGGCGTGGTACAAGGAGAACGTGCTGGACGGCACGGCCATCTCGATCGGCCACAGCATCGGCTTGCAGTGCGAGGATCAGCATCTTTTCGGCGCTTTCGGGGCGGTCGACAAGGCGTTCGAGAAAAACATGGTGTTCGAGATCGAAGCGTGGGAAGAGTACAAAGGCGCGCTCATCGGGGTCGAAGACTGCTACGTGGTTACCGATGACGGCTGCCGCAAAATGACGACGATGCCGAAAACGATTATGGCCGTCTGATCGATCCTCTTCCGAATCCGAATGAAGGCAACTTAACGCCGAATAAAAACCAGAAAAGGAAGATCCAACATGAGAAAACTGAATCCGCTCATCATCACCGCTACGCCGAATATTTGCTGGTTGCAGCCGGACGTGGATTATCCGAAAACGACGCCGGATATTATCGAAGAAGCTGCGCGCTGCCGCGAGAACGGTACGGCCGTGCTGCACACGCATGCCGAAGGAAATTGGGCTGAGGTGATTGGCGGGGTGCGCGGCAAAACCGACCTGCTCATTCAAAGCGGCATGTCCAGCATTCCGCTTCAAGGCCGCATCGGGCTTTTCGAAAGCAAATCGGATATGGTTTCGATTATCCTCAACCACCATGCCGAAGCGTTCGCCGAGCTTAACTGCGATGTCTTGCACCCGCTGGCGGAGCTGGAAGAGTACGCCGTCGCCTGCCGCAAGTACGGCGTCAAGCCGGAATGGGAAGTGTGGCATCCCGGTTCGATCTGGAACTTGAACCGCCTCATCGAGCAAGGGCTGCTGGATCCGCCGTACATCAATACGCTGTTCTTCGGCTGGCCGGGCGGCACGTGGTCGCCGCCGACCGTTCAGGAATATCTCTACCGCAGAAGCCTGATGCCCGCGAATTGCGCGCTTACCGTGAGCATTATGTGCGCGGAGCAAATGGATATTCTCGTAAACGCCATCATCCATGGCGACAACGTGCGGGTCGGCACCGAGGATTATCCGTACAACCAGCAAGGCAAGCTGGCCAAGACCCATGAGCTGGTGAAAGAGATCGCGGACATTTCCAGGGCGCTTGGACGCGAGGTGGCAACGCCTGCGCAAGCCCGCGAGATGCTGGGAATCGGATAATTCTAACATTAGAAGGGAGAGAGACTGCCGCGTTCCACGAGACGGGCGCGGCAGGAAATCACGATGAGCGAGAGCAAAGTTGCAGTCATTACCGGCGCGGCAAGCGGAATCGGACGGGCGTCGGCGCACAAATTCGCGAAAGAGGGCTATCGCGTGGCGATCATGGATCTCAATGAGTCCATTCGCGATGTGGGAGAAGAGCTTCGCGACAGCGGGCATACGTGTTATGACTTTGTCGGAGACGTGGCGAATGAAGCCGATGTGTCGGCGTTCATAGCGGAAACGGAAAAGCGTTACGGACGCATTGACGTGCTGAACTGCAACGCGGGCATTGTCGTCGTGAAACCGCTTGAAGACACCACTTTCGAAGAATTCTCCAAAGTGGCTGCCGTTAACATCGGGGGAACGTTCCTCTGCCATAAATACGTACTGCCGGTCATGAAAAAGCAGCGCAAAGGTTCGATCGTCAATTTGGGCTCGGTTTCGGGACACGTGGGACAGACGGAGCATGCGGTGTACGGCGCGACCAAAGGAGCGGTCATTTCGTTCACCCGTGCGGTTGCATGGGAGCTTGCGGGCTATAACATTCGCGTCAACTCCGTCAGCCCGGGCTCGGTCGACACGCCGATGCTGCGCAGTGACATTCAGTTGGAGTCCACCCGCACGGGTATACCATTCGAGGAGGTGAAAAAGCTGCGCGAAGCGGAGCAAGCTTTCAATCGGTGGGCCGACCCTTCCGAGATCGCGGAAGCCATTTACTTCCTAGCGAGCGACTCCGCATCCTTCGTGACCGGGTCGGATCTGCTCGTCGATTGCGGATGGGTAGCAAAGTAAGTCTGGCATTTCCGGTATCGACAATGCCTTAAGTCCATCGGCCTCACGGAAGGCGCTGCTGCTTCCCTACATGTGCTAGCCATGTATCCGGAGCGTGCGTCATGCTGCGCAGGCGGATAGAGCAACTGATGGAGTTTGCGGGTTTTATGTGCCGAGGGCATTGGTTATGCTCAGCTTCATCGAAAGGCTCATGCAATTAGCGGCGAAAACTAAAAACAATTGAGGGTGGATGTCAATGAACAAGAAAATGTTCCGCAGTTGCCTTTCATTGATCGCTTTAATCGGCCTGTTTTTCGTAACCGCTTGCAGTGGCTCGAACTCTGGCGGCAATGCTTCTAACAGCCCAGCTGCAAACAGCCCTTCCGCGGCCAGCCCCGCAAGCAGCGCAGCGTCGGATTCGTCCCAACAACAGCTTCATATTGCCGCGCTGATGCAAGGGAACCAGAGCGGATTCGTCCAATACATGACCAGCGGCATGTATGAGTATCAGAAGGCAAGCGCTCCAGACGTCAAGCTGGATGTCGTGTTCGCCGATGACGACCCTGCGAAACAGCAAAGCCAGATGGAGACCTTCGTCTCCCAGAAGGTGGACGCGATTATCCTGAACCCCGTCGACAAGGTGCAAAGCGCTGCTGCGGTGGATATCGCGGCGAAGGCGGGCATTCCGGTCATTACGCTCAATACCAAGTCGGACAGCCAGAACGTAACGGCGCATGTCGGCTCGGACGACGTGGAAGCCGGAAAAATGCAAATGGAACAACTGCTGAAAGACGCGCCGCAGAATCCGCGAGTTGCCTATGTAGACGCGGTTCTCGGACACTCGGCTCAAGTATTCCGTTCGCAAGGCTATAATGAAGTTCTTGCCGCGCATCCGGAAGCGAAGCTTGTCGTTCATGACACCGCCGACTGGTCCGGCGAAAAAGCGCTGGCCCTTGTCGAGAACTGGCTGCAAACTTATCCGAACGGCATTGACGTGATCGCTACGGAAGCCGACGTCATCCTTACGGGCGTCATCACCGCCGTTGAGAATGCCGGCTTGGCCGGCAAGATCCTCATCGCCGGTATGGACTGCGACATGCCGGTCTTGGAAAAGATCAAGGCGGGCGTCGTCGACAACTCGATTTGGCAGGATGGCGTAGGTCAGGGCTCGAACGCGCTGCGTCTGGCGATCGAAGCGGCCAAAGGCAATAAAGTCTCCGACTTTTTGATCCCTTATGAACTCTGCACGAAAGATAACGTCGATAAGTATATCGAATTGGCTAAAGCGCGCAACGAACTCGCCAGCAAATACTTCTAAATTCATCGTTTGTTTTCCAGCAGGATCGGTTTCCCGGGGGGCGTGCGTCTCCCGGGAAACCTGATAAAGGGGTGTTTCCGTGTGAACGGAGAAGTCATCTTGGAAATGAAGCAGATTAGCAAGTCATTTGGCGGCGTACGAGCGCTTGAAGGCGTCGGCCTCACCTTGCGGCGCGGCGAGGTGCACGCGCTGGTAGGCGAGAATGGGGCGGGCAAGTCCACGCTGATGAAGATTCTGATCGGCTTGCATGCGCCGGATCATGGCGAGATTATCCTGAATGGGCGAAATATGACCAACGTCTCGGTGCGGGATATGCAGAACGCCGGAATCAGCATGATCTTTCAGGAATTCAACCAGGTCAAAACGCTGACGGTGATGGAAAATATCTACCTCGGACGAGAACCGAAAACGAAACTCGGAAACGTGGATTACAAAAAGATGTACAACGACTCCAAGAAGTTGCTCTCGGAGCTTGGCGTTGACCTTGACCCTAAGACGCAGGTCGCGGATTTGACGGTCGCAAAGCACCAGCTTGTCGAAATCGTGAAAGCGAACTCGCTGAACGCGGAAATCATCATTATGGACGAACCGACCTCGGCCCTCAGCCAGAAAGAGGTCGACGCGCTTCTCATGATGATTCAGTCCATGAGAGACAAGGGCAAATCGATTTTGCTCATCTCCCACAAGATGGAAGAGATCTTCGGGGTTTGCGATCGTGTAACCGTTCTGCGCGACGGGCAGTTTATCCACTCGGGAAAAGTGGAGGACGTTACCCAAAGGGAACTGATCCGCATGATGGTCGACCGCGACGTCAACGAACTTTTCCCCAAACAGGAAAGCCAGATCGGCGAAGTCGTGTTGCAGGTAAAAAATCTTTCCGTCAAAGGAAAGTTTCAGGATATCAGCTTTGAGCTGCGCAAGGGAGAAATCCTCGGAGTGGCCGGATTAATGGGCGCGGGGAGAACCGAACTGATGGAGACGATCATGGGCGCGCGCAAACCCGAACAGGGGGAAGTGTACCTCCGCGGCCAAAAAATCGTGAACCGCATGCCCGGTGACGCCATTCGGCGCGGGATTGCCATGGTTCCGGAAGATCGCAAGAAGGACGGGGTGTTCCTGAAGCTCAGCGTCCGGGATAATATTCTGATGTCCTCCATGAAGAAGTGCATTCGCGGCATTGCTCTGAACAAAAAACTGCAGGACCAATACTGCGACGAGTACGAGGAAAAACTCCAAGTCAAGTGCAGCAGCAGCGCGCAAATCTGCGGAACCCTCTCCGGCGGCAATCAACAGAAGGTCGCGGTATCGCGGGTGCTGAACTCGGACCCGGACATTATCATTTTGGACGAACCGACCAGAGGCATCGACGTGAAAACGAAATCGGAAATCCACCGCTTGATGTCATCTCTCGCTTGCTCCGGAAAAGCCGTACTGATGGTTTCGTCGGAGCTTCCGGAGATTTTGGGCATGAGCGACCGCGTTCTGGTGCTTCACGAAGGCAGGTTGACCGGGATCTTGCAACGCGAAGAAGCGACGGCGGACCGAATTATGGAGCTGGCAGTAAAAACGATGAAATTGGAGGCCTAAGTGATGGCGGATAACAGCGTAGGAGTAGCGGGCCGCATTAAGAACGCCAATTATAAGAAGCTTCTTAGCGAACACGGGATTCTGATCGGCTTTGTCGTGATTCTCATTTATCTCTCTCTAGCGACCCCGAATTTTCTTAATGCCAATAATATCGTCAACGTGCTAAGGCAAGTTTCGTGTATCGGCATGGCGACGATCGGCGTCGGGATTCTCATCGTGATGGGCGGAATCGACCTTGCGATCGGCTCCACCTTTGCGCTTACGGGAATTACGGCCGGCATCATGGTTTCCCAAGGGGCGGCCGGGTATGGCCTCCATCCCATTATCGGCATCATTGTCGGCATAGCTACCGGTACGATCGTCGGGGGAATCAGCGGCTGGGTTGTGGCGAAGGCTCGCATTCCCGCATTCATCGTCACCATGGGCACCATGTCGATCTGCCGCGGCTTGGCGCTTATTTTCGCCCATGGCATGCCGATCGGCAATTTTCCCAGCGGATTCACGTACATCGGCTCCGAATCGCTTGGCCCCATTCCATGGCCGATCATCATTTTCGTTTTGGTCATTATTTTTGGCTATTACTTGATGAATAAGCGTCCGCTTGGCCGTTATATCTATGCAGTTGGCAGCAACGAAGATGCCGCGCGAGCTGCAGGCATCAACGTAAATAAAGTGAAGGTTGCAGCCTACCTGATTTCAGGCGCTCTGGTTGGTCTTGGAGGCACCGTGCTGGCCGCCCGCTTGAAGTCCGCCGCTCCGTCGATGGGCGTCGGCTACGAGTTGGATGCCATCGCGGGAGCGATCATTGGCGGCGTAAGCTTCAGCGGCGGTATCGGCAAGATCCGGGATATGGTGATCGGCACGTTGATGATCGGCGTCATCAATAACGGCATGGATCTTCTTGGCGTCGAAGCTTTCTACAAACAAGTCGTGAAAGGCAGCATTATCATTCTCGCAGTCCTGATTGACCGTAAGCGTTCCGGAAGGGCATAACCGATGCCGATAGCAAGCAGGAAGGATGATCGAACACCATGAAATTGTTAACGTTTCTTCAAGATGGGGAATACCGTCTAGGCGTGAAAACCGAGCAAGGCGTAGTGGATGTGACGAAAGCTAGATCTATGGAAGCGTCTTGGGAGAACATCCCCGCTACCCTCTCTGGAGTCATCGCCGCAGGAGCGCCTGCCTTGAAGTCGCTGCGCGACCGCATGGCCTCGGCCGATCTATCGGTTTATACGCTTGATGAGGATCGGCTGACGTTCGGACCTTGTTTACCGAACCCGGGCAAGATCATCTGCGTAGGTCTGAACTACCGCAAGCATGCGGAGGAGACAGGCGCCGACGTGCCGGAATATCCGATCTTGTTCAATAAATTCCACAATGCCGTCTCCGCGCACGGTGCGGATGTTCCATTGCCGAAGCACGCTTCGACGAAAGTCGATTATGAGGCGGAGCTTGCGATCGTGATCGGGAAAAGAACGCAGGATGTCTCCCGGGAACAGGCGCTGGACAACGTATTCGGTTATTGCAATGCGAACGATCTTTCCGCACGAGACTTGCAGGTTCGGACCTCCCAGTGGCTGCTAGGCAAGTCTTTGGACGCTTTCATGCCGATCGGGCCTTATTTGGTTACGGCGGACGAGATTGAGAACCCGAATGCATTGAACATCCGATGCCTCGTCAATGGAGAGCTGCGGCAAAATTCCAATACGTCCGATATGATCTTCCACTGCGATGAAATCATCAGCTATCTTTCTAAATATATGACACTCGAGCCCGGGGATATCATTTTGACGGGAACGCCGGAGGGCGTCGTGTTGGGCTATCCGGAGGCAGAGCAAGTCTATCTGAAGGACGGCGACACGGTAACCGTTGAAATCGAGAAGCTGGGAGTTTTAAGGAACCGGATGGTGCAATGAAATTTGCGTCGGCGCGAGATTCGATAAGGGAAGCCATCCAACATAGGATGGCTTTCATACGTATCGCCCATTGTCGCACGATTCGGTACAAGCTGGTTCAACCACTTTTTTAAAATATGACGGGTGGCATCGCGAATGATGAATGGTAAAGGAAATACGCTTCGATTCGCCTCGACGAGAATCAAGTTTTCTTTTAAATCCATTAAAACAAAAATCATTGCATTATTCCTCGTTATTTCGCTTGTTCCATTGATATCCATCGCAATCTTTTTTTCCGTATATTTGAAAAATAACATTACCGGCGAAATCCACGACAAATTAGAGGCTTATGCAACCTCTAACGCACAGAATGTGGACTACATGGTGACGCGCAACATCAGTATCATCAACCAAATGCTCGCTACCAATTCCGTCAAAAGCAGCGACGACACGGGCATTCTGACCTTGCTTCGTTACATGAAGGGGATGAATACGGAAGTAGAGGATTATACCTACGTGGACGCGGACGATATGGCCATTACTTCCGACGGTACGCACGAAAAGCTGAATAATCGCGAATACATAAAGCAAGCACGGGAAACGAAGCAGCCGGCCGCCAGCGACATGCTCGTCAGCAAAGCCACCGGGAACCACGTCGTCGTTGTCATGGTTCCGCAACTCGACGAGAGTCAGAATTACGTCGGCGGGATCATGTGTACTTTAGACATTACCAATATGAACACCATTACCAATGGGATTAAGATCGGGGAAAAAGGCTCCGGTTATTTGATTTCCCCTGCAGGCACGCTCCTGACCTACCCGGACCCGGCAATGGTCGGCAAAAATATCGACGAAGCCTTTGGGTCGGATGTCGCGGCAAAGATCCGCCAAAACGTCTTGCAAAAAGATAAAGGTACTTTCACGATGGCGGACAACGGGAACGAGAAGCTTGAAATCAATTTCGATACGGTTCCCTCAACCGGATGGCGACTGGTTACGTTCGCGGTTCATCATGAGATGTACGCCCCTGTCAATACGGCGAATCAAGTGTCCGTCATTTTGATTGTCATTACGGCAATCCTCGTGATCGCAGCCTCCTTTTTCCTAGCCGTCATGATTGCCAAACCGATTCTTGCGGTTACAACAACGGTGAAGAAATTGGCGACGGGAGATTTAACTCCGCGTCTTGCGATCAAGAGCAAGGATGAGCTTGGAGATTTGGGCAGCCATATGAACCAAATGCTCGTTTCTTTTACGGATATTGTCAATCGCGCGAGCGACGTTTCGGAGCAGCTAGCCGCTTCTTCGGAAGAGCTGACCGCGGCTTCGGTCGAATCCGTAGACATTTCCAATCGCATTGCGAATGCGACGCAAGAAGTATTGAATGCAAACGAAGCTCAGCTGCGCGGCTCCGAACAAACCTCCACGGCGCTCATGGAGATGGCTCTTGGCGTACAACGGATCGCGGAATCATCCTCGGTCGTGACGGAAGCCGCCCATCTCTCGATGCAAGAAGTCCAAGAAGGGGATGTCGCGATTCGTCAGGCGATCCGGCAAATGGAGGCCGTTCGCGATTCCGTCAACCAGTCTTCCGAGAATATCCGGATGCTCGAATCCTATTCAAAAAAGATCGACGAGGTCGTTGCCGTCATTACGGGAATTACGAAACAAACCAATATTCTGGCGATTAACGCTGCCATCGAAGCCGCGCGAGCCGGCGCACAAGGTCGAGGATTTGCCGTGGTGGCGAACGAGGTCAAGAAGCTTGCGGAACAATCCGCCGTATCCGCCAACAAGATATCGGAGATGATCGGTGAAATCCAAACTACCACATCACATGCCGTACATGCGATGAAGCAAGAAGTGAAGGATGTAGAGAGCGGTTCCGAACTGATCAATACCGCTGGAGAAATATTCGGGCGAATCTTGAATACCTTCAGCGAAATTTCCAACCAAATTCAGGAAGTTTCGGCCGCATCGCAAGAAATGTCCGCCGGTACCGAAGAAATAACGGCGTCCATGAGTGAAATTGTTCAAATGGCGGAATCCACGGTCGAGCATACGGAAGGCATTGCCGATGGTTCAAAGCGGCAACTTGCTTCCATGAAGGATATTTCCGCTTCGGCGGAGGATCTCAGCAGAATGGCGCAAGAACTGCAAGAATCTCTGAGTCGATTCCAAACGAAATAAGCGTGCGATCGCACGCTTATTTCGCAATCTCATTCAGGGTGACGAAACTGCGGGATCACCGTTGACACTCCGCTTTTCAATGTGCTAATATTTCTATAATAAATAATATTATTTTATATTATAAAAAACAAGTGCCGGTTATTTTTTTCAGCACTTTGTAGAATGACTTTTTATAATATAAAATAAATGAGGTGAAGGAATGCGATTGACGGGCAGCGAGATTGTGATGGAGCACCTGATGATGGAGGGAGTGCCTTATATCATAGGCATTCCCGGGCACGGCATTCTGGCTTTCGCCGATTCGTTCGTGGACCGGAAAGATAAGATCAAGAACATTATGGTCAGGCACGAGCAAAGCGCCATACATATGGCCGACGGCTATTATCGGGTCAAAAAGCAGCCCCTGGCCACCTATGCGTCGATCGGGCCGGGCGCCATGAATACCGCGACAGGCCTCGCGACCGCCTACGTGGACTCGGTGCCGGTGTTTACCGTCATCGGCGAAACCCATACCCACATGTTCGGCAGGGGGGTGCTGCAGGAGATCGAGAAATACAGTTGGGCCAATTCGTCCCGGGTATTCGAGCCGATTACGAAGAGAAGCTGGCAAGTTACCCGCGTCGACCAGGTGCCTCGGGTCATGAACATGGCATTCAACGAAATGATGTCCGGCAGAAGAGGTCCGGTTCTGCTGAACATGCCGATGGATATCCAGGCGGACTCGATCGATGTGGAATTGGCGGACCCGCGAACAAGAAGAAGCACGGTAGTCGATACCGCACGCGTGTTCGCAGGCCTTGACCGGGCGGTCCAATTGCTCTTTGACGCCAAGCGGCCGGTCATTCTCGCCGGAGGGGGCGTGCATGCTACCGGTGCCTATGCGGAATTGCAAGCGCTGGCAGAAGCGCTGGGCGCTGCCGTCATCACCACGTTCAGCGGCAAGGCGTCGATGGCGGAGGATCACCCGCTGTACGGATGGCACGCGGGCACGAAGGGAACGACGTGCGGCAACAGCCTGGCCCGCGAAGCGGATGTCATTCTTGCCGTCGGATGCCGTTTTTCCGACCAGAGCACCTCTTCTTACCATAAGGAAGTCGGCTTCGGATTTCCGCGTACCAAGCTGATTCACGTCGATATTGACCCGCGGGAGATCGGCAAGAACTACCCGGTCGAGCTCGGCGTCGTCGGAGACAGCAAATACGTGATGAAGGCGATGGTCGAGTACTTAAGGGATAACCGGCTGGAGCGGGATTGGCAGCAGTCGGATTATTATCTCGACATTCAGCGCAAAAAGGCGGAGTGGTTCGCTCACCTGGCCAAGGCGCAGAACGATGATCGCGCGCCGGTGACGATCTCGAGATTTTACAAGGAATTGCGGGAGTTTCTGGACCGCGATGCCATCGTGGTTACCTCGTCGGGCAACAGCCAGGCGCAGCTGCTTCAGGAATTCCCCTTCCTTGCGCCCGGTACGAATGTCACGACAGCAGGGTTCTCGACGATGGGATACGCCTTGCCTGCGGGGCTGGGGGCGAAGCTGGCAGCGCCGGATAAGCAAGTCGCCGTGGTTGTGGGGGACGGCGATTTCTCGATGACGATGCAGGAGTTGGCGACCGCCGTTCAATACCGGATTCCGGTCGTGGCCATCGTGCTCAACAATTCCGGCTGGGCGGCGATATCGGACTTGCAGCACGCCCAATTCGGCAGCGACAGAGTGGTCGCCACGGAATTCAGAATCGAAAACGAAGGGGAGCTGTACACGCCGGATTTCGCGCATATCGCGCAAGGCTTCGGCGTATACGCGGAAAAGATCAGTCGGCCCGACGAAATCAAGGGAGCGCTGCAGCGGGCTTTCCGCCAGAACGGGCCGGCCCTGATCGAAATTACGGTCAATCGCGAATTCCCTTATTCGGGCGGCGAAGCGACCGGCTGGTGGGATGTGCCGATTCCGACATATATGAGCGAACGGAGAAAAAGCTACGAGTCGGGTAAGGCAAAGGAAAACTTATTGTAAGCAGAGGAAAAAACCATTGCGGGAGGAATGAACCGATATGATGAAAGGCTCCTTGTATATTGACGGAAAATGGACGGACGCGGCAGGCGGCCGAAGCTTCCCTACGCTCAATCCGGCGACGGGGCAGCTTCTGGGCTATGCAGCCGACGGCGGGAAGGAAGAAACCCGCCTGGCGATCGATGCGGCGCAGCGGGCATTCCATAAGTGGTCCCGTCTGTCCGCGCTCGAGCGTGCCGATTATTTGATGGCCTGTTACGATGCGATGATGCGCAATTCCGAGAAGCTGGCGGAAATCATGACGCTGGAGCAGGGCAAGCCGCTCCAGGAGGCGAGGAACGAAGTGCAGTATGCCGCCAGCTTCTTCCGCTGGTTCGGGGAGGAAGCGAGAAGGGTTTACGGCGAGACGATTCCGGCCAGCGTCGCCGAGAAGCGGATCATGGTCATCCAGCAGCCGGTTGGCGTGGTGGCGGCCATTACCCCGTGGAATTTTCCCCAAGGCATGCCGACCCGGAAAATCGCGCCGGCGCTGGCCGCCGGCTGCACGGTTGTCCTGAAGCCCGCCAAGCAAACGCCGCTGAACGCGACCGTGTTGTTCGAGGTGCTGGAGGAAGCCGGCTTGCCGCCCGGGGTCATGAATCTGATCACCACTTCCCGATCGGGCGAAGTCGGGGAAGAAATTTTGACCAACGAGAAGGTTCGGAAGATTACCTTCACGGGCTCGACCGATACCGGCAAGTATTTGACGAAGGAAGCCGCCAATCAAATGAAGCGCGTCTCGATGGAATTGGGCGGCCACGCGCCGTTCATCGTATTCGCCGATGCCAACCTCGAAGAGGCGGTAAACGGCGTCATGGCGAGCAAGTTCCGCAATGCCGGGCAGACGTGCGTCTGCGCGAATCGGGTTTACGTGGAACGGCCGATCAAGGAACGATTCGAGGCCCTGTTCAAAGCGAAGGTTGAAGCGCTCAGAATGGGAGACGGTCTGGACAGCGGCGTCAACCTCGGACCGCTCATCGACGAGAATGCGGTAGCCAAGTCGGAGGAGCACGTCCGGGACGCGGTCGCCAAAGGGGCGAAAATTTTAGTCGGAGGCAACAGACGGGCCAGCGCGGGCCACTTCTACGAGCCTACCATCTTGACGGATGTTACCGACGATATGCAAATCTGCTCGGAGGAAACGTTCGGACCGGTCGCGCCCGTGATGGTATTCGATACCGTCGACGAGGTGATCGAGAGGGCCAACAACGTTCCTTACGGTCTGGCCTCTTATTTCTATACGAACGATATTAATCGGGCCGTATACGTCGCGGAACGGCTGGAATACGGCATTGTCGGGTTGAACGACGCGCTGCCCGCGGTCGCGCAGGCGCCGTTCGGCGGGGTGAAGGAATCCGGTGTAGGCCGCGAGGGCGGCAGAGAAGGGTTGAAGGACTTCCTGGAGACGAAATACATCTCCATGAAGGTACTGTAATCACATAACGGAAAGCGGGGACCATCATGGCGCATACATCTTACGGCGACGAGGGCTTCAGTCGTTATCTTAGATCGGCGTTTAGTCGGCACTTGGGGCACGATCCGGAAGATTTCGACAAACCGGTCATCGGCATTTGCAATACGTCCAGCGAAGTGAATCGATGCCATAGCCATTTGGGCCCGATGATCGAGGCGATCAAACGGGGCGTGACGGCAGCCGGCGGGACTGCGCTGGAATTCCCGGTCATCTCGCTCGGCGAGATGTTCATCAGTCCGACGACGATGTTGTACCGGAACCTGGCGGCGATGGACGCGGAGGAAATGATCCGCGCGCAGCCGATCGACGGCGTCGTCCTCATCGGAGGCTGCGACAAGATGACGCCGGCGCTGCTGATGGGCGCCGCCAGCGCAGACAAGCCGGCGATCATGTTCACGGGCGGCCCGATGTCGAACGGGGAGCATAAGGGCCAGACGCTGGGCGCTTGCACGGATTGCCGGTTTTTCTGGCAGGAATACAAAGCGGGGACCATCAGCGATGAAGAGTTAAGCGAGATCAATGCCAAGCTGGCGCCGACCGCCGGCCATTGCATGGTGATGGGGTCGGCCAGCACGATGGCCGCTTGCTCCGAAGCGCTCGGCATGATGCTTCCCGGAGGCGCCGCCATTCCCGCCGTCCTGAACGAACGTCTGTCGCACGCCCAGCAAACGGGCAAAGCGATCGTAGAGTTGGTCCGCAACGGAACCAAGCCGTCCGATATCATGACGCGGGGCGCGTTCGAGAACGCGATCCGCGTGCTGATGGCGATCGGCGGCTCGACGAATGCGGTGATTCACTTAATCGCCATCGCGCGTCGACTCGGGATCGACATCAAGCTGGACGATTTCCACGCGCTGAGCGCGACGACGCCTTTCCTGGCCAACTTGCGTCCGGCCGGGAAGTACCAGCTGCAGGATTTCCACTATGCAGGCGGAGTGCCGGCCCTCATGCGGGAGATGTCCTCCCTGCTCCATCTGGAGGAGCGATCGGTATCCGGCAAGACGATCGGCGAGAATATCGCCGACGCGAAGACGGACGATGCATACCGGGACATCATTCGCCCCTTCGGCGACCCGCTGTATCGGGACGGGGGCATTACCGTACTGAAGGGCAACTTGGCCCCGGACGGCGCGATTATCAAATCCAAGGCAGCGACCGAAGGGCTGCTCAGGCACCGGGGCAAAGCGGTCGTGTTTCGTTCGCTGGAGGATATGGAAACCCGTATCAATGATCCGCAGCTCGAAGTTACGCCAGACAGCGTGCTCGTGATGCAGAACGCCGGTCCCGTCGGCGCGCCCGGCATGCCGGAAGCCGGCATGATCCCGATTCCCCGGAAGCTGCTTCAAGCCGGCGTCCGGGATATGGTCCGCTTGTCGGATGCCCGGATGAGCGGCACGGCGTTCGGTACGGTCGTTCTGCACGTGGCGCCGGAAGCGGCCGTAGGCGGCCCGCTCGCCCTCGTCAGAGACGGAGACGAAATCGAGCTCGACGCCTACGCGGGCACGCTGACCCTGCACGTGCCGGAGGAGGAGCTGCAGCGCAGAAGGGCGGAGTGGACGCCGCCGAAGATCGCGGATCGAGGCTATACGCGGCTGTATCAGAAGCGAGTGATGCAGGCGGACAAAGGCTGCGATTTCGACTTCCTATAACGCTGCCTGACATTCGTTGACAGGTCACCGGCCCTTTAGTACGATACCCATTGACATCGATTTTATATAATAAAAAGGTGACGGTGACCCTGGACAAGAAAAACAAAGTCAGAATACAGTCTGTCGATCGCATCCTCGATATCCTGGAGGAATTGTCATCCCAGAAAAACGGGCTGACGATCAGCGAGCTTGCCAAGCGGGTCGATCTGCAAGTCAGCACGACGTACAACCTGGTCAATACGTTGCGGACCCGCGACTATATTTATCAGAACGAAGAGACCAAGAAATATTTTATCGGTCTGCGGATCCTTGCGCTCAAAAACTCGTTTCTCGATCATTTGGACATTAAGAGCATCGCGGTTCCCCATCTGGAGAAGCTTCATGCGGAGCTGCCGGAGACGATCCATCTGAGCATTCGGAAGGATTTGCACGTCATTCCGATTTTCAGAATCGAGTCTACGCACGCGATCAAAGTCGACAGCGCATATGTTGGCAACGAATCGCCGATTTACTGCACGGCGACCGGACGCGCTTTGCTCAGCGGCTATAACGAAGCGGAACTGGACGAGCTGTTGTCCCGGATCGAGCTTAAGGCGCTGACGGAACATACGCTCACGGACAAGCAGGCCATCGTCAAGGAAATCATGGACATCAAGCGCCGCGGCTATTCCCGCGACCGCATGGAATTCCAGCCGAACGTCTATTGCATCGGCGCGCCGCTGCTGAACCATGAAGCGAAAGTCGTCGCGTCGTTCAGCGTATCGGTGCCTTCGATTCGATATTCGCAGAAGGAAGAAGAGCGGATCGCCGCACTCGTGACCCATTACGCGCATGCGATTTCCGACGATCTCGGCATGAAGTATTTTGTTTGATGCTGCTTGTTCATACAAATGCAGAATTGTTATATCCTATTAAACTTCCATGAGGTGAGCGGAATTGAGTTTGATTCGCGTTTGTATCGTCGGCGCCGGGAGAATTTCCGCACTGAACGCGTTAGGGTATCTTGAACATCCGGACGCGAAAATCGCCGCCGTGTGCGACCTGGACCGCAGCAAGGCGGAAGAGAAGGCGAAGGAATGGGGAGCCGACAAAGTATATACGGATTACGCCGAAGTACTGAAAGACGATGAGATCGACGCCGTCGAGCTGCTGGTTCCCCACCATCTTCACTGCAAGATGACCATTCAGGCATGCGAGGCCGGCAAGCATGTTTCGCTGCAGAAGCCGATGGCGCTCACTTTGGCTGAGGCTGATCTTATGGTGGAGGCCGCGGAAAAAGCCGGCGTGAAGCTGAAGGTATACGAGAATTTCATCTGGTATCCGCCGCTCGTGAAAGCGAAGGAATTGATCGATGCCGGCGAAATCGGCGAACCGATCTCCATTCGGATCAAGTCCAATGCGGGACGCGCAGACCTGGGCTGGGAAGTGCCGCAGGAAGCGTGGGCCTGGCGCATGAACGAGGAAACTTGCGGGGGCGGCCCGCTCGTGTTCGATGACGGCTTCCATAAATTTTCGCTGGCTATGTATTTGATGGGTGAAGTGGAGAAAGTATCGGCATGGATCGATCGGACGGAGATCGTGCCGGAAGTCTACTACCAGGATTCGCCGGCGATGATCATGTGGAAGTACAAGGATTCCAAGCGGTACGGGATCATGGATATCGTGACCTCCAAAGACATGTTCATCAACACGGACTATTACTCGATCGACGAACGGGTTGAAGTGACCGGAACGAAGGGTGTTCTCTGGATCACGAGGTGCACGGCGAAAATGCTGCAGATTCCGACCTTGATCGTATACCGCGACGGTCAGACGACGAACTACGAGAATTTGCGCGACAATTGGGCGGATTCGTTCATCGATTCGACCAAGGATTTCATTGATTGCATTAAGTTTAACCGCGAACCGAAGCTGAACGCCAAAGAAGGGCGGGAAGTGCTCCGCTTTACGCTGGCGGCTATGGAATCGGCGAAGCGCAAACAGGAAGTGTATTTGGACCAGATGCCGTAACATGATCCGATATTGGAGTGAAAGACATGGTTGGTGAGACCGGCGGAAGCATGAGTGTCATATTGCGTTTGGGAATCCACGAGGAGTTGGTGACCTTCGGGCAGATCGCGACGGCGATCGGGGACGCAGGCGGCGATATCGTCGCCATCGACGTGAACCGTGCCAGCAAGACGACAACGGTGCGCGATATTACGGTAAACGTGACCGATACGGGCACGTCGGATGCGATCGTCAAGAAGCTGGAACGGCTGCCGGGCGTGAAGGTCATCAACGCTTCCGATCAGACATTCCTGATGCATCTCGGCGGCAAAATCGAAATGAATCCGCGTATGCCGATCAAGAACCGCGACGATTTGTCGCGCGTTTATACGCCGGGTGTAGCCCGGGTATGCATGGCGATTCACGAAGATCCGTCGAAAGCGTACTCACTCACCATCAAGCGGAATACGGTCGCGGTCGTTTCGGACGGCTCGGCGGTCCTCGGGCTCGGCAACATCGGACCGGAGTCGGCGATGCCGGTGATGGAAGGGAAGGCGATGCTGTTCAAGCAAATGGCCGGCGTCGACGCGTTCCCGATCTGTCTGGATACGCAGGATACGGAAGAAATCATCCGCATCGTGAAGGCGATTGCCCCTGCATTCGGCGGCATCAATCTGGAAGATATTTCATCGCCGCGCTGCTTTGAGATCGAGGAGCGGCTGATCCGGGAGCTGGATATCCCGGTATTCCACGACGATCAGCATGGAACGGCGGTCGTGCTGCTGGCCGGACTGCTTAACGCCGTTAAAGTGGTGAACAAACGGCTGGAAGACTGCAAGGTGGTAGTCTGCGGCATCGGTGCGGCAGGCATCGCCTGCACGAAGATGCTGTTGGCAGCCGGCGTGAAAAATATAATCGGCGTTGACCGCGCGGGCACGATCGTAGCCGGACAAGTCTACGAGAACTCGGCATGGAGGTGGTACGCCGAACATACGAATCCGCATCGCGCTGCCGGCCGTTTGTCGGATGTCATCGCCGGAGCGGACGTGTTTATCGGGCTGTCAGGTCCCAAGGCACTGTCGGTGGACGACGTGAAGCGCATGGCGAAGGATCCCATCGTCTTCGCGATGGCGAACCCGACGCCGGAAATCGCGCCGGAGGAAGCGGAGCCGTACGTCCGCGTCATGGCGACCGGGCGTTCGGATTATCCGAACCAGATCAACAACGTGCTCTGCTTCCCGGGGATCTTCCGCGGCGCGCTCGATTGCCGGGCAAGCCGGATTACGGAAGAGATGAAGCTCGCCGCTGCCAAAGCGATCGCTTCCGTCGTGCAGGAAGACGAGTTGAACGAATATTACATCATCCCGAGCGTATTCAACCAACAGGTCGTCGAGCGCGTGCGCAAAGCCGTGTTCCAGGCGGCAGTCGCATCGGGCGTTGCTCGCCGCGGCCATCATCGGGATGAAGAAATTCAATAGGCCATTCGCATCCGGCGTTAATTGCTCGCTTGTTCATTGCGGTATTCTTTGCCCGGCGAAGACTCCAAAAATTTTGATTGCGATCTGTGCTATAGTCCTGTCCGTACAAGTAACCTTGCCATATAGTGGTGAAGTGACAACATTTTCACAAATCCATTAAAGGCGGTGTTCTAATGGGCTTCGGAGTCGGCGGCGTCGGGTTCTCCTGTGCAGGATTTGGCAGCGCAATCGGATTCGTGCTGGTTCTCTTCATTCTGCTGGTCATCATTCTGTCTGCGGGATTCTTTATCTAAAACAGACGCAGTTGAGTTATGAAAACAGAGATGATCGTAAACGTGCTGCGGTTCCGAGCGACGGCGGCAGTACGATGAGTGATGCATCTAACCTGAAATGGCGGCATAACAGCCGCCATTTTTTTTATTCGGCGTCACTTTCCGACGGCCGTTCTTGTCCTTCTACATAGTCACAGCAAAAACTCAGGTTTTTGCGATCAATGTTCAGGCCGTTTAAGTCAGGCGTGATTCTGGAAGACAATCAGAACTTTACTTCTTTTTCGTACAATACTCTATGATTTGAACAAGATCGTGGAAGGTATGTTGATGATTGACCATATCGACCGTAAAATCTTCAGCGGCTTTCTGGTCCATTTCAAATTTGTATCCATTTAATTGCAAGAAGATAACGAGTGCAGCGAAGGCGGTTCTCTTGTTCGCATTCTGGAAGGGGTGGTTCTGTCCTAATGATTCGAAAAGTGCGGCAGCTTTCT
Source organism: Cohnella caldifontis (assembly GCF_029360585.1). GTDB lineage: Bacteria > Bacillota > Bacilli > Paenibacillales > Paenibacillaceae > Cohnella > Cohnella caldifontis. The sequence continues at coordinate 5,471 of NZ_JAQZSJ010000030.1, read as the reverse complement.
CCATCACGCTAGGATAAGCATCAGTGCCAAAGGCAGATGACTGTGGTCTAAGAACCGCTGATTCTAGCATGCTGCCATCTTTGACGCCAACGTGTTCACCTGGGCTGTATTTTTGAATAACCGCCACATTAATCGCGATAACTTCTTGCACGGATAAATAGCGGGTAATGTTCATATTAACGGTCCTTAAGGCCTTTTAAAGTTTCGTCATACTGTAATATAACCTGCGACAAAGTTTCGACGAATTCTGGACTAATGCCAGAAGGCAGAGCGATTTTATTCGCTTTGCGAATAACGATCTCTCCATCAGCTTCTTTAACATCGATGTGCACGGTATCTCCGAGTTCTAAGCCGATTTGCTTTAGTGCTTCGGTCATCGTAATGCCGAGGCTATTGCCGAATTTGGTTACCTTCCGTTCCATCTCAATCACCTTGCTCATTTAGAAATCCCCTCCTTATCATCGTATTCAATCGTTATAACAATTATACACACCCTCAGCAAAATCTTGAAGTGTAGGGAAAGCACTATGAAGACGTCAAAAACTTGAATCGCCTTCAATAAAAGCGGACATGATCCGTGATCGTCGAGGACTACGTACTGACGGCCGAGTGCATCGCGCCGCTTATAGATGAATTCCGGGCCGGCCGTCCCGAGCAAGTACCGGCAGACGTGTACGAGCGCTTCCTCGGCTGCGACCCTGGGTACATGGAGCAGATGCTGATTCACCTGCAGGAGCGTTAAGGAGACGTCGAGCGTTATCTGCACGCGATCGGCCTGCCGATGGAACGCGTAGATACGCTTCGCCGCAAGCTGCTGGGTGAATGAGCTAAGTTTCCGAATTAAAAAAGTTTGAAACGGAATTAGAAGATGACTCCTATACTCACTAGGGGTCATCTTCTTTAGAGCGGAGCAGTTGCGGATCGGCAGAAAGAAAGAATTGCTGTGGTTAAAAGCCATAATTGAATATATGATGAAAGATAGGAATGTCAAATGAGGGGCAGCTGATTTGCTGAAATATGCGGGCGGTAGTCATTTTCGCGTGGGTATAAAATGATGAACCTTCCGATTTTATCCACTAAACTGTACATCCCCTCGCCGCGAACGAAAGCCGTCCAAAGACCGCGCCTGATCGAACAGCTGAACGAGGGATTGGACCGCAAACTGACCCTCGTCTCCGCCCCCGCCGGATTTGGCAAAACCACGCTGGTGAGCGAGTGGGCCGCCGGTTGCGATCGACCTGTTGCCTGGCTGTCGCTGGACGAAGGGGATCAAGATTTTACGCGCTTCCTGTCCCACCTTGTCGCTGCCTTGCAGACGATTGCGAACAATTTTGGAGGAGCCGTAATTCGTGCGCTTCAATCCCCGCAGCCCCCGTTAACCGAGTCGGTCCTATCGATTCTGCTCAATGAGATCTCGGCTCTCCCGAATAAATTCGTCCTCATTCTGGACGACTTCCATGTTCTGGATTCCAAGCAGATCGACGATGCACTCCTTTTCCTGCTTGAGCATCACCCGCCGCAGATGCATCTGGTTATCGCCACCCGTGAAAATCCGCAGATTCCCCTCGGCCGGTTACGCGCCCTGGGGAACTTGACCGAGCTGCGTGCCGCCAATCTGCGCTTCACGCCCGGCGAAGCTGCGGCTTTCCTGAACCAGGTAATGGGCCTGCGGCTTACGGCCGAAGAAATTACAACGCTGGAGACCCGTACCGAAGGCTGGATTGCGGGACTCCTGCTGGCGGCACTCTCCATGCAGGGTCGCGAGGACATTCCTGCGTTCATTCGGGCATTCGCCGGAAACAATCGGTACATCGTGGACTATCTGGTGGAAGAGGTCCTGCAACGTCAGCCCGAGCCTATCCGGAGGTTCTTGCTTCAGACCTCTATTCTCGACCGGCTGCATGGCCCGCTGTGCGACGCCGTCACCGGTCAGGAGGAAAGCAACGCACGATTGGAGTCCCTGGAGCGAGGCAATTTCTTCGTCGTTCCGCTGGATGACAGGCGCGATTGGTATCGCTACCATCGCCTCTTTGCCGAGGTCCTATCCGCGCATTTGAGGGCGGCTCATCCTGATCAGGTTGCTGCGTTGCATCGGAGCGCGAGCATCTGGTACGAGCAGTATGGCTCTGCTGACGATGCCATCCGTCATGCTTTGGCTGCCGAGGATTTCGCGCGAGCGGCGGATTTAGTCGAGCTGGCGCTGCCAACCCTGCGCAAGCTCAGACAGGAGGCTGCGATGTTGGGGTGGCTGAAATCGCTCCCCGACGAGTTGGTCCGTCGCAGGCCCGTGCTTAGCGTTTGGTATGCCGGGGCGTTACTAGCCGGCGGCCAGCTGGAGGCCGTTGAAAACCGACTGCGAGACGCCGAACGTTGGCTGAAGACAACGGCAGACCCTGAGCGTGAGCAAGGCCTGCCGGCCGAGATGGTCGTGGTGGACGAAGAGGAGTTCCGCCGTCTCCCGGGTTTGATCGCCGTGTACCGTGCCGGACTCGCCTTGGTTTTGGGCGATGTGCCCGCCGTCATGACATACGCCCGGCAGGCGCTTGACCTCGTGCCTAAGGACGACCATCTTCCGCGCGGAGCGGCAACCGCGCTCTTGGGACTCGCATCCTGGAGGAACGGGGATCTCGAGGAAGCGCGCCGGATGTTCGCAGAGGGTTTGACTAACGTGCGGCTTGCCGGGGCGATCTCGGATACGATCAATGGCGCTATCGCTCTGGCCGAAATACGGATTGCGCAAGGCCGACTCCACGAGGCGATGCGTACCTACGAGCGGGGATTACAGCTTGCGGAGGATCATGGCGAACCTGATCTGCGGGGAACGGCAGACATTTACGTAGGGATGAGCGAGCTCTGCAGAGAGCATGACGATCTGCATGCCGCCACGAAGTATCTCCTCAGAAGCAAGGAGCAGGGCGAGCACGCCGGATTCCCGCAATACCCGTATCGCTGGCGCATCGCCATGGCTCGAATTCGGGTGGCCCAAGGAGATTTGAACGGCGCGCTCGACCTTCTCCACGAAGCGGAGAACCTGTATATGAGCGACTTTTTCCTCGACGTACGTCCTGCATCGGCGTTGAAGACACGGGTGTGGGCCGCGCAGGGAAGGTTGGGTGAAGCCCTCGACTGGGTACGGGAGAAGGGTCTGTCCGACGAGGACGACCTTTGCTACGAGCGCGAATTCGAGCACGTCACCCTGGCCAGGGTGCTCTTGGCCCGGTATAAGAGCGACCGTACGGACCGCTTCATACTGGAGGCAATGGGACTTCTGAAGCGTCTCCTCCAAGCTGCCGAAGAAGGCGAGAGGACAGGAAGCGCAATCGAAATCCTGGTCTTGAATGCACTGGCTCATCATATGAACGGCGACATCCCTGCCGCGCTTGCGTCGCTGGAACGCGCCTTGACCTTGGCTGAGCCGGAGGGCTACGTCCGTATCTTCGCGGATGAAGGCCAACCCATGGTTGCCCTGTTGGAAGCGGCCTTGAAACAAGGGATCGCCCCGAACTATGTTCGCTGCCTCTTGGAAGCCATGAAAAAGTCCGGGGGAAGAGCGACGAGAAAGCAGATTATGAGGGAGCCGCTGAGCGAACCGTTAAGCGAACGTGAACGTGACGTGCTACGTCTGCTCGGAACCGACTTGAGCGGCCCGAATATCGCCCGCGAACTTAGGGTGTCCCTGAACACCTTGCGGACCCACACCAAGAACATTTACGGCAAGCTTCAAGTTAACAACCGTCGGGCAGCCGTCCGCCGCGCAGAGGAGCTCGATTTGTTATAGCAAGCCCGAATAGATCTACCCCAGCCTTGGCAGGATTGCCGGGCTTTTTTTATATTCAGCAAGCAATGCCCCCCTATTCGAAAATCACCCCGTCAATCCCCACATGTGGTGATGCCGTTTCACCCTATGAGCATGTATCTTTTGATTACGTAAACGCGCGCTGGCTATTCAGCAAAGTCCCCTAATACGTGGAGGAGATAAAAAATGAACGAAATACACGGTTCCATGGAGGAACTTAACGAACCGGGTCTGTATGAATTTCGACTCAAGGGTCACGTCGATGCCCGGTGGATCAACTGGTTTGAAGCGCTAAGCCTCACCCGCGAAAACGACGGAACAACCCTCCTCACTGTCCAGGTAGTCGATCAGTCCGCATTACACGGTTTGCTCAGGAAAGTGCGCGATCTCGGCCTGCCATTGGTGTCGGTCATTCAAGTCGAGCGAGAGAAAGCCTCGGAATCGTAAAAATGAATAAGAAAGCCTTCGATGAAGTTCGGAAAACCGCAGCGCCGACAAAAACAACTTCGGCAAAACGGCTAATCGCCGCACTGCTCCTGCTGAGCGCCGTTCCGCTCGCCGCCGGGGCCTTTCGCTTAACCGAGCTGGCTGGCGGCGCGGAAATCACGCCGGCCAACGAACGTTTTTTTGCATCGCCTCTGCCGGTGGTGTTGCACATCCTGAGCGTCAGCGCGTTTGCCATTCTTGGACCGTTCCAGTTCGCATCCGGGTTTCGTCGGCGCAGGCCCGGCTGGCATCGCGCGGCCGGGAGGATCTTGATCGCTTGCGGACTGGTGGCGGGGCTTTCAGGGCTGTGGATGACCCTGTTTTATCCCCGCCAACCGGGTACGGGTGAGCTGGTTTATGTATTGAGGCTCCTGTTTGGGTCGGCGATGGTCGTATCTATTTTCCTTGGTTTTGTCACGATACGGAGAGGGGATGTGCTCCGGCACCGAGCGTGGATGATGCGCGGCTATGCGATCGGGCTTGGCGCGGGCACGCAAGTGCTGACCCAGTTAGCCTGGGTATGGATCGTCGGTCCGTCGACTGAATTCAGCGGAGCGCTCATGATGGGCGCGGGCTGGGCGATCAACCTCGCCGCAGCCGAATGGGCCCATCCGCAAATGGAGGATGAAGAGATGAAAGCGATCGTTTACGAGCGGTACGGGCCGCCGAATGTGCTGCGACTGCAAGAGGTCGCCAAGCCGGCACCTGAAGACGACGAGATCTTAATTAAAGTCTATGCAACAACCGCCGCAGCGGGGGATTGGCGAATGCGCAAGGCGGATCCTTTTCTGGCGCGGCTGTTCAACGGTTTGTGGAGACCGAAGCGAGTCCGAATTCTGGGGTTCGAACTCGCCGGCTTGGTCGAATCAACGGGAAGCGGCGTTACTCGTTTCAAGCCAGGGGATGCCGTTTATGCCGCCTGCGGATTCGGCTTCGGCGCATATGCCGAATACAAATGCCTGCCCGAGACCGGTGNTTGGTCGAATCAACGGGAAGCGGCGTTACTCGTTTCAAGCCGGGGGATGCCGTTTATGCCGCCTGCGGATTCGGCTTCGGCGCATATGCCGAATACAAATGCCTGCCCGAGACCGGTGCAGTCGCGCTCAAACCGGTGAACATGACGTTCGAGGAGGCAGCCGCGGTTCCGGTCGGCGCCATTACAGCGTTGCAATTTCTCCGGAAGGGCAAT
>NZ_JAQZSJ010000003.1 GCF_029360585.1 Cohnella caldifontis | reverse complement strand
CAGGATCAAACTCTCCAAAAAGGTAAAACCTCCAGCGTTCCAAAGGAACGCACATCGGAAGCATAATCTTTCGAAGAGCCAATTGGCTCAAAAAGTTAAATCGTTGTCCGTCGTCTCAATGAAACGACAGGGTCCGTTTACGCTCGATGTTCAGTTTTCAAGGAGCAATCTTTGCTCGGCCATTCGGCCTTGCGAGTCAACCGCAACTCAGCGGCGACAGCTATTAACTTTACCAGGCATCCGCCGTGAAGTCAACTAGAAGTTCTTTCCAACCTCTTCGCTTCCCGTCCGGAATGCCAGCCGCCTCACTGGCGGAAGACAAATGTACCACATCTCCGTTCGGCAGCGCAATACTCCAGAATTTTGCAGCCGCCTAACGATCGGTATTGATATTTTAATTCCAATCGATTAAGTTGGAATTAAGCATCGATCGAACTTGGAGGTGTCCACTGTGGAAATTCCCATGTCTTACGTGAAAGCGAACCAGGTCGGCATCGTGGTCCTCGTGATCCTTTCCTTCGTTTTCACTCCATGGATTTTGCTCGCCTTGTGGCTGATCGAACTGGCCGGATTGCTAAGCGGGGGACGTTACAACTTATTCGTCCGCGTCGCGAAACCGTTCCTGCATCCCGAAGGCAAAGAGACGCAGGCTGCCGAATTGACCCGTTTCAACAATGCCCTGGCCGTTATTTTTCTGACGCTTTCCGTCTTATCCTTTTCTTTAGGCTGGCCCGTTGCGGGGATTGTATTCGCCGCCATGCTGCTGGCCGCCGCGGGCGCCGCCCTGCTCGGATATTGCATCGGCTGCACCGTATATTTTCAATACAAACAATTTCGCCATCGTTTCTCGCGATAACCGCGTTAAGCCGAGCCGAAAAACCTGCTTCAGCCCGCAGAGCGCCGGGGATAAAATACGGAACGCTGCTACACGCAGCGGCTGTAAAATAAAGAAAACCGTCAGACGCCGCTGACGGTTTTCTTATTCATCGGGGAATGCCTATTCCGAGACTCCAAGCAGCTTGAGCAACTCTTCTTCGTCCTCCAGGACGGGGATGCCGAGCTCGCGCGCTTTGGCCAGCTTGCTGCCGGCGCTCTCTCCGGCGATGACCAGGTCCGTCTTCTTGGACACGCTGCCCGACACCTTCGCTCCGAGCGCCTCCAACCGCTTGGACGCTTCGTCCCGGCCCATCTTGCTGAGCGTTCCGGTAAGCACGACGGTCTTGCCGTACAGCGGATGGCTCGCATCCGCCTCGGCCGCCGCCGGGCGTCCCGCTTCCGCCTTCACCCCTGCGGCGCGCATGCGGGCGATGCTTTCCCGCATCAGCGGATCGCGGAAAAAGCCCGCGATGCTCTCCGCCACGATGCCGCCCACGTCCGGCAGCGCGATGAGCTCGTCGGCCTCCGCCTCCATCAGCCGATCCAAATCCCCATAGTGATCCGCCAGCATTTTGGCCGTAGCTTTGCCGGTGTTCGGAATGCCGAGCGCATTCAGGAACGCCGCCAATTCCCGCGATTTCGATTTCCCGATCGCCTCGATCAAGTTCGCGGCCTTCTTCTCGCCGAACCGGGTCAGCCCCTTCAGTTGCTCCAAGGTCAGCGAATAGAGATCCGCCGGGTCCCGGACGCCCAGTTCGTCATACAGCTGCTCTGCCGTCTTGCCGCTGAACGTCTCGATGTCCATGCAATCCCGCGAAGCGAAGTGGGTGATGCGGCCGACGATTTGCGGTTTGCAGCCCAGCTTGTTCGGGCAGAACAGATGGGCGCCGCGCATCTCCAGCGGCGAACCGCAGCCCGGACAGACGGAGGGTACCTCGATCGCGCCGCCCTCCGCTTCGTCCGCTTTGCCGAGAATTTCCGGTATGACGTCGTTGGACCGCCGGATGAAAATCCGGGTGCCGAGCGCGTGCTTCAAATTTTTGCGTTCGATATCCCCGATGTTGTTGAGCGTGCAGTTCTGGACGGTGACGCCCGCCAGCTCCACAGGCTCCACGCGTGCCAAGGGCGTGATTTTGCCGGTGCGGCCGACCTCCCAAGAGACGGATTCGAGCACGGTGGTCGTTTCCTCGGCCTCGAACTTGTAGGCCACCGCCCAGCGGGGGAACTTGTCCGTATAGCCCAGCGCTTCGCGCGTGCGCATGTCGGTGATTTTAATGACCGCTCCGTCGATGAGGTAATCGAGATTGTTCCGATCGGAAGCGATCCGCTCCAGTTCGGCCTCCAAATCCTGAATCGAGGAAAAGTACTTGGCGTACGGGTTGACCGGAAAACCGTTCGCCCGGAGAAACTCCAGCATTTCGCCATGGCTCTTGAACGAAACCCCGTCCGCATACCCCACGTTGTAGAAAAAGGCGTCCAGCTTGCGGGATGCCGTCACTTTCGGGTCCAGGTTGCGCAGCGCCCCCGCGGCCGCGTTCCGCGCGTTCTTGAGCGGCTCCGCGGCGGTGCGGTTATACGCCTCCAGCACCGAGAGGCGCATGATGCCTTCGCCCTGTACTTCGATGGTGCCGCCCGTAAAACCGATCGTCAAAGGGACCGAACGGATCGTCTTCACCTGCGCGAGAATGCCTTCCCCGACTTCCCCGGTGCCGCGGGTCGCGGCTTGTACCAATTGCCCGTTCTCGTAGGTCAAGTTGAGCGTCAGCCCGTCGAACTTGAGCTCCAGCACGAATTCCGGATCCGGGAGCGGATCTTCCGGGTGCTTCGCGTTGTAATCGGCGATCAGCCGGGCGGCGCGCGCGGCCCAAGCCGTCAAGTCCTCCATGTTCTGCGCCTTGTCGAGGCTCCAAAGCCTGGACAAGTGGCGGTGGGGCTGGAAGTTCTTGAGAATTTCGCCGCCTACCCGGCGCGTCGGGGAATCCGGCAGCACGGTGCCGGTCTCCCGCTCGAGCCGCACCAACTCGTCGTAAAGCGCGTCATACTCTTTGTCGCTGATCGTCGGGTTGTCCTCGGTGTAGTATTGGCGGCCGTAGTCGTTCAGCTGGGCCACCAGTCCACGCATGCGGTCCATCGGTTCCGTCATGGATATCCCGGCCTTCCTTCCTCGAATGGGTTTACAACTTCGTTACGGGAGCAAACGCCGCCAGCAGCCGCTTGACGCCCACCGGAGCGGGGAAAGCGATCTGAAGCTCCGTGTCGTTGCCCGTTCCTTTCACCGCGACGACCGTGCCGACGCCCCATTTGGCGTGCTGCACCTTGTCGCCGGCCGCTAGGCTTTGACCGTCCGCGCCCCCTCCCGGTTTCGCCGATTGCTGCGGGGCTGCCGGACGCGCCGCGGGCGAGACCCCGTAAGCGCCCGTCGACCCGAATCCTCCGGAGGCCGCCGCCGGACGGGTCCCGAATCCTCCGGCGCCCGGGCGAGCCTCAAAGCCGCCGCCGCTGCCGCCGAGCCGGTTGGCATAGCCGCCATACGACCCGAGACGCCCTCCGGCCGGCATCGCCGGCTCCTTCAACTGATCCGGGATTTCCTCCAGAAAGCGGGACGGGGCGTTGCTGTTCGTCCGCCCGTACAGCAGCCGCATCCGGGCGCAAGTCAAGTACAGCTTCTCCTCCGCCCGGGTGATGCCCACGTACGCCAGGCGCCGTTCCTCTTCCATCTCGTCGTTGTCCAGGAACGCCCGGCTGCCCGGAAACACGCCTTCCTCCATGCCGACGATAAAGACGACGGGAAATTCCAAGCCTTTGGCGCTGTGCATCGTCATCAGCACGACGGCGTCGCTGGCGTTCTCCTCTTCCGTATCGTTCATGGAGTCGATGTCCGCGATGAGCGCGAGGTCGGTGAGGAACGCGACCAGCGACTTGTCGTCGTTCCGTTTCTCGAATTCCTGGGTAACGGACAGGAATTCGTCGATGTTTTCCAGCCGGGATTTCGATTCGATCGTATTCTCCCGTTGCAGCTCCATCCGGTACCCCGTCATCTCCAGCATTTTTTCCGTGAGTTCGGTGACCGACAAATACTCGACCATGGCGCTAAGATTATTCATGAGGTCCCGGAATTCATATAAAGCCGTTCGCGCCCTGGACGTAATATCCACTTCGTGCAAACTCTCGTTCAGCAGACGGAAAGTCGAAATCCCGTACCGCTGCGCTTCCGCCTGCAGCTTGTCCATCGTCGTGTCGCCGATGCCGCGCTTGGGTTCGTTGACGATCCGCAGCAGGCTGATGTCGTCGTCCGGGTTGGCGATGAGCCGCAAATACGCGAGGATGTCCTTGATTTCCTTCCGGTCGTAGAACTTGATGCCGCCGACGATCTGATAAGGAATTTCCGATTTGATCAAAATTTCCTCGATCACGCGGGACTGGGCGTTCGTCCGGTACAAAATCGCGTGGTCGCCGTAGCGCCGCCCGTTCTGCCGGTTTTTGCGGATTTCCCCGGCCACGAAATACCCTTCCTCGTGTTCCGAGTCTCCTTGATAGACGACGATTTTGTCGCCGCCGTCTTTATCCGTCCACAAATTTTTGGCTTTGCGTCCGAGATTGTTCTTGATGACGGAATTCGCCGCCTCCAGGATGTTGGAAGTGGAACGGTAGTTCTGCTCCAGCAGGATGGTGCGGGCCTCGGGATAGTCGGATTCGAAATTGAGGATGTTCGTAATGTCCGCGCCCCGCCAGCGGTAAATCGACTGGTCGCTGTCGCCGACGACGCAGATGTTGTGGTGCTTGTCCGCCAGCATGCGGCAGAGCATGTACTGCGCGCGGTTCGTGTCTTGATACTCGTCTACGTGGATATAGCGGAATTTGTTCTGGTAGAAGGCCAGCACGTCGGGAACGTCCCGGAACAGCTGGATCGAGAGCATGATCAGGTCGTCGAAGTCCAGGGAGTTGTTGCTTTTCAGCCTTCTCTGATACTGCTTGTAGACTTGGGATACGATCGTCTGAAAATAGTCCCCTTGCCGCTGCTCGTACTTGTCGGGGGTGAGGAGTTCGTTCTTCGCGCCGCTGATCGAAGCCAGAACCGCCTTAGGGTCGAATTTCTTCGTGTCGAGATTCTGCTCCTTCATCACGTTGCGGATTACGGACAACTGATCCGTCGAGTCGAGGATCGAGAAATTGGAGCCGTATCCGATTCGCTCGATGTCCTTGCGCAGGATGCGGACGCACATGGAGTGGAACGTGCTGACCCAGATATCCTTGCCGGACTGTCCTACAAGCTTAGAAACGCGTTCCTGCATTTCGCGGGCGGCTTTGTTCGTGAAGGTAATGGCGAGGATGCTCCAGGGAGCCGCGATACGCTTGCCGATCAGGTAGGCGATCCGATGCGTGAGCACCCGCGTCTTGCCGCTGCCCGCACCCGCCATGATCAGCAGCGGGCCTTCCGTCGTCACGGCGGCTTCCCGCTGCTTCGGATTGAGCTTGCTGACCGCTGCGTCTATATCAATGCCGTCTTGCGAAGGGACTTGTTCGAAAAACATGGCCTTGCTCCTTTACGCTAGATATTCTTTACGGCGTTAACCGTGGCGAGCGCCGCCGGCAGATCGGAATAGACCGCGTTGCCGACCACGACCGTATGGGCAGCCCCGGCTGCCTGACGCGCCTTGTCCGGGCCGTCGATTCCGCCGCCGTAAAACAGGTGCGCTTGCCGAAGGCTATCGCGGATTCGGCGGACCAGCGGCATGTCGCCGAACGTGCCGCTGTATTCCACGTAGAGGACCGGCACGTTCCACAATTTGTCCGCCGCCTGGCTATATGCGAGAATTTCGGCTGCGGTAAGCTCGGTGTCCGCCTCGGTGAGCCGGGCCACGGTCGAGTCGGGGTTCAGCACGAGGTACGCTTCCCCGACCGCGGATTCCCAGGGCAGGAGATGGCCATACTCCCGGAGCGCGTCGACGTGGCGTCCGACGATCCATTCCCGGCGGCGGCTGTTGAGCACCATCGGGACGAAGTAGCCGTCGAAGCCGGGCACGCCGACGGATACGTCGGACAATTCCAAGGCGCACGGCAGCTCGTACCGGCGGATCCGCGAAAGCAGTTCTACCGTATTGTCGTAGGTGAGACCGCTCGAACCGCCGACCAGGATCGCGTCCGTGCCCGAGAGGCATACGGCCTCCAGCGCCTCGTCGCCGATCTCCCGGTCGGGGTCGAGCTTGAACGCATGTCTCCATCCGCTGTAAAAAGAGGGAATCATGAAACCTCCGTAGGGCATGACTGTGTGTCCGATTGGCGTTTACCCCTAGTCTACAGGAATTCGGCGGTTCTTCCAAGAGAACGGCGGAGTGTTGTCGGGCGTTTGCGGACTTGAATAACCCGGGGCTCTAGAGGGAGTTTCTCCCTTTACAAGTCCTGCCGCACCCGATCAGCTGCCGGACGTACTGACCATTTCATGTTCTAAGATCAGCCCCTCGAACGACCTCATCACCGGCCAAACCGTGACCTCCAATAGCTTCTTCGTTCCCGTGAGATCCCGCTTCAGCATTTCCAGACGCTGCCCGCTTGCCTCGGCTTGCTGCTGAGCCAAAAACCTCGCGAATTCCTGTTCGAACGCCGACATCTTCCCCGACCTCCCGGCTAAAAATAAAACGCCGCCCGCCCTCCATGAGAGGGACAAGCGGCGAGTGCTTCACGCGCATGATTCCGTAAGTCGCGCATCAACCTCGTTACATTACGAGCGGTCCGCGACCGCCTGGGTTTCGCGCAGCTTCGCCTCCAGGTAGCTGCGAACCGCGTCCTTCAGATCCGGGCGCTCGAGCGCGAAATCGATGATCGTTTTCAAATAGCCCAGCTTCTCCCCGGTGTCATACCGATTGCCTTCGAAATGGTACGCGTACACCGGCTCTTGCCGCAGCAAGCGCGAAAGGGCGTCCGTCAGCTGGATTTCCCCGCCCGCTCCGGTATCCTGCGTTTCCAGCAAATCGAAGATCGCCGGGGTCAGGATGTACCGGCCCATGATCGCCGTGTTGGAAGGAGCCGCGCCGCGCGCCGGTTTCTCCACCAAGCCGCGCACCTTCAGCACTCCGCCATCTACGGAACTGCCGGTTTCCGGATCCACGATCCCGTAACGGGACACTTCGTCGTCCGGCACTTGCTTGACCGCCAGCACGGTGCTCTGCACGCTTTCGAACACGTCCATCATCTGCTTGAGGCAAGGCACCTCGCCCTGGACGATATCGTCCCCCAGCAGGACGGCGAACGGCTCGTTGCCGATGAACTTGCGGGCGCACCAAATCGCGTGGCCGAGCCCTTTGGGCTCCTTCTGCCGGATATAGTGGATATCCGTAAGCTCCGACGCCTTGCGCACCTCGGAGAGGAGATCCAGCTTGCCGTTCCTCCCCAAAATTTGTTCCAATTCATAATAGCTGTCGAAATGGTCCTCGATCGCCCGTTTGCCTTTGCCCGTTACGATCAGGATATCCTCGATCCCGGAAGCCACCGCTTCCTCCACGATGTACTGGATGCCGGGCTTGTCGATGATCGGCAGCATTTCTTTGGGCATCGCTTTCGTGGCGGGCAAAAACCGGGTCCCGAGCCCAGCCGCGGGAATGATGGCTTTGCGTATCTGTTTCATCGGACGGAAGTCCTCCTCGTATCGGCAGGTCTACCGACCGCCATGGCTCGTCGCTTTCCCTCCATTATAGCCTGTCCGGACCGATTCCGGAAACAAGTTTTCCAATAAGCGTCAACCCGCTCCTTACATTTTTTTCCGGATCGGATTCGAAAACGGCGTATACCTTCCGGTTGCGCTCGGGAACAATGGGCATGACAAGGAGGCATAACCTGTGAATCGGCCGTATCCCCCCAGACGAATCCGGGCCCTGTTGGCCGGGTTCGGAACCACGACGCTTCATCCCCGCAACCCGTGGACCGTCATGTTTTTCGCTTTTTCCTTCCCGGGCTTCGGTTACTTGATGCTTCAACGCTATTTGGCCGCCTTCCTCTTTATCGTTTGGGAAATGTTCATCAACACGAAAGCCAAAATCAATTCCGGCATCCTGTATACGTTGCTGGGAGATTTCGACAAAGCCCGGGAGGTCATGGATGAGCGCTGGCTGATCCTCTACGTGACGATTTATTTATTCAACATTTGGGACAGCTACCGGCTGTGCACGGATTTGAACAAACAGTATCTCCTGGCGGAAAGGGAAAAAGCCCCGATCGAGAATTTCAAGATGACGCCCCTGGATATCAACTTCATGGATAAAAAGCAGCCTTGGCTGGCGTTCTGGTGGTCGTTCTTCGCTCCGGGAGTGGGGCATCTGTATATCCATAAATTTTTGACGGGTTTGTTCATCTCCGGGGCCATGATGGTTCTGATGTATTACTCCCGCATTCCCCAGGGCATGCATTTCACGGCGGCGGGAGATTTCGCGGGGGCGAAGCGGGTCCTCGACATGCAGTGGGCGATGTATCTGCCTTCCATGTACGCGTTCATCGTTTATGACGCCTACGACTCCGCGGTCGAGCAGAACAAGCTGTTCGAGACGGAGCAGTCGGAATTTCTCCGCCGGCAATATCTCCATCCCTCGTTTCCAATGCCCCTTCGGGAAAGGTGAGGAAGATGTATGTCATCGCGACCTTCGAAAAAACCGTCTTCCTGGAGCTGGCGCTGACGGAACTCGAAAGCAAAGGGCTGGAGCGCGAAGACATCCTCGCCGTGCCCTTGGAAAAAAGGCGGCGCACGCTTCAGCTGATGGACACGATTCACCACGCGGACGGGCACAGCGTGCTGGATTTGGCCGCGATTCTCGGGACCGTATTCATGCTGCTCGGAACGATTTACGGATTCGTTCTGAGATGGGGGCCGATCCTGTGGGGATTAATCGGGGCCATCATCGGCGTCCTGACGGGATTCCTGATCAAATACGCCATCGTCCGAAAACAAACGAACCCGACGCCCGGAAACATCACCTCCGAAGTGGTCGTGATGGTTTCGTGCCCCGACCGCGACGGCGAATGGGTCGAGCATGTGTTGTGGGAGAACCGCGCGCTGGGCGTATCGAAAATCAGCTTCTCCCTATCGCCTGCCGTAAAATAAAAAAGGATAGGAACGCCGCCGCGTCGCCAGGCGGCATTCCTATCCTTTATTTCTTGATCAACTGTCCGCGCGTGACGCCCAGCTGGTTGATCGCCTTAAGCTTGCGCCACACTTCCGGCCCGCCGATGCGGCCTTCGATCGCGGAGCGGTACAACGCAAGCACCTCCCGGACTTTGGCGGCGTTCTCTTCCAGGAACTCGACCCGGAAAGAACGAACCCCGAGTTCCAGGAACGTGCTCAAATATTCCGATCCCGACTGCTCGATCGCGTTATACACCGTATTGCGGCAGCCTTCGTCCACCCGGACGGGATGGGACATGCCGATCCGGTCCTGCAGCGAAGCGCGGTGCTGCTCGCAAGGACGGCCGCAGTTCGTATAATCGGTTCCTTCGCTCAGGAACGTGCAGTACACGCAGTGTTCGGTATGGAACATCGGCATGTGCTGGTGGATGACCACCTCGAGCCAAGACGCGTCCGTACGTTCCAGCATGTCGACCATTTGCTGCACGTTGAGGTCGTACGACGGGGTGATCCGGTCGAGCCCGGCTTCGCGGAACAGGTTCGCCGTCTTGTGGTTGGCGACGTTAAGCGAGAAATCGCCGATCAGCATCGGATGCTCGTTCCCCGGGTTCTGCAGGCGTTCCTTCAGGTAGAAGTAAAGCGCCCCCGTGTTGCGCACCAATACGGCGTCCGGCCGCAGTTTCAGGATGTTCCTATGGTAGCCGTTCTCCCCCGGCATATGAATGCGAGGCGTCGCCAGCGCGATCGGCTTGCCCGCTTCCCGGCAGATCGCGATCGCGTCCGGGAACTGCTTGATGAACTCGAAATCGGCGTAAATCATCGCCGCGTCCGTCTCCGCGGCGGCCCGAACCTGCTCGAGGCTCCGGCACAGCACCGTCAGCCGCGCCTCCGCCGGGGCGGCATCGCGCGCGCCGCCGTCCGGACGTGCCGCATCGGCGTACACGTCCACTTTGCGCTTCGCATATGCCGGCGGCTGCTCCCTAAGCCGCTCCAGCTGTTCCGCCGCCTCGCGGCGCATCCGGTTCAGCTCCCGCATCGGCACGATGACGTCGCCTTTCAGCGACACGTCCAGCTTCTCCAGATGGAACAGCGTGCCGCCGAGACGGCCCAGCTGCTCCTCGAGCACCTCGTCGCCAAGCGGCCGTTTCTCGGCGCGTTCGAGCGGCATCTCCGATTCCACCGCTACCGTCGTCCCTTTGTTCAGATCCGTCCAGATCGTCCGAAGAGGCATGCCTTCCTGACCGAAGACGGACACCGCGACGCCGAACGTGCGGTAAGGCTTCTCCGTCTCGAACGTGCCGCGGAGACGGCGGTCCAGCGCCGGGTCGCTCGTCTTCCAGATCCGATGGCCTTCCCGTACCCGGCTCAGGTCCACGTCGTTGCGGCCGCAGACGATCTCGATCCGCTCTCCCTCCGGCGCTTCCCCTTCCAGCTTCGCGCCGGACCGGCGGAGGTCGTAGACGCGGCCCCCTTCTTCCTTCTTGGTCGGGTCGCCCGCGTCGAACACGATGCCGTCCCCGCGCTTGAGCGGCGCGTCCAGGACGCAGACGACCGCATCACGAAGCACCTTCTCCACCCGTCCGAGGTATACGCCCCGGCTTTTGGGGAACGTGCCCTCGACCAGCTGCTTATTGTTCGTTCCTTCGAGGAAGCCGTGCGTGAAGCCGCGCGAGAAGCTTTGCTGCAGCTCGCGCATCTCCTCCTTGCTCGGATCCGAGAGATCCCCTCCGAAATACTTATCGATCGCCTTGCGGTATTTGCCGACGACGTTGGCCACATACTCCGGGCTCTTCAGCCGCCCTTCGATCTTGAATGAAGTCACGCCCGCTTCGATCAGCTCAGGCACCAGCTCCACCGCGGCCAAATCCTTCGGCGACAGCAAATACGCCACGTCGCCCATCGGCTTCTGCACGCCGTCCACCATGAGATCGTAGGGCAGCCGGCAAGCCTGCGCGCATTCTCCCCGGTTCACCGAGCGGCCGCCCCACATTTCGGAGGTCAGGCACTGGCCGGAATACGAAACGCACAGCGCGCCGTGCACGAACACTTCCATCGGCAGCTTGGCCTGCTCGCCGATCTGCTTGATCTGCTTCAAGTTGTTTTCCCGTCCGAGCACGACCCGCTCCAGATCCCACGGCTTGACGAATTCCACCGCTTCCGGGGACGTGATCGTCATCTGGGTCGACCCGTGGATCGGAAAATCCGGCGAAATTTCGCGGATCATCTTGACCAGCCCGAGATCCTGCACGATCACGGCGTCCACGCCCGCATCGATGCAGGCTTCGATCAGCTCCCTCGCATCCGGGAGTTCGTCCTCGAACACGAGGATGTTGAAAGTCAGGAAACCTTTCACCCCATAGCGGTGCAGAAACCGCATGATCTCCGGCAGCTCGTCCATCCGGAAATTATGGGCGCGCGCCCGCGCGTTGAATTTCTCCGCGCCGAAATACACCGCGTCCGCGCCGTTCGCCACCGCGGCGCGCAGGCATTCCCAATCGCCGGCGGGCGCCAGCAGTTCGATATCTTCACGCCGCTTCGCGGCCATGTCCGTCATCGGATAACCTCCAAAAAGCCGCATCGTGCGGCATTGTTACTTTCCAGTATACCAAACGGGTCCGCGCGCAACCATGGAAAGCGAAACCGCCCGCCGGGAGCAGGGGCGCCGGCAGGCGGTCGGGGAAGCGTATGCGTTTATTCCGCCTGGTCCAGCTCCCGCTGCACGTATTTCATCGGGATCGCGAAATCCAGGCTCGTTCCGTCCACGCCCATCGAGGTTACGCCGATCGCCTCTCCTTTTTCGTTGAGGAGAACGCCGCCGCTGGACCCGTGGTCCGTATCCGCCGTATGTTGGATGTACGTGACGCCGTCATAGGTACGGATCGAGGAGACGATCCCTTCCGTCAACGTGTTTTCGAAGCCTTGCGGGCTGCCGATCGCGTACACCTTCTCCCCGATTTCCGGGACCTGCGTCGTATAGTCGAGCGAGTGCGCCGGGAGGGTCCCCGTGGCCGCCCCGCCGGAATCGTAAGAGGTCGAAAGCAGAACGCCGTACAAATCCAAATCCTCGCTATCGAAATAATACCAGTCGGACACGTCATAGGTGACGCCGTCCAGCTTGACGACGATTTTGGAGGCATCCTCGACGACGTGGTGGTTCGTGATGAATAAATTCCCGTTCACGACGAAGCCGGATCCTTGCGCCAAAGGCTCGCCGTCCGAGTCATACGTCAGCACGACGCCGACCGCGTTCTGCAGCTTGCCGATTTCTTTGGTGGACAGCACGGGTTTGAACAGATGGCCCGATACGACGAACCGATCCGAAATATCCGCGGTCTTGCCGCTTTCATAGTCCAGTACGGCGCCGCGGTCGATCGACACCGATCCGATCCACGTGCCGTCCGCGTCGACGTAATCGATGCCGATGGTATCCGCGTCCATCTGCGCAAGCTGCCTGAACTTCTCGAAAATCAAGTCCCAATCGGCGTCTTCGTCTTTGATTTTCGTGAAGGAAGCGAACGCGCTGACTTTCCCGCCGGCGCTGCTCAATTGAACGGAGCCAAGCGAACCGAGCGCGCTCCGGGACTGTTTATCGATCGCTTTAGACGGATCGGGTTTCTCGATGTTCGCGGTCAGCTTCTTGCTATCATAAGTGTAGTTGATGCCCAGTTGTTTCAAAACGTTGAGCGGCAGCATGACTTGACCGTTCAGGGAAACCGGGGGCACGCCCGAAGTTTTGTAGTCTTGGCCGTCTACTTTCACCTTGATGACGGGGTTGCCCTTGTACGCCCCCCACAATCCGGCCGCGGCCGCGCTGGCGGCTCCCGTGAGCAGAAAACTGCCGAGCACGAGGAATAAGATTTTTCTCTTCAAGGTTTCCAATCCCTTCAACCGCGTGAATGTTTAACGTGTTTAACTTACTCTAGCATAAATTTCCATAGGCGAAAATAGATAACGGGACGCAAAAAAACGGGCCGGGGAGCGGTTCGGCTCCCTGGCCCGTTTCGATCGCGGTATTCGTTCGTTACCAGCCGCTTACCATCTTGAAGTCGGCGATCAGGAAAATCACCAGCGCGACGACGGCAAACCCGATGGCGAACATATTTTTGCGAGGCCGCACAAGCAGCAATCTCACCAAGCCGATGGCGATAAGGATCGTAAACAGCACCATGAATACGTCGAAAGTCTGGAACGTGCTCGCCGATTCCTCCGCCTGCTCCGCCAAAAACATTGGTGGGCCCTCCTTTAATCTCATGCCTTTCCATCTTTATATATGTTAGCTTTTGCCTGCCCCGCTTGCAAGTCCGAACTTGCCGCCGTAACAACTTTGTCACACATCATAAAATTTCCGGTTCCGGCATGCTTTATGAACGCGGCACGAAAGCCGGCGGTCAAACGCGAATTTGCCGGACATCGGTTTAAAGCGGGGCCGATTTCCCATACTAGGGAGGAATCCAACAACTGGGAGGTATCCGTATGCGCAGGAAAACGCTGGCCGCGATGGCCTGCCTGAGCCTGAGCCTGCTCCTGTCGGCTCCCGCGATGGCGCAAGCCGCACACCCCGACCACCGCCACGGCGGAGACGGACATCGTACGGAGCAGCATCCGAAATTGGACTGGTCGGCTTATCCGGCCGACGTGCAGGCGTATAAAAAAACGCTGGATCAGCTGAAGGAGCAGCAAAGAGGGCTTTTCGAGCAATTCAAGCGGCAGCGGATGCAAATGAGATCGGCCCACGCGAAGATGACCGACGCCCAGCGCGAGGCGTTCAAAAGCCAGATCAAGGACTGGCTCGTCCAGCTCAAGTCGACCCGCCAGGGAATCCATGCCTTAAGCGAGCAAAAACACGCCGCATGGGAGCAGTTCGACCGGCACGCTTCGGCCAAACAATGGGAGGCCGCCAAGGCCGACATGCAAACCGTCATCGCGAAAAAGCGGGAGATCATCGTCCAACAGCAGAAAGTGCTCGACCTGCAGAAGAAAATCGTGGAGAAAATGCCCCAATGAGCCCGGGACATTATGAATTCGCCGAACTGAAGCCGGAAGTCGTGGACGAAATCCGCCAAGCAGAAAGCAAAATTTCCGAGCTCAGCGGACATCCGATTACCCTGATCGCTTATCAGCCGGATTCCGAGTTCCGGAGTACGGATTCACCGGCGGGCACGGAAACATAATCTCGGAAAGGAGGAGGCATGCTGCCTCCTCCTTTCTTCGTTTCTGCCGAACGACCCGATGGCTGAACCCGAACTACCGAAGCTTGCGCACCATCTTATAGTAGCCGGGCTCGCCCCGGAAGCCCATGAGATCGCGATTGATCCGCAGCATCGGAACGTTCGCGGAGTCATTGTGCGTCCTCAGATAACCATTGGTAAACCGCGCCGTACAAGGCCCCTCCGATCCCGTCGCCTCGGCGATCCGGATGAATGACGACGGTATGGACCAATTCCCCTGGCGCCGTCCAAGGCGCCCGCCACGCGATCGCGTATCCGACGACTTGCCCTTTCTCGTCTTCCGCCACCCATTTGGGACGATCCCATCCCATGAGCCGCCCCTCTTCGTCGTAATGGAGCCGACCGGGAGGGATCTGGTCCTCCACTTCCTTCAACCGCTCTCCCGTCGTCGGTTCCGACCCGACGAAGTTCAGCAGGTTCGCCGCCGCCTCATAGTCGTCCGGGTCCCGCAACCGCCGGATTTCGAAATTCCGCATCTATTTTGCCTCCAAGTCATTCGAATGCGTGTACAGCCGGGGAAACGGGCAACCGTCAGCCGATTCGGACCTCGCATTTTTTCATCAAATCCATCAGCAAGCCGAGCACGATCAAGGAAAAAACGAACAAGGCGATCACGAGCGGAAAGCTCGCGCCCGGCAACTGAACGCTGGTGTGGCTTCCGCCCATGAACAGCAGGGGAACACCCGTAATCGCGGCCATGACCAGATAGAGCGTTCCCCGGGTTTGCGCCATTCCGGCCAACTCGCCGTCGCCGTTCTGCTCCGCCCTCTCTTTAATAGCCGCGCAGATTTGATAGACGAAAACCGCGCCGAGCAACAGAACGGCCAACTGATAGACGAACGCCACGGGCCCCGGAAAAAGCTGCAGCCATGGCGCGTACAAGTCCGGGATCGAGAGCAGGAACAGGGCCGGCAAGCATTTGCGCGCCGTGTCCAAGCGCGGGCTTGCGAACGACATCTTGCCGAATCCCGCGGCGAAAAACAGATACGCGGCCACGTCGGGCAACATGTCGAATCCGTTCAAACGAAAATCGAACAGGAACAGAAATCCCCAGAACCAAGAGCGGAAACCCAATTTCGCGCCCTCCTCCGCATCGAATGGAAACCGTAATGATCATTGGACGTTCAAAAGCGGGCGGAAGTTTCCAAAACGAGCCTGGCCAGCTGGGTGCGGTTTTTGAGACCGAACTTGGACAGCATGGCGTTGACGTGCTTCTTCACGGCGGCTTCGCTGACGTACAGCGCGGCGGCGATCTCGGCGTTCGACTGGCCTGCCGCCAGCAGCCGCGCGACGTCCTTCTCCCGCTCGGTCAGTTCGGCCAGGGCGCCGGTTCCGCCGGCAGGGGCGTCAGCAGGCTCGTCGGCGACCGTCCCTTCCCTTTCCAGAATCCGGTTCAAGAACCCGCGGAGCTTCCCGTTCCGCGTATCCAGCTCGTACGTCCGCGCGGGACGGAACTGTCCATAGTCGTCGTGTTCTGCACCCGAGACGATATCGAATCCGAGCGCCGGCATCGCGGTATCGTAATAATCGAGCGGCGGCGGGGAAGCGACGATCAGGCAGCCTTCCATCACGCGGCCGAACAGCCGGCGCACGTTGTCCGAACGGATCTCTTCTTCTTCCAGGTTCTCCGCGTCCACCGCGAACTGGTACCAAGCCTTCGCGCCTCCCCCCTCGGCAGCCAGCGCTTTGCGCCGCTCCGCCGTCAGCGTCCGCACCCAAGCGCGGGAAAGCGGGACGCGGCCGAGGAAATCCAAGGTGCCCGCATGAATGCGGACGTAGGCATACACGCCGGTCACCCGGCCTTCCCCGTTGCGCTGCAGCCCGATATCCCGGTCCGGTTCGGGCAGCCGCAGAATGTCCTCCCAAGGGACGGCGGTCAACCGAAGCAGGCTCTCCTCCGGGGTGAACGCAAACCGGTACAGGGCGCCGGACTCCGGATCGGAACAGCGGACGTTCCACGCCTTCGCCTGCTTCGTCCGTCGATCCACGTAGGCGGCGAAATCTTCGCGGTCCCCGTCGCCCAGCGGTTCGAGGTAAGAGGAGGCCGTCCGCTCATGCCGGTAATGCGCGCGGAGAACCGAATTGCCCGCCGCGTGGAGAAGCTCCGCCAGGTCGCGGGTGACGGGCTTTCCCAACGCCAACCCTTCCTCGATCCGCTGCTCCCAATAGGCGGACGCTGCCCGGCGATAACGTTCGAACGTCCCCGGCATCCGTTCGCGGAACGCCTGAACGAGCGCCTCCCGGGCGACCTCATGCAGCTTCCAGCCCCCTCCCGTTTCCAATACGAAGGACACCCGGAGGAGGCGGTCGAACTTGGCCCACCCGATCGGCTCTCCGATCAACGCTTCAAGCAGCTCCTGTTGGAACGTCCGGACGCAGGAAGCGGCGAACAGAAGCTTGCGGAGCTCATCGTCCGGCGCTTCCCGGAGCCACTCCTCCAGCAGTTCCCGGATCGGATCCCCAAGCGGGGTCCGGCGTTGCCCGGCCGCCGGCGGCAGCGCGCCCCCGTTCGGCGCGGCCAACGATACGGCGAGCGGATGGCCGAGCGTCCGGAGCCATACCGCGTCGATCGTTTCCTCGTCCGTTACGCCCCATTTCCGCAGGTATGCCCGGATATCCTCGTACGGCAGCTCCGCCAGCGGCAGCCGGACGATGAGGCGGTTCCAGGCGGGCGCATACCGCCACGGCCCATCCAAAGGAAATCGCCCCGCCACCGCGAGGAGCACGCTGGAGGGCAAGCGGGGCAAATAAGAAACGCGCAGCCAGGAATCGGCCGGGCCGGCTTCCTCGTATTCGTCCAGCAGCAGCACGACTTTGCGGTTCTCCGGCATCCGGTGCAGCGCCTCCAGGCTGGCGGCTTCGGCGGTCCCAGCCCGTTCGTTCGCGGACGCCGGCGCTTCAAGACCTTCTAAAATGAGCCTGCAAACCGTCTCCGGGTCCCCTCCCGTTTCCCTCAAGCCGATATATACCGGAACGGCCCCGAGCTCGCGGGCGATCGACGCAAACCGGTGCAGGAGAACCGTTTTCCCCATGCCCGCCGTTCCGTGCACGTTCAAGATCCGCTCGGTCTGTCGGTCGAGACGGGACAGCAATCGCCGAAACAGCTCGATTTCGAAAGTCCGGCCTACGAAGTGGTCTTCCATGAGCCGATTCCACCGTTCCCCAATCGTATTCCGCATCGGCCAACCTCCGTCTCTCCCATTTTTATCTAAAAGTATACGTGCAAAGTAACCGAAAGGGTAGCCTCAAGTAGCCGGACGCTGGTGTACCTTGGGAGTAGTTCGACTCGAGGGGGCAACGAAATGAACGCGAAAACGCAACGAACGGCATGGGCTGCGAAAAACGGCGGAGAACGGTTGACCGGTTCCGAAATCCTGCTGCGCGCGCTGCTCGATGAAGGAGTCGAGTGCGTGTTCGGTTACCCGGGGGGCGCCGTCTTGTATATTTACGATGCCATGCACGGCAACCCCGATTTCCGGCATGTGCTGACGAGGCACGAACAAGGGGCGATCCACGCCGCGGACGGGTACGCCCGTTCCACCGGCAAAACCGGCGTCGTCATGGCGACGTCCGGCCCGGGTGCCGCCAATCTGGTCACGGGAATCGCGACCGCCTATATGGATTCCGTTCCGCTGGTCGTCATCACCGGCAACGTGGCGACCGATCTCATCGGCACCGACTCGTTCCAGGAGGCGGACATCGTCGGCATCACGCAGCCGATCACGAAGCACAGCTATTTCGTCCGCCGCGCGGAGGATTTGGCCCGGATCATCCGGGAAGCGTTCCATATCGCCGGTACCGGCCGGAAGGGCCCGGTGCTCGTCGACATCCCGAAGGACGTCAGCGCCGCCTTGGCGGTCTATACCCCGCCCGAGGGTCCGATCCGCGTGCCGGGCTACGACGGCGACGGCGAGCAGCGGCCGTTGGACGAGGAAGCGTTGGACACGCTGCTGGAAGCGATCGAGCAGAGCGAGAAACCCCTCGTACTGGCAGGCGGGGGCGTTATCCAGTCGGAAGCCGGCGAAGCGCTGCAGGAATTCCTCCGTCTGACCCGGATCCCGGTGACGACCACCTTGATGGGTCTGGGCGCCGTCCCGGCCGATCACGGCATGTGGCTGGGCATGCCCGGCATGCACGGCACGTATGCCGCCAACCGGGCCTTAATCGAATGCGACCTGCTGATCTCCGTCGGCGCGCGGTTCGACGACCGCGTTACGATGCGGCTGGACGGCTTCGCGCCCCGGGCGCGCATCGCCCATATCGACATCGACGCGGCGGAAATCGGCAAGCTGGTCCCGGCGGCTATTCCCATCGCGGGAGACGCCAAGCGGGTGCTGGAACGTTTGAACTTTCGGGCGGCCGGCGGTTTCGCGGAAAATGCGGCTTGGACGGATCGGCTGCGCCGGCTGAAGACGGAATATCCGCTGCGCTACGAAGCCTCCGATACGGAGCTCAAGCCCCAGTACGTCATCGAAATGATTTCGCGAACGACCGAAGGCGAAGCGATCGTCACGACGGACGTCGGGCAGCACCAGATGTGGGCGGCGCAATTTTACCGTTTCCGCCGTCCGCGCTCGCTCATCACTTCCGGCGGCTTGGGCACGATGGGCTTCGGCTTCCCGTCCGCCATCGGCGCCCAGAT
This sequence comes from Cohnella caldifontis, assembly GCF_029360585.1. Classification (GTDB taxonomy): domain Bacteria; phylum Bacillota; class Bacilli; order Paenibacillales; family Paenibacillaceae; genus Cohnella; species Cohnella caldifontis. The sequence continues at coordinate 538,231 of NZ_JAQZSJ010000003.1, read as the reverse complement.
CGGCAATCCTGGCAGGACCGTCGTTTCCGTGAACGGAGACGGGGGCATGCAGATGTGCGCGCAGGAGCTGGCGATTTGCGCGATCCATCACATTCCGGTGAAAATCGCCGTCATCAACAACCGGACGCTGGGCATGATCAAGCAGTGGCAGGAGCTGATTTACGAGGGGCGATACAGCCATATCGACTTGTCCGGCAGCCCGGACTTCGTCAAGCTCGCGGAGGCTTACGGGGTGAAAGGGCTTCGCGCGGAAACGCCCGCGGAAGCGGAGCGGGTATGGCAGGAGGCGATGGAGACGGCAGGACCCGTGTTGATCGACTTCGTCGTCTCCAAGGAAGAGTTGGTGTATCCCATGGTCCCGCAGGGCAAGGCGCTCGAGGACATGATTTTAGGGCCTGCTGGTTCGGCAGAGGGGGGCTCTAAACATGAATAAACGGCTGATTTCGCTGACGGTCAACGATTCGCCGGGCGTGCTGCAGCGGGTGGCGGGCCTTATCTCCCGCAGGGGCTACAATATCGAGAGCATCACGGTCGGCGCTTCCGAGACGGACGGCCTCTCCCGCATGACCGTGGCCGCGATCGGAGACGAAGCCGTCATCCGCCAAATGTGCAGCCAGCTCCGCAAGCTGATCGACGTACGGGAGGCCCGGCTCTTGCACGAGCGTCCCTTCGTCAGCCGCGAGCTCATGCTGGTCAAGATCCGGCTTGACCCGGCGAGACGCGCGGAAATCCAGAGTTTGACGGACACCTTCCGCTGCTCGGTCGTCGACGTGGGGCCGGAAACCGCGATCGTGCAGGCCGTAGGAGATCCGGAGAAAAACGACGCCTTTCTGCAGTTGATCCGGCCCTACGGCATCCTGGAGATCGCCCGCACGGGAGAAACGGCGATGAACCGGGGTTAAAGGGAACGCGCGGCGGAGTCGGACGCTAGGTCTGGATGATCGCGTCCAAATGGAGGGCCAGCCCTACTTGGCGGTCCGCCTGGCCGACGCCGTCCTCGATGCACCACCAGGCGGACAGCATCGCATGGCAGTACGCCCAGCGCAAAATCCGGTCCGGATCCCGCCCCATGGCGTCCGCGAACGTCAGGGCGCGCCTGCGGGCTTGGCCTTGCGGATCCTTGGAGTCGATTTCGTTCATGAAGTAGGAGCAGGGCTCGTACTCGGCTTCGCCGACGATGCCCTTGGGATCGATGGCGAGCCAGGGCTCGCGCCGGGCGGAGAGGATGTTGCCATGGTGCAGGTCACCGTGCAATAGAACGTGCGGACGCGGCGTTCGGCGAAGCTCCGCCAGCCGTTCCTCCGCTTTTGCGACCAACTCTTCGGGGATCGGTCCCGTCCCGCCGCCGAAGCGCGACCGCAGCCGTTCCAGTCCCCGGAACCAGATTTCCACGGTCGGAAAAGGAGCTCGATCCGCGGGAGCCGGCCGGTGCAGCTTGGCCATGACGGCGGCCGCGATCCGAACGGCCTCCTCTTCCGGAACGGAATGCAGGGAATGCCCGGGATCGGCCTTTTCCAGCAGCAAAATGCCTTCCTCCGGCAAAGCTTCGATCGCACGGATGGCGCCGATGCCGCCGAAATGCCGCAGCGCCCCGGCTTCCGAGGTCAGTTCCTTGTTGGGCACGCCCAGCTTCAGCACCGCTTCGCTCCCGTCCGCGAACCGAACCGGGGCGGCAAAATTGAAGGAGAGCGAATACGGCTCCCCCACCCGGAACGACCAGCGCGCTTCGCACCTTCGGATCAGGTCCGGAAAAGCCTGGAGCCACGCTTCCCCTTTCTCTCCGTGCACGGAACGCACGGTGTTCATGAACGTATCGGGCAATCGCAACGATATCGCCTCCCTTTTTCAAACCTCATCCAGCAAATCCGGCAGTACGTTCCAACGGTCTTCGATCCAATGCATTTCTTCGATGAAACGTCCCAGCAACGCGCGAAGTCCGCTTTCGCGGCGAACCTCCGTCCGCAGCCACCAGATCGACTCGACCAAATAAAGCATCTGCATCGACCGGGATAGTAAGCCCCGAGGCATCTCGGAATAGGTACGGTATCCCTTCATGAACGATCGAACCGCCTCCGTCCGCAAGTTCCCGTCCCGCAACGCCCCGGACAAAACCGCTCGTGCGACGTCGATCCCCGGATAAGCCATTGTCATCCGATCGAAATCGACGATGCCGGCCAACCTTTCCCCTTGCAGCAAAAGGTTGTCCACCCATAAATCCCAATGCAGCCAGCCCGTCGGACAGGTTTCAAACCGGGAGAAATCCATCGATTGAACGATCTCCCGCGACCGGTTCAGCCACCCGATCACCGTCTCGTCTCCCGTTTCCAAGGCTTTTTGACGGTTGACCTCCCATTCGCGCATATAGGCTTCCCGATCCGGTTCCCAGGCCGGCCGGCTTAAGGGCGGCACGGACCGCAGCCAGGCGTGCATCCGTCCGGCCGCCTGACCTAGATCATGCATTTGGGATGTCGTCATCGAGCCGGCCGGAACGGTTCGTCCCTCCACCCAATCCGACGCGGCGAACCACAATCCCCCCGACGTTTCCTGAAGGAACCTATGCTCGTGCGAGTAGACCTTAGGGCACGGAACGCCCGCTTCGTTCAATCCGTGCTGTAACCGAAGCGTCCGTTCCATCTCTTCTCTTCGGTCCGGGCGCTGGTGCAGGCGATATCGGTCCGGGTGGTAGAACTTCACGAAGACGGGCCCGCGGTCCGTGTCCATTTTCCATTTGATGTTGATCCAACCCAGTTCGATGACTGTCGCGTCCCTTACGGTTAGATCGAAACGGCTATTCAGGGCGGCGGCGATTTCTTGCGCCCAGAGGTTTTTCTCCGCTTGCGTCATCCGATGTCACCTCCTGGGACGGAGTGAAAGTTGTTGTGTTTTCATTTCGCGCGACTACCAATGAAATCCTTCAGGGGCGGTATCGCGGCCGTCGGTTTCCATTTTGTAAACCTTGGTGACTTTCTTGTCGCATACGTCATATACTCCAAACCCGTATTGCGTATTGAAATCTTTATCGCCGAATTGGTAGGCGAACAGAAATTTACGGCTGTCCGGACTCCATGACTTTATCGTCACATATGGATCGAAACGGGGAATATCCTCGATTTTGATGCCATTGTATCCGTTCTCGGGATTGCCCAAAACCATGCCGATCAAGTCGGGAAGCTCGGGCGCCGCCGACCCGCTGCCTGTCGCGTCCAGTACGGCGATCGCGTTCCAGATTCGCCCCCCGTAACCTACGGCAAGTTTCTTGCCGTCCGGAGAGAATAGGAGTTGCGTCACGCTCGCGCCGGATTCGAAGATCAACCGGCTCTTTCCGTCCGTCGCCAGCCAGACGCGGCCGTCGTTAAACCGCGCTTCCTGGAACAAGCGATAGGCAGCCCTTTTTCCATCCGCGGGGTGCGCGAATGCTTCTCCCCGATACGTTTTCCCGACAATTTCCATGACGAACTTCGCGGCTTGCCGAACTTCGTCGTCCGGATCTTCCTCCGCCATACGTTTGATCCCAGAGACTTCCGCGCTCCCGAGACCGTCGGGATTTTCGGCCAGCTTGTTCAGGCAAAACCAACGGACGACGGCTCTTGAATTTTGTAATCCGGAGACGAGCAGCGCCTGGTCATACGATTCCGATTGTTGCTCGAAAACGTCGTACGGAACGATGCCTTCAGGCAAAATGCCGGACCATTCGTCCTGCTCCGCTGCCGGCGCGGATGGGGCGGATGTCTCCGTTGTTGGAGACACACTGGCCTCTATATGAGGGGCAACGATTAGAGCGTTGGAGTTTTCCGGAGACGCGAGAGCGGACTTGGCGAACCGTGCGGTGGGAGAGGCGTTGCAGGAACCCAAAACAACCAGCAGCAGACTTGCGCCTATGAAGGTTGCACCGAACCTTCGCATGAACGATCGCCCCCTCTCTCCGTCGCCATGATTTATCGTTTTCCTCGATATAACCGCTTTCCGTCATTCTGTTTCTTCGATCATTCCGCGTAAACTTCCTCTTTTTTACTGTAAAGAAACGAAAACGGCCCCCGTTGCCTAAGCAACGGAGGCTCGCGATTCGGAGGCCGTTCGCGGGAAAAGAAGACTCAAACTTTCGCCATCGCGGCTTCGGTGCGGGCGCGGTCGCGCTCCAGGACCGGCGCGAGGTACTTGCCGGTGTAGGATTTCGGGTTTTTCGCCACTTCCTCTGGCGTGCCGGTCGCGATGATCGTGCCGCCGCCGCTGCCGCCTTCGGGGCCGAGGTCGACGATGTAGTCGGCCGTCTTGATCACGTCCAGGTTGTGCTCGATTACGAGCACCGATTCACCCGAGTCGACCAAGCGGTGCAGCACCTGCAGCAGCCGGTCGATGTCGTCCACGTGCAAGCCGGTGGTCGGCTCGTCGAGAATGTAGAGCGTCTTGCCCGTGCTGCGGCGGTACAGCTCGGCCGCCAGCTTGACGCGCTGGGCTTCCCCGCCCGACAGCGTCGTGGCTGGCTGGCCCAAGGTCATATAGCCGAGGCCGACGTCCATCAGCGTCTGGATCTTCCGGTGAATGCGGGGGATGTTCGAGAAAAATTCCGTCGCATCCTCGATCGTCATATCCAGCACTTCGGAAATGTTCTTGCCCTTGTATTTGACTTCCAACGTTTCGCGGTTGTAGCGCTTGCCCTTGCACACGTCGCAGGGCACGTACACGTCCGGCAAGAAGTGCATCTCGATTTTGATGATCCCGTCGCCCTTGCAGGCTTCGCAGCGCCCGCCTTTGACGTTGAAGCTGAAGCGCCCTTTCTTATAGCCGCGGACTTTCGCTTCGTTCGTCATCTCGAATACGCCGCGGATATCGTCGAACACGCCGGTGTACGTCGCCGGGTTCGAGCGCGGCGTCCGGCCGATCGGAGACTGGTCGATGTCGATGACCTTATCCAGATGCTCCAGGCCGAGCATTTCCTTATAGGCGCCGGGGCGCACCTTCGACTTGTTCAAATCGCGGGCCAGCGTCTTGTACAGGATTTCGTTCACGAGCGTGGACTTGCCGGAGCCGGACACCCCCGTTACGGCGGTGAAGACGCCGAGCGGGAATTTGGCGTTCAGGTTTTTCAGGTTGTTCTCCTTCGCGCCCTTCACTTCCAGCCACTTGCCGTTCGGCTTGCGGCGCTTGAGCGGCACGGGAATGAACTTGCGTCCGCTCAGGTATGCGCCCGTAAGCGAGTTCTCGTCCGCCATCACTTCCTTCGGGGTCCCTTGCGAGATGACCCGGCCCCCGTGGATGCCGGCGCCCGGCCCGATGTCGATGATGTAATCCGCCGCCAGCATCGTGTCCTCGTCGTGCTCGACGACGATCAGCGTATTGCCGAGATCCCGCATATGCTCCAGCGTCCGGATCAGCCGGTCGTTATCCCGCTGATGCAGCCCGATGCTGGGTTCATCGAGAATATACAGGACGCCCATCAAGCTGGAGCCGATCTGCGTCGCCAGGCGAATCCGCTGCGCTTCTCCGCCGGACAGCGTGCCCGCCGCCCGCGACATGGTGAGATAGTTCAACCCCACGTTGACCAGGAAGCCCAGCCGGCTGTTGATCTCCTTGAGGATGAGGTTCGCGATCGCCTTCTCTTTCTCGTTCAAAGAGAGCCTCTCGAAAAATTCCCGGGCGTCCCCGATCGACAGCGAAGTCACGTGCGCGATGTTCTCGCCGCCGACCGTGACGGCCAGCACTTCCTTCTTCAGACGATGTCCTTTGCAGGTGCCGCAAGGCCGGGCGCTCATGTATCCTTCGATGAATTCCCGGATGCCTTCGGAACCGGTCTCCCGATAGCGCCGCTCCAGGTTATGGACGATGCCCTCGAACGGAACCTGCGCGTCCCGCGTATGCCCGAATTCGTTCTCGTAGCGGAAGCGGATCCGTTCTCCTCCGGTACCGTACAGGAGGATGTCCAACTGTTTGTCGGTCAGTTCCGACACCGGCACGTCGGTCCGAATCCCATAATGGGCGCAGACCGCCGCGAGGAACTGCGGATAGTAGTTGGACGTGCTGCCGGCCCAAGCTTCGAAAGCGCCGTCGTCGATGCTCTTGGTCCGGTCGGGCACGAGCAGCTCCGGGTCGATGATCATCTTCGCGCCGAGGCCGTCGCACTCCGGGCAGGCGCCAAAGGGCGAGTTGAAGGAGAACATTCGCGGAGCGAGTTCATCCATGGAGAAGCCGCAGATCGGACAAGCCAGCTTGGAGTTGAAAAGCAGCTCTTCCTTGTCCATCACGTCCACGATCACTTGACCGTCGGACAGCTTCAATGCCGTCTCCAGCGAATCCGCCAGCCGGGCGGCGACTTCGTCTTTCACCACGATGCGGTCGACGACGACCTCGATCGAGTGCTTCTTGTTTTTCTCCAGCTCGATTTTCTCCGAGAGATCCCGGATTTCGCCGTTGACGCGCACCCGGACGAAGCCTTGCTTCTGGACGTCGGCCAGCAGCTTGGCGTGCTCCCCCTTGCGTCCGGATACGATGGGAGCGAGAATCTGCAGCCGCGTCCGTTCCGGATATTCCATGAGCCGGTCGACCATCTGCTCCACGGTCTGCGAGGAAATTTCCACGCCGTGCTCCGGACAATGCGGCTTTCCGATCCGGGCGAACAGCAGACGCAAATAATCGTAAATTTCCGTGACGGTCCCGACGGTCGAACGCGGGTTGCGGCTCGTCGTCTTCTGGTCGATGGAAATGGCCGGCGACAACCCTTCGATGGAGTCGACGTCCGGTTTGTCCATCTGGCCGAGGAATTGCCGTGCGTAGGCGGACAGCGATTCCACGTAACGGCGCTGGCCTTCGGCGTAGATCGTATCGAAGGCGAGCGACGATTTGCCCGAACCGGACAAGCCGGTAAGCACGACGAACTTGTCCCGCGGAATCGTCACGTCGATATTTTTAAGGTTATGGGCGCGGGCGCCCTTGATGACGATAAACTCGTTGGCCAACGATGAAAGCCCCTTTCGCGACGGAGCGGCGGGGTTATCGGTCCGGCCGCAGTCGTTCACCCACAAATAGGAATGTTTGTTCCCGTCCATTATACCCAACGACAGGGCGGCATGCAAACGGGATTGCAAATTTTTGTAATCGATTCGAATTTTCAGGAAGAAATTCGGATGCGTATCCCGTGAATTCGGACTATAATAGATTCGTTTTCCGGGCGTTATCCGATGCTTTAGCGCGCCTGGCTCCATGCATCCGACGAGGAGGCCGTTTCCTTGCAGCCGTTCCGAACCAGAGAGACCTTATACCGCTCCTCCGCGTGGCCGGAAATCGCCGTTCATTTCCGCGAAGACCATCTTCTCATTCAGACCGGCCATCTTCTCGATATTCGCAGCAATGCGGTATGGGGTGACGCCGGTCAAGCCGACCATATCGTCAATTGGCGGGTAGGCAAAGATTTCGATTGCTCCGACCCGACAACGTTGATGCGTGACCGGATCGCGCATTGGGGATATCCGGCGGAAACGTGCGTGGGGCTCATTACCGCAGCCAAACTGCCGCACGCCTCGATTTGCGAATGGACAAATGGCGGTTTCCGGCTAGTCGTCTGCACCACGGCCGGAACGGCCAACGCCGCGCGTGCCGGGCTAAAACGGCCGGTATTCGAGGAATACGCAGCCGGTACGATCAACACCGTCGTGCTGCTGGACGCCCGAATGTCCGAAGCCGCGATCGTGAACGCGATCATCACGGCCACGGAAGCCAAGGCGGCCGCGCTTCAGGACGAGGGTATCCAGGATCATCTTTATCCGGCTGCGGCGACCGGCACGACGACCGACGCGATCGTGCTTGCCGTCAACCCGCGGGCGGCGAACGGGCATGTCCACCGCTATGCGGGGACGGCGACGCCGATCGGCAGCGCGATCGGACAATTGGTGTACCGTTCGGTGAGAGAAACGGTCTCCTCGCAAGGCGAGTCGGCTTTCATCGAGTGAGACTTTGATTCGGGAGAGAAACCAAAGGCGGAGGTTTTCGATAAAATGAGGATTCCGGACCGAGCGAAACTCCTAATGATCGGGGATTCCATCACCGACTGCGACCGGGCACGGCCAGTCGGCGAAGGCAAGGGGGACAGCCTGGGGAACGGCTACGTCTCCATGATCAACGCTTTGGTGGAGTCGGCTTACCCGACCAAGGAAATCCGCGTCGTCAATATGGGGATCGCCGGCAATACCGTGCGGGAGTTGAAGGATCGATGGCAAACCGATGCGCTCGACCTGAAGCCCGACTGGCTCTCCATCATGATCGGCATCAACGACGTCACGCGCCACTTCAACCGCCGGCATATGTCGGAGCGGCACGTTTCTTTGGAGGAATACGAACGGACGCTGGACGGGCTCGTCGCGTCGGCGAAAGACGGGGGCGCGTCGGGCGTGATCCTGATGACCCCTTTCTTTATCGAAAGCAACGGCCGCGACCGCGTCCGGGAGATGACGGATAGATACGGAGAAGCCGTCCGACGCGTCAGCCAGCGGCACGGCACCCTGTTCGTCGACGTCCAGCAAGCATTCGACCGTTATCTGGAGCACCATTATTCGATGGAACTGGCCCTCGATCGGATCCACCCTACCCAGACCGGCCACATGATCGTCGCCCGCGCTTGGCTGCAAGCCGTCGGGTACCGGTGGGAGGGGGAATGAGGGGCGCTAGCCTAATCGTCACGTAGATGAGAATTCATAAAAAACCACATGGAGTTTTTACACTCACATGTGGTATAACGTTTAACTCAATATTTGATGTGCTACTTCTAGGTAAGTTTTCAAGTCGTAATTAATCTCATCACCAAATGTTTGGTTAAATATATTCTTTATTTCATATGCCAATTTATGAGGATCCTTTTCTTTCTGCAAAAATTCATAAATTTTCATTACTTCGAATGTGTATTCATCGTCAGGTGCATGTGACATTAATCTTGCCGGGTCCCAAGTATTGATTACATGAGATATTTTTTCTATCACAGTTCCACCTCATTTACCAAACAAAAGTACGATCGCATCTTTTATATGATCCTTATACTTATTTGCACTATATACTGTTTGAAGTGCTCCATTTTTGATTGCAACAGCTCCCTTTTTTGATAGATATAGAATTGTACCATCGTCTTGTAAGATCGCTTTTGCCGAATTTACCCAGCTTTGGACAGTTTCGGGAGATAAATTTTCTTGTACCATCCTATTAAGTGCATGTACCCGAGCGTTAGCCCAGTCGATTATTGGCGTTTCATTTTTAATAAATGTACCAAGATTACCAATTCTATCACCATATTTAGCAAGGAGCCTAGCTTCTCCTGCTCCATCTAACATTCCAATAGCCATCATGGGATATTCGTAATAAGGGCTGTCCATCCACGCTAACGCATCTTTTGCTCCCCCGTGCCCACTACTCATTGTTGTAACTTTCCCTGAACTATAATCTGTCCTACTTACAATCTCATACTTTCCGCTCGCAAGCCGTAATGATACGGCTCCCCTTACCGGGAAGCTCTTTATCGCGTAAATATTTCGGATGGTTTACGAATGCAAAGCGCTCTTCCATACCACGAGCTTGCTCCGGTCGCGTTCGGCGCCAAGCGCGCGCAGACGATCGGCCGCTTGCGTCTCCGTCACGGTTTGACCGTTCCACTGTTCGACTGTGATTTTGGACAAACCCTGCCGCTTCAGCAACGCCGCGAACGCCGATCGCAGCGCGGATTCGGCGAAACGGGGGTCCGTCGCCGCTTCCTCTTCCATGGCGAAAATCCGCTTGCCGCCGTTCTCGATCCAGTAGAGCCAGCGGCCGCCTTGGAGCACCAGGTAATTTCCCGCCTTCCGCGCGAAAGACGCGCCTTCCCGGGAGGGCCAATCCAAGATCAACCCATACGGATTGGCCGGGTCCACGGATGACAGAACCGTCACGGGGGCTCCTTCATCCGAAGGCGGGGGCTTGCGGAATTCCTCCGCCAGCTCGCGGGTCGTGAATTGGAGGACCTGAAGACCGCGGACGAACGCTCCCCGTGTGACCGCGCCCCATTCTTCCAGCTGTCTTAGAACCGGGAGAAGCGTATCCCACTCGTAGGGACACGTTTTGTTCGCGAGGTCTTTCGTCAGAACCCCGTACGTTTGCAACAAATGGTGGATCCATTGGACGGCGGGCTGGCCGTCGGCGTTGTGGCTGAGGGCCGGGCTTTCAGGCGAGCTTGCCGGGCGTCCCGAATTCGCCGATGCGTCCGTTGCCCCGGGACCCGCTTCGCCGTCTGCCAGCAGCGAACCCGTCCAATACCACCGGCCCAGTCCGGAGCCGGCTTTCTGGAAGCCCTCTTTCCCTTTCGCGCGGCCGGACTGACGCAAAGGCGCGAATTGGTCGTTCGAGACGCGCCCTTCCCATACCAAGTCCAGCAAATCGGACAATACCTCCGAGGGGAGACGACCCGTTTCTTGTGCCAGACGGGTGAGGAACCTCGCTCCGCTGTTTTTTAACCGTTCCAGGAGTTCGGGGTGCCGGGCGGCACCCGCCCGCGCTTCTTCCGCCTGGAGGCAAGGCGCGTAGAGTTCCCGGCTCTCGGCCAGAAAAAACGCCGTCCGGCCTTCCTTCTCCCCCTCTTCCTTGCGGCCGACCCAGATCACTTGGCCGGAGGCGCAGAGCAAGTCGAGCGTTTCCTTCCGGTAGTCCGGCAGCCGGGACGGAAACACGACGGATTCCCACAACGTCCAAGGCAAAAACAAGCCCTGCAGCCGCTCCAGCACCGCCAGCAGCCCGGCCTCGCCCCGCAGTGCGCCCGCCGGCAGCACGCGCTGGCGCCGCAGCAGCCCTTCCAGCAGGCGGGAAGGCTCCACCGGCTCCAGGCTTCGGCGGGCTTTGCCGATCGTCAGCCGGATGAGCCGCTCGGCGACTTTGCGGCTGGTCCATAAGCGCTCCGATGCGTCCGCCGCGAACGGCGCCTGTTCGATGAGGCCTTGCCCAAGCAGCGTGTCCACGACGGCTTCCGCTTCTTTCGCCGACAGTCCGGGAAAACGCTCCCGCAAATCCGCCTCCGTCACCGACAGCCGATGGTCCGCGTAACGGCCGGCGATCAGCGCAACGGACTCGGCAGAATGCGGAAACGACCGATACAGCTCCCGCTCGTCCGCCGCGATCCAGCGCGCGGCGCCGTCCGGCTGGCGAATCTCGGCCACCCGGCGGCCGCGCTTCAATTCCTCCAGCCATGCTCCCGCTTCCGATCCGGCCAGCTTCTCGAGCTCCGACTCCGTCAGGTCGCCCCGTTCCTTCAGCAGGCGGAGCAGCCCGTCCGCGTTCCGCACTTCCCTGCCCGCTTCGGCGAGTCTCTGCCTTTCCTCCTCGAGCACTTCCGGATCGACCGGCTGCAACGCGCCGTCATCCCCGCCGAACAAGTTCCCCGCCATGGAACGGCTGAACTGCAGTAATTGCAGCTGCACCGCTTCGTCCAGTCCATCGCCCTCGTAAATTCGCATGTTGACGTAGTCGAACGCGAACTGGGCCGCCAGCGGCGACGGAAACTCCGTTTCGCGCACGACCGTATCGATGCTCCCGTCCGCCATCCCGTCCAACACTTCTCGCAGCCGATCGAGGTCCAGAAAATCCTGCATCGCCTCGCGCATCGCTTCCCGGAACAACGGGAACCGATCCGCATACGGCAAAGCGCTCTTCAGCAGCTCCGCGCTCCGCAGCCGTTTCTGCCACAGCGGAACCCGCGTGAAGCTGCGCGCCATCAGCAGGGAGGTCTCCGCCAGCCTCCGGAACGATACTGCCAGCAGCGGGGACTCGGCAAGCGCGTCGGCCAAGATCGCTTCCGCGTTCGCGGTCGTAATCTGCCAAATCTCGTGCAGCCAGGAAACGTCCCAATCGGAAAACACGAGCTCGATGCCGTTGTCCTTGGCATTGCCGTAGACCCGATACTTCAGTTTCCCTTCGAATTGCCGCTGGATCGCCATCAGCCACGTGCGGTTCACCTTGCGCCCGAACAGGTTATGGATCAGCACGTGCTTCTGGTTCGCGGCATCCCGGTATTGCTCGACTACGATCCGCCGGTCGGTCGGCATCATGCTGACCGCCTGCTGGGAGCGCATGTATTCGATCAACTCCCCGGCGGCCATGGCGTCCAAGCCATACCTGCTCTGCAGCCAATCGGCGGTCTCTTGGTCGGGCCTCGCCATCCGTCCCTCCATTTCCCGCAGGAACGCCCCGATTTTCAATCCCAGCTCGTACGATCTCGAAGGCGCTTCGTTCCGCCAGAACGGCGTTTCGCTGAACCGGTTGCCCGCTTCGGTCGCGTAGACGCGGTCCGAACGGATTTCCCGGATGATCCAGGATTGCGCGCCAAGCTGGACGACGTCGCCGACCCTCGATTCGTGGATGAATTCCTCGTCGAGCTCGCCGATGTGGGCCCGGCTCTCCGCGTGGTGCACCGGATACGCCGAGCTTTGCGGGATCGTGCCGGCCCCCGTGATCGCCGCCATGGCCGATCCCGGCCGGCGGGAAATCGTGCCAGTCTCCCGGTCCCAATCCAGCAGCGGGCGGACGAACGGATAAAATCCCGACAACAGCTCCAGCAGCGGCTCCAGGCGCTCGCGCGGGAACGCGCGGTAACCGTCGCTCCGGACGACAAGCCGGTACCACTCGTCTGCCGTTCGTTCCCCCTCCGCCGTCATCGCCACCGTCTGCTGGGCGAGCACGTCCAGCGCGTCGCGGGGGATCACGATCTCTTCGATGTCGCGCTCGGCGATCAAGCGGCTGAGCACGGCGGCGTCCGGCAGCGCGCCTTTGTAGCGGGCCACGATGGCGCCGCGGCTCGTGCCGCCGACGGAATGGCCGGCGCGGCCCATGCGCTGGATGCCGGATGCGGCATCCGGCGGCGGGTCGATCTGAATGACCTGATCGACATGGCCCACGTCGATGCCGAGCTCCAGCGAGGACGTCGCCACGATGCAGCGCAGCTCCCCGGACTTCAGCAGCCGTTCCGCTTCCAGGCGCCATTCGCGGGACATGCTGCCGTGATGCGCGCGGGCCATTTCATAGCCGACATGATCGTTCAAACGCAAACAAAGCCGCTCGCATAAGCGTCGGCTGTTCACGTAAATCAATACGGAGCGGCTTCCTTCCATCAACTGCGTCAGCCGGTCAAGCAATGGCAGCCATACCGCGGCATCCCGGGTCTGCAGCTGGCGGTTCAAATCGGGGAGCGTCGCAAGCACCTCGTACGACTTCTCCATGCGGCTCTCGACGATCCGAACGGGCCGCGGGCGATATCCGAGAGGATGCGCAAACCCGCGGATTTCGCCGTCTTCTTCTTCCGCGATTCCCGGATCGCCGTCCTCGCTTGTTGAAATCCCGTCCTTGTTCGCCGTCGATTCCGCCTCTTCCCATCCTCCCAAAAACCGCGACACCCGCTCCAGCGGCTTCTGCGTCGCGGAAATGCCGATCCGCTGCAGCCCGCTGCCGCAGCATTCCTCTAACCGTTCAAGCGACAAAGACAAATGAGACCCGCGCTTATCGGCGGCCAAGTCGTGAATCTCGTCCACGATGACTTGGCGGACCGTGCGGAGCATGTCCCGGCCCTTGTCCGAGGTGAGCAGAATATAGAGCGACTCCGGCGTCGTAACGAGCAGTTCCGGCGGGTTCCGAAGCATGGACGCGCGTTCGGACGGCTTCGTGTCGCCCGTCCGGACGGCGCTTCGCAAGCCGGGCCAAGCCATCCCTCGATCCCGCGCTAACCGGTCCAGCTCCTCCACGAAGCCGGCCGCATGCTCGTGGATATCGTTGTTGAGCGCCTTCAACGGCGTTACGTACAAAATCCGCACGCCTTTGCCGCCGAAGCGACCCTCGGCTTTCTCTTCCAATACCCGGTTCAGGCACGGCAGCAGTGCCGCCAGCGTTTTCCCCGAACCGGTCGGCGCCGCGATCAGCGCATGGATGCCGGACGCGATTGCTTCCCACGACCGGCGCTGGATGTCCGTCGGTTCTCCGAACGTTTCGGCGAACCATGCCGACAGCACCGGATGCATCCCGCGAAACGGAGGTTGTTGCCGCGATTCCATGGAAACCCGCCTTCTCGTATTGGATGGTGAAGAACGGTCTCAATCGACCTGCAAACCGCGCGCAGCCGGACACGCGAACGCTGCGGGTTAACCGAAACTCGCCTTGAGCTCCAGCAGCGCGTCCCGAAGCTCCGCCGCCCGCTCGAATTGCAGGTTTTTGGCCGCATCCTTCATCTCGTGCTCCAGGCGTTCGATCATCGATTGGCGTTCTTTCTTCGACAGCTTCTGCAGGTTCTCCGCGCCGGTCAAATAGCCGGCCTTCTGTTCCGCGACTTTGGTCGCCTCGATGACGTCGCGCACTTTCTTCTGGATCGTCTGCGGCGTAATGCCGTGCTTCTCGTTGTAGGCCTCCTGGATGGAGCGGCGCCGCCTCGTCTCGCCGATCGCCTTCTCCATCGATTCCGTGACCTGGTCCCCGTACATGATGACATGGCCGTCCGCGTTCCGGGCGGCGCGGCCGATCGTCTGGATCAGCGAGCGTTCCGAGCGCAGGAACCCTTCCTTATCCGCGTCGAGGATGGCCACCAGCGACACTTCCGGAAGGTCGAGGCCTTCGCGCAGCAGGTTGATGCCGACCAGCACGTCGAACGTGCCGAGCCGGAGGTCGCGCAGGATCGCCATCCGTTCCAACGTTTTCACGTCGGAGTGCAAATATTGAACTTTAATGCCGACGTCCTTCAAATAATCCGTGAGGTCCTCGGCCATTTTCTTCGTCAGCGTCGTCACGAGCACGCGCTCGTCCTTGGCGATGCGCACGCGGATCTCTCCGAGCAGGTCGTCGATCTGTCCCTTCGTCGGGCGGACCTCGATGATCGGATCGAGCAGACCCGTCGGACGGATGATCTGCTGCACCACCTCCGGGGTATGCTCCAGCTCGTACGGGCCCGGCGTCGCGGACACGTAGATCAACTGCTTCGCCTTCTGTTCGAACTCTTCGAACTTGAGCGGCCGGTTGTCCAACGCGGACGGCAGGCGGAAGCCGTGCTCCACCAGCACTTCCTTGCGCGCGCGGTCGCCGTTGTACATGGCCCGGATCTGCGGGATCGTCACGTGGGACTCGTCGATCACGACGAGGAAATCGTCCGGGAAGAAATCGAACAGCGTATAGGGCGTCGCTCCCCGCTCCCGGAACGTGAGGGGACCGGAATAGTTCTCGATGCCGGAGCAGAAGCCCATTTCGGCCATCATTTCCAGGTCGTAACGGGTGCGCTGCTCGAGCCGCTGCGCTTCCAGCAGTTTGCCCGCCTCCCGCAGCTCCGCCAGCCGTTCCTCCAGCTCTCTTTCGATATTCACGAGAGCCCGCTTCATTCTTTCTTCCGCCGTCACGAAGTGGGATGCCGGGAAGATGGACACGTGATCCCGTTCCCCGACGATTTCGCCCGTCAGGACGTCGATTTCCGTGATCCGTTCGATCTCGTCGCCGAACAGTTCGACGCGGATCGCCCGTTCCCCGTGCGATGCCGGGAAAATCTCGACGACGTCTCCCCGCACCCGGAACGTGCCGCGCACGAAGTTGAGGTCGTTGCGCTGGTATTGGATGTCGACCAGCTTATGAAGAATCGCGTTGCGCGGCTTCTCCATGCCGACCCGGAGGCTGAGCCGCAGGTCGCGGTACTCTTCCGGGGAACCCAAGCCATAGATGCAGGAAACGCTCGCCACGATGATGACGTCCCGGCGCTCGAACAGCGAGGACGTGGCGCTGTGGCGCAGCTTGTCGATTTCCTCGTTGATGCTGGAATCTTTCTCGATATAGGTGTCCGAGGACGGGATATACGCCTCCGGCTGATAGTAATCGTAATAGCTGACGAAGTAAGTGACCGCGTTCTCCGGGAAAAACTCCTGGAATTCGCTGCACAGCTGCGCCGCCAGCGTCTTGTTGTGCGCGATGACGAGCGTCGGCTTGTTGACCTTGGCGATCGTTTGCGCGATGGTGAACGTTTTGCCCGTACCGGTGGCGCCCAGCAGCGTCTGGTGCCGCTTGCCTGCCGTCACCCCTTCGGCGAGCTGCCGGATCGCTTCCGGCTGGTCCCCCTGCGGGGCGTATTCCGAGACGAGCTTGAACTTCTTGTCGAGCAGATTCGCATGCTCCATGGGTCGTGGAAACCCTCCATTTCCGCAAGCCGCCGCTTGCCTGATCGAACGAAACTTTTGTATGAATGAAGGACTGAAATCGCGAATGTGTGTTCCCATTCATTATACCGTTTTGCCAATTGCGAGTCAAAAAAGAATGAGGGATGCCCCCGCTGCTCTAGGGCGCTCCGCAAAGTGCGCAAGAAATCAGGACAAGTTGAGGAAGAAAGTTTCTTAACTCCTCGACTGCCGCAGGTTTTCTTAGGCTGATGAGGAAGAAGTTTCTTAACTCGCCGCTAGGCGGAACATGTGTGCTCTCTTTCATGCCGATTCAAGCATCCGGCAAATTTTGATATAATTTGAGAAACCGACGGCGGGAGACGGCAAGTCCGCTAAATCTCGTAACCTCCTGCGCGGCGGTGCACGACAGCGCCGAGATCCGCGTTTGCGCGATTCGGTGATCGAACCGTCTCATCTGCACGTATGATTGAGTGTAACCGCATGGAGCGTTTGGAAAACCATTCTTTTCCGGGAGGTTTCCGATGGGACTTTTTTCGTTCATTAAAGGACAGTTCATCGAGGTCATCGAGTGGATCGACGACACGGGCGTCATGGTGCACAAGTTCCCGGCGTACGACAACGCGATCAAAATGGGCGCGCAGCTGACGGTCCGCGAATCGCAGGCGGCGATTTTCCTGAACGAGGGGCAGATCGCCGACGTGTTCGGACCGGGACGCTACGAGCTTAGCACGCAGAACTTGCCGGTTCTGACCGCGCTTCGCGCGTGGAAGCACATGTTCAATTCGCCGTTCAAGGCGGACGTCTACTTCGTCAACACGGCGAATTTCACCGACCTGAAATGGGGCACGACGAACCCCGTCATCATGCGGGATCCGGAGTTCGGCATGATCCGGCTGCGCGGATTCGGCGTGTATGCGGTAAAGGTGAAGGATCCGGCCGTCTTCCTGAAAGAGATTTTCGGAACGAAGCGGGACTTCTCCACGGAAAGCATCACGGGCTACCTCAAAAGCCTCATCGTCTCCGGCCTGAGCGACCTGCTGGGCGAGACGAAAATTCCCGTCGCCGACCTCTCCAGTTCCTACGACGAATTGGGCGGCCAAGCCGTGGAAAAGCTGCAGCCCAAGTTCGAGGCGATGGGCCTCTCGCTCACCGCGCTGACGATCGAGAACTTGTCGCTGCCGGAAGAAGTCGAGCGGATGATCGACCGCAAATCGTCGATGAACATCGCGGGCAATCTCGACCAGTATATGAAATTCCAAGCGGCGGAAGCGATCCGCGACGCGGCGAACAACCCGGACGGCGGCGTGGCCGGAACCGGCGCCGGCCTGGGCGCCGGCATGGCGATGGGCCAAATGTTCGCCCAAGCGATGAACCCGGCGGCGCCGCAAGGCGGGGCCGGAGCGGGTGCCGCGGCGAGCGGCGGCGGAGCGGCTGCAGCCTCCGAGACCACGGTCGCCTGCGCGCAATGCGGGCACGGCTTGCTGCCGAGCCAGAAGTTCTGCCCGGAATGCGGAGCCCCCCGCCCGGCGAAGAAATTTTGCTCGGAGTGCGGCAGCGAGCTGTCCCCCGGCGCCAAATTCTGTTCCGGATGCGGAACGAAGGCGTAACCGGCGATGGCGGAGAACGCGCAAGCCGAAGCGCTGGCGAAGGAGGCGGCCGCTAGTTTTCCCTGCGGAGGCTGCGGGGGGCCGATGCGGTTCGACGCGGACGCGCAGGCGCTGAAATGCCAGTACTGCGGAGCTGAGCAGGCCATCGACCGAATGCCGGGGCAGCCGGAGGAGCACGCGCTGGAAGATGAAGGCGAGGAGGACGCCGCCCTCACCGACTGGGGTACGGAGCAGCAGGCCATCCATTGCGAAAGCTGCGGAGGGGAAAGCCTGATTCCGGCAGGGCAGACGGCGACGCTGTGCGCGTTCTGCGGTTCCCCCAAGGTGCTGCCCCAAGGGAATCCCGGCAGCATCCGCCCGGAGTCGGTCATTCCGTTTCAGATATCGCAGGCCGAAGCCATCGAGCAGTTCAAAAAATGGAAACGCAAAAGGTGGTTTTTGCCGAACGATTTCAAGAAACAGGATCCCGCTTCCCGACTGACCGGCATCTACGTTCCGTATTGGACGTTCGACACGAATACGTATTCCGTCTACTCGGCCGAGGTGGGCGTATACCATTACCGGACGGTCACCCGGACCCGCGTCGTCAACGGGAAAACCGAGACGTACACCGAGCAGGAAAGGTACACGGTGTGGCATTGGACCAACGGCGATTACGACCGGGGCTTCGACGACATCCTGATTCCGGCGTCCGGACACTACGACCAGGGCTTGCTGGAGAAGCTGGGCGATTTCGATCTCCGCAAGCTGACGGGCTATCGCCCCGAATATTTGAGCGGATTCGTCGCCGAGCGTTATTCCGTCTCCCGGAGCCAGGGCTGGCAAGCCGCGCGGCATCAAGCAGCCTCGGTGCTGGATCACGAGATTCGCCGTGAGATCGGCGGAGACGAGATCCGCAATTTGAACATCCGCACCCACTACAATGACGTGACGTACAAGCATCTCCTGCTCCCCGTTTGGAATGCCGCATATGCGTATAAAACCAAAACCTATCGCTACATGGTGAACGGCCAGACCGGCACGGTGTCCGGCCGGGTCCCCCGCAGCGCCGTCAAAATCACGTTTTTCGTGCTGGGTTGCCTGGCGGCGGCGATGGTCGCGCTTGCTTTATGGGGTCAATATTCAGGCAGCTGAACGTTTCGCCTGCCGAACCGCCCGCCTTCCGAGGCCGGGCGGTTTTTTTATGGCCGTTGCATCAGCAGAAAGACATCCGCAGCTCGGCACTCGTCCTTGACATTCATTTGATATTTAGAATATTATCTAATTATCGAATATACGGCGCGCGCATGGCACAAACCCGGATCGCTGCCAGCTACCGCGCGGAAAAGGAGGGTGCGAGGATGAACGACGCCTTCAAAGCTTTGTCGGATCCGACCCGCCGCCAAATCATCCAGCTGCTGAAAGACCGCGACCTGACCGCCGGCGAAATCGCCGACCATTTTACGATATCCAAGCCGAGCATTTCGCACCATCTCAACCTGCTCAAGCAAGCCCGGCTGGTACAGGACGAGAGGCAAGGCCAGAATATCGTCTACTCCCTGAATCTGACCGTGATTCAGGAAGCGATGGGTTGGTTTCTCGGCATGATCGGAACGAAAGGGAAAGGGGAATGAGCCTCATGAGCGCGAAAGAACACGAAAACATCCGCAAGAATGCCTGGAGCCGGAACGACTGGCTGTTGCTCGTTTTCAACGCTGCGGCGTTTCTCATCCTGTGGGCGGTATTCAACGATCGGCTGCCCGATCCCGTCGGCAGTCATTACAACTTGCAAGGCGAACAAGACGGGACGATGCCGAAATGGGGATTTTGGCTGATGAACGCAGCGCTGCTGATTTTGCTGCCTTTTCTGCTCAAGGTCACCCGGATGATCGATCCGAAATCGCAAAATTACGAGAAATTCGAAGGCTTCTTCGAGCTTCTCCGCTGGGCGCTGTCCCTATTCATGCTGGGCGTCGTGCTGATGATGATCTTCCAAAACCTGGGCTGGGATGTTCCGGTGATCCGCCTGCTGACCGGCTGGTTCGGGGTGCTTTGGCTGATCATCGGGAACCGGCTCGGCCAGGTCCGCAGCAACTTCACGTTCGGGATCCGCACCCCTTGGACGCTGACGGACGAACATAATTGGAAAATGACGCACCGTCTCGCCGGCCGTCTATGGTTCGTTGCCGGGCTCGTCATGTTGGCTGCGGCCGGGTTTACGGGCACTTATGTTGCGGCGGTCGTCTTGATCGCGGCCGTGCTGGTCAGCGCGCTGATCCCGACGCTTTATTCTTATCTGCTGTACGCGAAACGCCGCTGATCTACCGGGATAGGCGGGTGCCGCGCAGAGTGCTGCCGGCCCTAACGGCCCGACCGGGTTTCCTCCGGCCGGGCCGTTTCGTTTTGTTACCGTGTTCATCTGAGCTTGACGCCTCGTTTTCCCGCAGGCCCCATAGGAATGGTTCTAGTGGCGGCTTCGATTTTCATGCATCGGCGACCCCTCACCCCCGTCGTCCCATGGGAGTTATGGCTTAAAGGCAATAAAACGGCCATTCCCCCTTTGGCCAATGACGAATTATTGCGTTCGAGCAATAAAACGGCGATTTTCCTAAGCCCGCAGCCCCAAGAGGGCCGAGTTATTGCTTCAAAGCAACAATCCGGAGAAGGAGACTTTGCTCGCGGAGAAGTTATTGCCCAAAATCATAACTTGTGCGTCGCCCCCGCTGCGAACCGCTCGAATCCTCTCCCCGAGGACCCATGGAGCGATCCCAAAAATCCCGGTGTGTGATTTAATGAGCCCGTACAAACCCGAGTTTCCCCAAGCAAAGAGGACCTCTACCTCCGCGTTGCCGTGGAAGTTGAGGTCCTTCGCGTCTTCATGCGTACACGTTGAAGACTGCCTTATCCCGGCTTCCTGGATCGGCGGGGCGGCAGCCCCTGATCCGCCTGCGCCGGGCCGCTTGCAGCTCCGGACGGCTGGGCGGGTCCGGCGGTCGGCTCCGCAGGGACGTTGTCCGGGTCAAGCGGAAGCGCCGCAGACTCGTTGGCCGCTTCCTGCGAGCCTACGCCGTCGACCGAGGCCGCCTGCTCCGGTCCGGCGGCGCCGAACTCCGCAAGCGCCGGGCCGCCCCGCTTGCGGGCGCCCGCGTTCCGGAGCATTTGCCAGATCGAGCCCGGGCGGGCGGCCGCCACGAAATCAGCTTCCTCGTCCGGCGCGAGGATCAGGCCGAGCTGATGGTGCTCCCCGGCATAGCGGGCTCTTTGCGGAAACTTCAGGTGACCTTCGCGGTTGGCCACCTCCATCTTGGAGAAGGCCGATTGGCGCTGAAGGGCGGCATGCAGCTCCTCTTTGGTCCGGGTGGCGGCTCCGTTCGCTTTGCGGATCGTTTCACCGGCCATCAGCCCCATCTCCGCCGCCGGCGAACCCGGCAGCACCGCCAAAATCCGGACGCCCGTCCCGTCTTGGACGTACAGCGGCTGGCGCCCGGCCTCGCCGAGCCGGCTGATCCACAGCAACCCTTCATGCAGGACCAGCGCCGCGACGGAAGCGGCCGCGGCCAGCGGCGGCCAATAAACGGCCCCCGCGGAGAGCGCCGCCAAAATCACGCCGAAGACGATCAGGCGGTTACCGGAATCCTTCGCCTTCTGCTCCGGCCAGTAGGTCTCGGTACGGTCGCTGAAGCCGATCACCACGGGGAACGCGATGAGCGACCACAGGGCCGCCGAGTCGCCGTCGCCCCCGAAAAGCGGAGTCCACGGCAGCGCGAAGCCGTCCGTACCCGATGCGGGAACGAGCCACAGCAGCGGAATCGGCCATACCCCGGAAAGGGCGTGCGCGCCGATCGGCTTCCCCCGCTTCCCTTCCAGAAACAGCGGAAATGCCGTCTTCGCGCCTTGCAGACGGACGAGCAGCCCCTCCGCGATATGAAGCAACCCCGCCAGGAACAGAAGACCCGGCACGTCGATTCCTTGAATCGCATTCCAAACCGCAAGTCCCGCCCCGTCCAGGCCGTCGGGGACGGGCACCGCGTTCAGCACCGCTTGCAGAACGCCCAACAAGCCGGCTGCATATGCCAAGCAAATAAACCGAAAACGGAACAGGACAAGCAGCACCATCGCCGCCCATACGCATAGCAGCGTCTCCGGCGTCAAAGCCGATCCGGCGCCGAAGCCGGCGATCGACAGGCCGATCCCGGCCAACATGCCCGCTCCCAAGCGCATTAGCGCGACGGACAGCGAGCCCCGCATCCGGACGTGGAACAGCTTCCGCTGGAGCTTGACCGTTTGGGCCTCGTGCCACCAGACCAGCAATAACGCGATATAGAAGTAGGGCAAGGACAGCATTTGCACCACCGCTTGTCCCGCCTCGCGCAACCCGCTCAGCAACGCTTCCATTCCGCTCTCTTCCTTCCCCGAAAAAAAAGGAGTTGACGCCGGCACCTTCGGATCCGCCGCCATAGGACGCGGGCGTCTCCGCCGTGCCAGTCCAACCTCCTAAAGTATTCGACGGCGGGACCGCGAATTCCTCCCGCCGCTTCTTATTCGCGTTTTCCAATCGATTCCCGCGCTTTCTCCAAGGCCGCTTGCAGCTGCGTGTCGTTTTCCGGCTTCTGCAACTCGGAGTAAAGCGCCTCTTCCAGCCCGTCCGCGGTCTTCTCGTCCAACTGTCCCGTTACGGGAAGCCGCTCGCGGGATTGGAACGTCTTGAGCGCCCGCTCGGTGGCGTCGCTGAAGTAACCGTCCTTGCGGTCGGCCGGAACCCCGACGCCTTCCAGGATCAGCTGCAGGTTTTTCACGTCTTCGCCCGTGTCGTCCCGCTTCAGCACCCGATCCCGCGGCAGCTTGTAGGCCAGCCAATATTCCGGCTGCACGACCGTCATATCCGGCGTTAAGCCTTTGTGGTGGATCCAGGTGCCGTCGGGCAGCAGCCATTTGTACGCCGTGAGCTTCACCAGGCTGCCATCCCCCAGCTCGTCGTTGTTGTTGATCTGCACGGTCCCTTTGCCGAAGGTGGTCTCCCCGACCAGCACCGCGCCCGCGGATTGCTTGAGCGCGCCGGCCAAAATCTCCGCGGAGCTGGCGCTGCTCTTGTTCATCAGGACGAAGATGGGGTACGGTTTTCCTTCCTCGGAACCATTCGAGGTTTCCGCTTTCCTGCGCCCGTCGCGATATTCGTACTGCACGATCGTCTTCCCTTGCGGGATGAGCAGGCTGGCGATTTTCTGAACGGAGTTCGTCATGCCCCCGGGATTGTTCCGCACGTCGACGATGAGCGCTTTTAATCCCTTCGCTTCCATGGCTTTCAGCTCATTCGCCGTTTCCGCCGGCGTGTTCGCCGTGAATTGGGTAATGGTCAGCCTTCCGATGCCTGCGGAATCCAGCTCGGATTTCACCGTCTCCACGGGGATCCGGTCCCTCACCAGCTCCAGCTCCAAAGGCGCTTTGGCGCCGGCCCGCAGCACCTTCAGCTTGGCTTTCGTACCCTTCGGCCCGCGGATTTTGGCCACGGCCTCGCTAAGCGTCAAACCCTGCAGGCTTTCACCGTTCACCATGAGGATCACGTCATGCGGCTGCAAACCCGCCCGTTCCGCCGGCGAACCCCTTAGCGGAGCGTCGACGACGATCAGGTCGTTCTCCTTTTTCAAATCGGCCCCGATGCCCGTGAAGGCGCCTTCCGTCGTGTCCGTGAATTTCGCGGCTTCTTCGCTGGACAGGTAGACCGAGTACGGATCCCCAAGCGCCTCGACCATGCCTTCAAGGGCGCCGTCGATCAGCTGCTTCCGTTCGATCGGGAGCAAGTATTGGCCGCCGATCAAGTCCAGCGTTTTATTCAGCTTATCCAGCTCATCCTGCCGGAGACCGTTGCCCGGTTCATCGCCGTCCACGGACAGCACGGGGACATTCTCGTCCGGCAGCAGCAGACCGGTCTGGACCGCGCCCCACACCGCCGCTCCGGCGGCGACGGCCGTAAGCACCATGAGGGACGCTACGGTTCTACCCCGTAACCACACGACCTTCACTTCCTTCTGACCAAACTCTTCCTAGCGTATGACAGGACGGTCCGGGTTATCCGGGCAAGGGGCCGTCCGCGGCCGCCGCTTCCGGCATCCGTCGCCCCGCTCATGCGAAAACCGCCGCCGGCTCCCGAACCACGCTGGATCGCGTCGTTGCGGGGGAGTCGAACGGCGGTCGTCCTGTCCTCTTCGTTATTTGGATTTCAAGTAAGGAGCCGGATTGACGGGCTCGGAGTTCTTCCGCACCTCGAAGTGCAGGTGGGGTCCGGTCGCTTGGCCGGTGGAGCCGACGAGGGCGATTTTCTGGCCCTTTTTGACGGTATCGCCTTTATTGACGAGAATGCCGCCGTTTTTGATGTGGCCGTACAGCGTCCACAACCCGCCGCCGTGGTCGATGATGATGCAGTTGCCGTAGCCGCTCCACCATTGGGCGACGATGACCACGCCGGCTTCCGCCGCGTAGATCGGCGTGCCCTGCGCGACGGCCATGTCCATCCCGGTGTGCAGCTTCTTCACGCCGGTGATGGGGTGGATCCGGTAGCCGAACGGAGAGCTGAGCCGGTAGCTCGCTTTCAGCGGCATGCCGAGCGCTCCGCCTTTATAGGGATTTTGGATTTTGTTTTTCTCGGCTTGGAGCTTGGACATCTTCTTCGCCAGCTCCATCAATTCCTTCTCGGACTCCTCGCTGATTTCCTCCGAGTCCTCGATCTGCTGGCTCAGCTTGGCGACCATCGCTTCTTTCTGGCTTTCTTTGGTCTCCAAATCCGCCTTCTGGTTGGCCACTTGCTCATACAGCGTTTTAACCTCTTCTAGTTCCTGAGTTACCTGCGCTTGTTTCTGTTCGACCAGCGCCCTCGCGGCCTTCTGGTCTTCCAGCAGTTCCTTCGTCGAAGTGGTGATCGACTGGAACTGATCGAACCGGCTGATGAAATCCGTAAAGTTGGTCGCGCTGAGGAGGACGTCCAGGTAGGAAACGGCCCCGTTCGTATACATCAGGCGGACCCGGTTATCCAGCTTGCCGCTCGTCGACTGTTCCCGCTGAATCGCATCCTCGAGCTCCAGGCCGGTCTGCCGCAGCTTCTCCTCGGTCTGCTCGACCTGGTCCTGGGTTTGGGCCAGCTTCGTGCCGACTTGGTCGATCTGCTTAACAAGCGCGTCGATTTCTTCTTTGGTCGCTTGCTTCTGACTCTTGAAGGATTCGGCGTTCTTCTCCGCCTGTTTCTTGAGCTCGGCCTTTTGGTTCATTTCCTGTTGCAGCTGTTTGATTTGCTTGTTGATTTTGTCCAGCTGGCTCGAAGCCGCGTTGCCGCCCATCGGCTGCACGATCATGGCGGCGCCCAGGGCGACCGCGAGAACCAGGATGATTTTGCGTTTCAACGGGATCCTCCTTCCGACGGTTGCCGAATGATTTTATACCTTCAAATATTTGCGTACCGAAATCGTGCTTCCCCATATGCCCAGGATCGTCCCCAGGATCAACACCGTTCCGGCCACGTACCAGCCGACTTCGTTCACCGAGGCGAGCTGGATCATGTACAAGCCGATGTCCTGTTCCGTGGTCGTGATCAGCTCCGAGTAGCCGAACAGCAGTACCGCCGACGTCACGCCGGAGCCGATGAGCCCGATCAGCGCCCCTTCGATGAAGAACGGCCAGCGGATGAAGCTGTTGGTGGCTCCGACCATTTTCATGATCGAAATTTCCCGCCTTCTGGCCACGATCGTCGTCTTAATGGTCGTGGAGATGAGGAACATCGCCATGACGGCCAGGAGCAGCACGATGAACAAGCCGATATTGCGCACCGCGTTGGTGATCTTGAACAGCTTCTCGACCGTGCCGGCGCCGTATTTGACGGCCATGATCGGCTTGTCCGGGTCGGTGTCGTTGATCGCCTGGATTTGCTTCGCGGCGTAGGAGATCGTCTGGGGCTCGTACACTTCGATGTCGAAAGCGTCCGGCAGCGGGTTCGTTTCGTTGTCGTAGCCTTCGAGCGCGGCTTTCCCTTCTTCACCCATGCTGTCGCGGAGCCGCTTGAGTCCTTCTTCCTTGGAGACGAAGGTTACGCTTTTAAGCTCCTGAATCCGGCGGATCGTTCGGCTGACCTCTTCGATCTTCGGCCGGCCGAGGTCCAGCTTCAGGTACACCCGGATCTGCACCTGGTTGTCGAGCTGATCCGCCAGCTTGTTCACGTTGAATGCCAGAAGCATGAAAACGCCCAAAATAAACAGCGAGATCGCGATGGACCCGATCGAAGCAAAGCTCATCCAGCCGTTGCGCGCCACGTTTTTGCCGCCTTCCCGCAAATGGCGGGCAACGGTGCTAAATCTCATAGCCGTATTCCCCTCTCTGCTGGTCGCGCACGATGCTGCCCTTTTCGATGGCGATGACGCGCTTGCGCATCGTGTTCACGATTTCCTTGTTGTGGGTGGCCATGACGATGGTGGTGCCGCGGAAATTGATTTCTTCGAGCAGCTTCATGATCCCCCAGGACGTCTCGGGATCGAGGTTGCCGGTGGGCTCGTCCGCCACGATGACCGCCGGGCTGTTCACGATCGCGCGGGCGATGGCGACGCGCTGCTGCTCGCCTCCCGAGAGCTGGGCCGGCAGGCTGTTCGCCTTGTGCTTCAGGCCGACGAGTTCAAGCACCTCCATCGTGCGGCGCTTGATGGTGCGCCGGGGCGCTTCGATGACCTCCATGGCGAAGGCCACGTTCTCGTATGCGGTGAGCTTCGGAAGCAGCCGATAATCCTGGAAAATAACGCCGATGTTGCGCCGAACGTACGGGATTTTGCGCTGTTTCAGCTTGCCGATATTGAAACCGTTCACGGAGATTTGCCCTTTGCTGGGCACCTCCTCGCGGTAAATAAGCTTCATGAAGGTCGATTTGCCGGCGCCGGAAGGGCCGACGACGTAGACGAATTCGTTGCGGTCGATGACGACGTTGATGCCTTGCAGGGCGACCGTACCGTCGGGATATGTCTTCCAGATGTCATGCATCTCGATCACTCGAATATCACTTCCTGTTCGGATTTCCGACTTTAGCTACTTCGACATCATGCCGTAAAATCCTTTATTTGTCGACCTTTTTGACGTTTTTTCCGGCATTTTCCGCGCCCCGGAACCGTTGGTGCGAGCAGGATCCGGTAAATGTTTAAAAATTTCTCATTCTCGCGGAAAGCGAATCGGAGGAAGGAAAATATATATAAAAAGAGCTGGCGGGTTGCGCAGCGCACGAGAAACGGAGGGGACGGGATGCGAAAAGGCTGGCTGTTCGGCGCGGCGGTCCTGCTGCTGGTGACGGCGGGCGGAGGCACCGCGGCCGCAGCGTACGCATACGGAGGGGAAGACCGTCTTCCCGCCGGTTTCGCGGTGGGCGGGCTATCGTTGGAAGGCCGGACGGCGTCTGAGGCCCTGGCGCTTGTGCGCGGACGCTTGGCCGTCATGGAAAATGCCGAGGTCGAAGCCGTTAGGCCGGGGACGGCGGCGGACGGGTCGGGAGCGGGACGCGGCGGCGGCAAGCTGCCGGTGCTGACGATGAAGGATTTGGGACTGCAGGTGCAGGCCGATGAGGGAATCCAGGCGTTGGAGGAATTTCGAGACCGCGGCTGGTGGGAGAAACTGAGGGGCCGCGTGTTCGGGATGAAAGGCGGATCGTACGCTTTTACGGCGGCATGGGACGAAGCCGTGCTGGAACGCGAGGTCCGGGAGAAATGGGGCTCGGCTGTTTCCGTGGAACCCAAGGACGCGGCAAGAGCAATCACGGAAGATGACCGGGTGGTCTATACGGCGGAAGCGATGGGAGCGAAAGTGGATGTTCCCGCTCTGATCTCGAAGGTTCGTGAGCTGAAGCCCGGCTCGCTGGCGGACCCCGATGCCGGGAAGCGGCGCAGCTTGAAACTGCCCGTGGCCAAGGTCGTTCCGCGCGTGACCGTCGCTTCCTTGAAGGCGGAAGGCATCGAGCGGAAAATCGCCGAGTTCACGACGTCGTTCGAAACGAGCGGGGCCGGGCGTTCCCACAACGTTACGGCCGCGGCGATGGCGCTGAACGAAACGCTGCTGATGCCGGACGAGGTGTTCGAATACGGGAAAATCGTGCGGAAAGCGGATCGGGAGTACGGTTACCAAGAAGCCCCGGTCATCGTGCAAGGCAAGCTGACGCCGGGCATCGGGGGCGGGATCTGCCAGGTGTCGAGCACGCTGTACAACGCGATCCTGCAGGCAGGACTCGAAGTGGTGGAGCGCCGCAACCATTCGCTCATCGTCCACTACCTGCCGCCGGGGCTCGACGCCACGTTCGCCGACGGTTTCGTCAATTTCCGGTTCCGCAATTCGACCGGCAAGCAGTTGCTGATCCGCACCGTCGTGCACGACAAGCACGTGACGGTAAAGCTGTTCGGGACAATGGACGAGTCGGTATCGTACCGGTTGGAGACGAAAACGCAGCAAGTGGTGCCGCCGAAGGTGAAGTATGTCGGCAACGAATCGGTCGCGCCGGGCGAGGATAAGGTGCTGCAGCAGGGCGAGCCGGGCTATGTCGTGGACACGTACCGCATCAAGCTGGTGAACGGCCGGGAGGTTTCTCGCGAGCGCCTTCCCCGCTCCACCTACCGGGCGCAGGAGGAGCTCATCGCGGTCAACCCCGCCGATCCGCGGCTGAAGCCGCTGGACACGACCCCGCCGCCTTCGGGGCGGGAAGGTCCCGTGGAGCCGATGTGAGATTCGGGCTGATTCCTTCCGAGCTGCCGAGATATCGTGTGGCAGCCTTCATGTAGGCGCGAACCCGCTGAGACGACGTGGAGCTGGGCGCCGATCCGCGGCAGTGTCGGCGTGACACCACGCTGCCAAAATAGGCAGCGATGGGCTCGTGTCGCTCAGCTCGTCGGCTCAGCCCACTTGGTCGGGATGGTCTGAGGAGACAATGTGAACTCCGACCGACTACAAATTAAATGCCAAAATACATCTAATTTCTTATCCGACACCCATCTTCGACGATCTAAAGACCAAAATACAATTATTTTTCCAGAACCCCGTCCAATCTTCCATAAGACCGCTGAATTAATTGTATTTTGGTTGTTATTCCCCCAAATTCACACAATGCAATGCTTTCTTAACTGTATTTCAGCCTTTCGTTCACAAGGTCCTGAGCTGGAAGATTGGTTCGTGCAACATGCCTTGGATGTCAAACGAATTCCGGTTCGAAACGCATCATTAGTCGACGATGCCTCTGACCAGGCGGTAACGAAGCACCCTTTGCGCTCCGTCCGGTTTTACCGGGGCCAGCCAGCCTTGTAAGCACAAAGACTGGAGATACCGGACCGCGGTTCTCGTATTGATTTTCAGATGCCGAGTCACATCCAAAGGCCGGATTTCCCCGGATAACGTGAAGGAAAGCCGGATAATCTCTTGCTCGAACACCTTTGCGCGATCGGCGGGGCCGGCGTTCGACTCGAACCGGCTCAACACCAGTCGCAGCATGTTGGCGCAAAGTTCAGGTCTTTCCTTCACGTCGTCATAGGCGAACGATATCACGGTATAACCCAGCCCGGTAAGAAACGTTTCTCGGTTGCATTCATTGCAATGTCCCTGGCGGTCTTTCTCCCTTACGTGTGAGCCGAAGTCTTTGATCTCGATCAGCAACCGCAGATAGTAACCGAGGATATAAGCGAAATCCGCAAAATAGGGTCTCCCGCGCCAATCCAGCACTTCGTACTCAGGGTGCAGGTTGTTAAAATTTCCTTTCAGCCGCCACCAAACATTTCTTGCAAATAATTGATCACTATGGCCATGCCCGCGCTCCAATCGTCCCCGCCGCTCCCCTTTTCTTTTTTTCAAATGTTCGTAAATCCAGTTCTCGTGTGCTTGTTCGAAATTCATGTTTGTTCCTCCTTATGGATATGGGATTTCTACGGAAACCCGACGCAGAGTACAGTCATGTGTGAAGTTGGCGGGCGGTGCTGCGTTCGGCGTTTTGTTCATTCCGTTATGGCGGGGTCTAGTTGATGTTTGGATGAGTGTCGGATGAGTGTCAAATAAGTGTCGGGTGCGGTGTTGGTGCGGTGTTGGTGCGTGAAGCCACTAAACGCAAAAAACGTCCCGGATCCATCTCATGGGATGGATCGGGACGTTCTTCGTCACCGTTCATCATCGGTTCGCACGCTGCCGATTTACCGGCTTTTCGCCTCGTACTCGGCGACCCAGCCGGCCGTCGCGGCCAGATCGGCCTCGGCCCGCCCGATGGCGGCGGCGACTTGCGCGGTCGCGGTGCCGCCGTAAACGCTGCGGGCGTTCACGACGTTCTCCGGCTGCAGCACTTGATAGATCGTTTCGTCGAACAGCGGCGAGAACTGCTTGAACTCGTCCAGCGTCAGGTCCAGCAGGAACTTGCCGTTCTGGATGCAGTACAGCACCGTTTTCCCGATAACCTCGTGCGCTTGGCGGAACGGAAGGCCCTTCGCGGCGAGGAAATCGGCGATGTCCGTCGCGTTCGAGAAGTCCTGGTCGACGGCGCGGCGCATTTTGTCCGTGCGGACCTTCATCGTCTCGATCATCGGCGCGAACAACCGCAAAGCGCCCTGCAGCGTCTTCACCGTGTCGAACATGCCTTCCTTGTCTTCCTGCATGTCCTTGTTGTAGGCGAGCGGCAGCGACTTGAGCACGGTCAGCAGGCCGACCAGGTTGCCGTACACGCGCCCCGTCTTGCCGCGGACAAGCTCCGGCACGTCGGGATTCTTCTTTTGCGGCATAATGCTCGAGCCGGTGCAGAACGCGTCATCCAGCTCGACGAACTGGAACTCCGTGCTCGACCACAGGATCAACTCTTCGCTCAGCCGCGACAGGTGCGCCATGATCAGCGAGGCGTTCGCCAGGAACTCCACGATGAAGTCGCGGTCGCTGACGGCGTCCAGCGAATTTTCGTACACGCGACCGAAGTTCAGCTGCTTCGCGGTGAACAGGCGGTCGATCGCGAACGTCGTGCCGGCCAGCGCCCCCGCGCCGAGCGGCAGGATATCCACCCGCTTGTAGCTGTCTTGCAGGCGCTCCATGTCGCGTCCGAACATGGACACGTAAGCCATCAGGTGATGCGCGAACAGGATCGGCTGCGCCCGCTGCAGGTGCGTGTACCCCGGCAGGATCGTGTCCATGTTCGCCTTCGCCTGCGCGATCAGCGCTTCCTGCAGCTTCCGCAGCAGCTCGACGAACTCGACGACCCGCTTGCGCAGGTACAAGTGCATGTCGGTCGCCACTTGGTCGTTCCGGCTGCGTCCGGTATGCAGCTTGCCCCCGACGGGCCCGATCTCCTCGATGAGCGCCTTCTCGACGCTCATGTGGATGTCCTCGTCGCCGACGAGGAATTCGTGTTCGCCGCGGCGGATGCGCTGCTGCACCTTGAGCAGCCCGTCCTTGATCTTCTCGACGTCCTCCGCGGGGAGAATGCCGCATTGCCCCAGCATCGTCACGTGCGCCAGGCTGCCCTGGATGTCCTCCTCGGCGAGCTCCTTGTCGAACGTGATCGATGCCGTATATTCCTCTACCAGCTGGTTCGTCTGCTTCGTGAACCGGCCGCCCCACAGCTTGCTCATTTGAACGCCCCTGCCTTCCTTAAACGCCCGATGCGCCGTTTACGCCGGAAGATACCTTAAGACGCAGCGCGTTCAGGCGGATGAAGCCGGTGGCGTC
Organism: Cohnella caldifontis; assembly: GCF_029360585.1. Lineage (GTDB taxonomy): Bacteria > Bacillota > Bacilli > Paenibacillales > Paenibacillaceae > Cohnella > Cohnella caldifontis. Next base: position 506,829 of record NZ_JAQZSJ010000003.1, on the reverse strand, counting down.
CCCTTGGTCGTAAGCTTGCGTCGGGTCCGCTTCCATCGTGGCGATGTTCGGGTTGTACAAGCTGACCGGGCTTTTGACGCCGGCAGCCATGATGTTGCCCTTGTACAGCTTCAGGCGGACCGTGCCGGTCACGTTCTTCTGGCTCTCGGTCACGAGCGCCTGAATGGCCAGGCGTTCCGGAGCGAACCAGAAGCCGTTGTAAACGAGCGAGCTGTATTTGGAAATGAGCGAGTCGCGCAGGTGCATGACTTCGCGGTCCATCGTGATCGATTCCATTTTGCGGTGGGCGGTGAACAGGATCGTGCCGCCCGGGGTTTCGTACACGCCGCGGCTCTTCATGCCGACGAAACGGTTCTCCACCATGTCGACGCGGCCGATGCCGTGTTTGCCGCCGAGCTCGTTCAGCTTTTCCATGACGGCCAGCGGAGAAAGCTTCTCTCCGTTAATCGCCACGCAGTTGCCGGCTTCGAAATCGAGCTCCACGTATTCGGCTTGATCCGGCGCTTTCTCCGGCGAGACGGACAGCACGTACATGTCCTGCACGTCCTCCGCGCTGGAGTCGAACCACGGATCCTCGAGCATTCCGCTTTCGAAACTGATGTGCAGCAGGTTGCGGTCCATCGAATACGGCTTCGAGGCGGATGCTTGAACCGGGATGCCGTGCTTCTCGGCGTAGGCGATCATTTCGGCGCGGCCAGGGAATGCCTCGCGGAATGCCTCGTTGCGCCACGGCGCGATGACCTTGATGTCCGGCGCGAGCGCGGCGGCGGTCAGCTCGAAACGCACCTGGTCGTTGCCTTTGCCGGTAGCGCCGTGCGCGATGGCGGTCGCGCCTTCCGCGCGGGCGATCTCGACCATCCGCTTGGCGATCAGCGGACGCGCGATGCTGGTGCCGAGCAAATACTGCCCTTCATACAGGGCACCGGCTTGGAACATCGGGAAAATGAAGTCTTTGGCGAATTCGGCGCGCAGGTCGTCGATGTACACTTTGGAGGCGCCGGTCTTTTTCGCTTTCTCTTCCAGCCCGTCGAGTTCTTCCTTCTGCCCGATGTCGGCGGTGAACGTGATGATTTCGGCATCGTAGGTCTCTTTCAGCCACGTCAGGATAACGGACGTGTCGAGACCGCCGGAGTATGCCAGGACGATTTTTTCTTTGGCCATGACGGTGGTTCCCCCTGCTTCCTCAAAAATGGTTGGACATTGGCCCTACATGATGGCGGCCATGATCGCTTTCTGCGCGTGGAGTCGGTTTTCGGCTTCGTCGAAAATGACGGAGTGCGGCCCGTCGATAACCCCTTCCGATACCTCTTCCCCGCGGTGGGCGGGCAGGCAGTGCATGAACAGATAATCGGATTTCGCGTACTTCGCGAGAGCCTCGTTGACCTGATAGTTGGCGAACGCCTTTTCGCGTTGTTTCTGTTCCTCTTCGAATCCCATGCTCGCCCATACGTCCGTATAGACGATGTCCGCATTCTCGATGGCCTCGCGCGGATCGCGGAGAATGTCGATGCGGGAGCCGGTTTCCGAGGCGATTTCCTTCGTCAGCTTGACGATTTCGGGATCCGGATCGTAGCCTTCCGGAGACGCGCTCGCAAAATGCATCCCCAGCTTGCCCGCCCCGATCATGAGCGAGTGCGCCATGTTGTTGCCGTCGCCGATGTAGGCGACCTTCAGGCCTTCCAGCCGGCCCTTCTTCTCCAGCGCCGTCTGGTAATCGGCCATCACCTGGCAGGGATGCGACTGGTCGGAAAGCGCGTTGATGACCGGGATCGTAGAGTTCCGCGCCAGCTCCACCACGTTGCGGTGGCCGAACGTCCGAATGATCATGCCGTCCAGATAGCGGGACATGACTTGGGCGGTGTCGCGGATCGGTTCGCCGCGGCCCATCTGGATGTCGTTCTTGCTCAGGAACAGCGCATGGCCGCCCAATTGGAACATGCCGACCTCAAACGAAACCCGGGTGCGCGTCGACGACTTTTCGAAAATCATGCCGAGGGTTTTGCCTTTCAACGGCTGGTAAACTTCCCCTGCTTTCTGCTTGCGTTTCAATTCGATCGCCAGATCCAGCAAATAGCGGATCTCTTCCGGCGTGTAATCCAGCAATTCGAGGAAATCTCGGCCCTTCAGCTGGGCCGCCAATTCTTCCTTGTTCGCGGCAATCGCCATGGCGAACCCTCCCCTTTTTATGCTTGCTTCGCGGCGGCGCGCTCGGTCAGCACCGCGCCGATCAGGCCCACCGCCTCGTCGATCTCCTCATGGGTAACGAGCAGGTTCGGCAGCAAACGGATGACGTTCGGTCCGGCCGGTACGACGAGCAAGCCGCGGCGATGCAGCTCGGCGATCGCTTCGGCCGCCGGCTCGTCGCAAACGATGCCGACGAGCAGCCCTTTACCGCGGATGCCGACGATGCCCGGCACACCGTTCAAAGCAGCCTGAAGCCGGCTCATGAGGTACTCTGCGGCTTCTGCCGCCTTTTCCGGCACCCGGTCTTTCAGCATCGTTTCGACCGTGGCGATGACGGCCGACATCGCGATCGGCGTGCCGCCGAACGTCGTCGCATGCGAGCCTGGCGTGAAGGCCTCCGCATAAGGCAGTTTCGCCAGCATGGCCCCGACGGGGAAGCCGCTGCCGAGCCCTTTGGCGAGCGTGAACACGTCCGGCTCGACGTCGTAATGCTGGTACGCGAACAGCTTGCCGGTCCGGCCCATGCCGGTCTGCACTTCGTCGAGGATCAGCAGCAGGCCGTGCTTGTCGCACAATTGGCGTACCTGGCGCAGGAATTCCGGATCGACCGGGATGACGCCGCCCTCGGCCTGCACGAGCTCGAGCATGATCGCGGCGGTCCGTTCGTTAATCGCCGCTTCCAGTGCCGGCACGTCGTGCAGCGGGACGTGGACGAAGCCTTCCGGCAGCGGCAGGAAGCCTTCCCTCACCTTGTCCTGGCCGGTCGCCGTCAGCGTCGCGAGCGTGCGGCCGTGGAACGACTGGGTGAACGTGATCACTTCGTAGCGGTATTCCTCGCGCACTTTCTGGTGGTAACGGCGGGCCAGCTTGATGGCGGCCTCGTTGGCGTCCGCGCCGCTGTTGCAGAAGAACACTTTGTCAGCACAGCTGTTGTCGACAAGCAGTCGTGCCGCTTTTTCCTGATTCGGGTTCGAAAACAGGTTGGACATGTGCCACAGCTCATCCAGCTGCTTCACCAGCGCTTGTTTGACCGCTTCCGGCGCATGGCCGAGGTTGGTGACCGCCAGACCGGTCATGAAATCGAGGTATTGCTTGCCTTGGTCGTCCCAGAGGCGGCTGCCCTTCCCTTTCACCAACGTAATGGGGAAACGGGCATAGGTGGGGAACAACGCGCTTTCGCTCATCATCGTTCACGCTCCTTGTTTCCATAGGATCGGCGGAAACGAAGTCCGCCATTGATTTCCGGCGTGCACCAGCCTGCTTACTCCCGAACGATCCGCGTGCCGAGGCCGCCCTCGCGCACCGCCCGGCTGAGCACGCGCTCCGCCGCGCCGTCTACGATCAGCACCTCCCGCACGTTGCCGTGCAGGCAGTTCATGGCGGCCCGCACCTTCGGGATCATGCCGCCGTAAATTTCCCCGCTCGCGATCATCTCTTCGATCTGCGCGAACGTAACCTGCGGAAGCACGACCTTCTCGCCGTCCACCGTCCGCAGGATGCCCGGCACGTCGGTCACGACGATCATCGTGCCTGCGCCCAGATGCGAGGCCACCGCGCCCGCCGCCGTATCCGCGTTGATGTTGTACCGCTGACCGGCAGCGTCGATGCCGATCGGCGCGATGACGGGCATATAGCCGAGCGCCATGACGCCTTCGACGAGCCCTGCGTTCACGCCGGTTACGTCGCCGACCAGCCCGACCTCCGCGTGATTGGCGACCGGCTGGGCTTCGATCAGCCTGCCGTCCGTACCGGACAAGCCGACCGCCTTCGCCCCGTTCTGCTGCAGCCGCCGCACGATCTCCTTGTTGATCCGTCCGGCAAGCACCATTTCCACGACGTCCAGCGTCGCTTCGTCCGTCACCCGCAGCCCGTTCACGAACCGGCTCTCGATGCCCAGTTTGCCGAGCGTCTCGTTGATGGCCGGTCCGCCGCCGTGCACGATGACCGGGCGAACGCCGCTCTCCTGCAGGTCCCGCAAATCCCCGAAAAAAGCGTCGGGAAGCGCCGCAAGCGTGCTCCCCCCGCATTTCATCACGAAAGTTTTCATATCCGGAAGTCCCCTTACGTCCGATAAGCGGCGTTGATCCGCACGTAATCGTAGGTGAGGTCGCAGCCCCAGGCGACCGCGCGCCCTTCGCCCATGTGGAGGTCGACGCGGATGACGACGGTATCGCCTTTCAAATATTCCAGCGCAACATCCTCGTCGAAAGGAATCGGCCGGGACTGCTCCAGCACGAGAATGTCCCCGAGGCGGATGTCGACCGTCGACACGTTCACCGGCTGACCGGCGCGGCCGACGGCGGCGATGATCCGTCCCCAGTTGGCGTCCGCTCCGAACGCCGCCGATTTCACGAGGCTCGAGCCGATGATCGTCTTGGCGATCGCGCGGGCCGCGTCGTCGCTCACCGCTCCCGTTACGAGCGTCTCGATCAGCTTGGTGGCGCCTTCGCCGTCGCGGGCGATCGCCTTCGCCAGCTCGGCGCACACATGGCGGAAACCGTCGGCGAACGCCGGGAAATCCGGGTGCTCGCGCGTCAGCTGTCCGTGGCCCGCCAGCCCGCTCGCCATCGCGACCAGCATGTCGTTCGTGCTCGTGTCGCCGTCGACCGTAATCATGTTGAAGGTCACGTCGGTGACTTCGCGCAGCAGCCCGTGCAGCAATTCCGGACTGATCGCCGCGTCGGTCGTCACGAAGCCGAGCATCGTGGCCATGTTCGGATGGATCATGCCGGAGCCTTTGGCCGCGCCCGCGATCGTGACCGTTCGGCCCTCGACGGTGAGCCGCACGCAGGACGTTTTCTTCACCAGGTCGGTCGTCAGGATCGCCTGGCAGAAATCGTCGCTCCCCGCCTCGTCGCTTCGGAGCCGTCCCGGCAGTTGATCAATGCCCGCGCGCACGCGGTCCATTTTCAGCAGCTCTCCGATGACGCCCGTGGACGCGACCGCGACGTGATGGTGCGGCACGCCTAGTCGGTCGGCCAGCCGGGAGCGCATTTCCAGCGCGTCGAGCTCGCCTTGACGGCCCGTGCAGGCGTTGGCGTTGCCGCTGTTGACGATGACGGCGCGCAATGTCCCCCGCGAGACGGCCAAGCTTTCCTTGGTGACCGCCAGCGGGGCCGCCTGGAACAAATTCGTCGTATACACGGCCGCCGCAGCCGCCTCGGTCTCGCACCAAATGACGCCCAAGTCGTGCCGGTCCGTTTTTTTCAATCCGCAATGCAAGCCGCCGGCCTTAAAGCCTTGGGGCAGCGTGACGCCCCCGTCCGGGACGATATCGTACAAGGATGGTTTGCCCATTTCGGATGTCAGGTCTCCTCAAAATTCGAAATAGTTACGGATAAGCCGGCGTAAAGCGCAACCCCAGCGTCTCGTCCCAGCCCATCATGAGGTTCAGGTTCTGGATCGCCTGGCCGGCCGCGCCTTTGACGAGGTTGTCGGTGACGGAAACGATCGTGATCCGCTTCGTGCGCCGGTCCGCCGAGAACCCGATGTCGCAATAGTTCGAGCCCCATACTTCCTTCGTCGCCGGCCATTGGCCCGCCGGGCGAACCCGAACGAACGGCCGGCCTTCGTAAAACTTGCGGTACAGTTCCGCGAAATCGGCATCCGAGCGTGGCTCCGTCATCGTCGCGTACGTCGTGCACATGATGCCCCGGGTCATCGGGACCATGTGCGGCGTAAACGTGAGGGTCACCGGACGGCCCGCGGCCCGCGACAGCGTCTGCTCGATCTCCGGCGTGTGCTGGTGTTTGTTGATTTTATAAGCTTTGAAGTTCTCGTTGATCTCGGAAAAATGGTTGCCCAGGCTTAAGCCCCGGCCCGCGCCGGACACGCCGGATTTGGCGTCGATGATGATGCTGTCCGGATCGATCCAGCCCGCCTGAACGGCCGGGTAAAGTCCGAGAGACGCGGTCGTGGCGTAGCAGCCCGGATTGGAAATAAAATCGCGGCCTGCGACTTCGTCACCGAACACCTCGCACAAACCATATACGGCCCGGTCGACGTCCGCTTGCGGCGCCGGCTCGTGTTTGTACCATTCCCGGTACGCTTCGCCGTTCTTCAGTCGGAAATCACCGGACAGGTCGATTACTTTCAGTCCGGCGGCCAGGAAATCCGGCGCCAGCTTCATGCTGACTCCGTGCGGCGTCGCGAGGAACACGACATCGGCTTTGGCGCGAATCTGTTCCGGATCGACATCGTCCAGGAGGTCGGTGCGGATTTCGGTCAAATGGGGAAAACCTTCGGCGATCGGAGCCCCGGCTTGCGAGGACGAAATCACCGAGGTGACGGTTACGTTCGGATGCGATTGTAAAAGTCGAATGAGTTCCACGCCGCCGTAGCCGGTCGAGCCGACGATAGCCGCGCGTATAGGGGATTGGTTCATCCCGGATCCCTCCCATGCAAACCTAACTTTGCATAAAAAACGTCTCAAAAGCCTGGCATCACGCTCGCCAAGCCCTTCTCATTGTAACGGATTGCCAAGCGGATGGAAAGCATGAATCCGGTGCGCCGTTCCCACTTGAAGAATATGCATCATTATACATCCCATGTTGTATTTATGCAATGAAAATACAAAAAAAGCTCCTACGCGGGAAGCGTAGGAACTTCTGTGGCGGCGGTTATTGCGTTTGCTGCGCGTCCTGCTGGCGGATCTGGCTGCGCAAGTATCCGTCGATGAACGCGTCGAGGTCGCCGTCCATCACGGCCCCGACGTTGCCGGTCTCCACCTGCGTCCGGTGGTCCTTCACCATGCTGTACGGATGGAAAACGTACGAGCGGATCTGGCTGCCCCAAGCGATATCCCGCTGCTCGCCGCGGATGGCGGCCAGCTCTTCCTGCTGCTTCTGGATCTCCAGCTCGTAGAGCTTGGATTGCAGCATTTTCATGGCGCGGTCGCGGTTCTGGATCTGGGAGCGTTCCGTCTGGCACGCCACGACGATGCCCGTCGGAATATGCGTGAGCCGCACGGCGGAATCCGTCTTGTTGATGTGCTGGCCGCCGGCGCCGCTGGAACGGTACGTGTCGACTTTCAGATCCTCCGGCCGGATTTCGATTTTCACGTCGTCCGGGATTTCCGGCACCACGTCGCAGGAGACGAACGAGGTGTGGCGGCGCCCGGAGGCGTCGAACGGCGAGATCCGCACGAGCCGGTGCACGCCTTTCTCCGCTTTCAGGTAACCGTAGGCGTTGAAGCCTTTGACCATGATCGTCACGCTTTTGATGCCCGCTTCGTCGCCCGGCAGGTAGTCGAGCAGTTCGACCTTGAAGCCGCGTTTCTCCGCCCAGCGGGTGTACATCCGGTACAGCATCGATGCCCAGTCCTGCGACTCGGTGCCGCCGGCGCCGGGGTGCAGCTCGAGAATGGCGTTGGCTTTGTCGTAAGGCTCGCTCAGCAGAAGCTGAAGCTCGAACGAATCGAGTTTGGCCTTGAGCGACGCCACGTTCTCCGCCCATTCCGCCGCCAGCGCGTCGTCGTCTTCCATTTCGAGGATTTCCATCATGTCTTCGAGATCGCGGCATTCGGACTCCAGCTTCTGAAACTGGTCGACCACCGATTTGACCGCGTTCATTTCGGTAATGATGCCCTGCGCTTTCTCGTTATCGTCCCAAAAGTCGGGCGCGCTCATTTTGACTTCGTAGTTCTCGATCTGTTCTTGCTTGAGATCTAAGTCAAAGAGACCCCCTGAGTTGCTGTAGTCGCTTCGCGCTTTCGCGAAGGTCTTGCTTGTACGAAACGTCCAATTCGGACATGGCGTGAACACCTCTCGTTAAATGTTGCGTGATTGCGGATGCGGCGCTGCGAGGACGATTAGGGTCGGGGGGACGATCGTCCCGCCCGGCCGGTTACTCGTTCGCGCCGTGGCAATGCTTGTATTTCTTGCCGCTGCCGCAGGGGCAGGGATCGTTCCGGCCGATTTCCTGCGCGGCTTGGCGCTTCACCGGTTTTTTCGGCGCTTCCTCGGCTTTCGTGTCGACCGCCTGGCCTTCGGCCACCGCCTCGCGCTTCAGGTTGCTTTCGACATGCGCCTTCATGATATACAGCGTCACTTCGTCCTCGATGCGCTCGATCATGCCGAGGAACATGTTGTGGCCCTCGAACTGATACTCGCGAAGCGGATCGTTGCCGCCGTAAGCGCGCAGGTGGATCCCCTGGCGAAGCTGGTCCATCGCGTCGATGTGGTCCATCCATTTGCTGTCGACGGCGCGGAGCACGACGACTTTCTCGAACTCCCGCATCATTTCCGGCGTGATTTGCTCCTCGCGCTCGTCGTACAGCTTCAGGATGCGCTCCATGAGCATTTCGACCATTTCGTCCTTTTCCTTGCCCCACAGATCGTCTTTGTTCAGCCGGTCTTCGGGCAGGAAGTTCGCATGCGCGTAGGATACGATGCCGTCGAAATCCCATTCCTCCGGCACGGCTTCGTCCGGGCAATGGCTCTCGACCGCGCGCGTGACGGTCGAACGGATCATGCCGACCACGATTTCGCGGATATTCTCGGAGAACAGGATTTCGCGGCGGTCTCCGTAAATTTTCTCCCGCTGGAGGTTAATGACGTCGTCGTATTGCAGGACCACGCGCCGGGCGTCGAAGTTGCTGCCCTCGACCCGCTTCTGCGCGGATTCGATGGCGCGCGTGATCAGGCGGCTCTCGATCGGGGAATCCTCGTCGAAGCCGAGACGCTCCATCATGCCCATGATGTTGTCGGCGCCGAAACGGCGCATCAGTTCGTCCTGCATCGACAGGTAGAACTGGGACGAGCCGGGGTCGCCCTGGCGTCCCGCGCGTCCGCGCAGCTGGTTGTCGATCCGGCGGGATTCGTGCCGTTCCGTACCTATGATATGAAGGCCGCCGAGTTCGGGTACGCCTTCCCCGAGGATAATGTCCGTGCCGCGGCCGGCCATGTTGGTCGCGATCGTCACTTGACCGCGCTGCCCGGCTTTCGAAATGATCTCGGCTTCGACGGCGTGGTATTTCGCGTTGAGCACTTGATGGGGGACGCCCTTCTTCTTCAGCATCTCCGAAATGAGCTCGGAATTCTCGATGGAAACCGTGCCGACAAGCACCGGCTGCCCGGTGGAATGCCGTTTGACGATTTCTTCGACGACGGATTTGTACTTGCCGTTCTCCGATTTATAGACGACGTCGGGCATGTCGTTGCGGATCATCGGACGGTTCGTCGGCACCTGCACGACTTCCAGGCCGTAAATCCGCTTGAATTCCTCTTCCTCCGTCTTGGCCGTACCGGTCATGCCGGCCAGCTTGCGGTACATCCGGAAGTAGTTCTGGAACGTGATCGTCGCCAACGTCATGCTTTCCCGCTGAACCTCGAGACCTTCCTTCGCCTCGATCGCCTGGTGAAGCCCGTCGCTGTAACGGCGGCCTGCCATGAGGCGGCCGGTGAACTCGTCGACGATGATGACTTCGTCTTCCTGCACGACGTAGTCCACGTCCCGCTTCATGATATAGCGCGCCCGAAGGGCTTGCTGGACATGGTGGTTCAGCAGCACGTGCTCATGCGAGTACAGGTTGTCGATGTTGAACGCGCGCTCCGTTTTCGAAACCCCTTGCTCCGTCAGCATGATCTGCTTCATTTTGATATCGATCGTGAAGTCTTCCGTCTCGGTGAGACGGCTCACGAAACGGTCGGCCGCGTAATACATCTCGGTCGATTTCTGAGCCTGGCCGCTGATGATCAGCGGCGTGCGCGCCTCGTCGATCAGGATGGAGTCGACTTCGTCGATGATGGCATAATAAAGCGGCCGCTGGACCATCTGCTCCTTGTAGAGCACCATGTTGTCCCGCAGATAGTCGAAGCCGTATTCGTTGTTGGTGCCGTATGTGATATCGCAGGCGTAAGCCTGCTGTTTCTCTTCATGCGAAAGCCCATGCAGATTGCAGCCGACGGTCAGGCCCAGGAACGCGTAGATCTGGCCCATCTCCTGGCTGTCGCGCTGCGCCAGGTAATCGTTGACCGTGACGACGTGCACGCCTTTGCCGGCCAGGGCGTTCAAGTAAACCGGCAGCGTGCCGACCAGCGTCTTGCCTTCGCCGGTGCGCATCTCCGCGATTTTGCCTTGGTGCAGCACCATGCCGCCGATCAGCTGAACGTCGTAATGGCGTTTGTTCAGCACGCGCTTGGACGCCTCGCGCACGACCGCGAACGCCTCCGGCAGCAAATCGTCCAGCTCTTCGCCGTTCTCCAGGCGCGAACGGAACTCCTCCGTCTTGCCGCGAAGCTGCTCATCGCTGAGGGCTTGCACTTCGGGTTCAAGCGCGTTGATCTCCTCGACCGTGCGGGTCAGGCGCTTGATCTCGCGTTCGTTGGCGTCGCCGAACATCTTCTTGACGATTCCGAGCATTGGGAACCCCTCTCTCCTGCATGTGTGGCAGTATCTTTACATTTTATCAGTTTGCGGGGGGGCGGGCAAGGAAGGGGGGCGTGGTAAGACCCTCCTGCGGCCCCATCATATAACTAAGAGCCCCGGCTCTTGAAGTACGCCGGGGCTTCGTCTTCTCTATTCTATGGATATGAATCTCATTCCGCCGTTTCGATCAACCCGTAACGTCCGTCGTTGCGGCGATAGACGACGTTGACTTCCTTTGTGTCCGAGTTGGAAAATACGTAGAAGTTATGGCCGACCATGTTCATTTGCAAGATCGCTTCCTCGACGTCCATCGGCTTCATCGCGAAACGTTTGGTCCTCACCAGTTCCCATTGTTCCTCGTCCTGATGAATTGCGACCGCGGCTCCGTTCTTGCCGGCTCCCGCTTCCTCCTTGAACAGTCTGCCCGTCTCCATCTGGCGGAATTTGCGGTTCAACTTGGTTTTGTGCTTGCGGATTTGCCGCTCCAGTTTGTCCACTACGTCGTCAATGGAAGCGTACATGTCGTCGCTCTTCTCTTCGGCGCGAAGCAGCACGCCCGGAAGAGGGATGGTGACCTCGATGGCATGTTGACCTTTGGTAACCGACAAGGTTACCTGCACATCGGATTCAGGAGTTGCTTCAAAATACCGTTCCAGCCGCCCGAGCTTCTTCGCGACGTAGTCCCGAAGAGCTTCCGTAACTTCCATGCGCTGACCACGAATGTTGTATTTCATAGGCAAACCTCCTTTGTGTACCTCCATGATATCACAGCGAAGGGAGCGGATTCAAAACATTCCGATAATGTTTTTGAATTTTTAGATAATTTTAAAATTCGACAAACCTAGCTATAATCAAATTGCGTTCATTACACGGTCGAGGTGCTGCTTTCATGAGAAAAATATTGGCATGCTTCGTGCAAGGAATCGAATCGGATCCCCGTTTCCAAGGGTTTATTCAATCGCTAGAAGCGCAAGGCTACGAACCCGCCGTGTTCTTCGATACCCTCGCCAACGGGATCCGGCCGGAAGATACCTTGCATCTGCTGGAGTATGCCTTGGCGGATTCGTTAGGCGACGCTTCGCTTGTTTTCGTATCCAATATTCCTCGTTTTTATTGGCTTACCTATCGTCTGTACCATCAGACTTACGACGGGTTCGTCTATTATTCCGATGAGGAATCCGCGCAACGGCATTGGGAAACCGACGACCCGGTTTATTCCGCATTGACGGCATCTCCACCTCAAGTTACCGAAGCGCTGGATAAACCTTCCTACTATGTGCCCATCGATGGTTCGGAGACATTGCCTTTCGACCATATACATACTTGGGTGCGATTCGATCCCCAGCACGCACCGTCCGAATGGAAGCATACCCCGTCTGCGTTCAGGAAAATCTATCATGTTCATCGCGAATTTCATGTTTTCGAACCGGCAGACGGTCCGGCAGCCATCATCGATCTTATGTCCGGCGTTCATCCGGCAACGCCATTCTATGACAGCATTGTATACCGGTACCCGGACAAAATGCCCGAACAAGTCACGAAAGCGTTGCAAGAGATCAACGGATTCCCGCAAAATTTCGCCAACCGGTACGCCAACTACTCGGAGCTCTTCGAACTTTATGCGAAAATGCTGGCGGAAGCCTCGTTTTATGCCAAGAAATTCGCCCGTGCGGCTATGGAAGACATGTTGGAGTTCAGCCGCCCGTCCACGGCTCGTTATTTCTTATTGTCTTTTCTATTAAACGTCTTTCCGGATGTCCGTTATCATCAAAAGCTTCTTGAATCGGCGCTGGAGGATGGCGCGATTTCGCGGAGCGCGAAGTTTTTTCTGCTCTGGCAAAGCAGTAGGATCAGTTTCTTGAACGGCAACGTAACCAGTCGGGATACCGACTACCTTCAACGCAAGCTTTATCGTCAAATCTACCGGGATTTCAGACAGGAATTGCTGCCCGGGGAGAACTTCATCCCCCGGGAGGATAGAAATCCGGACGTGGTATTCGTCATGACGGGCCAGTTCCTGTCATTAAACCACGCTCCGACCAAGACCGCTTTGGACCGCTGCTACCACCTGATCGCTTCCTTGCACAAAAAAGTGGTGCTGATCAACACCAAAGAACTTTTGTCTCTCCGTGAAATCGTGCCCTTCTACAATATTACGGTCGGCAATGTGATCAAAGAGTACGAGCAAAAGTCCTCCGTCTCGTTTAAAAACATTGAAGTCCCGTATTATCAACCCTCAACTGTCATGCCGGATCCGGCCGAGATGGTAGGCCTGCTGGAATCCGTACGGAAAGCGAAGCCTTACTTCATCCTCAGCATCGGCGGAGCGAATCTCACGGCCGATCTGTGCAGCAACTTGGTTCCCGTGATCAATCTCTCGGTTCCTTATAACTCCCTGTCCATCACCGAATCCCCGTTCCATGTGTTGGGGCGCCGAGCAACGGATTCCGACATCCGACTGCTTAAGGACTTCGGGTTCAAACCGGAAAACTTGATCGAGAGCGTATTCACGTTCGATTTCAAGAAACAGGAAAACACCTACACCCGGGAACAATTCGGTTTGCCCGCCGACAAAAAATTGCTTCTCATCGTCGGGTACCGCTTGGATCAAGAAGCGTCCGAAGATTTCCTGAAGGCTTTACTCGAAACGACGGACCGCGGCACCCATCTGGTCTTCCTGGGAGGATTCGATCTAGCGGCATGGAATAGCCGGGTTCCAGGCTTAGCCGAACATTCCGCCAATCTCGGTTTCCAAGAGGACGTTCTGGCGATCCTCGACCTCTGCGACATCTACTGCAACCCTAAGCGCGGAGGCGGAGGAACCTCCGTCGTGGAAGCCATGTTCAAAGGCCTCCCTGCCGTCACTCTGCCGGTCGGCGATGTCTCGACCTCCGTTCCGGACGAATTCCGCGTGGATTCCTTCGATCAGATGAGGGATCGCATTATCCAATACGTTACGGATTCCCAACATTATGATCAGATGTCTAGCCTCGCGCGAGAAACGGCTGAAGCGCTCATGAATACCCGGGAAGAACTAAGACGCATCATCGAAAAGGCAGAGCAAAGTCCGGATTTTTAAAATGCACGAACACGAACAAAAACCTCGGAGGTTCTCCGAGGTTTTGAAGTCATATTCGTTAATTCCTAGTTCGTCCAAGTCTTATACTTTAACAACGTTTGCTGCTTGCGGACCGCGTGCGCCTTGCACGATGTCGAATTCTACGGTTTGGCCTTCGTCGAGGGCTTTATAGCCGTCCATTTGGATCGCGGAAAAGTGAACGAACACGTCGCCGCCTTGTTCCGTTTCGATGAAGCCGTAACCTTTCTCTGCGTTAAACCATTTCACTTTACCTTGCATCCGTTAAACATTCCCTTCACTGTTCAGATACTTTCGGATTAGGCATTTTGGCCCGTCCTAACCCGAATATATCATCAGGGAATGTTTGGTGTCAACGATTTTTTGAAAGCGGTGTCAATGCCCTTTCGCAACGTCTGAGACCGCTTGAATGACGTCTTCCACATCCTCGTCGGTCATCGCCGGGAAAAGCGGAAGCGTGAGCGCCGCCCGATAATAGGCTTCCGCGTTCGGGCATAAGCCGGGGGTGAATCCCAACCGCTTGTAATAGGGCTGGAGATAAACCGGAATGTAATGTACGTTCACGCCGATCATCCGCTCTCTCAGCCGTTCGAAAGCGCGGTCCCTGCCCCCTTCGATCACGTTTCCGTCCCAGAGCAATACATACAAGTGCCAACTGGAGGAAGCATCCGGGTTTTGATGAGGCGTTCGAAGACCGGGAATGGCCGAAAATGCCGCGTTATAGCGCGACACGATCTCCCTGCGCCGTTGGATAAACCGAGGGAGTTTGTGCATCTGCGATGCCCCGAGGGCGGCCTGCAGATCGGTCATGCGGTAGTTGTACCCGAGCGATTGCATCTCGTAATACCAAGGGCCGTCGTTACGCTCCAATCGGTCCGGATTCCTCGTCATGCCGTGGCTGCGGAATTCGACTAGGGCGTCCCGAAAATCTTCCCGGTCGGTCACGATGACGCCGCCTTCCCCCGTCGTGACGTGTTTGACCGGATGGAAGCTGAACATCGTCATGTCCGCCCATGTACCGACCTTGCGTCCGGCATATTCGGCGCCCAGGGAATGGGCAGCGTCCTGGATGAAGACGAGCCCCCGGTCGTTCGCCAGCTTGGAGAATTTGTCGGCTTCCACGGGCTGACCGGAAAAGTCGACCGCGATGATCGCCTTGGTGCGAGAAGTGATTTTCTTAGCCGTCTCGTCGGGGTCTAAGTTATACGTGTCCGGCCGGATGTCGGCGAAGACGGGCGTTCCGCCGCAATACAGCACGCAGTTGCTGCTGGCCAGAAACGTGATCGGCGTCGTGATGACTTCGTCGCCCGGACCGATCCCCGCCGCGTGGCAGGCGCCATGGAGCGCTGCCGTTCCGTTGCTGAAAGCCACGGCGTATTTGGCGCCCACGTAATCGGCCACCGATCGCTCAAACTGCTCGATGGCAGGCCCCTGGGTAATCCAGTCGCTTCTTAATACCTCCACGACAGCTTGAATGTCCGACTCGTCGATGGACTGCCTGCCATAAGGAAGGACGGTCTCTCTGCGTTTGCGGGGATTCTCCAACATCTCTTCCCTCTTCCCTTCCTTAAATCAAGTCGGTCGACCGGATCCATTCCTCCGTCCGGCGGATTCCTTCCTCCAAGGAAACCTCCGGCTTCCATCCGAGCATGCGGTCCGCTTTGGCCGAATTGCACAGCAGCTTCTGGATCTCGCTCTGCGGATGGATGTGCTCGACGTGAACGATGCGGCTCTCGTCGCCGACGATGAGCTTGGCCAAGTCGTTAACGGATATATCCCGGCCAAGGCCGGCATTGACGATCTCCCCGTTGACGGCATCGGAGTACCCGGCTTCCACGACGAATCTCGCGCAATCCTCGACGTACAGCAAATCGCGCGTTTGCGTGCCGTCACCGTAAATGTTGAGCGTTTTGCCGGCCAGCTTGTTTTTCAGGAAGATCGCGACGACGCCGCCCTCTCCCCCCGTCTTCTGGAACGGCCCATATGTATTAAAGGGACGGATGACAACCGTAGGCAGTCCGTATGCGTGATAGTAGGACAGCACCATGTTCTCGGCCCCGATTTTGGCGCCCGCGTAAGGCGAAGCGGGTTTGGTCGGATGGAGCTCCGTAATGCCGGTTTCGTCCGCACACCGGTCATAGACCATGCAGGTGCTCATAAAGACGACCTTGACGTTATATTTGCGGCATTGCTCGAGGACATAAAAGGTACCCACGGTGTCGTTGTTGAACGTAGTGCGGGGATCGTCGATCGAATCCTGCACATTGATCGAAGCGCCCAAGTGGTAACAGATATCGAAGCGGTTCTCCGAAAACAGCCGGGAAAGAAGCGGTTCGTCCAAAATCGAGCCTTGGATAAACGCGGCGAGTCCGCCGTGATCGCGAAACTCCGCGAGGTTCGCTTCGCGGCCGTTGGACAGATCGTCCAGGATCCAGACGCGATGGCCGTCCGCAAGCAGACGTTTGGCCACCCATCGGCCGATAAAACCGGCGCCGCCGGTGAGAAGGATGTTCATGATCGTTTCGTGACCTCCCAAATGAATCGCGATACCCGAAATCCGGATCTTTTATAAAAGCAGCTCCCAAGTCACGGCCGTTCCTTTCGCCACGTCCCGTTTCACCCGCTTGCCCAGCAACAGGTCGTAATATTTCGGAGACAATCCGAATCCGGGGCGAATGGCCCGCAAGTTCGCGGGCGTAAAGCTGTCGCCAGCCTTCATGTCCTCCGCGATGTAGAGGGAGCGCCTATGCTTGAGAGACGCGCCTTCGTTCTGGAGCGGACCGTATTGCACTTCTCCCAGCGCCAACCGGGTGCGCTCGGTCTCTACGACGAGCGAAGCCATTTCCTCCGGTTCCATGGAAAAAACGGAATCTACGCCGCCGTCGCTTCTCCGCAGCGTAAAATGCTTTTCGATTACCGTTGCGCCCAGCGCGACCGAGGCGACGGAAGCCCCGATGCCGAAAGTATGGTCGGATAAACCGACCTCACAGCCGAACAGCTGCCGCATGTGCGGCAGCGTCATAAGGTTCGAGTCTTCGGGCGTCGCCGGATAAGAACTCGTGCATTTGAGCAATACGAGGTCCTCGCATCCCGCCTCGCGGGCCGTACGGACCATTTCGTCCAGTTCCGCCACCGTAGCCATCCCGGTAGAAACGATCAGCGGTTTCCCCGTTGCGGCCGCCTTGCGGATCAACGGCAGATCGACGTTCTCGAAAGACGCGATTTTATAGGCCGGTACGTCCAGCGTCTCCAGGAAATCGACCGCGGTTTCGTCGAACGGGGTGCTGAACCCCAAAATGCCCAACTCCCTGCAGCGGCGGAAGATCGGTTCGTGCCACTCCCAAGGCGTATAAGCCTGCAGGTATAAATCGTATAAGGAGCTGCCTTCCCAGTGGTTGCTGGGGTCGTCGATGAAAAAATCGCCCTCGTGAATGTCGAGCGTCATCGTTTGAGCCGTGTAGGTTTGGATTTTCAGGGCGTCTACGCCGGCGCGGGCGGCCGCCTCGACGATTTCGAGCGCCCTATCCAGCGATTGGTTATGATTGCCGGACATTTCCGCTATGATAAACGGACGCGCGGACCTCCCGATGGTTCGATTCCCGATCCGTATTTCAGGCATGTCGTGCCCTCCCTATTCGAAGATGATGTCTTTCAGTTCCGCTAGATCCCGGATTTGGCGGTCGGCCTCATGGGTTTCCCGCATCCGAAGCTTCGCGTAAGCGCCCCGGAGAATGCGAACGGTCCGGAACCCCAGCGGTTTGATGCCCACGAAATCCTTATTCGGATTGTCGCCGATATAGATGACGTCTTCCGGATTCGCCCTCTCCAATTCGCAAATCTTCAAAAAACAATAGGGGGAAGGCTTCTCGTTGCGGACCCCGAATCTGCGGGTGATGAAGCAGCGGCGGATCCGGGGGTCATCCAGGAGCCCAAGCGCTTGCAGTTTTCTTCGTTGAACCAGCTTATTTCCATCCGTCACGATATAGATGGGAAAAGCCGCAAGCTGCTCCAAACATTTCACCGCATCCGCAGCCAGGGCGATGGCGGGTTCATGGGATCGGTAAACCGCCAAACATTCCTTCGTCAGCTGTACGCTGAGACGGTTATGCAAGGCGAGCATCCGGTCGAACACCCGGCCGCGCCCTTCGGCATCCAAGATCTCGATCATTTCGGCATAACTTTCCTCGGGATGGATGCCAAACCTGCGGTGCAAGTAGGCCGCGACGGCCCGAAACCCGCTGCGCACGAACGTGATCTCTTCATACAAGGTGTCATCCAGGTCGAATACGATTACAGGCATTCGATTCGGTCCTCGGCATAGCGGATCAATCGTTTCTCTTGCAATGATCGCGCAAAAGGATACGGCTCCAACCGGACGCCCTTTGTTTCGAGGAAAAACCAATACAGGCTGTCCAATCCGGCTTCCATGCTGAGCCGGGAAGCTCCCCCAATCCGGCTGTTGCACTCTACCACATGAAAGCGGCCGGCTTCGTCCTCGATCACTTGGAGTACGGCGTGTCCGTAGATCCCGAGCGATTCCGCCATTTCCGCGCAAAGCCGCTCCAACTCGGGAAGGCGGACCGTCGTCGTGACTTGCGATTCGCCGCCGACTACAGTGTCCCTGGTTCTGGTAACGACACCCTTGGTATGGCCGGAAAGATCCCGGTACAGATCGATGCTGTACTCCCGTCCGTGGACGTAAGGTTGGTAGATCGGATGAGACAATCGGGCCGCATGTTCGGAGGCCTCGTCCGGCGTTAACCGAAGGCCGACGCCGGCCGATCCGGCGCCGTAACGCTCTTTGACCACCCAAAGACCCGCGGATTCCGACTCCATAACCTCCGACGCAGGAATCGCGGGAAATCCTGCGGCATTCATTTTCCGATAGAATTCCAACTTGTCCAGACAGCTTTTCACGGTCGGCAGCGGCGACACCATAACGCCGATCCCATGGCTCTCCAACGTCGTCTTATGTTCGGCGAAGAAAGCCAACTCACCGTCACGGGTCGGGATGATCGCCGTAATGCCCCGCTCACGGCAATAATCGAGCAAATCCTCGACGGACAGTTCCGTGATCCGCGGCATTTCCCAAAATTCGTCGACGAAATAACGGCCGATGCAATCAGGATCCAGATCGGCGCCGTACAATTTCGAATCGGGCCCCATTTTATTCAAGCCGCGGCGTACCATCTTCAGCAATGGAATTTTTTTCGAAATGCTGGTCACGAGAACATGGATCGGCTTAACGGATTCATGTTGCTCGTCCCGGTCCATTCGCCCCCGCTCGAAGGCGATCATTTTCGGGATCGCGTCTTCGAGCCGATGCTCGGGCAGCCAATTCGTCCATTCCCTGAACCGGGTCATGTCGGCTTGGGATGCTTCGAAGGGAATCGGCAAATCGGAATCGACCGTTCGAAGATCGGGGAAATGCTGACGCAGCACTTCAATCACTTCTGATACCCTTCGCGACCGCCCGCTTCCCAAATTCACGATTCCGGTCGCCGGGCTTTCGGCCAGCCGGATCAGGCCTTCCGCCACGTCCTCCGCGTAAACGTAGTCGAATATCCCTTCCTTTTTATAGACGGTTAACGTTTCCCCATTCAACAGCATCCGAATCCATCGGGATATGACATCACGGGAATGCTTGCCATAGCTGCGGAAAATCCGGGGGCATACCGTCGTAAACCTTCCCTCGTTGAAATGGTTCAGAAAATCGAGTTCCACTTCATGAACGAGCTTGGCCGCCCCGCACAGATTCCGGGGACTGATCGTGTCCGACTCTTGAAGACTGACCGGTCGGTCCGCCGGCTGATCGAACGTATATTGTTTCTGGTCGTAAATGAGATAACTCGAGGCGAAAACGACTCTTCGCAATGTGGGGCTGTCCTTTAAGCAAGTCATCAAATGATGGCTTAACCGCAAATTATGGCTGAAGTTCTCCTCCCAAAATTCGTACGTCTCCGTCGAACGCTCGAAGGTTGCGGCAAGGTGGAAAAAGTATTCCGGTTCATACCATTCGAGTTCCTCTTTCGTGATCTCGTTCAGGTCCCCTTGCCGATACACGATGCGGTCGTCCCAATCGACAGGTCTCGGCTTCAGATCCCCCACGATCACGTTCGCTCCTGCACGGAGCAGCTTCTCCACCAAGGCCGTCCCGATCACGCCGGCCCCTCCGCTGACGAAAACCTTTTTATTTTCGAGCATCTTCATACTCCTTTAAGTACCCGTGAATCAGGGAGTCTACGAAGCGGCCCTGAATCCGGACATGCTGCCGCATTCTTCCTTCCAGCCGGAATCCTTCGGATTCCAATATCCCGATATGTCCGGGCCGGATATCAAATGTTTCGGTAAACAAACGGTTGAATTGAAGCCCTTGGAACGATAAATCCTTCATCAAACGAAGAAAAGCGGCAAAATCTTCCTTATAGAGGAATTCGTCCGTCGTACGGGACGTTTCCACAAGGAATGAAATTTCCGCTCTTCGGGAATCCCAATCGACGTTGGTCAGCCCGCCATAACCGATGCAACGGTTCCCGGACAAATAGCTGAACAGGATGATCCGGGGCTGCTCCGCCTCGAAGGATGCCGTGACGGTTTCCCGGTAATAACGTTCCTGCCCTTCTTCCGTCAGCTCCCGATTTTGCCGGAGCACGTCCATCTGCTCGTTGCGCCATTGCCGGATCGACTGGATGTCCTGGTGCCGCAGGGGAACGATCGTATAACCTTCATACTTCCAAGATTGCTTCGAAAGACAGCGATACATGAGGATGCCTCCTGACGGGTTACTGGACAGGCTTTTGCTGGATGTGCGCGTTGATCCGAGCGACTTCGGGATGATCCAGCAAATAGGAGACCACTCGCTTGGAGGAGACTTCTATATCCCCAGAGAAGCGGGAGGCGACTCTCTTCAGCATTTGATAGTCCTCGGGGGTGTCTAACGTAATGCGCAAATGCGGATGCCGCATCTCTATCGGAACGGAATAGGTCACGGAGCGAAAGCGTTCCGGAAATTCGTAGGCATAATAGGTAACGTGCTCCCGGTGTCTGGATTCGCGTCCGTTGGCGTACATATACGATAAAGCCGAAAAAGAAACGATTTCGCTCCAAAGTCCCCGAGGCAATTCTCCGTCCGCGATCACGACGTCGCAAGGGCTTCGTTCCATCGTATCAATGATCCCGCTGATGATCTCGTGATCGATAAAAGGGCAATCGCTGGTTACGCGGATCACGTAATCCGGTTCATAGGCTCTGGCGCAATCGTAGTAGCGGGCTAACACGTCGTCCTCGGATCCGCGGTAACAAGTAACCCCGCGATGTCCGCACCAATCCGCGATCGGGTTATCCTGCTCCAGCGTCGAAGTCGCGACGATCACGTCGGCAATCCGAGGATCCTTGCGGCAACGGGAAACGTCGTAGTCAAGCACGACCGTATCTCCCAGCGGAAACAGCACTTTGCCGGGCAGCCTCGTAGAACCCATTCTTGCTTGGATGATCAGGACGATTTTCATTTGATGCCGCCAACTTTCCCAGAAAATCTAGGACAACTGCTCGAACACCTTGAGCGCTTTGGCAACGCAGGCATCCATGTCGTAATACTTGTATTCGGCCAATCTTCCCAGCAGGACCAGTCGTTCGAACGCTTTGGCCTTATCCCGGTACTTCTCGTACAACGATTGATTGTGCGGTTGCGGGATCGGATAGTAAGGAATGTTTTGCCCCGCTTGGTTTTTCTCGTAGGCTTGCGGGAATTCCCTAACGATCGTCGTGTAGGAATGCTTCTGCCCCGTCAAATGTTTGAACTCCGTAATGCGCGTAAAATCGTACTCATTCGGATAGTTGACGGTGCCCGTATTTTGGAAACGTTCTTGATCGAGCGTCTGAAAGTCGAACCGAAGGGAACGGTAGGGCAGCTCTCCGTACTCGTAATCGAACAGCTCGTCGATTTTGCCCGTAAAAATTAATTTGCCTGCATAGGGAGAACCGAACAGCTTGAATTCGTTACGGCTCCAATCCGTCTGGAGCACTTCCCGATAATCGGTATTGAGCAACAGCTTGATGTTGGGGTGATCCAGCATCCGCTCGAACATTGCCGTATAACCTTGTTTCGGGATTCCTTGAAAAGCGTCCTGAAAATACCGGTCGTCTTTGGAGATATAAACCGGCACCCGTCCGGTCACCGTTGGATCCAGATCCTCCGGCTTCATTCCCCACTGCTTGGTCGTATAATGGAGGAAAATTTTCTCGTATACGAAGTCCGCCAGCCATCTCAAGTCTTCATCGTCGGTTTCCCGCAGCTTTAAAATCGGGACCTTGACGTTATATCCAAACGTCAGAACGAGTTTCTGCTCCAGCTTGTCCGCCAATTCGGCGGGAAGGAGAGCCCGAAGCGTATTCAAATTGAACGGGATCGGGACCTGTCGGCCGTCAATGCTTCCCAGGACATGATGATGATAGAGATGCCAGTCCGTGAACTCCGAGAGATAATCCCAAACATATTTGACCCGCGTATGGAAAATATGAGGACCGTACTGGTGGATCATCAGCCCCTTATCATCGTAACGGTCGTAGGCGTTGCCCGCGATATGGCCTCTTTTTTCGACGATCAATACTTTCCGGTTCCGAACGCGAGCCAGCCTTTCCGCCAGCACCGCTCCCGAGAAACCCGCTCCCACGATCACGTAATCGAACATGCGGCAACCTCACTTGTTTTTTGATAGGCGCTTTAATCCGAAGGGCAGAAACAGAACGGCGAAGATTCCGAGCAACAAAGAGAGAATCGAAGAAACCGCTTGAAAGAGCAAGTGCCGTACGCCCATCCAAATAATCCGCGAAGCCGAAACCTCCCATATATCCGATACCATGTTGCACACGAACCGCCGTTTGGACGGAATAGTCAATGAAAACAGCAGCACGTTGAAAAAGCCCGTACCGCTGAGATTGGTCACCGGAATCACGACGGCATCGAACTGCTCGCGCTTCATATCGGCCGCCCTTCGCCGATAATGGAACCCTTCCTTAAAGGGATAGGCGAGCACCCGATGGATCGCTCTGTATTTTTCGGCTTGCCGAACTCCGTGCGCATGCGTCAAAAGCGCGATACGTGCGCCAGGGAAAGCCTCCTGCAATTTCGGCAAATTCTGGTCCAATTGCTGAAAGCTGACCGAACGGATGATCAGGATTTGAGGTTCGCTCACAGTTGTCGTTCCCCTTCGTTTATCGGTAAAAAGTGAAATTCACGTTCCAAGGTACCCGCAATTGCTCGGCGATGGTCCGTTCCACCGGTTTCCTTTTCCCCTTTAATCGCCCTCTGTCGCGGAAAGCCGACCACATGGCCTTCAAGTACACGGTCGTTCTCTGCTCCATCGAATAGTATAAACAGGAGTAGATTAATTGTATCGTGATTCTCAAGGCCATATCGGCCGGGTAATTCTTCCAAGCGGTCCAGAACGCGTTGCGGGTGTAGTAGAAAGGAGCGCGCCAAGATGTCCGGTTCTTGGGAGAATACTTGTGATAAGCCACGACGTCCGGGAAGGACTGGATTTTATATCCGGCATCCCATATCCGAAAAGCGGAGTCCAATTCGTTGTTATAAAGGAAAAATTCTTCCGGGTAACCGCCGATCTGCCGAAGCACGGAAGTTCTGACGCCGGCTCCGGCTCCGTTGAATGACATGAAATAATCGTTCGCTGCAGGCGCGTTAGTAACAGTATCGGTCGTTTCGGCCTCTTTTTTGATATCGTCGTAGCTGTAAAAATTTCTCACGTCAAAGGCAACTACGCCAAGTCTTTCATCCGCTTCGAACTTGTCGACCATTCTCCGGATCGCATTCGGTGCCGGGAACGAGTCGTCGTCGATGATAACGGTATATTCGCCCCTGGCATTCGCGAATCCGATATTGTACGCTTCGATCCCCATGTTTTTATACATGCGGATCAGCCGAACTCCCGGAAATTCCGACTGGATCATCTCTACCGTCCCGTCGGTCGAACCATTATCGACAACGATCGTCTCGATATGGGGATAATGCTGTTCCCGAATTCGGTTCAAACTCTCCCGCACGTCTTCGATTCGATTCCAGCACAACATCACGATAGAGACCAATGGCGCTGACAAGAGAGTTCCTCCAATCCGGTAATCATCCGTTCCGTTCCGACGACAGCGCTTGATGCAATTCCAGCAGTTTGGTCCGCATGACGGGGTAATGAATGTTTTTATACAATTCGTACACGGTATCGTAGCTCTGCAGTTTGATCCGGTCGGCTTTCGAACTTACGATATTCATGTAGGGGTCTATGTACATCACGTCGGCTTCCAAACGGGAACGCTCTTCCACGATATGCTCGCAAGTTTGGCAAACGATTTGCGCGGCATCCGGCTTCCATCCCCGGGCTTCCACGATTTCGACATCCTCGAACTGCCTCTTTAACGATTCGGCATCATGGAATTTCCCAACGAGTTGAACGGATAGATCCGGCCGATACGACTTGATCCTCTCGATAACCGTCCGAACCAGTTCCAGCTTGGGGCTGTCGATGATGGCTGCGCTTTTCGCGTTGCATATGTACGTGCGTATGGGATCCTCTGAGGATTCTTTTTGAAAAATCCGATTGTCCGAAGCTTTGCCCCGAATATGGTGCAAGGCGTCTTCAACGGCCAGCAGGATGCTGCGCGCGCTGCTATGTTGGCCTTTGTAATCGGAAAAGAACAAGCTGCGGAACCATTCTTCGAAAATGGCGCCTACGAAATGGTCCATTCTTTCGGTTTCGCAATACTTGGCGAAAAAATGCAGCCGATTTCGCCAAACGTAGTAGTTGGCGAAGGTATCGGTCCGTACCGCTACTCCGCGTTTGTGCCAAACTTTCGAATCCGCGAACGCGACGACGCGATACCCCTCTCTTTTCACCCGATGGCACAGATCGATATCGTCCCAATAGATGAAATAACGCTCGTCCATTCCCCCGATCCGTTGGAGAATCGAACTTCGAATCATCATCGAGCATGCCGGAACATAGTCGCACTCGACAGACTCGGGGATATCCCCGCGATCCTGGTGTCCTTTGAAATTCAGCTTCATATGGTAGACGTTCCAATCGATCATGGAACCCATCTCCTGGATCGTATCCGGGTGGTCCATGTCATAGATGAGAGATCCGGCGATTCCGATGTCCGGATTTCCAACCAATTCGGTTCGAAGCTTCTCCAGTGCCATCGCGTCGATACGGACATCGTTATCGAGCAGGTGGATATACGTGTATTTCCTTTCGAGCGCGTACCGGATGCCGGTGTTAAATCCGCCTGCCCCGCCTAGGTTCCGTTCATTTTCGATGACGTGCACGTGTGACCCGAATCGTTCCTTCACGGCTTCGGCCGACCCATCGGTGGAAGCATTGTCCACGACGATCAGATCAAAATCGCGATAGGTCGAGGCCAATACGGATTCAATACAGTTTAAAACGTAGTCTTTTTTGTTCCAGTTGCAGATGACGACCGCGGTTTCTTTCATTTTCCCGGCTCCCTTCCGTCCCCGTTCTGCGGCTCATAGCTGTAGAGGCCTATGATCGGCATGAGTAAATTCATTTTCCGCAATTGTTCCAGGATGTCTGCTTCCCAATCGGAGACGATAAAAATGGCTTCAAAATCAATACCTGCACTCGTCTGAAGCAGATCGGGGCTTATAATTCGTACCCCGTCCAAAACCTGACCGTGCTTTTTTGCATCGTTATCGAGAAACGCAGCGGGCCGGAACCCGTTGTATCGGATATGCTCCGCAACCTTTCGGCCAAGAGCGCCAGAACCAAAGATCGCGATCCTCTCAACGCCTATTGAACGAAACAAGCGATAAATGCCAATTAATTGATACGGAATAAAGGGATTTCTTAGATATCCGCGATCATGCGAACCCAATAATCGGATGTGATCAGGATTCACGAGCGGTTTCTTGTCAGATGGCATCAATGATTCGTAAATGCCGTAGATCTCTCTAGCAAGAGAATCTACGGTGCCCAGCTTAGGGATGTTTCTCTTCCATCGTTGTAAGATTGCTGGCTCATTCGTAAGCTGAACGAGTATCTCTTTCAACTCACGGCTGTTTCCTGCTTCGAATAGCGCCCCGAAATCATCTTGAATATATTCGGGTATTCCGCCGATCAATGAACCAATGACCGGAATACCGTGACGCAGGGCTTCTTGAACGACCAAGGGGCTGTTGTCCGGGCATACGGATGGAAGCACCACGACATCCAACGAAGAAAAAATCGCAGTTAAATCTTCGGAATTATAGGCGCCATGAAAAAAAATATTGGAAGCATCGAGAGCTCGCAATGAGGATTGATACAAAGTATCGAGAGTCCCGTAAATATGCAGCTGAGCTTTGGTATCATCCAGATCGCGGAAAGCATCCATGAGAACGTGCACGCCTTTATGCGGAGATACCGCCCCAATATACCCGACTTTCAAGGGCATGCTCGAAATTCGCTGCTCCACGTGAACTTCCGGATCATCCAATGCTGGATAAATCAGGCTGATTTTTTCTTCTGGAATGCCCTCGCGCATCATCAATCTCCGCATATAATCGGAAACTGCAATGATTTTGTCCACTTTTTTCATTAGAACAATATGCATGTATTGATAACGGAACATAGAGTCCCTCAGAATATCTTGCCGATCATTTCCTTCCATACTGAAACAAGCGTGGCAAGCCGAACCTTCATTCGGACCATCACACAGAGTAAGATCCCGCCTCAATAGGAAGGAACGGGGACAAATAAACCAATGGTCATGTAACGTCAGTACGGTCGGAATCCGTCTGTCATGCGCTATACCAATCAGCGACGCGCCAACTTTGGTAAGATCGTGAAAATGAACAAGGTCCGGTTGGACCTCGTCAAGGAACCTGCGGAAATCAGCCTCGGCATTCGGATTTACGCAATCTTCTAGGAGAGTGTGCTCAAGTTCGGAACGATGGGAAAAAGAAAAATGTCTTACCTTTTTTCGATCCGAT
This sequence comes from Cohnella caldifontis, assembly GCF_029360585.1. GTDB lineage: Bacteria > Bacillota > Bacilli > Paenibacillales > Paenibacillaceae > Cohnella > Cohnella caldifontis. The sequence goes on along the minus strand of NZ_JAQZSJ010000003.1, from coordinate 480,181 downwards.
ATCCCCTTGGGCAAGTTACTGTGGCTTCCGACAATCAAATGATCGATTTCGAGCATTGGATCTATTCGGGATAACCCTTGAGACAGCGCATGAACATAGCCCTGCACACCTCCACCGGGGATGGGATATACTTGGGCAACACTTTTCAAGTTTTAGCTCACCATCCCTTCTACCTCTCTACAGCAGAGATATCATGATTATGGCTGCGGTAGACTTTTAACTACAGAATCTCTGATCCATCTCGAAACGATTACGAGGTTTGATCGAAAAATGATGAGGAGTTTTGTTGTAAATATGTTAGTGCTTGTATGGCATTATTTATTTGTAATACAATAGTAAATTAATCAAACTATTTCTTTCTAATTAGTACAGTAATCCACTTGTGGATGTCTAATTCTTTATTCGGCGAATAAGAATTTGGGGGAAGTATTCTCACATCAGCAATATCTTGAAAAAATCGAGTCACATTCGTTTGTGAATCTTTATTCCAAATAATAAATTCGTCACCTTCTTGAGAGAAATTCCATTGGTGCAAACCATCATAAGATTCTATTTCGCCGACGTTAATTATATGTGTCAATAAGATATAACTACTTGGCTTTACAACGTTAATCATTTCATTAATCCCTAGTATAGGGTCATAACAATGATCTAGTGCATTTCTCATAAAAACAAGATCAAATCTGTTTCTTTCAAACAACTGTGTAAGATTTTCAACTTCACAAGTTTGGGTTTGAATCGGAGCATTTACATCAAAATCTTTTAACATTTGTTGATAGAAATTACCTAGAGGGTCAACGGCATTTATTACTAATTCATATTGGTGATGCTTTTTCCCAAGTATAGTTAAAGGCCCAGCACCTACATCTAATATTTCTACTTGAACGCCAGGTTCGACATTGATATATTTGGTTAACTCTTCTTGAAGTAATCGGTCAGGTTGCAACCGACTGTTGTAATCGTCTTGATATTCCCCACCTTTTGCCGCTAAAGAACACGCCCAATGTACTAACTCATGTTCTATACTTGTTATCCATTTATGCATAAATCGGTCTATTGACGTTTCAGTATCAAAATCTTTTTTAGCTTTACTTTTATATTTCATATATTCAACATATGATCTTGCAGCTTCAGTGTCCACTTGTTTGGAGATGCTAAAAAAGATAATTCTTTTGTTGGAGAGCATATTCATCTCATCCAATAATTTATCAATAAATATTTTTTTGAATTCAACGTATACTGTATTTATACCTTCGGGAATCATTTTGATATCAATGGAAAAATCCTCGTCAGGTGTGTGACAAAAAACGCCACCACAAAACCCTTCTTGACCTTTATAACTTTTTAATGCTGTTCTACTGCATAAAGTTACAAATTTCATCTCATCACGCTCCATAAGTTGTCTAAAGTCCGGCAGTCCGATATTTCTCGGAATACCATGCTAATTCGAGGACCCAAATAATCCAATTCAAATTCGGGTCCGAGAAAGTCATTAACAGATCCTTGCATTAGGTGCTGACTGTCGATGCGGCTTCTTTTAAACGAGCCTCCAAAGTCAAGCTATGAGACAATAAGCCCCTTTTGAAAACGCGACATTGACTCTTCGTCAACAGCGATTAAACATTGTGCTTTTGAATACGCGTATTTTTCAATCTCGGCCATATGCTGATATAGATACGAGTTAACCTCACATTGGTGTTGTAAGCGAACCTCTTTTGCCAGATCTCCGTGTTTGGTCAATACCAATGGGATTTTCAACCACCTGCAAATCCGATTAAACGCAGCATAAGCTACTACATCATGAACGTTTATAACATCCGGTCTACTTAGAAAAACATTTTTAAGTAATAGGTAGCCTAAGATCAACTTTCGTACATAAGTATCAATGATTTCTTTATGTATTCCGAGTACGTTGGGCAAAACCCTTAAAATATATTTTCCAAGGTCACATTTGGTATTGAAATGTAAATTTGCTGGTTGTCGTATCTCCACGTTGAATCCATTGTTACTTAACAGTTTGCTTTGTATTTCAACGTATTTATTTAATCCACCGATCCAGTTAAGATCGAACGAAGAACAGAGCCAAATTTTTGAACCTCTATTAATTTTTAAATCAGAATAAACATCAAGATATTTTTTGCCCATTGCTGCTGGTGAATGCTTGTCTTTAAAACAGATATATCCGTTTTCAGCAATTTTCATATACAGTTCCGGATCACGAATGAGCCGCCAAATTGCGCTACATATCTGTTCGGCGGATTGCGAATCAACAAGCAAACCGTTATGCTCATCGAGAATAATATTAGGTATACCTCCGACTCTAGTAGCAACGATAGGCCGTCTGGCAGCAAATACTTCAATTATTGATATTGGCATTGCCTCATTTAAAGATGGCAATACAAAAATATCGCACTCTTGAAGATACTTTCTTATATCTTGCTGCATTCCCTCAAATCGTACGAATTGTGAAATCTCTAGTTTACCAGCGTATTCTTGCAACTTTGGTAATTCCGGTCCTCCCCCAATTAAGATTAGTTCAACATCGGGTGTCTCCTTTACGATTAACGACAATGCCTCCAATAAATAGACATGCCCCTTGATTGGATCAAGTCTTGCAATACAACCGACTCGGATTCGATTGCACTGGCTAGGAACCTTTAAAGAGGGCTCCTTAGAAAATTCAATATCCGTCGTTCCTCCTATTACATGGGTATTGCTCGTTACCCGATAGAGTTTGCCGGCATTCCTTTTCAAACGAAAAAAGTCTCTTATAAACCAAAAATTAATTAAAGCCATCATTGGTAAAAGTGTAACCATTAAAACTAATAGTCGTAATCTTTCCTGAAAAAGGAATTGTGAAACTTTTTTTCGAAGGATTACTCCCAATTCGTTTATTAAAATAACTTCTTCAGCGTGAATTGCTGCTGCAACCTTTAAAAGATTGCGATAGGATTGCCAACCCTTCACCGTGTATGGAAAGACAACAGTATGATAGTTTCGGGAACGCAGTTCTTCTATCGTTGCCGCTGGTATCTTATGTACTTCTAAGAATCCGTTGTATGAAACAATATACCGTTTCCGAAAAGAAAACCTTGGGTAGTCTACATTGCCGAAAAAGTCCACAACGGACATCTTCATCTGTGAAATGTAATCTAACGCTTTCTCGCAAATTGGGGATTGAGCCGTTCGAAAAAATAATACTCGATTCTCATTGAATACATTTTCTAATATCTCCAAAAGCCTCTCACCCTTCTTTTGCTTTTGAGATCACCCATTCTGGACTTGAAGTTTCTCCGGGAGACAACAACATTTTTTTCATAAAGTCGGTTCCCTCAATAAAACCTTCCGATATGAGCTGCTCGGAAATATCATTTCTGAACATGGAACATATAATAATAAAGGGTGATTGTATGGAATGCACAACGTTTGGTCCAACCACCGGTTTTCCATTTACCACGGAATTCCATTTTCGATGATCATTATCAATAAAACCGCTAACCTCAACTCGCTCTTCTTCTATTAAGCGAAACACTTCTAAACCTTCTCCACCTGTTCCCCATAAAAATATAGGTCTAGAAGCGGATATCTCTTTGATTGTTTTCATCACTTGAATATTGGTTGCGATAATCCGCCTAAATGGCATAATTAATTGATTAAAGGTTTCTTTCGGAATGATTCTTAACGCCTCATTACGTTCCATCAGAATGTCTACCCATTCTATTTGTTGCTCGTCCTTCTCGGTAAAAACAGCATCGGGATGATAATAGCATTGATAAATCCCGTTGCAGACCAACCGATGAAGTTTGCTAGTTTCGTTATTTAAGGCAATACCTAGAGTCCTTAATTGTACTTGTCTTGTATAATCTGTAAAATTCGAAACCCTTTCTTGATTGATAATTGTCCCTTGTTCATCGTGCATTCTATAACGCAGGTACGGTTCCCCTAGATTAGCCATCCTAAGATGTTTTGATGACCTTACCCACAGCTCATAATCTTCGGCTTCAATTAATTGATTGGAATATAAGAGGTTGTTCGCTAAAAAAAGTTCTCTCCTAAACATCACGCTAGGATGTGCGAAACAATTATAAAAAAACAGGTGGGAGACTATCTCGTTATGTTCAAGAGGGTATCTAACAATTCCAGTCGTACGGCCTATCACTTCAATCCATGATCCAACTAGCCCAATTTCGGAATTACAATCTAAGAAGTGGACCTGCTTTTCTAAGCGTTCAGGCAAACAAATATCGTCCGCATCCATTCTCGCAACATACATTCCTCTTGCAAGATTTAACCCTTTGTTCAGTGTATAAACAATCCGGCGATTCTGATCGTTTCTCTCATAGCGTATTCTGACATCCTCGTAAGCGAGAACGATATCTCTGGAATGGTCCGTCGATCCATCGTCAATAATAATCAGTTCGAAATCGGTAAACGTTTGGGAAAGAATGCTGTCAATCGCTTCTTTTAAAAACTTCTCTCCGTTAAAAACAGGCATGATGACTGAAACGACAGGATTATCCACGATAAATCCTCCAGAAATTAAACTCTTAACTGAACCTCTTCATCTGATATCCATTTTCCGGTTGTTGCAAATCTTTCTGCAATTCTAAGAATCTTTAAAGAAATTGCGTGACATAATATAGAATGGCAATCTTCAATTACCTGCATGTTATCGCTGTAAGTTACAACCGATACGTCAACAACGCTCTTAGCTAGGCCCCCCTCAAACCCGGAAAGGCATGCAGTTTTCGCTCCAATGGATTTTGCATATTCAAATGCATTTAATACGTTTTTGGAGTTACCACTCCCTGATATTCCTAAGACAAAATCCTTGTCCGTTATAAATGGGATCAATTGCTGGACAAATACATTGGAATATGAGGTGTCATTCGCCCATGCAGTGATAATGGGCATATTATCCGTTAGAGCAAGAATTTTGAATCTTGGCGTTCCCTCTACAATTGTCAATTTACTTACATCGCATGCCAGATGAGAGGCCGTAGCCGCACTCCCTCCATTGCCTATAACGAAGACAGTGTGACCATATTTCCATGTATTAACAAGACCGTAAACCAATTTATCCGTTTGTGTAGTATCAATCGTTTTTAATGCCTTGTATACTTCATCAAAGTAATATTTCAACACGACCCCGCCCTTTTCAGAATATAGTTTGCAGCCTCCATTAAATTTCTGGCTTTATGGTAACATTTACGATTCAACATTTGCTCAGCATCATTGATTAAGATCCCGTACATTCCAGCAGCATTCGCAGCCTGCATATCCGTAATGGAATCACCAATAAAGTAACTATTACTTAGAGACAAGCCATTCTCTTCAGCAGCAGTGAAAAGCATCCCCGGGTTAGGTTTGCGGCATCGGCACCTTGTCTCGATTGTATGTGGACAAAAGTAAACTTTTTTGATTTTGGCTCCATTTTTGGCCAATTCTCGTATCATCAAAGTATGTATGTATTCCAAATCATCCTGCTTTAAAATACCCTTTCCAACACAGGCTTGATTGGTTGCTACATAAATTCCCCACCCTTGATCAGATAGCAACTTAATCGCGTCAATTGAGCCTGGCAACCACTCGAATTCTTTCCAGGTGGTTACATATCCGCCATCGATTTTTTTGTTTATCACACCATCTCGGTCAAGAAATATTGAAGGCATTATTCCGCTCCGTCTATTCAATATTAAATACTATCCTTGACCCGTATTTCTCAAAATTAAACTGCATTTCCTGAAGTGGTATAGTTTCCCGTAACTTCTCCTGAGATTCAATGGGAACATATAATAGGAGAAAGCCTCCTCCACCTGCACCCGCTATTTTACCTCCTACAGCCCCTGCTTCACACGCTCTTTCATAATATTTCTCGACCTCAGAAGTCGTAATTCCGTTGGCTAATTTCTTCTTAAGTTCCCAACCGTTACGCAGATATTCACCTAACCGCTGAATATTTCCCTCATTAAATTCCCGCATTAACATTGCGCATTGATCTCGCATCGCAAGCAGGTGAACCGTGTTCTGAATTGACTTGTCTTTCTGTTCGCTCAATATGGTAGAGGACGATCTTGTAATTCCCGTATAAAAAAGCAACAGGCAATTCTGTAGTTTTTCTTTATCCGCGTCACCCATCCGAATAAGTTGCGTCTCGGTTTTTCCGTTGGTGTGAAACTGAAAGTAGCGGATACCGCCGTAAGCAGCTATGAATTGATCCTGTTTACCAATTGGTTTTCCTAATATATCTATCTCAATATGACACGCCTGCTCTGCGAGTTCATGCACACCTACCGAAAGTCCCTGAAAAGTATAAAAAGCATTCAATAGTCCTACGGTTAAAGAACTCGATGAACCTAACCCGGTTCCTTCCGACGGTATATCAGCCAATGTCACGATTTCTACGCCGTGGGTAATCCCCGTAAGTCTTAAAGCTTCCCTCACCAAATCGTGTTCGATTTCATCAACGGAGTCTACTATCTCGGTTCTTGTATATGCAACCCTTATTTTACGGTCAAATCGTTTTTTGATGATTACATAAATGTATTTATCAATAGCTGTACTGACAACTGCCCCCCCATGCTTCCCGTAAAAAGCCTCAAGGTCTGTACCACCACCGACAAAACTAATGCGCAAAGGTGTCTTGCTTATGATCATAGAAACACTCCTAGATTGAAAAAATTAGCAAACTATTGGCCAGGGATATATCCTCTTAAATAACGTATCTTTTGGTTAAATCTTATTCCTGGCCAGTTAATCGATTCTATATCGCCCCAAAAGGAATTATTGATCCCGTTAGGCGTAACGATCGGGAGCGGCAGCAAGTCATGCTGGTTTAAAATGTGCAGATCTCCATAGTCTCCTCTTAATGGAGGAATTGGTGTTAGTCGTTTTTTTACGATGGCACAAACATTATAGTTATAACGCGCAAAACTTCCGGTTTTTACATCGAATCCATTCAATAACAAGACATAAATCAGTTGTCCCACATTCCACCCTACCGAAACGTGCCCTGAACATACGATTTGTTCCGGAGGAGGTACAAATAAGAATAGGACACCGTCATCTTTTAAAACCCGACGCACTTCTTGCAATGCCAATCCAACGTTCGGGCAATGCTCCAGGATATGGCTCATGATAACGGCATCGAATGACGCTTCTCCAAAAGGCATGCTTTCAACCGAACATTCCACTACGTCGATCCCAAATTCCGTTTTGAAATTATCAACTTCAACTTGATAAGAATCTATATGAATCCCAGTCCCGGTAACCTTTTTTCCTTTGTTTGCAAGCCACTTTGCGAGTTGCCCTCTTCCCATACCTATGTCTAAGAAATTGTTCAAAGAGTTCAATTCAAAATCAGAAATTAAATCGATTACATCCGTTAAACGTTGGTCAAGGACCTCATCCGTCCCTCCCATTTCTGCATGTATGTCTTGAGGTCGGATATAACGACTTTCTTTTTGTATTGCGGGAGTTATTTTCTCTTTCAACTCTTCTTTTTGTGCATGATAATCGTAAATCCGATCGAAGAAAGCTTCTTCGCCAAAAAAATCTGAATTTTCAATTAGACCCATCGATATTAATTGACCGGAAATGTCTGAATAAAATGAACTGCCCACAATAATAATTTTATTCTTAATATTATTTTCAACGATAGAGTCGGGGCTACTAACTATCTGGCCGAAGAACTCTGAACCCCACTTTGCAGAGTTATTATCGATATATCCGGAAATCTTACCATCTAGAAACAAAATAATGCCGGTTATTTTTTTGGCTAAGAAACCGGTCCCAAAGATTACGATTTCTTTACCGCCGAATATCTCATTCATATTTTTCCTCCCTCGTACGGCCATTTCTCTATCGCTTCCTGGTAGGATTGCGTCGTTCCAATATCCATAAAAAAACCGGTATGAATATACCCAAATATCTTACCTATTAATTTAGGCATTAAGTGAAATCCAATATCGGAAGGCACTTCGGATTGTACCCACTCCCAAACCCTGTGGTTAAAAATGTAAACCCCCGCATTAGCTAGGTCACTTTTCGGAAATGCAGGTTTTTCTTCAAATTGTGAGACGATTTGTCGGTCATCTAATTTCACGATTCCGCACCTCGAGGGATCAGAGGCATGAAATAACGCCATCGATCCTACTATCTCGGGATGTTGAAAATGATCCTTCATGAAAGCTGTAAGATTCAGATCGGTCAAGTTATCCGCATAAATAACCAAAAAGTGATCTGACCCTTTTAAAAACTCCCTATTGGCATACAAGGTACCCTGACTTCCCAAAAGTTTCGGCTCATGCACCAATGAAATTTTGATATTCCCCTTATACTCTCTGACAAAGGAAATCACAACTTCGGGCAGGTAATGCAAATTGATCAGCGCATCTGTAACCCCATGATTTTCCAAGTGATTCAACCACCAATTTAGTAACGGTATCCCCTTAATTGGAACCATACACTTGGGTATACGATTTGTAACCGGCCTCAACCGGGTGCCTAATCCTGCAGCCATCAGAACAGCTTTCACTTCATTTGCTCCTTAATCCAATGCATTGTCAGTTCTATCCCCTCTTGAATTGAAATTTTTGGAGACCACTCAAGATCCTCATTCGCTCGATTGGCATCAAGACAAATATTTTGAATCTCGCCGATACGCCGCTCACCGAAAATTGGTTGTCTGTTCTGTTTCAGTATGTATGAAATAATCTTATGTAATTGAAGGACTGATGTTCCGATTCCAGAACCGATATTATAAATTCCAAGTGCTTTTTGAAACATTGCTTTCATATTTGCTTCCACAATATCACTGATGTATACGTAATCTCTCGTTTGTTGCCCATCGCCAAAAATGACAGGCTGTTCGCCCATAAGCATCTTGGATCCAAAGATGGCAATTACGCCTGCTTCACCATGTGGATTTTGTCTAGGACCATAAACGTTGGGATATCGTAATACGGCATACTGTAAATTGTAGTTGAGTGAGTAGAGATATAGGTAATGTTCAACCGTATGCTTAGAGATCCCATATTGGGATAGCGGATTAATAGGGTGATCTTCTCTCACTGGCAAATATAAGGGTTCGCCGTACACTGCCCCTCCAGTTGAAATATAAACAAACTTTTGAATCGTATATTGTACAGATAAGAGTATTAAATTAATGGATCCGAGAATATTAATCTCCGCATCCAACCTTGGTTCTCTTGTAGAAACTCTTACATCCATTTGTGCTGCATGATGATTAACGATGTCTGGGCGAAATTCAGCAAAAACTTCTTTAAGAAAACTAAAATCCCGAATGTCCCCTTTGAAAAACATTGCATCGGAATTTAAATTTTTCATTGAACCCGTAGACAAGTTGTCCACGACTGCCACTTCATGGCCTTCCGTGACTAAACGGTCTACAATATTGGAGGCAATAAACCCAGCTCCGCCAGTTACGAGTATCTTCATAAACAACCTCCTATACAAAAAAATAATTAATAGTGAGTAGCAACTCTATACGTTCAACTCAAATGCAAATAATACAAACAAACGAACAACGCGCGATCATATTCGTCCGGATCCCTTTCATATCGCAAATGAGAGCCGATTTCCGCGTTGTTGATATGAGCCTTCCGTTCCAATATCCTTCGAAGCAACCGTGGATCAATATGTACTTTTAAAAATGGAGATTGTATCTCTTCCAAGCCTACCGTTTCGACTCCTAGTTGATTCAGAGGAATTCGAAACATTTTTTCGCTTTCACCAGCCGAAATATAGACATTCCAGTTATGCAACCACGGTTGAATATCCCTTTTCTTCAGACGATCAATCATTGCCGCTTGTGCGGATCGGAGCATGTCCAATAATTCATTCTCAGATGGCACAGGGTCTTCTTCATACGAAAACCGTTTCAAGCTAAGCACTTCTCGAATGTATTTTTCCTTTTCGACGAGATTAATTGGGGTATATGGTGCAGAAGATATCTCCGCCTCTACGTCGAAACTCTCGCCGGAATTCAGCAAAACCATTCGGCTGAACAATCCCCGGCTTCGCAGCTTGGGCAAGAGGAGGGCATCCAATTCTTCCAACTCCGGAACGCCGCGGTATGCGTTCAGTTCCGCAAGTTTGCCCCCAAGGGTATACTGTCCTGCGAAAGGGAGAAAGTATTTCGGTTTTAGGTGATCCGCGTAATTCACGCATTGTTCTAAAAACTGATTTTTCTTGTTCTCGGCTCTTCGTAAATATTCCGTTTCGTCCTGGTACACATAGCATTGCGGATACGGTCCCGCTCCTGCATATCCGGTGAGCAGCATGTCGACCGTATTATACTTTTGAACAATGTAATCGCACGCGGAAAGGGTGACGGGATATGCGCAGTCGTTGGCGTTGACAACCGTTTTTCCGCCGGCATGGAAGACCGCGAGGGTATCGACAAGCGAAGTCGACCTATGCGTTTGAAGCGTACATCCGAATGATTTGCCGCATATGGAAGGATCGCAGAAATCCGCCCCCAGGATCTCCATTTGGAAATCTTCCGAAAGCCGGAATGTTTCCCCCGCGTTTATCTCCACAACGTGCTCAAAGCCGCATTCCTTTATGATCGACCTAACGAACTTTTCGTTAAAGCTGGCTATCAATACCGGAATATGCTTGGGTAATCGCTTTAACGTTGCCGTGTCCAGATGGTCCGGATGGATGTGCGAAATATAGATGTAATCGACATCCCGAAAATCTTCCGCTTGAAACTTTAACGGAGGATAGTGATACCAGCTGCCATAATAGATTCCATCCGTAAGCCAGGGGTCGCATAGAACCTTCGTGTTATCGTGTTCTACAACCACGCATGCGCTCTTGATGTACCTGACAATCAAATGGACTCCCCCGTTCGCGATAACCGGTATCGATTAGTTATTGAATTAGGTTTTCCGTGAGCAGCCAGTCTCTTAATACTTCTTTGCCAATCGCCTCTTGGTATTCGGAACTCTCATCATAATGACGACCGAATTTGTCCCAATCGGCTTTTTTATTATAGATCGAGCCCAAAATATACATCTCATCGGTCTCAATGGCATCGACTTTTTCCTCGTCGCTCATCAATTCCTCGTAACGTTTCTCGCCAGGGCGAATGCCGATCGTCTCGATTTTGATGGATTCTTGAATTCCGTACCGCTTCTTGGTTTCCTCAATGACGATTTCCGCCAAGTCCGTAATACGAACGATCGGCATTTTCAGAACGAAAACTTCTCCTCCCTGCGCAAGTTCATTTGCCTTCAGGATCAAGTCTATGGCTTGTCCGGGCGTCATCATATATCGGACCATGGATGGATCGGTGATCGTAATCCGCTTTCCACTGCGAATTTGCCGAATGAACAGCGGAATGACCGAACCCCTCGAGCCCATGACGTTCCCGAACCGAACGGAAGATAGGATGGTCCGTGAAGGACCCTTCTGATGTTCAGCCGCGGAAATCAGCCTTTCCCCCATCAGCTTGGTTGCTCCATATGTATTCGTTGGGGAAATCGCCTTGTCCGTGCTGGTAAAAAGCACTTTCTGCACAGTATTCTGTATCGCTGCCTGAATCACGTTCTGAGTCCCTATGACGTTCGTCTGAACGGCTTCGAAAGGATTATACTCGCAGAATGGGACGTGCTTCATCGCAGCCAAATGGAAGACGTAGTCGATATCCTCCATCGCCCTGGAGAGACGTTGCAAATCCCGGACGTCGCCGATCAAGTATCGCATCTGTTTGGCGTTCTCCGCCAAATCCAAGCTCATTTCGTATTGTTTAAATTCATCGCGGGAGTAGACCCGAATGACTTTCGGACGATCTCGAAGCAACCGATTGACGAGGTGTCTCCCGATGGTCCCTGTTGCTCCGGTTACTAGGATTTTTTTATCCGTGTAAAAACCCAAGTTGGCACCTCTCTTTCACCGCAAGTCCGCTCTAGGTATGACTTCCTTCTTTGCCTTCGATCTTGGCGAGCATGCTTTTCGAATGAACTTGCAGCACGGGAAGCAACTTGTCCATTCCCTGCACCAAAGGCTGTACGCAATAGAGCAACAGTTCTTTCTTTTTCGAGAAATCGGTTGTCGCAAACATCTGCGGCCAATGTCGTTCCGCATGGTTCTTCTCCCCGAGCAGGAAGTAAGAGAGCACGCGTTCGAAAAGCTCGCTATCCACGATCTCCTTCCAGTTTCGCTCAAATCTTTCAAGCCACTCTTTGGGTGATCCAGTCGATTGGTCCGCCGCTCGTTTGAGCCGATCGATGCTTTCTTCCATTTCTTCCAGCGCGTTTTGCATGTTTCTTGTACGCTGAATCAACTTGGTTTTCGCCTCAGGCGGATACAGCGACAATCGCTGTTGCATCGCCCTTTTGACGTCGTCCCGCGTGAACCGTCGGTCTTGATTCGACTCCAGCACTTGATCAAGACTTCGAAGCTCGGTCTGTTCGATAACCGCACCGACCGGAGAAGCATTATAGAAGGAGATCCACGGAAATGCTTTGATCAACCGCTCTACGTCTTCTTTCAAGTTCAACATCGAAAGATTGGTGCGGTTCATCCCGCCCGACACATTCGGCGTTTCCAAATCCGCGGCCGAAACGTTCTTCTTCTGCTCATCCATGCTGATATGTCCAACCCCGGACGAGTACGATTTCCCTTGCGGGTAAGAAAAGTCCTGGCCGATAAAGGTGATCTCCGTGCATCCCATATGCGCCGCAAGCTGCACGGCCGTCCCGGTAACCGTCGCAGTCGATAGCAAAACTCCGTTCTCTTGCCGCAATTCCATCAAATAGTGAGACAGCACATCCATCGTAAAATAACCGTGCATCAAATATGGATCATTCTCGTCCTGAACGACCTCATGTTTCACTGTCGTAATATACAAAAGCGGGCAATCCTTCAGGTCGAGATGTTCGAACGCTATTCGATTCGGTTCGCCCGGATCCATCGTCACGACCAAGTGCGGCTGAATGCCTAGATGTTGGAGCCCCGCCGCCGCCGTGCCAGCCGCGATAATCAGCACATGATCTTGAAGCGCGCGAAGCCGCTCTGCTTCAAGTTCGAGTGAAGGTCCCGATCCCGCAATGACGACAGGGACCCCCTGAAAGGCTCCTTTAAGCGGGTAAAACGTTGGAGTCTTTAAATTTTTCGGTAAATTCCGGAACACATTTTCTATCCAAACCTGCTGATGGTGGGCGATCGTACCCACATCGCTTGCGTATGTACGCGCCATTTCGGGCACTAGCGACTCCCATTGCTTTAATTCTTCCAAATCGTTTCTCGTGACATGGGGAGTCGCCGCGATGGCCAGCCTTCCCGTTGCAAACTTGTATATCTCCAATAACAATTCGGTTTTCACGCTTTCCTCGCTGCCAACGGCAAACATGCTGACCTGCTTGCTGCGCAGCAACGGCCGAATATCGACCGTATGAACAGCAGCCAGAAGCATCTCTAAGTCCGGTTCATACAGAAATATCCTTTTGTCCGGATATGCGGAAATCAGCGCGAGCGCATGATAGCCCAATCCAACCCCGAGCAGAAGAACGTCGCCGGCCCCCTCGAGCGTACCGCTTTGCGACTCCGCCCAGCGCCGGCATTCCAATTCCGGATCGTATTTGCTGTACAAAGAACGAACGTTCCCGTCCTCGTCTACGATCCCCAGATTCTGTTGCCCGCTTCGAGATTGCTGGGATACGTACTTTTGCTTGTTCATCTCTCGATTGCGGATCAACCGATAAATCTCCGGATACTGATCACGCAAGAAAAGCAAGTTGTCCGCGACGGAAATCTTCATGCGTTCCCTCCGGCATTCAACGCCGCACGAAGCGGCTGCAGCAATTCGGGCCATTCATATTTCAATTGGTCTCCTGCCGCCGTATACTCTTTCTGCTCAAGCGCTTCGTTCAATTCCGCGACGCGGCGTTTGGCGTCGTCCTCGAAGCGCGTCAAAGCGTCTAATATTGGCGACGGTCGCTCCTGCCGTTCGAGATGATGACGCAGAGCATTAGCCGCCCCCATAAACCAGTGAATTCCATCAACCAACTGGGTGAAATACGACCAATCGTCGCTTGTCATCTGTCCGTAAAACAGTTCGGATATGGAATCAAGCGCGTTCAGTAGCTTCGGCAAATACGCCGTCATGTCGGATTGGATCTCTTGAATCAACCCTTTTTCCTCGACCGATACGATGACGATCTCCTTAATACGCTCGTTTTCTGCTTGCTTCGCAACGAAATCCTCGAAACCTTCCCGGATCACCATTCCGTCCATATGAATCTCTTGCATGATTTGACCTTGATCATAAAGCGCCTTAATGGTCTGATGAATGATCTCGACCAGTTCCTCTGTCGTGCCTTTGTTCCACTCAATGTCACCTGCTGCCGAACGAATCCGCATGGTATTCTACACCCTATTCCGTTATTCGACATTATCAGCTTTCATTCTATCATTTACCTTCCTATAATATCGGCATTTCTGGACATTTTCTAAATAGAAAAAACCCTCCGACGCAAGTCGGAGGGTTCTTCCAATTTAAAACAATTAGCCCAGCAGACGCAGTACGTTCTGCGGTACGGAGTTCGCTTGCGCCAGCATGGCCGTTCCGGCTTGCACCAGAATTTGCGTGCGCGTGAATTCCGTCATTTCTTTCGCCATGTCGGCATTGCGGATCCGGGACTCGGAAGCCGACAGGTTCTCGGCGTTTACGCCGACGTTGTTGATCGTGTGCTCAAGACGGTTCTGAACGGCACCGAATTCTGCGCGGCGTTGGGAAACGACGCTGATTGCGGATTGGATCGCCGCAATCGCGGTTTGAGCAGCGGAAGCGGAGCTTACGCTGATCGAGCCGACGCCAAGAGTCGCTGCTTTCGTGCCGCTGCCGAGCGATACGGAGATCGTCGTGTTCGCTTCGAAGCCGACTTGGAAGGAAACGCTGCTTTGCGAACCGTTCAGCAGGGAAATGCCGTTGAACTTGAGGCTGGAAGCGATGTTGTTGATCTCGTTGACCAACTGGGTAACTTCGAGACCGATTTTGGTGCGGTCTGCGGAAGCCATCGTGCCGTTGGCCGCTTGGTTCGCCAGCACGTTCAGACGCTGCAGCATGGAATGTACTTCCGTCAACGCGCCTTCCGCCGTCTGAATCAGGGAAATGCCGTCTTGCGCATTGCGGATCGCTTGGTTGTATCCGCCGATTTGATAGCGCATTTTTTCGGAGATCGCCAAGCCGGCCGCGTCGTCAGCAGCGCGGTTGATGCGGTAACCGGAAGACAGCTTCTCCATCGTTTTGCTCATCGAGCTGTTGTTGATACCCAAGTTGCGATGAGCATTCAATGCACTTACGTTCGTGTTGATGTACATCAAGATCATCCTCCATGATTGGAAATATCGGCCACGTCCATGCGGCCTACAAATTATTTATCGGCGGGCCTAAAGACTTAGTTTATACTTCGAACCGTCAAAGAGGAAAAATTTTCTCGAAAACTTTATTTCTTCTCGTCGAAATACAGAGAGATTTCATCATCCCTGGCATACCCGCTGTAAGCATGGAATACTTTGCGATGGTTGCGGGTCGAGCCGATTTCCTTCCCCGTGGAAATCATCATCAATTCGATTTTCCGCGCCGCTTCGAAAGTCAGCACTCTGGCGGATTCGGCCGTCGAACGGATATGCTGCTGAAACAAATCCCTAATGCGATCCCCGCCGAGCTCATCTTCGAGCTGCGATTGCAGGCGCTCCAACTCGGCTTGAACGGACATCTTCTCCTCGCTTAACCCATGCAAACGGGTCCACAAATCCTCCGCACCGCTCTCATCCTTGAGCAGCATCAGCTGTGCCATGCTGATCTCCGTCAACCGCTCATATCCTTGACGCCAAGTCTGGATATGAACGGACGTTTCAAACGGCGCCATGGCTGATTTCCTTTCCGATTTGTTCCCACGCTCCGCGAAGCTGCCGGAGAATCGACTCCGATTCATCGAGCAAATCCGCTTTCTTCTGAATGTTGGCCTGCACGAGTTGTTTAATCATATAAAAATACAGCTCTTTTAAATTTTGCGCGATCACGCCGCCCTGTTCTTCGTTCAAGCACGCCAGCAATTCGAAAAGGATGTCCTGGGTCTTCTGAATATAGCGATGCGCTTCCTGTCTTTGATTGCCGTTCAAAGCGATTCTGGCCCGGTTCAGATTGGATAACGCCCCGTCGTACAGCATGAGAATGAGCCGATGCGGAGACGCGGTTTCGTATTTGTTTTTCTGGTAGGCCTGATAACCTGGTTGCTGTAAATTCACGGGCATCCCCATCTCCTTGTCGAACATCTCGTATGCGGATCGGATCTATCCCTACGATACTCCTAACGAGGAGATCTGGCCGGATAACCACGACTGCTGGTTGTGCAGTTGCGAAAGCGCCGTTTCCATGGCGGAAAACTGCGCCTCCAATTGCTTTTGCTTCATCTGAAGACGCTGGTCCATGTTCTCCATCTGATCGGTAATCTCTTTAAGATCCGCGTCATACCCGGTGATTTTGGAGCTCAAATAGCCCGTGTTGGTGCGTGTCCAGTTATACGTGGAGTTATAAAACCGAACGGCGATCCCATCGTCGCTGTTTCCCGAACCGTCAAAAGCGAATAACTGATAAACGGAATCGGGATCCTTGTTGAATGCCGTGACAAACTTGTTTTTGTCGAAGCTGAGCTTGCCCGTCATTTCACTGCCGCTTGTGACCCCTTTATCGATCTCCAAGCCGATATCGAACAGAAACTTGTAAGCGCCCGATCCGCCTACTACATTATTAACCAGGTCGGTTAATTCGGATTGCAGCGAACGGAGCGTGGAATCGCCCTGCATCGTTGCGCCTTTGGCCGTATTCGTCCGCACCGTGGAGACGACATCGTTGTAGGCATCTACGAACGTTTGGATTTTCGCCGCGATTTTATCGGTATCTTTCGCGACCGAAACCGTGGTTGACGCGCCGCCTTCTTTTAGAAGACTAAAGGTCATCCCCGATACGACGTTTTCCAATTCGTTGTCGCCATGCGTAATGTCGATTCCGTTAATTTTTACGATTGCATTTTGGGCAGCCTGAACCGTATTCATGCTGCTGTCCGCCTTCTGAATTCCGATCGCTTGCAACAGGGCGGGCGATCCGTTAATATACGTGTGTTTGTCGGGCGTTCCTGGCATGGTACCGAATTCGATATCCGAGTCTTCGCCAAAATTATTGGATGTCAATACCAACGTCAGCTTGCCGGGTTTCGTCTCGATCACGCTGGCGGATACGCCCGTCTTCGCATTATTGATTTCATTAGCCAAATTGTTGAGAACATCCTTGTTGGTGCTTCCCGACAACGTAATCGGGTGAGCGTCGGCGCTGCCATTCCCGTAAAGGGTTATCGTTCCCGATAAAGAAGAATCCAACGCGGCCGCATCGAATTCCTTTGAGCTGACCACGTGTTTCTTGGCCAATTGGGTGACGGAGACGTTGTAGCTTCCCGTAGGCGCACTATCCGTCGAGGTTACGCTGACAACGGAACTGTCCGCAACTTTCGCGGAAGTGACATTATATGATGTGCTGTACATCAAATCCGAAGCCGCGCTCCTTAAGGTTACCAACTTCGTGTTGATGCTGCGGATCAGACTCTGTTCTTTGGTCAGATCGTCTTTCTTGGTCGATAATTTGTCATAGGGGATGCGCTCGAGTTTCATCAGCGCTTCAATCATCGAACTGGTATCCAAGCCGGATGCCAAGCCGGTAAGACTAATTCCGCTCATATCCGATTTCTCCTCCTCTCTGCATCATCTGCCGTTACAGCTTTTTGTCGATGAACATCCCGATCAGTTCCTTCATGCGAACGGAAAGATCGATCAGAAACTCCGGCGGCAGACTGGCGACGACTTTCTGCGTCTCCGTATCGACGACCTCGACATAAGTCGTCTTTGCCTCGTCGTTGTACTTGAATTTCAACATTTTTCCGTACGAAACCAGAGAATCGTTGATCTTCTTCAGCTGTTCGTCCAGCTTCTTTTTGTCTTCGGGCGTGAGCTCGCCGAAATTCGCCTCCTTTGGACCCGCAACTGGAGCGACCTCAGCCGCCCACTCTCCTTCGGCTCTGGATTCCGACCTCATCGTCTGCATTCTGTTGTTCATTCCGTAGCTCGCGATTTCCGTTCTTTGCGCTCCTCCGACGTTCATTGCGCAATCACTCCTTGTCCGTGTTCGCTTTAGAATGTTTGAAACTTTTGAGCAGATCGAGCATGCCCGCGTTCATTCCCGCTTCGGCTTGACCCGCCTGCAAGTTCTCCTGCATCAAACCGTCATAAAGCTCTTTGCGCAATATCTGGATGTTTCGGGGAGCGGTGAAGCCGAGCTTAACGGTTTCCCCTTCAACGGCGAGCACTTGAACTTCTATCGTATCACCTAGCTTGACGGTTTCCCCGACTTTCCGTTTCAAAACCAACATCAGGAGCCCTCCTCTTTGCCGGCCAACGGAAAGCGAATGGGAAAGTCGCTCTGGTGGATGACGAATTGGCAACCTTTGCACTGCTCCGGCGCAATGAGGATTGGGGCTCTCAAATTGACGTAGAACTGATTCTCGACAATGTTCACGATCAAAAAGGCCACCACGTCCTCGGCTTTGCTTATGCCGAGCAGCTCGATCGTATCGTCGTCAATTTCAAAGCCGTAATCCCGGACCGTTTTCTCCGCGGGGATCAGGATAAAGCTTAGTTGTTCGCGAAGCGCGTGCAAAATATAAAACGGGGTATCCTCCATCTCGATCAGCGCATAGTTCGAGATTTCCTGCCAACCGACGATCCCTTTCTCGAAATGGATGATTTGGTTTTCCGCCACATGCAGTTCTCCATAGCGATCGCTTCGGATCACGGTCTCCTGTTCCGTCAAGGTTCGTCGGATACCTCCTCATCTGGTTCCCGGCAGCGGCCGGGTTTGAACATCGATTTCCGGAGCATGGATTCGCACGTCGATTCGGACCGGGGACTTCGGCGCGACATCGATCACGACATCGCGCTGGCTTTTCCTCATATAATCCTCATACGCTTGCTTACCGAATATTCCGGGGTCCTTGCGGCGGATGTCCGCGGTTTGGTCGCCGTGGCGAACATTCGCCGACAGATCCTGAACGAATCCGGATTGTATGCGTCCTTCAATCTCGCTCTTGAAAGCAGAAGGCTTCTTCAATCCGAGATCGTCCCACACTTGGGACCAATCCGTTTTGATTTCCGCCTCCCGATACCGGATAGTCATTGTAGCGGGAATATGCTTGGCCGACACTTCCGCAGGTGGGGTGACCGTCTGGACAGGACGAACCGGTTCATGAGATGACGCCGTTCCAACCGATATGCCCAACGCCATCCTCCCCCTTCGCCCTTTCCGAAAATTTAACGCATGTAATCGATCAACGAAATTTGACTGATTCTAGCCCCGGTCGAAAGTGCTGCCTGAAGCACGTTTTCCTGAATCTTGAGGTTCATGATGGCATCCGCCATGTCGACGTCCGCCACTTTACCCCGCAGTTCCTTCAGCGTCCCCTGCTCGTCCAGGATCCGGTTCTCCATTAATTCGAACCGGTTCGTGCGGGCTCCGATCTCTGCCCAGGCCTTGGTGATCCTATCGGCTCCGATGTCGAACCGGTCCATGTCGTTCAACAGCTTCTCCTGATCGTTTGCTTCCAGATCCGCGATCGCATCGTCCAGTATTTTGAACGTGTTGTCCGGATCTCCCGCGGCCCCGAAAATTTCCTCGCCCGTCAAACTGACGGGAACGGATACGGAAGGACTTACGTTCAGGTAAAAAACCCCCGTGTCTGTCTTGGCATTGGCGGCGTCAGTCGAAGAAGGATAGGGCCGCTGATCCATCTTTTGTCCATTGAACAAATAGTTCCCGTTGTAGCTGCTGTTGCCGATCAGCACCAGTTGTTCCTTCAGCTGCTTCATTTCCGCCGCGATGGCTTTTCTCGCATCCTCAGGCACGGTGCCGGTAGACGCTTGCTGCGTAATGACCTTCGCCCGTTTCAACACGTCGTTCGCCTGCTGCATCAATTCGTCCATCGTGCTGAGAATCCCGTTGCCCGTGCGGGAGTTCTCCAGGAACTCGTCGCTCCGGCTAAGCTCCGTGTCGTATCTCATCACGTATCCGACCCCGACGGGATCGTCGCTGGGCTTTTGAATCCGCTGCCCGGTCGCCAGCTTATTCTGCCAGTCTTGGATGTTCGTGTTCATGTTCCGAAGGTTTCCCAACAACTGGGTCGTCTTCATCATGCTCGTTACGCGCACGCTAATCCCCCCTTCCTTATCTTCCGACGGTTCCCATTCCGTTGATGATTCGGTCCAGCATCTCGTCTACGACGGTCATGTTGCGGGCCGCCGCGTTGTAGGCGTGTTGGAATTTGATCATGTCGGCCATTTCCTCGTCGAGCGAAACTCCGCTGACGGACTGGCGGCGGATATTGACGGAATCGACGAGCTGCTGTTGGTTGTTCAAATTCCGCTGCGCATTGGCCGAACGATCGCCGAGCTCGCTCGTGACGGCCCGGAAATAATCGTCCGTCGTACCGGAGGATAAGTTGGTCATTCCAGATGGATATGTAAACACGTTGTCTCTTAGCCTTGCCAAAGCGATCGCGATATCGCTGTTTCCTTTAATGGTCTGGTTCGTCGTGCCCACGGTCTCGTATTTTCCGGAAGCCGCGATCAGGTTGGTATCGTTCTGGATGTCCGGATTTACGCGGATATTCATGATGTCGAAGGTGGACGACCCGTCGGAAGTCACGAAAAACGGCACGCCGGTCTGCATCGGATCCGTCAGCGTGTATCCCAGTGCATGAAGGCCGTTGAAGCCGTTCACTTTGATAATGGCCTCGCTGGCGATCCTCGATCCGGCGGGAATGGTCGAGCCGGCCGGGATCAAAGTCCCGTTTTCCAGCGTTACGTCGTTCTCCGCCGTAATCGCCGAGGACGTCACATATCCGTTCGACAACGTGACTTTCGCTTCCCCGGTGACGAGCGTGCTGACCATGGCGTTCATCTGGTTCTGAACGTGGGCGACTTCATCCTTGGACGCCTGATAGCCGTGAAGCTGCCCGGCCGTCGCGTTCTCGGCGGCATCCGCCGTCAATTCCGTCGCGGTGCCGTTGCTCACGACCTGCACCCCCGCGGAAGTCACGGAGTAGCCACCATCCGGTGTTTCCGTCACCTGCACGTCGACGATAGTGGACAGCTTGTCCACCAGAAGATCCCTTTGGTCACGGTAATCGTTCGCGTTGTCCCCGGTCGCTTCAACGTGACGGATGAAATCGTTTAACTGGGCGATGCCTTGGATGAGGACGTTGGCTTCGCCAACCTTAGCCGTGATGTTGTTATCGATATCCGAACCGAGGTCCTGCAGCGTCTTTCCGATATGCTGAAGCGTATCCGTGAAGTTTACCGCCGCGCCGACCACGTTGATTCTCGCGCTTAGCAGCCTCGGATCGCGGTTTAGCACTTCCAATGAATCCCAAAATTTATTCATGACCGAACTCAGGCCCGTTTCCGAAGGTTCGTTAATGATTCCTTCGATCGAACTTAGCGTACTGCTTATAATATCGTAAGAGGCCAGAGATTGGTTTTCCCTGCGGTATTGCAGGTCCAGGTAGCTGTCCCGAATCCGCGTAATCGAGTCGTACTGCACTCCGGTTCCGATTTGCCCCGGGGCCGTGCTCTTCGTCATGCCGGGCGCTTCGATCGGACGGGTGGCGGTCACGTTGACGCGCTGTCTCGAGTAACCTTCCGTAGCCGCGTTGGCGATATTATGCCCGAGCGTCTGCATCGCGACCGACTGGGTCAATATCGCCCGCTTGCTCGTTTCCAAACCCATGAAAGTGGATCTCATCGGAGTGCAGCCTACCTTTCCTGATGTGAAACCTTCGTCTCACGCCTTAGTATCGAATAATCTCTTTCTGTGAGCGGAAGAGGCCGTTTGTTGGGCTGGCGCCTGATAGAGCATGTCGTCTTCCGGTCCCGTGGTCAGCAGGTCGAGCGAAAGGCTGACGAAATCGAGCCCTTGTTTGACCAGCAGTTGATTCGTCTCGTTCAGCGACTGCAGCTTCTTCGCCTCAGCCGCGATCGCATCGCGAAGCTCCATTAACTGCTGCTTGTCCGCCGATTTCATGATCATCTTCAGCGTGTCATCCAGCGTCAATCCCGGATCGGGCTTCAGGCCCAATTCCTGCTGAAGGGCCGCCATCGCTTGCACCCTTTCCTTCTCCATATCGCCCAGGCGTTTCAGCGCTTTCGATTCTCTGGCCACCGTCTGGGTCAGCTCGTTCAGCCGATTATGCACGATGTGCTCTTTTTTCTGCTCCCCGAGTTCGACCAACTCGACATACAGCGAATGGATCTGCCGGAGGTTCTCCGTCAACTGTCCGAATGCCGTCATACCCATCCTCCGATCCGATCATTAACGTACAAAAGGAAGCAGCTTCTCCGCGAGCAACGAATCCGGCACCCGGTACGTTCCCGCGCTCACCTGTTCTTTCAACTGCTCGATTCGCTCCGAACGGTCGGTTTCGTCGCCTTTGCCGGCCTTCAGCAATTCCATGGCTTCCGCGGAGAAAGCCACCTCGTCCTTCCTGCGCTTGCTTTCCGCGCCGGAAGCACGATGTTCAGTGGACTGTGTATAGGTCCGGTAAGCGCCGATCCGCTGCGTATCGTTGATTTTCATCTCTCAATCACCCCGACAAAATAAAAAAGCCGATAATCACTAAAGCTATTATCGGCGGAATGCTATGAAATGTTTAGTTCGCGGATCAGTGGCGGTCGCGAATCTGGAAAGCTTTGCTTGCCTTCGAATCTTGCAGGATGTTCTGGCGGGCGAGGTTGGCTTGCGACTGCAGATTCCTCACGTCCCTCTGCAGCTTGGCCCGGCAGGAGTCGCACATCGTGCCTTCCCGGATCGGCAGCCCGCACACTTCGCACGGAACGGACAGATTCGGCAGGTTGGCCGTCGAGACTCGGCCTTCCCGTATAAACTTGGTGATCTGTTTGACGGAAACTTCCGTCGCTTCCGAGACTTCATGTATATTGGCGCCTTTATGCTCTTTCAGAAAAGCGGCGACCCTCTCGTACTCTTTCTCGATCTCCACGACGCAGCTGTTGCAAACTTCCCGGATTCCCTTGGCGAACAATTTATTACAGCGCGGGCAATACGTTAAATTCATGAGGCTTCCTCCCCTCATTCCTTCCGACACGTTTCGATACAACTATAACCCTATCATACTAAACTCCGGCTGAAAATGCATCTATTTATTTCCATTTACGAACGAGCCCATGCGAGACCGTAGACTTCCACGCGGCGATCCTGGGCGTTCGCGGGTTGGCTTGCAACCGCCAAACGTATCGATCGGGCGCATTCCTGCAGCGTGCTGCCAGTCGTGTACACGTCGTCCACCAGTAAGATGCGGCATGTTTCGTCGGGCTGTGAGGAGGTTAGCATCGAAAAAGCGGCGGGATTCGGCGAAAAGTTGCCTCTCATGTCTTCCAGGCGACCGCGGCGGGATTTGAGGCTTTGTTTTTCGGTATGTCGGTTTCTCTTGAGTAGCGGCCGATACGGCAGGCTGTACCACCCCGCTAGAGTCCTGGCCATCCGCTCGGCCTGGTTGAATCCCCTTTCCGCCAGTCTTTCGGCGGCAAGCGGAACGGCCGTAACGGCAACGAAAGATGCAGCATCGGTACCCGTCCTCAGTTCCGTGAGAATCCGCTCATAGCCGAACGCTGCCATGGCGGCCATGACGGCTTCCAGCTTCTCGCTGCCCCTGTATTTGTACATGGCAAGCCAATCCTTCATCGCCGCGTCGTATCGGACGGCTCCCCGGCTGAAGGAAAGCGCCCGTTCCGCTCTTCTCGGGCAATCCGGGCACGCGATCGAACGCCCGCAAACCCTGCACACCGGTTTACGGATCCAAGGGATGGTTTCGGCGCAGGCGGTGCATAGCTGACGAAGCACGGACGCGGCTTCAGGGTGCCGAACCGGACAGGCAGCGGTTTTACCCCCGGCACTCCGTTTGCCGCAGACCGGGCAAGGACCGTTCGACGGCTCCAGCCATCGGTTCCAGGAAAATCGCACAGACGATCATCCCCTCTTCTTATTGATTTCCTTGAAGCAAATACCCCTTCCGTGCGGCGAAGGCATTCATCTCCCGGATTTGCCGGCAAGCCTCCCGTTGGGACCTGGTCCATACGGGAGAAGCAAAATAGACGCGTCCGTCCGGGTCGTCGGCTGATCTCCCTGCCCGCCCGGCCATCTGCACCAGGGAGGAGGAGTCAAACAACGGCTTGTCTGCATCCAGCACGAACACGTCGCTTTTCGGAACGGTGACTCCCCTCTCCAAGATGGTGGTCGTGACCAGCAAGCGAATCGTCCTGGCGCGGAAGGCTTCTACCTTCCTGCTTCGGTCGGGATCGCGCGATGAGGTGCCCGCAATGTCCCCGGGTTCGAGACCGAGGGTCGAAGCCTGCTGACGCAGGCAATCGACAAGCGGATCCGTCTGACGGACGTAGGGGACGAAGAGAAAGATTTGGGCTTCCCGTGCCGCGGAAAGGCGGATCGCGGACGCTAGGCGGGGAGGGATCCGGCCGCGGCTTCCTGCCCAACGGGATACGGGCGGAATGTTCATCCTGACGGGCACGGGCAATGGTCTTCGATGGTGGCGCACCGCCACCCTCGCATGCGGCAGTTCGCCCCGACGGGCCTCGCGTTGCAGATCATTCGGAGGAGTCGCGCTGAGCAGCACGGTCACGCCGCCGCGTGCCCGGGCCTGGGCGGCGGTATAATGAAGCGTCGGGTCGTTATGGTAAGGGAATGCATCTACCTCGTCGATTACGACTAAATCGAAAGCTTCTCGGTATCGGATCAGCTGATGCGCGGTAGCCAACGTCAAGGTCCCCGTCTCAAATCGGTCCTCGCTGCCCCCGTACAGCACGACCCGGCTGACTTGGGGGAAAGCCTTTGCCAATCGCGGTGCCAGCTCCAGCACGACATCCCGGCGGGGTGAGGCAACCGCGGCGCGGCCACCAGCATCCAGCACGGCCTCCAACAGCGGGAACATCATTTCCGTTTTGCCCGCTCCCGTGACCGCCCACAGGAGGAATGTGTCTGAGTTTTCTTTCTTGGCGCCGTTTGGCAGGAAAGGGTGGAAGGAACGAACCTGCCGGATTACGGATGTCAGCGGTGAACGCGCGTGATCTTCTGGTTCGAATCGGCGTTCCCGCAAAAACGCCAGCGCCGTTCCGGCTGCCTCGGTCTGGGCGGGGCTGAGCCCCCAACGAGAAAGGTCCTGCCTACGCGCAACCGCTAGAGGAACGACTTCAGAGGGCCGGCCGACCACGGCCAGTCCGCATTCCCGGCTACGTCCCATCGTCAGACACGCCTCGCAATAAGCGCAATCCTCACGACCGCAAGAAGCGCAAGGCGTTCGCCGAAGCCCGCCTTCGCCGCTGCCGCAGCGCAGGCATCGGAGCCTAAACTCGGCGCTGGCTCGTCTACGGCCAGAATTTCGCGGCTCCACTTCCGGCACGACTCCTGTTGTCAGTTTCAGCCCGCCGAGCAATAAAGCCAATTGCAACAAGGCGAGCAGTCTCTCCTTGGTCTCGGCAGGCCATGCCGCCTCAACCTCTGCTTGCAGGAACAGGCGTCCCCGCAGCTTTTCCGCGATGTCCCTCGCTTCTCTACCGGCACGGCGGCCCTGCTCCACACTCGCCAGATGGATTCCCTTCTCGATTCCCGGCAGTTCCAGATGAAGCTTTTCGTCCAGCCACCCGCCATCCCCAACCCCTGTTGCAAACCCACTCGTCTGTTCCGAAGCCCGGCGGATCGCGGCGGCTATTGCAGTCCGGGTATCTGCCTTCCCTAACCCCACTCCAACATCACGGTTCAGCGCTTCGCATGCCGTAGCAGCGATCCCGAGCGGCACCGCGTACTTTAACCATGTCAGATCCCTGGGATCATGTAGTTCATCTACCTTCGGCTGATCCCCCCATCCTTCCGACGCCCCACTTCGAAAGCTGCTGTCCGACCAGAACCGTTGATCCAGCTCATGGCAGACCGTAAATAATGCTCGCCATCCAGCCGCAGTACGTACGGCGTAGATCCTCGCTTTCATCCGCGACCCCACTCTCCGCTTCCGCCGAAAATAAAAAGCACACCCGCCTGTCGTCCCTTAGACGACATCGCGAGTGTGCTTCACCCGTCGCTTCCTGATCCTAATAATCTTGTCTGTTTTATTGTATTCCAATTCCGATTTGCCGGCAATCCCTCCCTGTCCCCGATCTCCATCCCGTTCACAACGGCAACCGCGATACATCCTCCCGCTTCTTTAGATCGATCCACACGACCTGCCTGCCGGGATCTCCGCTTGCTGCGTTTGCCGTTTTACAATGCCACTCCGCTCTTTCCCGAGGATCCGAACCGGCAGCCGCATCCGAAGTGCCTTCACTGCGAATCAAGGCGATTCCGTCCTCTTCCCTTGAGAACTTTTCCAAAATGGGACCGGTTTCATCGGTAGAATCCTCAAGCACTACGGTGATGCCGATATCCGTGCCGGTACGCCGGGAATGCCTCCGCAGCGCCCGCAAATACCACTCGATCTGCAGCTGATGATTCCCTGCGACCAACACGTAGTGCCGACTTCCCGAGCCGCCGCTGCGGCCTCCGAGCACTCCATGCGCCACTGCCGCTGCCGCCGCATAAATACCGACGATCCAAAGCAAATCCGGAAACACGGCAGCCACCTCCTGTCCGTACGATCGCGCGCCGCGCGCTCCTTCGCTTGCGTTTGCACAACCAAACCGCGACCTTAGCGGGCTCCCTTGGTTGTGCGTTGCATCGTTGCGTACGCCATTATATGCCGGCCTCGAATCGGGCGTTACGGTATTTGTCGGACTTGCGGTAAAAGATAGAGGCCGGCGGACATTCGATCCGCCGGCCTCTAGGAAACGGTCTTCTAAGATTGATGGAATGTCTTCAGCAACCTCGTTGCTTCGCCATTCGGTGTATCGATGACTTCATAAACGTTGATTGAAAGCGGATATTCTTGCTGCTCCGTACGGATGTTGGAGAATTTTACAATTTGAGTTCCGCTGACCAAACGACCAACACCTGTTAACGGCACCGTTTCGGAACCGATCATTTTACCCTGAGTGTCTACCAATTCGAACTTCAATCTAGAAAATCCGGCGTCCACCACGACATCGTCCGATTGAGTGATCTCTAAATTGAGTTTGAGCTTGTAGGAATAAGAAGTGACCGGAATCGTGTCAGCATAGGCATTCAGCCACCAATATTTCATCTCAACCTTGAACGGATACAGGTCCCACACGTCCGAATCCTTGTCTCCGATCTGCGCTTGAACGCCCACGGCCGCGATCGGCGAAGGGTACGGCGAGTCCGCCGTGCCGCCCTCGAGCAGGCGCAGCGCGAAACGCTGATCATCCTCTTCCGTCTTCGGCACGTTGAACGCGTAGCTCACGACGTGGCTGAGTCCGGGCATCAGGCTCTGCGTCGCGACGTTCTGCCGGACGCCGGCATACGTGTACCCGTCCCCGTCGACGAGCTCCGCCCCGAACGCGGGAAGCGGCGCGGGCTCCTTGCCCGTGTTCCGCAGCTTGAACTTGGCGATAGCCGTCTTGTATCCGTCGCCTTGGTTCTCGTGCATATGGAGCTCGACCAAGGACACTTCGACGTCCTTGTCGACCAATTCGTTCAGAGCATCCAGCGCGATCGGCGAGCCGAACGCATACGCAGACAGCCCGGCAAGCGAAGAACCGCTCTGCGGCAATCCGATGCGGACGTGTCCCACGTGTTCCACGATCGAACCGCCCCCCGCCGTCGCGAAACGCTCGGGCGTCGTGACGACGAAACCGGTCAGGGCGACGCTCGCCGCTGTCGGAATCGCGAACCGGATGTTGCGGCTCTCTCCCGGACTGAGCGACGTCACTTTGTTGTCGGCTTTCTCTCCGGCATACAGCTTCGCGCCGTCGGACCCGCTGACCGCGAAATCGGGCACATACGCTTTCTGTTTCCCTGCGTTCGCGGCTTTCACGGTAACGACCGTAACGATGCCGCCTTGCGCCGTTGTCTGCTTCTGCACGCTGGCCGGCGTATAGGTTACGTCCGTCGAGAATAGATCCAGCTTGAACGGTTGTCCCCACTTGATGGCGCCCGTCGAGGCGCTGTCGGGGGCCGTGCTTTGCCACACCTTGCCGCTCAAATTCATGGACAGCATCGGGGTTTCCTTGCGCGGATACACGTACTCGTCTACGTTCACCCAGGTCAGCTTCGTCAGTTCCAGGCGATCCGTCCGTTCCACGTTCAAGATATAGCCCAGCTCAGCCTTTCCTTTGGCCTGGATCGAACGGGGGTTGGACGCGCTGGGCGTCAGCGTGTACGTGACGCCGTCGGCGGTCGTCACCCTCAGTTCGTAATCCGGCACCCGCGTCACTTTGGCGCCGTCGTTGCGAAGCCAAACGACGACTCCGATGGTCGAGTCGTCCGCGCTTCGCTCGACGAACGCGCTTTTCAGTTCGGCGGACACGCTGCCCGCCAGCTTCATCGGCTTAGCCAAGCCCTGGCCTTGACCCGCCTGAACGGCCGGCGTCGCCGCCAACACCGAGACGCTAGGCGACACCGCCAAGGCTGCGGTCAACAAGACAGCGGCCGCCGTCGATCTCCAATTCGTATGCATATCGTACCTCCGAGTATCGATCTATAATGGCTGGTTCCCAAAACGTTAGCGCCTTAGCTTTACTTCGCGACCTGCACCTTTTCCCCGTCCGCGAGTTGGTTCTGGCCGGATACGATCAGCTTCTCCCCGGCCTTAACGCCGGACAGGATCTCTTGGTTCAACTCGTTAAGCCGGCCCAGTTCGACTTTGCGTTTCTCCGCCTTGTCGCCGTTCAGCACGTACACGAAATTTTCCGAGCCTTCCCGGACGATGCTGAGCGTCGGCACGGCGACGACCTGTTCCTCCGCCTCTTCCGTCAGCCGTACTTGTACCTTCATGCCTGGCTTCAGCGACATGTCCGCATTGCCCACGGACAAGTTCAATTCATACGCGTTCGTCTGCGAGTCGATCACATTGGCGAGATAAGTGATTTTCCCGGTGTACATCTTCTCGCTGCCCGGCACATAGAACCGCAGTTCTTTCTTGCCCCGTACGAGTTCGGCCGATTGCGCCGAGAGCAGGGCCTTGATCTTGATCGGATCGATCTGCTGGATCTGGCCGATGCCGAACCCCGGACTGACCGTCATGCCGGCCTGAACGTTCATCTCGGTCAGGACGCCGTCGATCGGCGCCTTGATTTGATGGTTGGCCAGCGACCGTTCGGACAGTTCGACGGAGAGCTCCGAGGACTTCACTTGCATTTCCAGTCCGGTTACGGACGATTCCTTGAGCAGGTCCAACTCGGTTTTGGCATTGTCATAGGCGTTCTGCGCCTGGTCCAACTCCGTCTTGCCGACCAGCCCCTGATCGTAATCGTTCTTCGTTTTGTTCAAGTTCTTGGTCGCTTGGGAGAGTGCCTGCTCCACTTTCTTGACGTTCAGCTCCCATTGCTTGCGGCCCGAGTCGAGCGACTGCTGCGCGCTCTCGAGGGAAAGCCGCGCTTGTTCCTGTTGAAGCAGCGCATCCGTATCGTCCAGCGACACGAGCACGTCGCCCTTGGCGACCTTGGAGCCGCGCTCCTTCAGCACCTCCCGGACGTCCGCGCTGGCTTTGGAGACGACGTTCACCTGCGCCGACGCCAACACGTCGGCGACTTGTTCCCGCGGCTCGGAAATTTGCACTTTGCCGATATCCGCCACTTTCACCGTCTTCACGGCGGCCGCCGCGGTACTCGTAGGCTCCGCGCCCTGGCCCGCCTGGGCCGAGCAGCCGGCGACAAGCGCGACGCTGACCACCAGGGCCGCCGCGCCCCCCCACGTTCGAGTCTTCTTCTTCATTTCTCCTAGCTCCTTTGCGAAAGATAGGTGAGAGTTTGCCAAACAAACTCCCGATTATCGGATTTATCCTGCGATCGGCTGGGCTTCCGCTTCAACGGCTTCATTCTTCTTCCTGCGGAACAAACGTCCCATCCTCGATTTGAATTTATAGATCGATTCGTAGATGATCGGCACGACGACCAGCGTCAGCAGCGTCGAGGTGATCAGACCGCCGATGACGACGACGGCCAAACCTTTGGAGATCAGGGTGCCTTCCGACATCCCCAGAGCCAGCGGCATAAGCGCGAAAATCGTTGCGCCCGCCGTCATGATGATCGGGCGAAGCCGGTTCACGCCGGCTTCCACGAGCGCATCCCGTACGGAGAGCCCTTCTTCCCGAAGCTGCTGCACCCGGTCGATCAGCACGATCGCGTTGGTTACGACGATCCCGATCAGCATGAGGAACCCGATCAAAGACGTGACGTTGACGGATTCTCCGGTCACCAGCAGGCCAATGAGCCCGCCGATGACGGCCAGCGGCAGCGAGAACAGAATGGCGAACGGCGCGCTGGCGTTGCCGAATGCGAGCACCATGATCAAGTATACGATGAAGATGGATGCCGCCATCGCCGCGAACATCTGGCTGAACCCGCTCTGAATGTCGTCGGACACGCCGGCTACATCGCGGCTTACGCCGCTTGGCAGCTCCAATTGGTCCAGCGCGGCGGATACTTTGGCGCTGACCCCGCCTTTGTCCCGGCTTTCGATCTTCGCGGATACATTCACGACCTGCTGCTGCTTCTCGCGGGCGATCGATACCGGCGATTCGATATGGCGCACGTCCGCGATGTCGGCCAGCCGAATCGTCAGCCCCGCCGGCGTCTGAAGAGGAATATTCTCCAGCGCGGCGAGAGAATCCTTGTCGGCCGGATCCATTTCGATCGTCGTCTTGTACATCACGTTGTCGAACTTGAGGTCGCCGAGGTCTTGCTTGCCGATCCATTCGGCGACCGACCCCAGCACTTGGCCCGTGCTCATGGCGTATTGCCGTGCTTTGACCTGGTCGACGAGCACCTCGACCTCCATCTTCGATTCGCCCAGCGAATCTTTGATGTCGCTCAGTTCGGGGAATTTCTTCATCGCTTCCTGGACGGTGGCTGCGGCTTGCTTCAGCAGCAGCAGATCGTCGCCTCTCAGCGAGTAAGTGAAGTCCACTCCCGAGCCCCCCTCTCCGCCGAACGAAATGAGCGATCCGTTCGCCTTCGATTTCTGGGGCAACAAATACAGGATTTTATCCTGGTATTCCTTTAGCACCGCTTTGGCGTCCGACTCTTCGTTCACCTCGGTGAACAAGGTCGAGCGGTATGGCACGGCATCTTCGGAAAATTCATAGGCCACGAGGGACTCCACGTAGGTGAATTGGGGATTCCCTTTCGCGTCCTTGGCTTCCATGAGCATGGTCTCGATTTCTTTCATCTTGGCGTTCATGGCTTCCTTGGAGGTTTCCTTCGGCATCTCGATCTGATAATACAACTGCTTGTCGGCTTCGCTCGCCGGCAGGAACTCCATCGCGAGATGAGGCACGATCAATACGATGGACAGGATAAAAAGAATTCCGGCGAGCAGCAACGTCTTGATTCGATGGTTGAGGGATGCGGTTAAGATCTTCTTATAACGGGCGGCGAATTTGCCGATGTGGTTCTCGTCGTGCTGCGGGATTTTGCGGCTCCGCATCACGAGCAGTTTCGCCAGCATCGGAATGACGGTCAGCGCGACCAACAGCGACGCCATGAGCGCGCAGACAAGGGTCAGGGCGAACGGCCGGAACACCTCGCCGACCGTGCCGCTGACGAAAGCGATCGGAGCGAACACGCCGACGGTCGTCAACGTGGACGACGTAATGGCTGCCGCGACTTGCTTGGTCGCCAGTACGATGACCGACTCTTTGCGTTCCTGCGCTTTGGCAAGCTGAGTGTAGATGTTCTCGATGACGACGATACTGTCGTCCACGACGCGGCCGACCGCGATCGCCATGCCGCCTAGCGTCATGATGTTAAGCGAAATGCCGAGCGGCGCCATGAAGAGCAGCGTCATCAAAATGGACAGCGGGATGGAAATCAGCACGATCACCGTCATGCGCACGTTGCGCAGGAACAGCAGGATCATGAGGGAGGCGAGCAACGCGCCCATGCCGCCTTCCTTCACCATGCCGTTGACCGATTGCTTGATACCGTCGGCGTCGGCGTAGATGTCGTGGAAAGCGACGCCGGGCATCGTTTTCTCCCAGTCTTTCAGCATCTTCCTCACGGCGCCGCCGAATTCGACCGCGTTGGCGTCGCTCGTCTTGTATAGATGGATCCCGATCGCGGATTTCCCGTCCAACCGGGCGTAAAACGGCGATTCGCTGATCGACTCGACCTTGGCGATCTGCCGGAGTTCGATGGACTCCCCGCGCGGCGTGCCGATGAGCATGCGGTCGAGATTATAGACCGCGTTCATCTCCCCCGTCACCCGAACCATTTCCGTATTGCCGTTAAAATCGACCGATCCGGCCGGGCTGGAGGTCAGGTTCGATTGGATGGCCGCGACGACCTGGGACGGTGACAACCCGAAATTCACGAGCGCTCCAGCGTCCAGACGGATTTTGAGCGTCGCTTCCTGGTTGCCGATCGAATCGATGTGATCGATGCCGTTTACGGAATTGAGCCCGGGCTCGATGACATCCTTATAAAGCTTGTCGAGCTCGGTCTGGTTCATGCCGTCTTTGCCGTACACCGCCGTGTAATAGACCGGCTGCGAGGCAAACCCGAACGTCATGGCGCGCGGTTTCTCCGCGCTGCTCGGCAGCTTGACGTTCGCGATCAAGCTTTCGATGTCCTGCTTGGCTTTCTCCGGGTCCTTACCCTGGTTCAGCTCCACGATGATCGTGGAGAAGTTGTCGCTCGACGTGGAGGTCAGGTTTTTGAGCCCTTTCAGGTTGGCCAAGGATTTCTCCAGCGGCTTGGTGACCTGGTCCAAGACGTCCTGCGGAGGCGCCTTGTACGTGGTACTGACCATGACGACCGGAAACGAAATGTCCGGCATGCTCTCTACTTTCAGCGTCCCCGCCGAGTAGAGGCCCCCGAAGAATAGCAGCACCATCAGGATGAATACGGCCGCCACGTTCTTCATCGAGAAATGCGTGAGCTTGATCATGAAACGTTCCTCTCTCCTCTATGACTTTCCACTCCTAACCACTCGGTTCCCATTCTAATAGAAAAATCATCCAAGGTAAAACCACCCGGCGGCGGAATCCGCCCTGGACCAAAGTCGGGGGAACCGCGAAGGCACTAGCACAATTTAACATTCCAATGTGAACGGAAAATGAACATTATGCCCAGATCAAACAAAAAACGGCTCCTTTGCACGACTGCCGCTAAGCAGAATGCAAAGGAACCGTATCCCTCTCGGATGATTCCGTTATGTATCGGAATATTACAGCGTCACCCAGCCGTATTTGATCGAATTGATGACGGCCTGCGTGCGGTCGTCGACCTCCATCTTCTGGAGGATGCTGCTGACGTGGTTTTTGACCGTTTTCTCGCTAATGAAGAGATTTTCGCCGATCGTCTTGTTGCTCTTGCCCTCCGCCATCAGGCGAAGCACCTCGGCTTCCCTGCGGGTAAGCGGATTGTTGCCGCGCGGCACGAACTTGGTCACGGTCTCGCGGCTCGCCGCGGCGCCCGAAGTGGCGCCGATCTCGTCCAGATAGGTCATCCGGCGCAGCTGGTTGATCAGCTTGCCCGTCACCTTCGGATGGATATAGGCATGTCCCTCGGCGACGGTCCGGATCGCGTTGATGAGCGATTCCGCCTCCATGTCCTTAAGCAGATAGCCCGACGCGCCTTTGCGCAGGGTTTCGAAGACATAGCTCTCGTCATCGTGGATGGACAGGATAATCACTTTGATATCCGGGAAAATGTCCCGAAGGCGCTCGGTCGCCACCACTCCGTTCTCGGTCGGCATGTTGATGTCGAGCAGCACGACGTCGGGTTTGATCCGGTTGCAAAATTCCAGCACCTGGATGCCGTCCCCGCACTCCCCGATCACCTCGAGATCCGACTCCATGTTCAGGATCCGTTTCAGGCCTTCCCGGAACAGCTGGTGATCGTCGGCCAGCAGCACCTTGATTTTGCGATCGGCCGTCTTACTTTCCATGTTCGCCTATCTCCTTTCCCGGCTCCGCGCCTAGGGGAACCAGTATTTTGATTTTGGTCCCTTCTCCTACCGACGATTCGATATCGATCTTGCCTTGCAGCAATTCCACGCGTTCCCTCATCCCGACCAGGCCGAACTGCGAGTGGACCTTCGCTTTCGATTCGACCTGTTCCACCGAGAAGCCGATCCCGTTGTCCGCGATCATGAGCTGTACGGCATCTTCCTGAAAAATCATTTCCAGCGATACGAACGTCGGCTCGGCATGCTTGAGCGCGTTGTTGAACGCCTCCTGGACCAGGCGGAACATGGCCGGCTCCATCGCGGGGGGCAGCCGCTTCTCCTTGCCAGACGTCTCGAACACCGCGCGGATGCGGGTTTTCTCTTCGAAATCCTGCACGAATTTGCGAAGCGTCGGCACCAGCCCGAGGTCGTCGAGCGCCATCGGCCTGAGGTTGAAAATGACTTTGCGGATCTCTTCCAGCCCCAGCCGAACCTGCGTCTTGAGATCGCCGAGCTCGCTGCGGATCATTTGGAGATCATGCGTTTCCAGCATCCGCTCCGCGATTTCCGTACGCAAAATCAAGTTGGCGAGCGACTGGGCGGGCCCGTCGTGGATTTCGCGGGCGATCCGTTTGCGTTCTTCTTCCTGCGCCAGAATGATCTTCAGCCCGATCATCTGGCGGTTCTTGGCGGATTCGAGAATCCGCGTCACTTGGTTCAAGTCGCCCGAGAGGTAGTCGAGCACGACGTTCATCTGCAGCCCGATCGTTTCGGCGCGTTCGATGGAAAGCTCCACGGCTTTGACGCGGCCTTGCAATTCGTCCCGCCTCGACCGCAGGTAGTTTTCCTTCTCGCGGCTGACCATCAGGTCCAGCTGAATCTGGGTGGCTTTCTCGTACGCGGATTTGATATCCGTCTCGGAGTAGCGGACAAAATCCCGGCTCACTTCCGTCAAGCGAATGCGGGCCAGCCGATACTCCCGCTCCAGCTTGTCCACCTTCTCGATCGCCTGGGTCGCCTCGGCGAGCACCTTCTCCAATTCCTTGTGGAGAGTAGTCAGTTCCCGTCTGGCCGCCTCGGCGATTTCGAACACTTGGACCTTGCTGTCTTCCATGACGGAAATGGCGTTCTGGATGACTTTGTCGATCTGCTCCACTCGATAATCCACGCTCTCGACCCCTCTGGCAGCCTCTATTCATCATAACATATTTCTACTATTCGTCGAGCCGCCGAGCGGCGCTGGAAAAAAGATTAGTGAATTGTAATGGTCTTCGTTTTGTTCTCCCAATCGACCTTCTGGCCGAGCTGCTCGGAGACGACGCGGACCGGCACGTACGTGCTGTTGTTCTTCAAAATGGGCGCGGCGAGCACCTTCTGGCGCACCCCGTTCACCGTCACCTCGGAACGGCCGACCCACAGCTCCAGCATCGTGTCCCCGCGAAGCACGGTCACCCGCTTCTCTTTGTTGTCCCAGAAGATTTCCGCCCCCAGCGTCTCGGTCACGAAGCGCAGCGGCAAATAGTTGACATTGTCGATCATGAACGGAGCGGCCGGCAGCTTGGCCGATTTGCCGTTGATCGTCGCGGTCGATTTGCCGACCTTCATCACGATCGTGGGTTTCGCCGCGGCGAAAGGCTTAGGCGGATATTGCAGCTTGAGGTTGTCGAACGCGACCTCGCCCTGCAGCGCCCGCTCGTCCTGATCCTGTTCCAGGTTCACGACGTAAAGCTTGGTGAGCTTGCCCGGCCCTTTGAACCCGGCTCCGGCCAAGTCGACGCGGATCGTCTTCCATCCGGCCCAATCGATCTGGCGCGCCAGGTCGACCAGCACCTGCTTGCCCGCCGAGTCCTTGAACTCGGCCCGCAGGTAGTTCATGCTGGAATCGCCCAGCACGTCCAGCGTCATCGCGCTCGGACTGCCGTCGATCGGTACGCCTCCGCCCGCCTCGTTCAGGTTCGCGTAGGCGAACCGGCTTCCGGTGCCGTTCGTGAAGTCGTAGGTGAGATCCAGCACCTGCGAGTTTTCATGCCCCGGGACGTCGCCCAGCATGCTCACCGTGCCCGCCGTCTCGGCCGGCAAACCGCTGAAGGTGATCGCGTACGACGGTTTTTCGAACGTCTCCAGCGTCTTTTCCGTTCCGGGCGCCAGGATGGCCGCCGTGCCGAAGCCGTCGTACCGCGCGATCGCGAAGCCCGCCTTCGCCCCGTCCTCGACGGTCTCGACCGTCAGCTTCCCGTCTTTCGCGGATGCCGTGAAACCTTTGAATTCCCATTGGATGGAGGAAGCCGGCACCGTGAGCTCCCGGCCGTCCTTGAGCCGGGCTTTGACCGGAACCGAGATGACGGAGCCCGGCGCAAGCAGCGTCGTGCTCGGATCGATCGTCAGCCGTTCGATCTGATCCTGGCCGACGACTTCTACGTCCATCGTATCGGACGCGATGCCCGCTTTGACCGTGAGGGTCGCCTTGCCGGGCTTCTGGGCCGTCAGTTTCCCGTCCTGGAACGTTCCGACCGAATTGTTGATGCTCCATTCGGGGGTAAATCCGGTAGGATCGATCGGGTTGTAGTAGGTGTCGTACCCTTTGATCGCGTACGAGGCTTCCTGTCCGACGAACAGGGTCGCGGGCCCGCTGGCCGTGATGCCCTTGATGTCGCCTTTGGGCGCGTTCGTGTAGACCCCGATGCCGTTCGAGATGAGACGCTGGGTCGTGCCATAGAAGGTGGGATGGGCCAGCGTGACGGACGTTTCCCCGAGCGGCCGCGCCACCATCGTCGTCGACCCGCCGCCGTCCAGGTTCACCGCTTTCCAGACGCCCAGCTTGACCAGCATCTCCTGCAGCGTCTTCAGCGTCACTCCTTGATGGCCGCCGGTCTCCTCGACCGTGATCAAGTACGCCGTGCTGCCGTCTTTGGAATAACCGACGGCCGTCCGGGCTCGGGCGGCGGACCCGCTCACCCCGCTGATGCTGCGGGAGAAGGCGGCGGCTTTGCCTTGATCCAGCAAAATCGTATGCCCGCCGATCAACA
Organism: Cohnella caldifontis; assembly: GCF_029360585.1. Taxonomy (GTDB): domain Bacteria; phylum Bacillota; class Bacilli; order Paenibacillales; family Paenibacillaceae; genus Cohnella; species Cohnella caldifontis. Next base: position 442,999 of record NZ_JAQZSJ010000003.1, on the reverse strand, counting down.
TCTGGAACGATGCGGGATCGTAGGATTGGCCGGTCGTCAGCGATTTCAGGCTGTATTGGGCGGACACCGGGGTGCCGACGGGCAGGTTGTCGGTGATGAACTTGGCCGCCGTGCCATGGCCTCTTAACACGTAGCCGTTCGCCGGCACGGGGGTGACGATCTCCTTGTCGACGGAAATTTCCTGCACGACCCCGTCCACGACGAGCGCTTCGGTCGGCTTGGTGCCGGTACCCGCCGGGCGTTCGGACGCCGTCCACGCGTTCGTGTAGATATAAAGCGCGTTGACGTGGCTGTTCGCTTTGTCGGGATCGGCGTAAAACAGCGATTTGTTGATGCCCGCGAGCGGGAACGTGAGACCCGTGCCGGTCGTTACGGCGCCTTCGAACGAGAAGTTGTCGATGACCGGCTTGCGATCCTTCGTGACGGCGAACGCGTACATGCCGTCCAATTTGGACGTGCTGACCAGGAGCTGGCCGGATACGATCTCCGCCCCGATCGGCGCGCCGTCCCCGGACGTGTTGAAGACGTCCCCGTTGATGCCGGCGACGGCTTGCGTTTCCTTGGCCATGGCGGAAACGGATTGGCGGGCCGTTACGCTTCCGTTTTTGCCGATCATCGTGTTGAGCGTTACGTAGGGGTTATTCAAGTCGACTTGGATGACGTGCATGATTTCGGTCGATTTGGAGGCGTTCGAAGGAACCCATGAGTAGGTCACGTGTTTGACTCCGGCCGTGACCATCGTTTCGCTGTTTTTCACCAGTTTGTACGTCACGGCCGCGGCGGCATGAGCCGACGGAACCAGAAGCTGGGGAGCTTGCATAGGGATGGAGAACACGAGCATCCCGGCGATAAGCGGAAGGACGACTTTGGGGGCGATTCCGTTGCGGGTGCGTGGGGACGATACGGCATGGGCGGGCGTTGAGGCGCCCGCCTGTTCCGGACGACGGACGTTGCGGTTTCTCGTATGGCGCATTCCTATCTCCTATTTGTCTATAGAATTTAGGAGAGAGCCTGGCCGGCTCTCTATGATCCTAAATTAATAGACTCCCGGAGAACGAAAAAGTTACAGGGGAAATGGGACGGATTGCAGAAGGAATCGAAGATTGGGTCTTCGGACGGAGGGGCAGGGACCATAGGAGGAGTGCTTAAGTAAGGGACAGGCCTTCCTTCTCGCTTCGGGTCAAGCGGGCTGCCGCCAGCCGGTAGGATTGCTCCAGCATGGCGGCGATCTCTCTGTCCGGAACTGTGCCGTCCAGCACCACGGTATTCCAATGCTTCTTGTTCATATGGTAGCCCGGCAGCACGGCGTTCGGATATTGTTGGCGGAGCAGCCATGCCTCTTCCGGATCGGCTTTCAGGTTCACGCTCTCCGACTCGCCGGTGCGACCCAGCAAGGCGAACATTTTGCTGCCGACGAACAGCACGGGCAAGTGCGGGTCGAAGGGATGCTTCAGGGCGACGCCAGGCCATTGCAGGCAGCGTTCGATAATCGCTTGGTGGTCGATCGGCATGCTCGGGAGACCTCCAATGTCAGTATTGCGGTTGGTTGGAGCCGAGGTCGGTGATTTTGTTTTCGGCCAAGTACCATTTGTCCAGAACATTCTTCTTGAGCTTCAACCAGTAACGTTTGAAATTCCAATTTTCCAAGGCCAGAACATTGTATTCGTCATTGGGCAATGCGTCAATGACAAAAACGTTTGGTACGGTATAATAGTCCATCTGCGGATTCAGCGGATCTTTATAGCCTAAAGCCTTGTACATCTCCGGTAACAAATCAATAAAATCCTGAATGACATCAAGCTTATCTTGATTAGTTTCCCCAATAATTAATTTGTCATAAACATAGGAGAAAACAGGTTTCTCCGTCATGGCTTTTGCTAGTTCAGAGTCGGAAACGTACAATTCTTTTGTCCTCGTTTCCAGTGCCAAGTGCAAACCGCTTGTATTGATTTGCAGCTTCTGTATATCACTTACACGGTAGTAAGTTGTTTTGTAATCGGAAGTCACGACGGATAACACCGGCACTTCAATGCCCCGATAGGAGGCTTTGAAGCCTTGGGGCTGGAGCATCGTAATCGAGGAATAATTCGGATTTACGGGGACCGTCGAGTCCTTCGTGACGATCGGATTGACGTAAATCCCTTTGTTCGCCTCGTTCCACCGTACGTCCGCTCCAAGGATGGAACCGACTTTGGCAATCGGAAGATAGCTGGAGTTGTTATATACGAGAACCGGACCGACGTCCGCCTTCTTCCCGTCTACGAAAACCTGGTAGTCCCTGCGCAGAAACGCTTCGACTTTCTCCATGTTCGCGGCCCCGAAAGCTGCACCCGAACCGAATCCTATTGTCAGAAGCGCAATCACCGCCAAGATTTTTCTCGCTTTCACTGGAAGCACCTCCCTCCCCATACTAGCATGTTTTGGAAGATTGGAGAATAAAAAAGCACCGGCTCGAATCGAGTCGATGCTTTAGTCCTATATATCCAGACAGGTAATAGATTTTACTGCTGCGCCTGCTGTCTCAGCGCTTCGACTTTATCCAAGCGCTCCCACGGGAGGTTCAGATCCGTACGCCCGAAATGTCCGTATGCCGCAGTCTGTGCATAGATCGGACGGCGCAGGTCGAGCATCTTGATGATGCCGGCCGGGCGCAGGTCGAAATTGTTCTCGATCAGGCGGACAAGGGTTTCGTCGCTGACTTTGCCGGTACCGTAAGTATCCACGTTAATGGATACCGGACGGGCGACGCCGATGGCGTAAGCAAGTTGAATTTCGCACTTGTCGGCTAAGCCGGCAGCTACGATATTTTTCGCCACGTAACGGGCTGCGTATGCCGCAGAACGGTCGACCTTCGTCGGATCCTTGCCGGAGAATGCACCGCCTCCATGACGGGCATAACCGCCGTACGTGTCGACGATGATCTTGCGGCCGGTCAGGCCGGCGTCGCCTTGTGGTCCGCCGATAACGAAACGGCCGGTCGGGTTGATGAAATATTTGGTGTTCGCATTCAGCCATTCCGAAGGAACGACAGGCTTGATGACATGTTCGCGAATATCGCGGTCGATTTGCTCGGAGCTGACGTCCTCCGAGTGTTGAGTCGAAATCACGATCGTATCGACGCCCACCGGTTTACCGTCCTGATATTCGATCGTAACTTGAGTTTTCCCGTCTGGACGAAGATAATTCAGGGTTCCGTTTTTTCGGACCTCTGCCAAACGACGGGACAGGCGGTGCGCCAGCGCGATTGGAAGCGGCATGTATTCCGGTGTTTCATTCGATGCAAACCCGAACATCAAGCCTTGGTCGCCGGCCCCGATATCCGCGTTCTCTTCGCGGACGTTGGCTCCGTCCCGGCTCTCCAGAGCGGCGTTGACGCCTTGTGCGATGTCAGGCGATTGCTCGTTCAGCGAAGTCAACACTGCGCAGGTGCTGCTGTCGAAGCCGTACTTCGCCCGCGTATAGCCGATATTCTTGATCGTACGGCGGACGATCGCCGGAATATCCACGTAATCCGCCTTGCTGCTGATTTCACCGATGACGAGCACGAGACCGGTAGCTACCGAGACTTCGCACGCCACGCGGGCATAAGGATCTACCTCAAGAAACGCGTCCAATACCGCGTCGGAAATTTGGTCGCAAATTTTATCCGGATGGCCTTCCGTGACCGATTCGGACGTGAAGAGATGCCGTCCCTTGTTCGACAAAGTCTTCAACCTCCATATAAAAAAATGAACCTTTTCCGCTTGGAAAAGGTTGTTAGACAAACCTTCGAATCAAATAATAACGGAAATGTCGAGGGGTGTCAATGGACGAAGAAGCCTAGAACGGCGCGGTTAAACGATGGTATTCTGCGCCGTTTGCTCCGCTTGCTCGACCAACCTTTTCGTGATATATCCGCCGAGCGAGCCGGCTTCGCGCGCCGTCAAATAGCCGAGGTATCCTTGACCGCCCGCCCCTCCGGTGCTGCCCAGTTCTCCGGCCATTTCCGAATCGAATCCAGCGCCGGAGCCGCCGATCGGCACCCCCAGCGTGCTTGCGGCTTCGAATTTGAGCTGTTGGATCGCCGGATCGCACTCCGGCACCAGCTTGCGGTTTCTGCTGCTAGGCATTGCTGAAGCACCTCCTTGGTTGATGACGGGCTTAGTATGTGCTCAGCTGTCCAGACCAAGGCGTATGAGTTATTGGTTACCGGGGAAGAATGTACTAATCTTTATCCAGGAAATTCCGGTTGCCATCCCCTTCGGTGAATTCTATTGCAAAACCGCGGACAAACTAATCCATGCAAAGACCGCTATTTACCATATGCATACGCTCACCATTCCGGACTTCTGCGGTTTGCCAAAATTCGCTATAATACAGGGAGTCGACTTCCCAATGTCGGCGCCATCCCGGCTGACCGAGGTGCCTGCATGTTTTTCTACTCGCCGAACTTCCTGATTTTCTTCTTAGTCCTGCTTCTCCCTTATCTTTGGTTGCGAAAACAGCGTCTCTGGTTGCTGGCGGCCGCCAACGCCATTTTTTACGTTGCCCACCCGGAAGGCTTCTTGGTTTTATTCCTCGCCGCAGCGGTGTTGACTTTCGTTATCGTACACCTCATGACGATTCCAAGGTGGCGCTGGTTATTCTGGGTCGGGATCGTGCTGAACGTCCTCAATCTCGCGTTTTTCAAATATACGTTGTTCGTTCTTGATAACCTGAAGCTGTGGACCGGTTTCCATTTCGCAGCCGCGGATTCCATCGCTGCTTCCATCGTTTTGCCGCTTGGCATTTCGTTTTACACGTTCGAGTTCATTTCCTATTTGATTGACGTCCGCAGAGGACATTCTCAGCCTACCCGCTCGTTCCTGAAGTTCTGGGTGTTCGTCTCGATGTTTCCCCATCTCATTGCCGGCCCGATCATGCGGGGCGATGAGTTGATCCCCCAGTTGGACAAGCTTTCCGACAAGAAAATCACGTGGGATGACATCCGTTACGGCGTGTATTTGTTTATTATCGGCATGATCAAGAAAATCATCATCGCCGACCAGTTGTCCCCAGTCGTAAAGGAGTTTTTCGACAAAGGCTCCCATCTAACGGGCACGGAATCTTGGATGGCGGCGTATACCTTCAGCTTTTATATTTATAATGACTTCTCCGCCTACTCGGACATGGCCATCGGACTGGGAATCATGATGGGCGTCCGGTTTGCGGACAACTTCAAATCCCCTTATCTCAGCAGCAATCCGAGCGAGTTTTGGCGAAGGTGGCACATCACGCTATCCCGCTGGATCCGCGATTATATTTACATAGGCCTTGGCGGCAACCGCAAAGGCCCATTTCGTCTATACCTGAATCTGATGATCGCCATGCTGATCTCCGGACTATGGCACGGTGCCATGTGGACGTTCGTCATCTGGGGAGGCATTCACGGCTTGCTTCAAGTCATCCATCGTCTATCTTTGGGGTTAAACCGTTTTCGATGGATCGCGGCTGTCCGCGAAAGCTTGGTGTACCGTATTTTGGCGATTTTCGTATTTTTCAACGTGGTCAGCTGGACCTGGGTCTTCTTCCACGCCTCCAGCATCGATATGGCACTGGATATGACCTGGAAAATGCTCCATGCCCATGCGGACAACGTCGTCCGGCACCCGACTTTCCCGCTCGTCTTGTTGCTGTTCTTGGTGCACGTCGCCGAGTATTTGCTGCGCAAGCATGAAAGCTCCATTGGCCAAGTTTGGCGGCACGTTCCGTTCCCCTTGCGGAGCTCCGCCTATTTGCTGATTACTTTGACCTTGATCTACTACCTGCAAGGGGGTAACTATGCGTTTATCTACTTCCAATTCTAAAACGAAGCGCCTGCGGTTGAGCTTAGGGTTTCTGGGGTTTCTGGTAATGTTCGCGGCGGTTGAAATCTACGTGTTTCGGGATTTGTCCTTTTACGGCATGGAATACCGTTCGTCAGTAGGACAGTTGGAGGAGTTGGAGTATTCCTTTCAACACTCCCGTCCTGAGGGGATTCGAACCGCGATTTTCGGGGATTCCCAGAGCAAAGATGCCTTGCGTCCCGAATTGCTTGCCCAGACGGCTAAGTTGGATCCCTCCAGCATTTTTAACTTTAGTGTCTCAGGAGCCAAAGCTTATGACATTTACCAGACCTACCTGAAATACGTCGATCGGCTTCCGAATCTTAAGGAAGCCATCATCGTCGTGAACGAACATCAGCTGAATTCCTACAACATCTCGAACGATCCGATTTTCAGATATTATGCGGGATTGCAAGACAGGATTCAGGCGTTAAACAAAGACAATTACGGGGAATTGCTGCTGGGGTGGGTATCGAAAGGGTTCGATATGCGGTCGATTTGGACCAAGATCGTGCAGTCTTGCTTCAAAGGCACGCTGCCTAAGCCGCTGTCATCCGTATGGAAGCCGGGCGGCATTCGGGCGGAAACGATGATGGAACCGAACGGACTGACGCTTGAATACGCTCAGGATACTGCCTCCCGATGGTTCGATCATTACACTTTGCGCGGACTGCAGACGGATTCTTTTGAAGCGCTGCTGCGTGATCTCCGCGAGCGCGGCGTACGGGTGGTTGTGCTTCAGATCCCGCGGTCCAGCTTGTTCGAACAGGCCGTGAAACAGAAGTACGCGGCTCAGCAACGGGATTACTTTGATCAAATCTCTTCGATCGCCCGTGAATTCGGAGTTGAATTTCATGTCATGACCAACGAAGGGCTCACTCTCAAGGACCATTTCCGAGATACCAATCACGTGCAGCCTAAAGGTGCGATTATCGTCAGCAGAGAAGTTGCGTTACAGTGGTTAATGTAAGATGCCGGAGTAAGCAAAGGAGGCCGAGACCCTTAGTCTCGACCTCCTTTGCTTTTCCAAGATAGTTCATTTCAATTCATAACCGCCGCGCACCAGTACGATCAGTTCCTGCTTCGTCTTCGGATCCTGCTTAACCCCTCGTCCATCCTTAGGGAATAAGAGCAAATGATTATTGTTCACCGGTTTCCCGGGAGCGATATCCAGTCCGTCCGTTAAATCCGACAGGCCGTTCGTATCCGAACTCACCGCGATCGCTTTGCCGGTCCGCACGATCAATTCTCCGCCAGCCTTGACGTAGATGGTCTTGTCCGAGGGAACCACCACGATCTCCAGCGCCATGGAATTGCTACCGTTGCCGCTCCCGCTTGCTGAACTGGCCCCCCCGTTCCGCGTGATCTCCGCGATTTTCTGGTCCACATAACTTTTGGTTACGATCGGATCGTCAGACGATCCCGGTGTCTTCTGTGAAGAATCCGCTTGGACTGAGCTATTCAATGCGAACAAACCGACAACGCCTGACAGGACGACCCCCGCAGCAGCCACAAGCCATCTTTTCGATTTCGACAAGCCGCATCTCTCCCAATCTGACAATTTCTATGTTTGTTTGACGCTAAGGGAGAAGGGAAAGTTGCGAAAGGATTTTGGAATAAGATATAGAGTTTAGCAGCCTGTCCTCGGCCTAAATATTTTGCAGTGCTGTTCAACATCATCCCAAGAGGTAAATATTCGTTCTATATCCTCCTCAACAAGCTGTGATCCACTTTGGACTTCAATAATTTCCAAATCAGTAGATGCTTTTATACCGTGTATGGACCCAAGTGGAATTTCCAGCACATCACCCGACTGAACTGAATGGATTTCACCATTAAAAGCAAATAATCCACTGCCTTTAATTATGGTCCATATCTCTTTTCGAGCATTATGTTTTTGATAACTTAAATTTTTCCCTTCCAAGATACAAATTCTTTTGGTTAGTACTTCGTGTTCATCATATTTCGTGTAATCGAGAACTTTATACCATCCCCAGCGACGTTCTTCAAACATTGGACGCTGGCTAAAACCGTTAAGCACATCTTTAAGCCTAGGACTCGAAGCTTTGTCTGTTACAAGTATGCCATCTGGGCTAGCGGCTACCACCGCATCTTTAATACCCACTACGGTTACCGGAATATCTAACTCATTAATTAAGTGAGTATTCGTCGAATCCTCGCTAATAATACCCTTACCAATTTGTTTTATGCCCATTTCTTCCGTGAGGGTATTCCATGTACCAAGATCTTTCCAGTCCCCTGTGTAGGAAAGTACATTTATTTTTTTTGCTTTTTCTACGACCGCATAGTCAAAGCTTGTCTTATCCAATTGATTATATTGTTCTTGCAATTCTTCATAGTGAGTTGGGAAACCCTTGTTTTTTAATAGAGAGATCATAAATTCAAGTCTAAAAGCAAATACTCCGCAATTCCATAAAGCGTCTTGATTGATTAATTCCTGTGCTTCACTTTCCGTTGGCTTCTCTTTAAAATGGCTGACATGCAGACAATCCTGTTGTTGATTTAACGTTGCCTGTGGAACGATATATCCGTACTTTTCCGATGGATAGGTAGGTTTGACGCCCATTAAAACTAGTTCTGCATCCGTTTCTTTTACAATGCTTTCTAGACGCTTAATTTTTTCGAAATATTCAATTCCAACATAGGGATCGACGGGCAGTACCACTATCACATCATCTAGACGAACGCCTTTTATTGAAAAAAGAAAGGTGGAGGCTAACGCAATAGCAGGAAAAGTATCTCGCCGCTCAGGCTCGATAATTAATGGAACATGATCTCCTAATTGACTATGAATAATATCCGCCTGTGACTTACTGGTTGCAATAACCGTTGATTGGTGTAATTGAACTTTTTGCAACTGACCCCAGACTCGTTGAACCATAGACTCCAAAATCTCATTGTTATTTAACACTTTTAGAAACTGTTTAGATCTAGAGTCATTTGATAATGGCCAAAGGCGTTTTCCCGATCCTCCAGACAACAATATCAGTTCCATTTGGCTGTCCTCCACGGTAACAAAACTTAGACCCCAACAAAACAAGAGAAGTAGGATTATTATACCTACTTCTACGCATCAATAGGTGTTTAAGCATATAATGAAAGATACTCCACAACATTGGAAGTATCATTTTTAAATTCCATTAATTTAACGTCGTCAATATAGTCATTAGCTCTTTCCATCAGCTCTAATATATTTAATTCAGCTAATTCTTCTTCTCGAATTGATACGGCCAATTTATTCTTTCGCAAGTTCTCGATTAAATACGTATCCTCGAAAACACCGGGCCTTTCGATTAGCACCAACTTCTTGTGAGCGATCAGAGTTTCCGCGATTGTACCCCAACCTGCTTTTGAGATTACGAGTTCACAAGCACCTATATAGTTCTGTGTGTCGGTAACCCATGACGGTAATTGAATCAACCTTCCATCGGTGGTTATGTTCATACGATTCGTGGTGAAGACGCAATTATCGTAATTCTTGAGCCGTATGTTTAATCTAGCCGATTTTCCGCATGTAATAAATATACTTTGACCAAAACGCTGCTTGTATTCTTCTATTATTTGTGTATCCAATTTTCTTGATATTAGATCTACATCGTGAATAGTCATATTTGCGGTGGGAAATGGCAATGCCAATTGATACTTGATGAATACGTCAACTTTAGAATAGGCGTTTTCGAAAAAGTTGATTATATCCCTACTTATATTTAAATACTTATACTGTTCTACCCAAGTAAAATTTGAAATCCCAATGCATTTAATTTCTAAACTAGATGCTACAAACGGACCGATCGGGGAAATATCGCAAATAATATAACGCGGTCGAAGTCTTAGTAATGATTCAACTTCTTGCTTCACAAGTTCGTCCATTGAATCAATAAATTGACGAGCCTTAACTTCCAGACGAAATATATCGATCTGCAAACTATCTTTTTTATTTGTTAATCCAACATCGCTTTTTAAACTTTTAAATACTATTCGTTGTGAATACTGAGCTAAATAAATTCTTGCATAAGCGATCTGTTGTTCACCAGATGCAATATAAATATTAAAACTAAATCTAGCTAGAAGTTCTTCAATTATCGCCAAACATCTATTTATATGACCAAATCCATGATCAGAAATATAAAATGCAATATTGGCATCCTCAGTACTATTTAACATGAGTTAGGAACCATTCATATGTTTTTTTAATGCCGTCTTCAAGTTCGGTCTTGTATTCCCAACCAGCTTCTTTTAGGCGAGTTACATCCATCAATTTCTGTGGCATGCCATCTGGTTTCGTAATGTCAAATCTGATCTCACCTTCATATCCGACCACTTTCTTCACCAAACCCGAGAGTTCCCTAATAGATACATCTTTACCTGTTCCAACATTAAAGAAGTCATTCCCGGAATAAGACTCGAATAGAAAAACGCACGCGTCAGCCAAGTCTTCGTTGAACATCAGTTCCCTTCGAGCGTTCCCCGTGCCCCAGACCTCAATAAAATCTCGATTTTGCTGTTTTGCTTCGTGGAATTTTCTTATCAACCCAGCTACCACATGAGAATTTTGAGGATCGAAATTATCCCCGTAACCATACAAATTACATGGCATAACACTTATGAAATCCGTGCCATATTGTTGATTATACATCTGGCACAATTTTAAACCTGCAATCTTAGCAATTGCATATCCTTCGTTCGTCGGTTCCAATTTCCCCTCAAGTAAGTAGTCTTCTTTCATAGGCTGAGGTGATAATCTCGGATATACACAGGATGACGCCAAAAAGAGTAACTTTTTAACGTTATATTGATATGAAAAATGTATTACATTGTTTTGTATGGCTAAATTGTCATATAAGAATTCAGCAGGTCGACTAATATTAGCTGCGATCCCACCTACTTTTGCAGCCGATAGAATCACATAATCCGGTTTTTCATGGCGAAAATACCGTTCCACGGCTGCCTGGTCTCTTAAATCCAATACTTTGGAGCTTAATCCAATAATATTTTCGTAACCTCTTCTGCGAAACTCTTTCTCAATAGAAGATCCAACCATCCCATTTCGACCAGCTATATAAATCTTTGAAGATTTTTCAATCATGTAATACTCCTTTTAATACTTCGATTAGAGAATCAATTTCTTTCTTATTACTTTTACTATGATTGCCTACAAAAAAACCATTCTCGTGAATGATATCTGCATTTTCTAGGTCCCCATATATTGAATAATCGAGATATTTTACTGCAATGTTTTTCGTGAAGTTACCGGCCACAATGGGTCTTACTTCAATATGGTTATCTTTCAAGGCCTTCACGACATTTTTACGAAGATTTACGTCACAAGAATCCAAAACCATGCCAAAACCAAACCATGAAGACTGCTCGGTTTCCTTTTGTGGTGTTATATGGTTAACTTCCTTGATTCTTTCCAAAAAGTAATTAGCATTTTGCCTTCTTTGTTCGATGATTGCATCGAACTTTTTTAATTGTTCTTTTCCGATCGCACCCTCCAACTCAATTGGTCGCAGATTGTATCCTGGAATAATAAAGTTAAAGCTTTCATAAAACTCATCTTCGTTTTTCTTATATATTTTACTGTCCGATGGCAGGTTTCTCGTCCACCCATGTGCTCTGATGCTTAATAAATAGTGATATAGTTCTTCATCATCGGTAACAGTAACTCCACCTTCCATGGTACATAAATGGTGAGAGTAGAAGGTGGAATATGTCCCCAAAAGTCCGATCGTACCTAATTGTTTGCCCCTGTACACGCCTCCCAAGGCTTCACAGTTATCTTCGATTAAAAATAAGTTATGTTTCTCGCAGATCTCCAAAATCTTTTCATACTCGCAAGGGTTACCTAACAGATTTACTGCGAATATAGCTCTTGTATTTTTCGTTACTGCATCTTCTATTTTTGAAACATCAATGTTATACGTAGTTCTATCAATGTCAACGAATCTTAATTTTAAGTTATATTGGGCTACAGGAAAATACGTTGTACTCCAAGAAACCGCCGGAACAAGCACTTCATCCCCCGGAGAAAGTTTGCCGGAGTAGACCAAGGCAGCAATCGCAAGCAAATTTGCTGAAGACCCGGAGTTTGACATAACCGCATATTTGCTTCCAACTTTTTGGGCAAATTGTTTTTCATAGTCCGCTACTTCTTGCCCCATACTGTACCGGTTTGACTTTATCACTCGATTTATTGCTTCAATTTCTTCACTAGACCATGTATCGTCAGATAGTTTATACTCGATCACCTATGATCTCCCCTTCTTAATCGAATTCTTTTCGTATTCTAACTTCCCGTTCTACCAGTTTTATATCGCTTCTAACCATGATTTTAACCAAATCCGCAAAACTCGTTTTCGTTGGGTTCCATCCTAATAAAGATTTCGCCTTGGTTGGGTCACCTAAAAGTTGTTCTACTTCTGTAGGCCTAAAATACTTAGGATCTACTTCAATCAATATTTTGCCTGTTTTCTTATCGATACCTCTCTCATTAATTCCAGAACCTTGCCATTCTAATTCGATTCCAGCTTCCCCAAAAGCTAATGTCGTAAATTCTCTGACCGTGTGCATTTCACCTGTTGCGATAACAAAATCTTCGGGAGTTTCATGCTGTAACATCAGCCACATGCATTCTACGTAATCTTTTGCATAGCCCCAATCCCGTCTTGCGTCAAGATTGCCAAGGTACAACTTTTCTTGTGTTCCCTTTTGGATTCTAGCCGCGGCTAATGTTATTTTTCTGGTTACAAATGTTTCACCGCGTCTCTCTGACTCATGATTAAATAAAATACCGTTCACGGCGAACATATTATAAGCCTCTCGATAATTTTTTGTAATCCAATAAGCATATAGCTTTGCTACACCGTAAGGGCTCCTAGGATAAAAAGGGGTGGTCTCCTTTTGCGGAACCTCCAGTACTTTCCCAAACAACTCAGAGGTAGATGCTTGATAAATTTTGGTTCTATTCTCAAACCCCAAGAATCTTACGGCTTCAAGCAAGCGTAAAGTTCCAATTCCGTCTGCATCTGCCGTGTATTCCGGAACTTCGAAGGATACCTTTACATGGGACATTGCAGCCAGGTTATAGATTTCATCAGGTTTAATTTCCCTAATTAATCTGATCAGATTTGTCGAATCGGTCATATCTCCATAGTGCAATATGACTTTACTCTTAATATGCATATCTTTTATTAATTCATCTATATATAAATGCTCGATCCTTCCAGTATTAAACGAAGAACTTCTTCTAATAATTCCGTGAACTTCATAACCTTTCTCTAACAAAAATTCGGCCAAAAACGAACCGTCTTGTCCGGTTATACCTGTAATTAGCGCTACCTTATTCATAATACATCCTCCTAGTATTTATAGACGCAACCATCTATCTGGAACTAAGTCAATTGCGTCGTTTTCGCCGTTCATAAACCTTTTCGGTGCTATGACAATTTTATCAGGGTTAGGATTTAACCATGCTCCCCACCAACTGAATGTACTATTGGCGATTATATGATGTTTACAAAAACTCATAAGCTGCATGTCTCTATAACTTCTTTGTCCATTATTCCAATCTATATATTCAACTTGAGTCGATAAATCAAGATTTTTTCGACACCAGACAATATCATCGGAAAACACGTAAAAGTATGGAGTATTTACATGATTCATTATATATTCTATAGCGCGGGAATAATATTGCTCAGTGCAAATATTAGAGTACAAAGGGTGATTGACGTAATCGCCTCTTCGTACATGAATGCTAACCGAATTCTGCAGTCTTATTAATGGCTCCAACCGAATATTTTCCACCTCGTCAAAAGGGGGGAATTCAAATTCGCGTCGAATTATGCTCTCAATATTCGAAAAGTATTTTTCACTTTGCCAATAGCCCTGGAAGTATGTGTTGTCAACATCGGAGTGCTGAATATCACTATTAAACCTTAGAGTGGTTTCACGATAATACGTTCTTTTAAACCCAAATATTCTTCTTCTAATGGGATTGCCTGCAAGCCTATTTACATCCTTCTTACTGGCATATTCCGCTTCAATATTCCGAAAAATATTATTCAACTCAAACCCATTATGCAACTTATAGTTGTTGAAGGACTGAACATCGATCTTTGCAACGTAATTTCGTTCTTTCAGCGATCTATAAAATGCATACTGAAACATCTGATTTCCCAATCCGCCAAGAACTTTTACAATAATCATCGTAAAACTCCTATTGATCACCTTGTTTTACAAGAATTCTTATAATGTTTTCTGCAAAGGCCCTATCCGTAAACTGGAAGAACGGTTCACTAAGCAAATATGATTGTATATTCGATAAGTACCGATTATATTCCTCTTCGTTGATAGTAGTTAAGTAATAGTGTAATTCTTTATTGTTTGCGAAATTTCTTCGATCAATATAACATCCTTCTGGGATATAATCCGATACATTATCAGCTCCTAAATATACTGGAATGGTCCCAGCAAAAAAGCAATCAAAAATTTTTTCTGTAATGTAACCTTTCACGTTTTTCTGATTCTCATAACAGATGCAGAACTTATACTCAGAAAGTGTTTTTAGTTTATTCGCCGCTTCACCTTTATAGCATTTTTTCTTAATAAATGGAATAAACTGGGCATATTTTAGTATATTCTTTGGACCGTACCAACCACGACCGTAATATTCAAATTCTGAAGGAGCGTTCTTTTCGAAATATTTTATAGCTTGAATTCTTTCCGAGTATAATTCGTTCTCTATTAGAGAACGTTTGTTCCCAGCGATTAAGGTGCAAAACTTTTTTTGTTGGAAGTTTTTTTTGTAGGGGTTGTGAATACGACTAGGTTCCGGAAAGTTAAACTTATAGTATTTCTTTCGATCGACCAACTCATCATTCCATGTAAAAATCCTCTTAAAGTACATATGGGAGTTTACAGCATAATTTTCTGGCTTTACCACTTTGGGTTCCCATAGAAACAAAATCATTTTTTCAAAAAGATTCATAGCTAAACACTGTTGGAAAAATTGATTATCATTCGGCGGCATGTCAAAGAAAAGGATATATTCCGCATCGTCTAAGTTATCAATTTTATCAATAGTCACAAGATTATACCCATATGTCTCCAAATCGCGTTTTAATAGACGAAACGGATTAGATTCGTCATAAACATTTTCTTCCGCAAATAAGTTGTATAAATAGTTACTTTCAAAAATTTTATTGTTTAGATATCGATTGCTCCAGGGATAAAGGGCAATTGTCTTCATTCACTCATAACCCCGCTTCGTTTTAATCATCCCTTTAGTGCCCAGTTTTCCCAGACAAATTCATATTGGTATGTCACGGTATGCGACTTACTTAATATCCTTTGAATTTTTCTCATTCGTTTTTCGGCTTCTGGTACGAAATCATGGAACTGGACTTGAATGTTCCTAATGTTTTTTATATACTCGATTTCTATCAGATGGTCTAACAAATCATACTCTGCGCCTTCTATGTTAATCTTCATTAAATCAATAAAATCGATCTTGTTTTCTTCCAAAAACGATTTCGCTTCAATCAGCCGAATTTGTGAAGTGTTTGGTCCTTCCTTGAATACCGACGAACCATCATTAGATAATCCGATTGTTACTTGAGTTGTTGAATTAGATAACCCGAAAGGAAAAACATTAATATTTTGATTCTTATCAAATCTTTGTTTTATTTTTTCAAAATACTCTAAAACCGGTTCAAACACAAAAACTTTACAATTATATTTTGCATAAATATCACTGGTCCATTGACCTTTATAACCACCCAAATCAAAAACTACTGAATTTTGATGGAGATCATAATTTAAACGGAGAGTCTCATCCCCTTTGTCGTTAAACCATGGACGGACTCTTTTCTGTTGAGGTGTCGGAAAGTATCTCGATTGGACTCTATTAAATACAGTCTTTAACATGGACTTGGACATTTTCTCTGTTACCACCTTTTGATCTATAGAGTCAGCGAACGGTTGCTAGCAGCTTTTTCATTTCATCCATTTTTAATATCTTAGTGAAGAGAATTATAGCGAAGTAGGAGGCAATATATAAAACCAAAAGTGTCAACTTAATGATAGGGCTTCTCACTAGCAGAATCAATGAACAAAAAATAGTGCTCAATAATATACAAGGAATTAGTCGAGCTAAATTAAACCGAAAACGTGTGATTTTAATAGTATAGATGAATCCGATAACTGAACAGATGACTTGCGTTGTTGCATTAGCAATCGCTGCACCTATTGAACCCAACATTGGAATCAAAACAAGATCCTGGATAATATTAATTACACCAGCAACTAACCCTATGTTCACAATGAATTTTTGCTTCTCATACAGGAAGGGGATGCTTCCAGCGACACTTATTCCTTGTAGAATGACAAACCCAGAAAACATGATGAAAAAGCTTATATAAACACTGCTATATTCGTTAGAGTATACGAAGATTATTAATTTCTCTGAAATAGCGGCTGCACATGTTAAAATAAACATCAATAGAATGATAAAGTATTTTGTCAAGTTCACCACAATCGTTTCTAATAACTCGAAATCTTTTCTAGCCACTAATCCAGAAAAGAAATTATTTAAAACGTTCATGATCGGGGTAAATACCATGCCGGACATAGATACTAAGCTATAGGCAATTCCATACATGGCAATTTCCTTTGGAGTCGAGTAGATGCCTAAAAAGAAATATTCAGAACGCGCAAAGACGATTTGTTGCCAAACGACATTCATATACATATATTTGGAATAGTTAAAAATTCTTTTCCCATTTATTGGTCCGTCTATATGTTCATGATCAGCGTTCGATTCTAAAACGGTATTCTTATGCAGCGGAATACTCTTTTTCAAAACAGTCGAATACGTCAACACTTGGTATATGGTTACCAAGAGGGAAGCGATTAATAAATATTCCACCTTGGGAATCAAGAAAACAATTAATAGGTTAATAAGAAATCCAACTACATTTGCTTGAATCGCGACTTTTGAATATAGATCAAACCTTTGCAGAGCTTGCACTGAACTTATGAACAACGACAAGATCGTAGTAGGAACAATGTTAATAGCAGCCAAGAGAAGCAACAAATGAAGATTTTCTGAAGAAGTATTATTAATCAAACCCTGCCATAATGGAATGGTTAGAATCATGGTGCAGCTTACGACCAAAATACTCGTCGACTGGATAAATAAAAGGTTTTTTAAAAATTTTTTACTCTGATCATATTGTTCGTTAAAATAATACATCGGTAAAAACTTTGTTATCGTGCCTGGCAATCCCAAACCGAAGAGGATGGCAATCGTGCTGATTAACCAAGTCAGATAAGTATAAATACCATAAGTGTCCGGCCCTAAAACTCTCGCAAAGATAACGGAGGATAAAAAAGTCAGAATACCTAGTATAATCATTCTTAGATAATTGCTTTTAATATTTCTCAGTATTTCAGAGATTACATTCTTTTTCTCCATAACTTGTACCTCTTCCAAAATCCGCTTATTTCACAAAACTCTCTTGGAATTTATATTTCATCATATCAGTCATTTTACTTCGGAAATACTTACTGAGAAATAAACTGTTTATTAATATGAATATACCTTTTAATTTACTTTTCTGCTTTATTAGAATTGTTGCTCCACTAAACTTTTTTTGTGCAAGGTCAAACTTTTCTTTTTCTACATCTGAAGCCCTGTCTTTCGAACTCTTCATGAGGTTGCGTACGCTTGCTTCATCCAATAACAGCTGTTTTCGATATAATCTCAACAGGCCTCTAGAATTCAGGAATTGTTCCAGGCTGTTACTGCGGGATATACTGCTTTTTCTGATCCTGTAGCGAACCAGAGCTTCACCCATTTTCCCAATCCGGTACCCTTTATATAGACATCTGAGGATAAAATCATAATCCTCGCAGTAATGCACATCTCGGTATCCTTTCAACTCCTCATAAACTTCTCTCTTCCCGAACCATGTGGGATGTTTAGATATGTTACCAATCTCCAGCAATTTCTTTGTTTGGACACTATTATATTCATTCTTATTGGTATCATATTGAATTGTAGACTCTTCATCGATAATCGTGACCGCGGAGAACAGAAAATCGAGCCCATTCTGCTCCAAATATTCCTTTTGCAAAGCCAGCCGGTCCTTAACCGAAACATCGTCTGCATCCATCCGTGCAACATACTCCCCCGAACAATGCTTCAGTGCGAAATTCAGGCTTTTCACTAAACCCATGTTTTCATGGTTAACCAAAACTTGGACTCTGTCGTCGCTTTTCTCGTAATGGAGTAACAACTGCTGAAGTTCATGATTCATGGGGTTATCCAACACAATGATAAACTCAAGATGGCGATACGTTTGATTCAAAATGGATAGGATACTGTCTTGGACCCACTCCGCTTTCTCGTTATATACGCTCATGATAACGGATATAGATACGTTCACTCGTTCTGCCTCCACCAGTAAATGATTAAATTGAGAAAAACTTATACTCCACTCCTCTCGCGACAATTCCTGCCGTAAAGAGCAAGTAGACATAGACGGTGGATAATTTTATAAAGGCATATTCCATTTTTCTTCCAGGTAATTTATATCTTGCTAAAAGGAGAGGAATGACGACGAGTGTGTAAATATTAAAGAACGCCGTGAGTCGAGTAACGAAAAAAGTGTTTTCCCTTAATACAAACATTAAAACTGCATTGAGCCATATCAGATTGGCAAATATATTTTCAAGCCGGTCGCCTTTCCGAAAGAAGAAAAACACTGCAACATTGATACCCAGCAGTAATATTAAACGTGGATCATAGATCGGAAAGGGATAACCGAAAACCGAGGAATGCATGTAACTTGAGAATTTAACGTAAAAATAAGAAAATGGAAGTACTTGCAAGAACTTTAGGATAAGATCATTAATCGAAAAAACCGCCGAAAATAAAGCGAGCATTAAAATCGACCCCAGCCGGAGATAGCGATTGAGATACAAATTCCTTATAAAATAGAAAGGTAGCAGGATCCATGCCGCTGTATGAAAGCATCCGGCTAAAAATACAATTCCGGTATACTTTACAAGGCGATTTTCGAACAGGTACTTCAACCCGATCGTGCTGATTCCGACCGCCACCGCTGTTCTGGCCGCATGCATATCAAACTGGAAATAGAGCGGCAGAAAACATAAGATGGACAGCATCTTGTCCGGAGAATATTTATCGACGAACTTATAAATGCAAGTTAAACTGATAAGATTCATCGCAGCAATAACCACTTGTGGATGGAAACCCGCAAGGTTATTAAGATAAGCGAGTACTCGAAATCCGATTTCCATCGGAAAGGAAAAATTCAGAACTTCCTTTATGGACGTAATCAATTCCGCGTATCTCAGATAGGTAAAATAATCCCCGCTTCCGTTCCCCCTGAGCGCGGCGAATAAAAAAAGCAATACAAATGCTGTAAAATAATTAAACTTAGTCGAGATGATTTTCGGCATGAGCATTACGATAATCAGCAGCGTACCGAATATGAGATAGGGTATCATGAATGCTCTCCCTGATTATTTACCTCTTTAGCCGAACTTTTGCCGTACCATTCTCCGAAGCTTACGCCTTCCCGAAAACATTTAGCACCGGCACACATCATTCGTATCATTGTCTGGAAAGACAGATTCGATAATCGGCGAAGTCTTAGAATATAATAGAAAAACATGGCATACTTCGTCTTAGGCATCGCAGCCTGTGCCCATGCACCCCTGCCAAAAAAGTATTCTTCGTCGTATCCTTTAAACCACGTTGAGTCTTGCATGCTGATCGTTCCGATCACGAGCGGGTGGGCATATATTTTTAGCCCTTTACGTGCGGCCTCAATGAGCCATAAACTATCTTCACCGCTGGGATATTTGCAGCCGCCGCCAAACAGTGTCGTAAACCAAATGTTCCGTTTTTGCACGGAATCCAGCTTGACCGCGATCCTGACGGCACCGTATTTTAATGCATTCCATATTCTTATTCGCTTAATCGTGTGGTTTTTCTTTTGTGTTCTAACCTCACCGGAATCGAGGTTAAAGATCAGCACGTCCGCATCAGGAACCTCTTGGAATGCGGCCAAAATGAGATCTTGATACCCATTGATATATCGAACGTCATCGTCCGCAAATAGGCAAATATCACCTTTGGCGTATAATAGGGCCGCGTTGCGGTTTTTACCGACTCCGCGTTGATCCGTCGTGATCATTCTTGCGATAAATTGACCGAATCGGTATTCATTATAGGAATGCCCGTCATGTTGATTGGCGAAGACCACGTCACTCTGGATGTTCATCTCTTCGATCTTCGAAAAGTCGGTTTGGTGCATCGTTGCGCACAACACTTCAAGACGGCTCATATCGAAATTGCTCCCCTATTTCTCAGGTCCCTTGAAGTACTCCTCATATCCTACATCGGTAGCATAAATTTCCGCATGAACCGCTGCCTTCTGCTGCTCAGCCGAAGGCAGCTTCATATAATCCCCGTACCTCAACTCCAAATACTTTTTCATGTTGGACGGACCCATAAGTACGGTATGCTCGAACACTGCCTCCACCGGATCCGCAAACAGATCGGGACTGAATATCCCCTGCGTGAATCTAGCTTTCGTAATGAAATAATTATAAACGAAGCCTTCCTCTAAACCCTCATATTTATATATCAGTTTATAACAATGGGTGGATAACCATCGGTTAGGCAACAATTTCACCACATTTAACATGAAGCGCTGCATGGACGTCTTCGGTTGCCAATTCCTTTGGGACAAGGCTACGAGCGTCACGTATTTGGAAGCGTAATAGGTAAGCTTCTGAATTGCGCGGTTATTCGGGCATTTGTGAAGGATCATGATGTCTACGTAGATTCCATGATGCATATCAGTTCGATCTTTGTATACTTCCTCGATGAATGTCGTACCATTCATCCGAACTTTCGCGTATTCCAAGTATTCATCGACGATTTTCCATTCTTGCAATACGTACTTGTCGTTCTGGAGGCGATTAAATATCTCCCTGAACTTTCGATAATTCGACGGGGTCATGAAGATGTCGAGATCGTCATCCCATGGGATAAACCCTCCATGTCGCACAGAACCCAACGCAGTTCCACCCATAATATAATAGACGATACCATGTTCTCGACAGACTTCATCAATAAACAACATGATTTCCAATATTTTATTTTGAACGTCTTTAACCGATTGTTGATTCATCATCTCATTCCTTTAATCCGATCTTGTTTATCGGTCATGTCTAAATCTTCTTAGCCAAATAATAGAATCTTGCCAACAGTTTTTTCATAAATGGCAGCTTAAGAACGATCCTGGCAACGGATTTGATACCTCTGAACGAGATCTCCTTTGTCTTCGCTAACACGAAATGGCTGTACCATCTATGTGGATGCGTACTCACGATGACGGCCTCTTGAGCCTGAATCATGCGAAGAATTTCTTCTAAATTTTCAAAGCGCTGATCCAGATGGGAAGTGTCTTCCCTATCGTTGTTCTCCGGGTCGTGAATCCATTTCCACCCGTAGCCCGCATCGGAGATATACATGTAATCCCTGCCTAGCCTGCTCTTGAAATTCACCATGATTTCCGTAATATCATTGAAGGTTTCAGCGACCTGGGTATTCCGAAAAAAATCCCGGTTCGAAAAATACCCTTTTCTCTCCATCACAGGGTTTCCATGTTGGCATACGGTTTCGATCGTAAAACCATGTTCTTCGAACTTGCTTACGTACTTTCGAAATTCTACGGCAGCTTTGTCGATATGTCCCTTATTGCTGTCCATAACATCATGGTGGTAGGATACTTCATGTCCCAAGTCATGTACTTTTTTCAAAATTCGAATATGCTTTCGTTTATTTAATAAATAGGCTTGTACATAATAGGAGCCTCTATGGGAATATTTACTTTCAATTTGGGCCAGCTTTAAAGCTTTAGTAGGATTCGTCTCAATATCGTGCTTCAGGATGAGAAATGGCCGGCCATCTTTACGTTTGAGCGCATCGGTTGCCGTTATGCTATTCCGTCCGATTTGGTCCAATCTCTTGCAAAAGTTTTCCCATTGGCTATAGACGAACATTCTCTTCTTCCCCACTATAAATCTTATTCAAGACTCCTCTGAGTGTCGTGGAAGATACATTCTGTGTATAAGGCAAATATTCCACGCAACCGCCGCGAGCCCGCATGTAGGAATCGACCTTCTCGAAAACTTCGCTGCCCTGCCAATCATCGCCTACGAACATCACGTCAAAGTGGTAATTTTCATAAGCTGCGATTTTATCCCGATTGATCTGAGGGACAACTTGATCGACGTACCGTATGGATTCGACGATTGCTTTTCGTTCCTCATAGGGGATCACAGGTACAGTATTCTTGTATTCCTTCACCAGTTCATCTGTGCTGACGGCCACAATTAAATAATCGCAACGTTCCTTGGCACGCTTAATCAAATTCAAATGACCATAATGAAATAAATCGAAAACGCCAGCGGTATACCCTACTTTATACTTCTTATCCATGCAAAACACTCCCTGAGTTGTGATGGAAAACCTTTTTTCTAGCGAATCTTTTAAACACATAACCTCTTAATTTATTCGGCAGCAAAACCTGCAGAATAAATCGGACACCCAGATTGACCGCAAACGTACGAATACCGATTATCCCTTGATTCAGCATCAATTTCTGAAGAAGCGCTTCGCTTTGGAAGTACTTCCAGCCGCCGCGCCTGTCGTACATTTCCCTGCCGACACGTACTAGGACAAGCGGATCCTCCAAATTCATAAACTCGGCTCCGCCCTGATACATCCGGATCCAGAGATAGTAGTCCTCATTCTGGTACCAATCCCGGTATCCTCCCGCCCTCTGAACTTCCGACAATTTAAACATAACGGTCATCTGATTAAAGGGGCAGCGTTTTTTTAAATATCGCTTTATTTCATCATCATGAAGAGGTACTTCTCTCATGCCTACGATGTTACTTTCATTATCAATGAATTCCAGGATCTGCCCGCCAACTATGCTTATTTGGTCATGTTGTTCGAAGCACCGAATCTGCTTCTCGAACCGATCCGGCAAGCATATATCATCTGCATCCATGAGTGCGACGAGTTCATACGTGCAGTTATCCAAACCAATTCTCCGTGCATTACCATGCCCTACATTGTGGGGCAGCCTAATCACTTTCAGGGAACTTTCCGTTTCGAATCGTTTGATGACATCATCTAATGAATTCGAAATCGGACCGTCCACTACGAGAATAATTTCGTCAGGCTTTCGTGTCTGATTCATCACGCTTTCCAAGGCTTGTTTGAAATGCTCAGGATGATCCTTCTTATAAACGCACATGGATACCGAAAACGGAATGTTCGCAACGCTGCCCATAAATGATACCTCTGCAATCATCGGAAATTTCGATCATTGAAGCAATTGTTTGCTTTGTTCCATCTTGGAAGCATACTCGCCCATGCTAATTTTTTGATGACGCAATAGGTAATCGCCGTAATCTTCAGCCGTATCCATCCCTTTTGCGCTAACTCCTTCTTTCCTCAATACCTTTATGATCGTCAGCCATATAATCTTCAAGTCTCCACGGAATGTAACGTTCTCAATGTACTCAAGGTCTAGAGACAGCTTCTCCTCCCAAGTTACGTCGTTACGGCCGTTGATTTGTGCCCATCCGGTCAAACCCGGAATCACAGAATGCCTCTTCCTCTGTTCGGGTGTCATAAAAACGATGTCCCGAACCAATTGAGGTCGCGGCCCGACGATCGACATGTCGCCTTTCAGGATGTTGTATAACTCAGGTAACTCATCCAAGGAGGTAGAGCGAAGAATCTTCCCGAACCGCGTCAATCGCAGGCTGTCCGGCAAGAGCTGTCCGTTCGAATCTCGCTTGTCCGACATGGTTCTGAATTTATACATGGTGAATATCTTCTCGTGGAGTCCCGGCCTCCTCTGTTTGAACAATACCGGACTTCCTAATTTCACTCTCACTAGTAACGCAACGACGAGGAATACAGGGCTTAAAACAAGCATAGCTGCCAGAGCAAGCGTGATGTCGAGCGGCCTTTTGAAGAGGCTTATATACATGTTTCCCTTGCGGTTCCTCATCCCCGTGAACACAACCTCTTGATTATGGTGATCACCTGACTTAAATCGTCGTCCGTCATTTTCGTATCCGAAGGCAAACATACTCCATTATGATACAGGTCCTCCGCTGCTCCAATGCCTATAAAATCGCACTCCCGGAAATAGGGTTGTAGGTGCATCGGCTTCCATAGCGGCCTGGATTCTATGTTCTCATGCTCTAGTGCCTCCATTATCTCTATTGGTCTTACCTTGCCTTTCAACAGGATGGAACTCAACCAATAATTGGGTTCGTTCCAACTATGATCAGGCATGAACTCAATTCCCTCTATCCCTTCCAATTCGCGCTTATAGCGTTCAAAAATGTATTTCTTTTTCTGCACTCTTTGGTCTAGAATCTTAAGCTGGCCCCTGCCGATTCCGGCCAGCACGTTGCTCATCCGGTAATTGTATCCGAGTTCACTATGCTGATAGTGTCTTGCAGGATCTCGGGACTGCGTAGCCCAGAACCTTACCTTGGCAATTTTCTCTTCATTATGGGAAACAAGCATCCCACCACCAGACGTTGTAATGATTTTGTTTCCATTGAATGAAAAAACGCCATAATCCCCGATCGTCCCGGTGTGTTTCCCTTTGTAGTAAGTTCCCAGGGACTCTGCCGCATCTTCGATTATTGCCACATCCCGCCTTTTGCATTGCTCCACGATCGGATCCATATCCGCCGACAACCCATACAGGTGAACGACGATAACGGCCTTGACATTCGGATATTTATCAAAAGCTTTTTCCAATGCATCAGGACACATGTTCCATGTTTTCTCGTCACTATCGATAAATACCGGAGTTGCATTTTGATAAATAATCGGATTTGCGGTTGCTGAAAATGTAAGCGAGGGGCAGAATACGATATCTCCTTCCCCTACGCCGGCGGCTTTAAGGGCTAAATGGATGGCAGCCGTTCCGGAAGACAATGCCGCTGCCGCTCTTGCCCCGACCTTGTCCGCTAGTTCTTTCTCGAACATGTTTACATTATGTCCGAGTGGTGCAATCCAGTTCGTATCGAAGGCCTCTTGGACGTATTGCATTTCGTATCCTTCGTCACTCATATGCGGTGAGGAAAGATAGATTTTTTTATCCACGTTAAATCATCTACTCTCCATAAAGTTAATTAAGAAATCATTAGGATCGCTTCAATTTTTCCCTTTTCTTCCGGATAAGCCTTGATTAAGGCTTCGTAATATTCCGTATCATTCTTGTTCTGCTTCAACAATGAAGCTAAGTACCATCTTACGACTGCCCGGTTCATCTCATCTTCGAACTTATCGGTCAAGTAGCCTTTCACCATCGTCGCAGCCTGGTCATATTGACCCAGTAAATAATAGATTTGCCCTATACGCAACGCCATTGTAAGCGTCATGTTAAACGTGTAGCCGCTTCTTTGCCCTGGCGACAAAGCATTAAATTCTTCTTGCTTGCCCTGGAACCGATTCAAGAAGGAAAACGCCTGGTTATAATACTCCTTTTTTTGAATATCATCGCCTCTAGTCCTCGCTTTTTCCCCTAAATCGAAGCAGAGTGCGATCGCATTTTCATATAATTGTACATCCCAAGGGAACTGATCCAGCGATGTTTTTATGCTTTCCAAGGCACGGTCGTACTGGCCTCTTTCCACAAGTAATACATACATAGAATTCAAGATTTGGCGGTTATACGGCTCTGCTTTCCCCAGCTTCTGCAGCAATGTTTCAGCCTCATTCGCGAATATCTCTTGTTTGGTTTGCTTAAAAAGGTTAATAAGCAAACTCGTCTTGTAAAGCCTATAATCGGACTGGTAAGGCTGCAGTTTTATTGCGCTATTCAATGGCCTTTGTATATCATTGTAATTATGGGTTGTTACCGCAGCTTCATTTGCCTCTGCAAACAAGTTATTCGCCCTGACCGCAATAACGGCATTAATGAAAATAACAAAAGCCAGGACCGCAACGAAAGACGGGTACGCCTTTTTCAATACCGGAATTATACGTAAAGCCGTTTGAGAAGGGTTGGATTCCGGCAACGCGACCATGGTACCCAGACACATAAAGACGATAGCGGACAAATAAACGAAGGTCATATCAAAATCGATGGTGCTATGCAATAAAATGACCGCAGAGAAAATAGGAAAAACTAGCCGCAGTTCGTTCCAGTCGGATATTGTTGAGCGTAGGAAGCGGTACCAGCAGAAAAGGATAAGAAACACGAAAATAAGAAACCCAAATATCCCAGTATCTACCAAAACCTGAGAGATGATGTTATGCGTCTGATTGCTTGTGTATGGATAACTCTTGTACTTTTCATATAGAGTCGGCCATGCACCACCTCCAGCGCCGAAGACCGGGTAATCCTTCACGATCCGAAAAGAATCCTTATAAAATACAGCTCTGGAAGCAATACTGCCATTTTGCAAACTTATACTTTCGATTCTCTGCTTTAATCCGTTTGGCAGCTTATCGATCAGTAGATTGCTGCTAAGCAACAAGAAAGATCCAATTACCGTAATCGCTACAATTATTGCAGGTATCATTAGATTGGACCTTTGGAAAGCTTTTTGGCTGGAAATCCCCTTATAGAATGGGTTCGCGATAAATCTTTGGATCAGGTATAAAACAATAGCAACGGAAATCGATATCGCGCTCAGGATGACCCAACCTTTAAGCGAAGTCGATAGGGTGTATTTAGTAAGGATTTGAGCTCTTATTTTAGTGAAAGTTGAATATGCAACGAGCGCACCACCCCATACGATCGCCAATTGCAATAAGATGACCAACTGTTTTTTCCATGGTACAAAGAGCATATAAACGAGTATAGCAATTGGCAAAATGATAAGCGCGCCACGGGATAAACTTAAGAGGATGGAGATGGCCGTCGGAGCTATCATCAAGGCAATAGGTATATAAATATACCATTTTTTGGCAGCACCCATTACAATCAAGTTGACGATCATAATCCCGATCATGTATGCGGCAAATGTATTCGGATATTGGAACACGCCTGACATGCGGTTACCAAACGTAGCATCTTTATAATGGACGTTGCCCAGCCAATTCAACCATCCATGGATGACTAGCATATAGCCCGACACTAGTAACCCATATCTTAATACAGCACTGCCCCATTTATTCTTTGCAAAATAAGCTCCGATAAGAAAAAATGCAGCATATAAAATATGGATGCCAATTTCATTAACAGCTAAATGCCTTGAAACTGCATTGAAGGACGGAATGACATAACTGAGCGGAACGAACCAGACAACAAGGTCCCGTAAGTCTCGCCGACCTTCCAACTTCCAATGGGAGTGCAGATAGATTGCGATCATGAACAACGCAAGAGTTGAACATGAAATAGCTATATAAATTGGACGTTCGAACGAATATTGACCTCCATTGAAAAGCGCTCGATAAAAAGGAGCAATAAACAAAAACAAGATCGCAAAAGACAAAACTAGCCAATACACTGCTGATTTATAATCAGGGACATTCTTCGCTACCGCTTTGCCCATAATGAAACCCCTTATTATTTATTCTCCAATGCAGCTACAAGTTCGAGAGAAGCTCTGATTTGTTCACTTACCGTTGTCTGATCGAATGAGGTATTGCTCATTTGCCAGCGATAAGTCGGAACGACTTTTTTCAGCAAAGAGCGGATTTGGTCGGAATCAATTGGTAATTCCTCCCGATGAATTCGATCGAATTCCGTGACGGCCTGTTCAAACTCAAGGTTGGAAATTTCCAATGAACGGCTCACGTAAATTCGATCATGTTTCGTGGTGGCAG
Organism: Cohnella caldifontis; assembly: GCF_029360585.1. Classification (GTDB taxonomy): domain Bacteria; phylum Bacillota; class Bacilli; order Paenibacillales; family Paenibacillaceae; genus Cohnella; species Cohnella caldifontis. The sequence goes on along the minus strand of NZ_JAQZSJ010000003.1, from coordinate 415,213 downwards.
CTCCTTCTTCACTCGTTAGGATTTCTTCGAACAGCTTCTCTCCCGGTCTTAATCCGGTATAAACGATTTGAATGTCTTTATCCGGTTCCAGTCCTGAGAGTCGAATTAAATCTTTTGCTAAATCGGCGATTTTCACGGGTTTTCCCATGTCAAGAATGAAGATTTCTCCTCCGGTTGCCAATGAGCCGGCTTGAATGACCAGTTGAACGGCTTCCGGTATGGTCATGAAATATCGAACCATATCCGGGTGCGTAACGGTAACGGGACCGCCATCTTCGATTTGCTTTTTGAAAACCGGAATGACGCTGCCGCGGCTGCCCAAGACATTTCCAAATCTTACCGCTGCGAAAATCGTGTCGCTTTTCCCGTTCAACGTTTGCAGAATCATTTCGGCGATTCGTTTCGTGGCTCCCATTACGCTCGTCGGATTCACCGCTTTATCGGTCGAGATTAGCACAAACCTTTTGGCTCCATAGGCATGCGCGCACTCCGCAACGTTTCGGGTTCCGAACACGTTGTTTTTGATCGCTTCAAAAGGATTATTCTCCATCAGAGGAACATGTTTGTGAGCTGCTGCGTGGAATACGACCTCCGGCCGATAAAGTCCAAATACTTGCTCCATTCGCGGTCTTTCTTGAACATCCGCAATAATGGTGGTTATTTCTAGCGACGGGAATGATTTACGCAATTCTAGTTCGATTTCATAAATACTGTTTTCTCCGTGTCCCAGCAATATTAATCGCATCGGGTTAATCGCGGCAACCTGTCGGCAAATTTCCGATCCAATGGAGCCTCCTGCCCCGGTAACGAGAATAACTCGTCCCCTCAAATACTTGGAAATCTCATCGAACTCGACCTTTACAGGATCCCGTCCAAGTAAATCCTCAACGCTCACATCCCGAATCATATTTATCGTAACTTTTCCATTTATCAAATCATTCATACGAGGAACAATCTTGATTTGACAGCCGGTTTCCTTGCATAGATTTATGATCTCCGCCACATCGGTTCTCGAAGCGGTCGGGATGGCTACGATAATGTCATCTATTTTAAAGCGTTTCACCACACTTGGGATATCGTACCGAGTTCCTACAACAGGAATCCCCATGACTTCATAGCTCTGTTTCCGAACATTGTCGTCGATGAATGCAACCGGATATAACTCAGACCGGACCTGACGCATTTCCTTAACGATCATTACACCGACTTCTCCAGCTCCGACGACCAGTGCTTTCCGATGATAAGGCATCATTCTACCATACCGATCTCTGATCAGACGCCAAACTGCCCTGGATCCCCCAACAGTTAGAAAGCATACGATTAGCGTAAGCGGATAAATGCTGCGCGGCACGACTAAGTGAGGATAGTAATGATGTATAACTAAATGATGCAACAAGAAAAAAGCGCCGGTTCCAACGAAGGCGCCTTTAAGAATCGCGATGAGATCGCCCAAACTCGCATATTGCCAAATTCGCTTATAAATTCTAAATATGAAAAAACTCGTTAGTAGCAATGTCGCCGAGACTGGAAAAACATAGGAAAAGGTTTTAATAAACTGTGATTTTATTGAGAAGTCAAACCTCAGGAGGTATGCAATGTACACTGATAAAATGATTAGTAAAGCATCTACGGCCAGCAACAGCCCCAACCTTATTCGGTTAAACATTCACTCCACTCCTAGGGTTTTCCTTCAAATATTGCCGTAGAAAAACAACCATCAGACTGATTGCGACCCCTACGACTGCCGCAATGATAATATTCATGATCTTATTGGGAGCGATTGGGGTATCTGGTTGAATAGAGGGACTAATAAACAGCGCGTTCGTCCCGTCAAGTATACGAATCGACTTATTAGCATCTAATTTATCATTATTAGATATCTGTTCGATTTCATTGATTCGGCTTTGGTTTTCTTCTATTTTTTTCTTCTGATTCTTCTCGGCGCTCTGTAGGGAGATCAAATCGATCGATGCTTGTGCAATCTTAGACTGCAATTCGGTATAGGTGGGATTAATGCTTTCATTCTCCATCGTAAGACCTGCAGCCTCTTTCGCATTGATACCGCTGCTCTCTTGCGTGATATCTCTTAACAAGTCATTTTGGCCTAAAGATTGTGTTGTACTTTGTTTTTCAGGAGTTTTGCTTATTTGTTTCTGAGCTTCTGTGAGTTGTGCTTTTGTCATTTCAATTTGATCTACCAGATCATCCAGCTTTTTCTGTGCTTCTAAAATCTCCTTTGTTCGATCGGTAATCTCAATACGGATTCCAAGCTCATAGGCAAGCATGTTCGCCATTCTTGAAATTTTTTGAGGGTCTTGTCCCCTTACAATGATTTTCATAATGTTGTTGTTCGGCACGACTTCCAAACGAAACATGCCTCTGATGGAATTAATGCTATATTCTTTGCGATCGAGATTATTTTTTGTAATTAAAGCGTTTAACGTGGAAGAGCTTTTCAAAGACTCCTCGAATGTTTGGATATCAGTCGTCGAATTTTCGTCAGTTGATGATGCAGAAGATTGCATTCTGACGATCGAGTAAGTTTCATATGTAGGTTGTAGTACAAGAAAACTATACAAACCTGATACCAACATGCAGGCTATGGTAAAGATGATAATAATCCATTTTTGTTTCAATAGTATGTCTATGATCTCACGTAGACTGATAATCTGACTTTCTTTCATATTCTGCACCCCAACGTCGATTTATGGCGGAAATTCCGATTAGATTCTCTTTTTTAAGTATACCTTTAGGGGGGGTGTATAACAAGCATAGGATATTGGAAGTTGATTTACAGGATATCTATTTTGTAAAGCAACAGCACTAATCAATCGTTATGATTGATTAGTGCTGTTATAAAGCACTTTCGTTACGGGTTTAAAGTACGATCTACTAACCACGGCAGTTTTTCGGACGCAACTAGAATGCGGTAACCCGATTGAATTTCGTAGTACACGTTAAAGTAGAACTCACCAACGGTTTGCATGTTGGCGACGAAATCATAACTTACCCAAGGTGAAAGTTCGATTTTCCGTGTTCCTACATTCAACGTCGGATCATCGGTTGAACTCCCGCTCGTGGTATTGGATAAAGTTAAAGATCGATTGAATACAATCTCCTCATCTTCATCTTTCAATTCAATGATCACTTTATGATCCTTCGTATCTGCTTTAGTGAGAAGATCTTGCTGCAAAGTATAATCAAAATCAAGGCTTACACTTGAATTTTGAAAATCCATCCTCGTCCTGACTCGGTTTATCGTCAATTGATAAGGATACAGATCGATATTTTTAAGACCTGTTTGAGCTGTCCTTTCGGCAGGCAATTGGAACGAATAAGGGGATACATATCCTGTAACTACGGTGCTGCCCGATTGCGAATTGTCCGATGCTGGCGTTGTTTCAATCACCGCTTTACCTACCACCAGTTTCAATCCATCTAATTTCATATCCTTTGGTATTGAAGCCCACGCATAAATAAGAGCTCCACCGCCAGGGTTTAGTTTTTCTTCGACGTTCTTAAACGTAACCGCATATACCGTTCCGTCTTCCTTTTCGAAGTATCCTGCTAACGGCTGCATATCAGCCATACGCTTTTCTTGGTTTGCAACAGTCATCTGAGCTGCCAGTATATCTCCGCCTGTACCTGAAAATCTCATCAGGTTTCGAACTTTCACCTCTGAACGGTAACCTACATCCTTGATTTGAAATCCCTTATCCCAGTTGACTGTTGTAACGGGTTGGAATTCCCCTGCATTCGTAAAGGCCACCAAATCGGTAACCGTCGAGTTAGTTGAATCTTTTTGCTGCAATACTAATTTAACTTTAGATATATCAAATGTATACGGTACTTTCCCAACAACCTGTAGATCAATCGCAGCACCTGGAGCAAGAGCGATTTGTTTATTATTTATTGTTACAGTTACGCTCTTTTCGATTTTATCGTTAAAAACATATTTACCTGTTAGTGCAGGAATGGATAAAGTATCATTTCCTTTGTTCTGAATGGTTATATTGGAAACGATTAAGTCATTATCCTCTATAGGCAAACGGTTCATCGAATTCAATTTCACATAATAAACACCTTCAGCATTCGAGAAGGAGTAAAACTTCCCTACGTCCGTTGCGACTTCACTGCTTGCTTTTGGGAGATCAAACTCAGCAACCGGAATTTTATCTTTACCTTCATTAATCGGGAGCACTAAAACTAGCGTCCATTTCCCTTCCTGTACGGATAGCGGTATCGAAGTTGACAATTGATATTCTTTATCCGTTAACGGGTCTAACACCGTTCCCTTTAAACCTGCAGCAGTTAAGGGATAAAGAAGATTATTGGCGGTCCGAATATACAGCTGATAATCCGGCAGGGTTATCGTACTTCTCCCCTCGTTTTTGATTCCAATCGTTAACGAAGGCCGGTAGTATTGCTCGCTTTTCCCCATAACGGCTTGCTTGATGATAAATGAAGCTTGATTTTCACCCGTACTAATAACCCTACCCAAATTCGAGGTTGTTACTGGAGAATATCGTTGCGGAACCGATATCTGTCCAAGCACCCTTGAATAATTTTCTACAGAAAAATCCCATTTAATGACTTTAATAACCAAGTCGGTCAACTTAATATTTGCACCGACTTTACTGTAAAATATGAAATCCTGTGTTGTTTTAGCCGGGACGTTGTTTTTCTGATTATCGACCATCTGTACGGACAATTTCGTTCCTGATTTTGTGTAGAGGTTGATCCAGTAATCTAACAGATTTAATTGACTGTTACTATTGTTATTAATGGAAAGCGTAACTGCGATCACATTCGTATTATCAGATGGCACCATCATCAAGTTATTTACGTCAGCGGTGACATCATCTTGGAGCTTCACCTTGCCAAGGGACACCACCTTTTGTAACTCGTAATCGTTACCCGTTCCTTCTGCAAAGGTTAATTGACTTGAGAAAGTCATCATCAAACATAGCGCCAATAACAAACTAAGAAGTCTCCCAGGTTTCCTCACGCGATATTCCTCCTGAATTGGCTTTATATTCTATAGACGAATATTTAGCCTCAGAAGTTTCGCAATACAACACATTTTATAAGTTGACTTGAGAAGTCGCAACTTCGAATAAATCTCCATCTAACGCAAAGAAGACCCCGAAGGGTCTTCTTTGCTATATGGTAAGATTAGATGTCTTTCGCAACTACGAACGTTACGCTCTTACCGTTCGGAGCCAGTGCCGTGATCTCGAACTCATTTACTCCAGGAGCAATGGAGTTAATGAGGCCCGTGATCGGATCGATGCTTACAGCACCGGTACCGCTAGTGGTTTGTACCGTGAAGCGAATGCCCAGTACGGATTGATATTTAGACACAACTGCGTCCTTATATTCAATACCGTATTGGTCTTTAACGATCAGGCTGTTGAAGAGCGAATATGCAAACGTCGTACCGTTATCCAGGTTACCCCAGTCGGTCGAGTTAAACGACTTGCTGGTGTTGTCAGCTTTGATGCTGTCAACAACAATGGTGTCAGCCTTAACCGTTACGTCTTGAGTCAAGTATACCGTGTTGCCTTTGTTGGTGTAAACAACTGCCGTTACCGTTGCAGTACCAGCTTTGTTACCGATGACATAACCATCATCAATCGGAGACGGTGTAGTTACTTTGTCGACTCCAAAATCGATTACAGTCGGGTCGGAGCTGGATACGCTGTACACGTAGTTTTCCGGAAGTTTTACTTCGGTGCCGGAGGCATCCTTAGCAATGACCTTCAGTTTCTTCGCGAATTGGCTAGGCAATACGGGGGTCGGAGTTCTGACGTAATCCGGCGACAAGGAATCGTTAGCCTGATTCGTACCGTTGCCAGTTACCCCGGCATTACCGTTGAACTTGTCTTGAGCGGCAAACAGGCTGCCGATCGTATCGAGCGAATAGGTCAGGTCGGTGTTCGTCTTAATTGCTTCGAAAGAACGGGATACGGTCGAGGAGAAGTCCGAGAAGCCTGCACTGTTCGGATTCTTCTGGATCGTAGCTTTAACTACAACTTTACCTTCTTGGTTAGCCGTGCTGGTGAGATTCCATTTGTCGTTGAACTTATCCAGCTCGTCATACTGGAATACGTATCTGTCCGTTCCAGGCGTCGGATGAGATACTGCAGTTCTCGGCAAGGAGTTCGGTACAGCATTTACGCCGGAACCGGTCTTCACAACATCGACAACCACTTGATATTGCGAAGTTTGGCCGTTGGCGCTAGCAATGTTAGCAACCGACAGATTTCCACGGTCTTTGTTGTATTGGTCCTTCAATTGGAAATCCAGCGTTTCGCCAGCACCGAGGATTGCCTTCGGAGCAATATCGTCGGAAATGGCGATGTGATCCGGAACACGAGCGTCACCGACAACAAGGTTGGTTTGAACGAAGGTGTTCGTCAGCGATTGATTGATCTGACCGGAAACGTAAATCTGGCTGTTAACGCTGTTGTAGATTCCGTTGATCGGAGTGTTAAACGTTACTTTCAGCTTGCCTTTGTCCGAACCGGTTCTCACGATTGCAGCAGACACTGCGTTCGTTGCCGTGAAGTTGAAGCGGGCCGGCGTAATTGCTGCGTTATCGGCGAGATCTTGGGCAGACAGCTTGTCGCCATTGGCGTCATACGCAATTACAGGGATGACAACGTCTTTGTCATTTGCCGCCAGAACTACGGACGACGTGTCGAATTCAATCTTGGTTGCAAGTTTAGCTGCGCCAACCGTAACTTTAGCCGTAGCCGAGGAAGAACCGCCGTAGATGTTCACGGTGTAATCGGCGTTTTTGTCAAGCTTGGCATTCAGCTTAACTTTGAGTACCGGGTTATCGTTATCATCGAACAGGTCGGCTACGTCGAGCGCGCCGCCAACACCCGTCTTAACGACAACAAGGTTTTGTTCATACGGCGTGATTACAGGGTTGATGTTGGAAACGTTGATTTCAGTTACCGTTACCGGCGGCGTTGCAGAAGTGGTGTAAGGGATGAATTGGTTCTTAACGATCGGGTTGCCGTATTGGTCATACAGTTTCAGCGCGATCGTAGCGGTATCCCCAACGTTCGTCAATTTGCTCGTCGTAGCGTTGGAGTAAGTAACGTTGCCCGTTTCGATCTTGCTCAGAAGCGGAACGGTTCCCACTTTGAAGTTCTTCGTAGCCGTGATGCCGCTGTTGTTCATGTAAACAGTAACCGGAATCACGCCATTACCTTGGGTAATACCCGCGGTGCCCGAAACGTTAGCCGTGAAGTAGAAGTTGCCCGACTCGTTCTTCTTCATCGTCACGGTTTGACCGGATACAAGCGCGGTAAAGTTAGAGGCACCCAGCGAGGTAGCTTCGCCGTATTGGTTTTCCGCTCTAACTTCGATCGCAGCGTATTTGCTGTACGGAAGAGTATCCGTCGCACTTACGTATTCGATCTTAGATACGGTTTCGTCTTGAGCCGTGAAGCTTGCCGTTGCAGTTCCAACGGACTCAGCATCCAGACCGCCCAGGGTCACCGTATAGTCGCCGGCCGTGATTCTCGAGTCAAGAGTCAGCGTAGCGGACTTCTTGTCATCGCTCCACTTCGGGGTGGTCGAAACCGTCAGCGAACCTTTCTTCAGCGTCAGCGTAGCTTTAGAGGTGTCAACCTCTCTGTTCAGTTGAACTTCAACCTTGAATACGCCAGCTGCTTTAGCGGAAGCGATGGAAACTTTATCCGGGTTCAGGATTCCGTTAGCGAAGTAAGTAGCGTCAACCAGGGCACCACGGGTAGCGTCAGCCGTGTACGGCGTCGGAACCGCGAAGCCTTTGGCTTCCAGGGCTTTGATGTAGCCAGCGGCCCAGTCAGCAGCGCCGTCAACCTTAGCGTCAGCAACCGGCTCCAGCTTCAGAACTTGGCCCAGCAAGGCAGCAACTTCTTGATTGGTGAGGTTGCCGTTCGGGTTGAACGTGCCATCCGTATTACCGGACATAGCTTTCAGTTCTTTAACGGCTGCGATTTCTTCCGTATACCATTTGCCGAGCTCAACATCGGAGAACGGCTTCTCGGTTACGACTTTCGTGTCCGGATTGCCGATTCCCTCAGCGCCAAGCAACAGGGCAACGATACGAGCGGCTTGCGAACGTTGCAGCTTCTGGTCAAGACCAGCGCTGCCGTCAGCCATGCCGGCGAAGATGCCTTTGGCTTTCAGTTCGTCGAATTTTTGTTGCGTGGTCAGATTCGCATCCGCTGCCGAAGCTACAGACGCGAACGTGCCGAACGCGAGTGCTGCGGACAGAAGAATGGATAAACTTTTCTTCATAACCTTTTTTTCTCCTCCTCGAGAAAACAACTGTTGGTGTTGCTTGGAAGAATGATAGCTCGGTTCTCTCATCGATGTTTCACCCCCTTCCCTGAGATGAGCATTGTCTATAGTGTGTGTCTGCAAGCATGATCTCCCGTTTTAGTAGAAACATGTCGCAGAAACTCGTAAACGAGAGTGACCTGCCGAAAAACACGTAAAACAGGCAGGGTAAAATATGCCACTTTCCCCATTATACATGAGTACGCATATTTTACAAGAGTGCTAGACTAACCCTGGGCTTTCGCCCTGTAACTTCCGATACATGTTGTTAAACGCACACGGCCGGAAAAAGTTGCGGGTAATTTCGATTTTGCAAAAAATTTCGCTCATCCACTATGTAATTCTATGTACGAGCCTTAAAGCTCTTTTAGTATAGCTTGCATCCCCATGCCCCGTCACCATTTAACATTTTCCTTTTTACCCAAGGAAATGAACGACTGCAGGGCGCGGAAGCTCCGAAACCCTGCAGTCTAATAATTATGCTTAGATCCTCTTCAGCTTGACCATGATATTGTACGCGATGACTGCCATATCCGCGCGGTTGAGATTCGATTTCGGGTTGAAGACGAAGGTCGACTTGGTCTGACCTGCTTGTGGCTGAACCTCTTGGCCGCTCATGATCTTCGCCTTAACCACGGCTTGAATGTGCGGGATCGCATAATAGTCGATCGAACCGGCATCCGTGAATTGCTTGGCCAATGACGTCTTGTCTTTGTTCGGATCGCCCAGCTTGTAGTTCATGGCGCGGGCGATGATGACGGCCGCTTGCTCCCGGGTCAAGAAACCTCCCGGGTTGAATGCACGAGGCGCTAGGCCGCTGATGATGCCCGCCCTTGCCGCCGTTTCGATGTACCGGTAATCCCAAAGTGCGCCTGGCACGTTGATGGGCGGCACGTCGGAGAAGGTGAGCAAGTTCGCGCTGGTATCGTAATTAAGAGGCAGATCCAGCATTTTCACGATCATCGTGGCGAATTCGCCGCGCGTGATGTTGTCGTAGACACCGAACAGGTTGCTGGACTTCGGCTGCATGATGCCTTTGGCAAACATCGTATCCAGTTGATTTCGGGCATATGGATGGCCCGTGATGTCATCGAAACCATAACGCACGTTCATGACCGCGTAATATCCGAAGCCGTCCATTGGAGCCGTTATGGTCTTCTTGCCCGTGTTGATCGTTCCCCCGAGATTCTTCCAACTATTGTTGGAGAAATACCAAACGCTCAGGTTTTTGGCCGACTCGTTGCGGATATTGGAGTCGTATTTCAGTGTGATCGTCCCGCGGTTGGTCGGTACCAGCCACTTGGATGAATCTTGTCCGCGGACATAGAACTCTTTGCCTCTCTCATAAGGCTGCATCCCATCCACGGTCTGATAAGTCGTGCCGCCGGCGAGGTAGCCCGCGTCCACCCAGAACAGCTCGGATGCATAGCCGAATTGCGTACGCGTACCCTGTAACAAGTTCGTCGAGATACCGACAGGAGCAATATCGGCAAGCGTACCGTCTTGGGGAACTCCGCTGACGAATTCTCCTACGCGATTATAGCGTTTGATCGTTCTGCCGTCGTTTTTGTCCGCGATGCCTAGCAGCAGCTTTTGGGTGTTAAACAGGTCGACTTGCGGAACGTTGCTCAAGTTTTTCTTTTCCGGATCCCTCAACAGTGTGCCTTTCGGGAACGCAATGCTCAAGTCGCCATTGAACGCCGTCAGTTTGCCTGAAGTGGGCATGGTTGTCTTAAATTGGGCCCCCACCTCGTTCTGGGAGGCGTAATTCACGATGAATTGCCCGTTCGCTTTGGTGGTGCCCGTCGTAATCGTGAATTTAATCGTGTTGTTTCCATTTTTCAGACCGTCTACTGTGCCGCGGAAAATATCGTCCGTGCCTTTTTCCATTTCCTGCTTGCCAATCAGGATGGAGTCGGCTCCCTCTGCCCGGATACTGACTTGGATGAAGTTCTGGTTAATGACCTGCTCATCCGGCAGTTTCGGCGACAGAATCATGAACGGCACCTGGACCCTCGTGACCTGAAGCGTCATCGAACTGGTAGCCGTGCCTTTCGCGACGGTAATCGTTACGCTCTTAAGTCCGCTTGCCGGCAGTGGGATGCTATTCAGCCGGAACCCGGTTCCGCCGCCGGAGACGGCGCCGGTGTTGGTCATTTTGGCGGCATCAGCAGGCGTAAGGCTGGCGCCGGTCGCGCTGGTGTACACAGTCCCGTCGATGCTGACGGAAACGGAATCCGCTTGAAAGACGTTGAACAGCACATCCATCGTTTTTTCATTCGTCGTATAGGAGAGTTCTTCGCCCAATATGAATTTCTTGCCCGTATCAACGGTAGCCCCGACGGGAACCGGAATCAGATTCTGGACACGAGGCAATTTATCGGAGAACAAATACACCGTAACGCTGTTGGAAACCGGAATTCCGTTGGCAGTACCGGAAATCGTAATGGTGTTCGGACCGTCAACCAAGTTCTGTCCGACGCCGTTGGGAATGTTATACGTAAAAGCGCCAGTCGTCGTATTGATGCTGGCGGCAGCCATTGGCAGTGTCGTCCCGTTGACTGTTACCTTAATGGAATTAATGTCGGCGGATGAGCCTAGGTTAAAGTTGACCAATTTCCCCTGAATGGAAGTGAACGCCGTTGAATCTGTGAAAGTTTTTCCATTAAAAATATTGTCTAGTTGAATAAACGGCGTGGGAACGAAAGTCAATGGAATATTCTTTATGACTTCCTCATGGGTCGTGTTATTCAACAGTTTGATATTCAGGACTTGTTCGCCTGCCGGAAGGTTGGTGATTTTAAATACGATTTCACCGGATGCAGTAGAGTAGTAAGTCCTCACGTTTTTGACGTAAGTAAACTGTGGAGATCCAACTGTCACCCCGCCCTGTGTCGTCGTTAACGTAGCGATGTGATTGGCGTTGGCTAAATCGAAGTTCTTGGCTTTGACGGCGATCCATATTGGCGCTTGAAAGAAGACGAGATTATCGGTAAACGCCGAGTTGGACGTGGAAACGACAGTTGTAGAAGGAGACGTCGGTTCCGTTACGTTGTAAAGTTGGCGGACTTCCTGAATGATCGGGCTCGTGCCGCTGCGATATGTGAAGAGTAGCGGGAAATTCACGCTGTCGGACCCATAAGTCCCTTTGACGTACAATTGGTAATCGTCGCTGGTTTGAATATCATAACTTATAGTTGTCGTGAAATTATAAATCGCGTATGAATAGGTTGCGCCCGTAACCGTGACATTCTTGTCAAAAGTCGTGGTAACGAGGGTGTCCGACACATCGTATGATCCGCTATTATTTTTGATTTGCACGTCCAGGTCCAACGTGCTGGAAGGATCGACTTCCACAGCGAGTTTACCGGAGATTTTTCCAATTAAATGCCCGGTAAGGGTGTCGTTAGGCCCTACCGTCGGGTTGCCTTCCAGGCTTGTGGTGGAGATCTTGACGTCGAATGCCGTCGGACGATCATCGTAATATACGACATCCCGTGTAATCGAGTAGGTCATCGTTCCGTTGGATGCAACGAACGAAAGCTTGTTGAGACCCGGCTCCAGTTCGATATTGGAAGCCAGGTAGTCGTCGCCGCCACCCGACAAGGCGCTCTGCCCTTGTACTGTAACGTTGGTAGCATTCGGGGCTTTCAAAAGCAGAGTAATGGTCGGCGTATTCACCAGAGTTGGTTCATCCGATGCGAGGGTCCGGTTATCCGCCAACTTGATGTTGTAAATCGTAGGAACGTTAGGATAGTACACGTAGGCCACGTTGGATACGAAATTGCCGCTGGACTTCCCGAATACCGTGATCTTGTTCAATCCGGCCGCGGGAAGTTTGACGTTGGTGAAACGAAAGCCGTTCGTGCCTTCCAAAATCGGGCTGACGCCGGCGCCATTCAATTCTGCGACAACGCTGCCATCGGACAGGACTGTCTCGATCTTGAAGTACATGGAATCGGTGGCTACGCCGTTATACGTACCCGCGATCTCGATCGTGCCCGAGTTCACCTGCGTCGGGGCATTCTTATCGGTGCTGTAATCGGTGAAATGGAAGTACTCGATCGCCGCATGCGACGGTTGAACCGACAAGACGGAGACGATCATCAATCCGGATAGCAATAAGCTGAGCGTCTTCCTCCACATTCGTTTCATATGCTGCCTCCAAAGCTTTGAAATTTTTGCGTCCGCCGGGATCGTTACCCAAGCGAAATAACGCATGGCAAATGTTACGCGTAGGGTTATATATCGGTAAAAGGGCGTCGAATATTTAGACTTGAAGGGTAGGCTGGAGGTCCCGTTTCCGGGTTTTTCCGGCTTAAGAATATGTAAAAACGGACTGCGCAACGAATTGCACAGCCCGTTCATTGATGAACGATATGATTGCATCACTTCGACCGAGTCTCCGCCTGCGCTTTCATCCGCAGTCTAGCGAGGAAATGCAACACCGGCTTGCGCGATTTGTCGACGATGCCGATGACCTCGGCGCCGATCTGCAGCAGGAAGATCAACACGCAAATGACCACGAACGTCACCCAGTTGCCGTACCCGGTCTTCGACAGCGCGGATTGCAGCACTGCGCAGCCGCCGAAGAACGCGGCGATTCCATAAATGACGAGAACGGTCTTGCGATGGCTGAAGCCGAGCTGCTGCAGGCAGTGATGCAGGTGCCCTTTGTCGGCCTTCATCAGCGGCTTCTTGTTCACCCAACGGCGAACGATCGCGAAGAACGTGTCGGACAGCGGCACGCCGATGATGAGCAGCGGCGTCACGAAGGACAGCACCGTGATCTGCTTGAACCCGAGCATGGACAGCATCGCCAGACTGAACCCGAGGAATAGCGCGCCCGAGTCGCCCATGAAAATTTTCGCCGGGTGGAAGTTGAAGACGAGGAATCCCAAAATGCTGCCGAGCAGCAAAACCGCGAGCAGAACGACCGTGCCGTTGCCCATGATCGCGCCCATGCCCATGATGCTGGCGATCGCGATCGCGGAGACGCCGGCGGCCAGCCCGTCCAGCCCGTCGATCAGGTTGATCGCGTTGGTGACGCCGACGATCCAGAAGATCGTCAGCGGAATGCCGATCCATTCGCCGATCGGCTGCATGGCCGATCCGAACGGGATGTTGACGATGTTGAGCTTAATATCGAAGCCGAAAACGACGACGCACGCCGCTCCGATTTGAATGAGGAATTTGAGTTTGGCGTTCAGGTCGAACCGGTCGTCGAGCGCGCCCATCAGGACGATGATCGTGCCGCCCGTGAGAAGAGCCCCGATCAGGTTCCGGTTGCTTTGCAGCATGTAATTGTCCGGAATGAGCGCCAGCAGCAGCAGGATGACGACGGTGAACGACGCGTAGATCGCGAGGCCGCCCAGCCGCGGCATGATGCGGGTGTGGACTTTCCGGGCGTTCGGGACGTCGACGGCGCCGACGAGGAATGCGAATTTCTTGACCAAAGGCGTGAATAAAAGTGCCAATGCAAGCGCGGCGATGAATCCGGAAATCCCGATTCCGATCATATAACCAGTGGACATGAACGATAACTCCCCTTCTATCTATGCACCGGAAAGAATTATAAACCCGGCGCACGGAAATCAACAAGGCGGTTCTGTCGTCGTTTTTCGGCGTTTTGGTACGTTTTCGCGGTTTTCATGAAATTTTCATGAAGCTAAAGCCTCATTTAAGGACTTTCTCGCCGTCCCTCATCACTTTCAGGGCGAATTGCGGCAATACCAGCATTCTCTTGTACCGTTTCGGTTCTTGCAGCAGCCGGTACAGCCATTCCAGACGCAGTTGCCGAAACAGCTTCGGGGCCCGCTTGAGCTTACCTGCCACGACATCGAAACTGCCGCCCACGCCCATCATGACCGGAACCTGCAGCGCGTCCTGGTACTTCGCGAGCCAAGGCTCCTGCGTCTTCAGCGAACGGGCCACGAACAGCAGGTCGGGCGTTGCCTCCCGGATGGCGGCGACCACGGCGCCGTCTTCCTTCTCATTAAAATATCCGTCGCGGCAACCCACGAACCGCACGCCCGGATATTGCCGCTGCAGGTTATCCCGAGCTTGCTGGATGATTTCGGACGTCGTTCCGAGCAGGTACACCTTCCAGTTGCGCAGATCGCCTTCGCGCAGCAGCTCGTGCATCAAGTCGAAGCCCGCCACGCGCTCCTGCACCGGATCTCCCGCCCGTTTGGCCGCCCAGACCACGCCGGCGCCGTCCGGCACGACGAGGTCGGCCGATTGGAGCACGCGATGGAACGCGGGGTCCTCGAATCCGGCCATCAGCATGATCGGATTTCCGGTGACCACGCGGTGAGGTCGGCGCGACTCCACGGCCTGCACGAGGTATGCCACGGTTTGTTCCATGTTCATTTTCGAAAAGGGAACCCCGTACAACGACACCGTGGGATAGGATCGAACCATCTGCGGACTTACGCTCAAAATGGAAGCCACCTTCCTGTTGCCTATGTTAAATACGCGCGAGCGCCACGATTTGTTGCGCCGGCTTAACGGATTCTAATTTCAGCCGCCGGATGGCCGGACGAACGGAAACTTGCCAAGCCTCCGGATCGTCTAGCACGGCAGCAGCCCGGTCCGCGAAAATTTCGGGGTCGAGCGCCTCCGTCGTTCCGACCGGTTTTTGGCCCAGTTGCGCGAGAAAATGGTCGATTTTCGGATCGTACGAAAGGCCCAGCAGCGGCACCCCGCGATTCGCGGCGTAGATGAGCGAGTGCAGCCGCATGCCGAACAGCAGCCGGCAACGGCCCACCTCGCGCAGCATCGCCTGCGGCTCGTCGTGCGCCGGCGCCAGCTCGCACATCCCCGCGGCCGCCGCCGCGGAGAGCCGTTCCATCACGTACCGGGACGCATCCTCGTCCGGGCCGTGATGGAACGGCAAGAAGCGCAGCCGGACGCTCCGCCGTCCGGCCAGCGCTCCAAGCGCGGCCGCCGCGCGGTCCAGGTCCGCCCGGTCGCCGCGCCAAAACCTCACGGACACGCCCACCACCGGGGGCCCGTCCGCTTCCTCCGCGGCTGCGCCGGCCGCCCGCGCGTCCGCGCCGATTCCCGCGCCCAATCCCGCGGGATCGGCGCCTCCCCCCGGCGCCTTGTCCGCCGCCATACCCGCCGCGCCTGCGGCGCCGAGTGCCTCCCCCGGCAAGGGCAAGCCCATGACCGGGTCCGGCACGACGTCGACGCGCGCCTCCGGCACCCCGAACCGGCGAAGCAAAGCCGCCGATTCCTCGTCGCGCACCGACACGTACGCCGCCTTGCGGAACGCCCGCGCGATCGGCCGATGGAACACCCCGCGCCGCACCGGGCCGATCCCCTGCGCGTACACGAACGTCGGCTTGCCGCACCACCGCGCCATTTCCATGATCCCCAAATAATACGGAATCGACCCGAGCCCCGTTGCGTCCTGCAGCAAGCTTCCGCCTCCGCTGATCAGCCCGTCGCTGCCGCGCAGCGCCGACCACACGCTGCCGAGCTTCATGCGCGGCACGGCTTCCACTCCGTACTGCCGGCTCGTCCAAGCCGGATCGGCCGACAGCACGACCGGTTCGACGGTCACCCCTCGTTCCCGGCCCGCCGCCTCGAGCGCCGTCAGGATGCTTTTCAGCACCGCCTCGTCCCCGCTGTTACGGAACCCGTAGTATCCGGAAAGAACCAAGCGCATTACGAATTAGCCCCCCGAACTTCCCGTACCTCCCGAAGGGAGACCCGCTTCCAGATGCGTTCCCCGATCTGCCAGAGCGCGATCAGCACGAGGCCGATGATCAGCCCGAGCCCCAGGCCGAGCAGTACGCGCGAGATCGACAGGATAAGCGGGGTGTGGATATGCGCGAACGTGTCCACCATCGACAGCTGCGCGATCGTGCCGGCCACGATCAGGAACGCGGCGTAGCGGTATCGCAGCGTCAGGAAAATGCCCGCCAGCATCAGCGGATGCCCGATCAGGAACTCCTTCGTGCGCGGACGCACGCCGAACGTATTTTCCAGGAACGAGCGGAACGTCAGCTCGATGCCCGACACCTGGCCCGCGTTGCCCGTCCGGGTCATGTAGTAGATGCCGGCAGCCCCCAGTACGGCGATGGCCGCCACCCACAGCACCGTGATCGGCGTGTTCAAAATCCGCCGCGCGTTCGCGATTACGCTCCCCCCCGGTCCGTACAGGAACACGTAGATCGCGGCGAGTCCGATCGGCGCCGCATGCAGCAGGCTGACGCCGCGGAATTGCTGCAGCACGAGGTTATACGAAATGTGGTTCAGCAACGCAACAACCAGCGGGATGGCGGCCATCGACAGCACCGCCGTGCGGACGTAGAGCAGCACCGCGCTGCCCAGCCGGCGGCCCGCGCTCAATTCGTCGGAGCGGTTGGCCCGCAGCCGCCGCACGAGCAAAATCACCGCAGCCGTCGGAGCCGCGATCGCCGCGAACAACGCCAGCGCCTGCACCATCAGCGTCGGCTTCAGCACGTACAGCCCCGCTCCGCCGACCAGGCCGAGCGCGAACACGATCGTCAGCCAGGACGGCAGGAACATCCCGACTACCAGCGCGACCAGCGCGATCCCCCCGAGCATCGCCAGCCCGCGCAGCGCGGTTTCCGCCGGCTCATGATGGACCGTGAACGCGTGAGGCGTGCCGATCGTGAAGCCGAATTGCTCCAGCTTGTCCACCGCGCCCTGCGGCACGCCCGCGTCTTCGTTCCCTTGCAGCGCGTCCTCGATCGTCTTGAGCGGACTCGTGACTTTGCCTTTGACCCCGTCCCGCGAAGGAATCGAATTCAGGAACACCAGCCGGATGTTCCGGTCCTTCACCGCGAGCAGGATGCGGTCCGCCAGCGCGTCCGCTTTGATCGTTGCCATTTCCTGATCCGTTACCGAATGGGCCCGGATGACGTCGTAATCGATCAGGTTGGAGAGCTTGGACAGCCCTCGCACCGGCGCTTTCAGATTTTCGAACGAAGCGATCCCGATCCCGTTGTTCTTCAGGATATAGGCGAACTCCTGAATGCCGTCCGGCTTGCCCGGTTCCGGAGACGGTTTGCTCAATCCGGGCACCGCGTCCCCGTCGAACGAGATCCGGTCGATCCCCATCGCCTTGAACGATTTGATCCATTGGTTCAGCAGCTCCGGATCGAACTTCTCGAAACGGTCCGACAGCCGCGGCACCACCCACAACCCGGCGTCCCTCAGCTTCTTGATCTCGATCGGGTTCGGCTCCATCGGACGCAGCGTCGCGTCGTCCTTGCCCATGCCGATCGCCACGCCGTTCCGTCCGTCGAACGACCAATCCGCGACGTCGGCGCCGTGCCGGGCAAACCCGTCTGCGATCAATTGCCGGACCGTGGCTTCATCCTCCGGTTTCAGGAATAACACGTACGTGCGGTTGTCCCCCGGCGTCGGAACTTTGCCCTGCAGCGTGGCAGCCTCGGCGGTGCTGTAGACGGAGATTTCCCCGGACCAGGCGAGCTCTTCCAGAGTGCTCTCGTACACGATCGCGCCGTTCACGCCGGCCTGCTTCAGCTTGTCCAGTTGCTGCGAGACGTAAGCCGGCGGATCCGCCTGGGTCGCTCCGATCTGCAGCAAGTCCTTGTAGTCGATGACGATGGCCGTCTGGTCCGCCGAGCTTTCCGTCTGGGACCTCGCGTACATGACCGGCAATGAAGCGATTACGCCGACCAGCACGACCCACCAGAGCCACCCCGCCATCCTGCGATTCAACCTGTTCCACCACTGGGGCACAACCGTCACTCCTTCATAATGTTTCAAAATGATGCCAAGCTTACGCGGGATTCGACTATTAATGTATTTATTACGTCACCCTTAGGTTGATAAGGCTCATTCGTTCGTGATGGTGCCTGGGGCTGATGTTCGTCTTTTTTCGTCGGGATGATGTCTCGCTTACGCAGCCGGTTCAAGCCCTCGAGCGGTCCGTTTGCGCGTTCCCCAAGGTTCGAGCCGAACCCCCAGCTTTCGCGCCGTCCCCCACAAAATTAGCGGCATTCCTGCCGCTAATGGGGAAGCTCGCGTTACCGCCTCACGAATTTCGCACGTTATATCGCGCACGTTTTCTGTAAACGGCCCGCTCTTTCACCGCAGCCAGCGTGTTTGCGTATCTGAATCGCGATTCCGCCACTCTGGCTCACCAACTTGCAATTTAGCGTATCTGATACGCTATTGCGCTTCATCGGCTCACCAATCCGCAATTTAGCGTATCTCATACGCTATTGCGCCGCTCCGGCTCACCAATCCGTAATTTAGCGTATCTAATACGCTATTGCGCTTCTTCGGCTCACCAATCCGCAATTTAGCGTATCTCATACGCTATTGCGCCGCTCCGGCTCACCAATCCGTAATTTAGCGTATCTAATACGCTATTGCGCTTCTTCGGCTCACCAATCCGCAATTTAGCGTATCTCATACGCTATTGCGCCGCTCCGGCTCACCAATCCGTAATTGAGCGTATCTAATACGCTATTGCGCTTCTTCGGCTCACCACTCCGCAATTTAGCGTATCTCATACGCTATTGCGCCGCTCCGGCTCGTCAAACTGTGATTTAGCGTATTTCATACGCTATACCACTCCAGTTCGCCAACCTGCGGTTTTGCGTATCTCCCTATTGCGCCGCTCCGGCTGGCTAACAGC
Organism: Cohnella caldifontis; assembly: GCF_029360585.1. GTDB lineage: Bacteria > Bacillota > Bacilli > Paenibacillales > Paenibacillaceae > Cohnella > Cohnella caldifontis. Next base: position 396,222 of record NZ_JAQZSJ010000003.1, on the reverse strand, counting down.
AATTAACGCATGCAGTGCGTTATCTCGGCGCCCAGGCTCACCAACTCGCCATTTCGTGCACGTGGTGCGCTATTGAGTCACTCAGGCTTAACAACTCGCCATTTCGTGCACGTGGTGAGCTATTGAGTCACTCAAGCTCACCAACTCGCCATTTCGTGCACGTCGTGCGCTATTGAGTCACCCAGGCTCACCAACATGCGGATTAGCGCATGTGGTACGCTATTGGGCCGCCTTAGCTCCTCCAACATGCGATTAGCGCATGTCGTGCACTATTTCGTCGCCCCGAACCATCTGCGTCTGCCGCTCCGCCCCAGCCGCGCCCGCTCAAGCCAGCGCGTCCACGCGGGCCATGACGGCCGCGACCAGCCGCGACAGCGCGGCCTCGGCGGCGGCCAAGTCTCCTCCGCGCACCGCGAAATAAATCTTGATCTTCGGCTCCGTGCCGGAAGGCCGCAGGCAGAACCAGGAGCCGTCCGCGAGCAGGAACTTCAGCACGTTCTCCGGCGGCAAGCCGTCCAGCCCGCCCTCGTAGTCGAGCATGCGCGATACCGCCACCCCCGCCACTTCGGCCGGCGGGTTCCGGCGCCAATCGGACATGATCGCCCCGATTTTCTCGAGCCCATCCTTGCCTTTCAGCGTCCGGGACTCCAGCTTCTCGAGGTACGTGCCGTACTGCCGGTACAGCTCGAGCAGCACGTCGTACAGCGTCTTGCCCTGCGACTTGTAATAGGCGGCCGCTTCGCAGATGAGCAGCGACGCGACGACCGCGTCCTTATCCCGCGCGTAAGTCCCCGTCAGGTAGCCGTAACTCTCCTCGTAACCGAACAGGAACGTATGGGAGCCGGTCGCCTCGAATTTCGTCATCTGCTCCCCGATGTATTTGAAGCCCGTGAGCGTGTTGATCACTTCGCAGCCGTAGGAAGCGGCGATATCCGCGCCCATCTCGCTCGTGACGATCGTTTTGATCACGGCGCCGTTGTCCGGTAGTTTTCCCTGCTTTTCGAGATTCGACAGCAAATAATGGACCATGATCGCGCCGGACTGATTGCCGGTCAGCACGACGTAGCGGCCTTCGTCGTTTTTCACGACCGCGCCCATCCGGTCGCAATCCGGGTCGGTCCCGATGATGATGTCGGCGCCGACGCGGTCGGCCAGCCCGATCGCCAGCGTGAACGCCTCATGCTCCTCCGGATTCGGAGATTTCACAGTCGAAAACCCGCCATCCGGCTGTTCCTGCTCCGGCACCACGTGCACGTTCCCGAATCCCGCTTGCGCCAGCACCTTCCGCACCGGCCAATTGCCCGCGCCGTGAAGCGGCGTGTACACGACTTTCAACGCGTTGCCCGCTCCGGAGCGCAGCATCTCCGGCTGGACGGCCTGCGCGGCCACCACGTCCACGAACGCCTGGTCCGCGTCGTCTCCCAGCCAGACCAGCAAGCCTTGCGCCTCCGCTTCGGCTTGGCTGAGCCGCTTCACGGCGTCGAACGACGCCACGCCGCGGATGCTCTCGATCACCTGCTCCGCCTGATGCGGAACCAGCTGACAGCCGTCTGCGGCATACACCTTGTAGCCGTTGTACTCCGGCGGATTATGGCTCGCCGTGATGACGATGCCGCCGGACGCCCGCAGATGCCGGACCGTGAAAGACAGCTGCGGCGTCGGACGGAGCGAGCGGAACAAATACGTCTTGATTCCGTTCGCCGCCAGCACGCAAGCCGCCTCCAGCGAGAACACGTCCGAGTTGCGCCGCGAATCGTGCGCGATCACGACGGACGGGGACGGCCCCTGCTTCAGCAAATACTCCGCGAAGCCCTGGGTCGCTTTTCCGATGACATAACGGTTCATCCGGTTCGTGCCCGCGCCCATGACGCCGCGCAAGCCCCCGGTTCCGAACTCCAAGTCCCGGAAGAACCGGTCCTCGATTTCCGCCGGATTCCCGGCTATGCCTCTCAGCTCATCCTTCGTCGCCTCGTCGATGCCCGGATCCTGCAACCACGTTTCGTACAGCTCCTGCGGCGTTTTGGACATGCGCTCACCACTCCTTTTTCCACGTCTTTATATCTCTATGTCCCTCCCCGCCGATCGAACAACCCGATTGCCTGCTTACCCCTTGTTCGGATCGGATAAAGCAAACATGAGCTCGCCTTCCGCCACGACGGAATCGCCGACTTTCGCCGTCGCCCGCCCTTTGCCGATCGGCCCCTTCAAACGGGTGACCTCCAGCTCCAGGATCAGCGTATCCCCCGGTTTCACTTGCCCGCGGAAACGGAACTCGTCGATGCCGGCGAAGAAACCGAGTTTGCCCCGGTTTTCTTCCAAAGCCAGCATCGCGACCGAACCGACCTGGGCGAGCGCTTCGACGATCAGCACGCCCGGCATGACCGGATATCCGGGGAAATGTCCGACGAAAAACGGCTCGTTCATCGTCACGTTTTTGAGCCCTACGGCCCGCTTGCCGGGTTCGATTTCCAAAATGCGGTCTACCAGCAGGAACGGGGGGCGGTGCGGAATAATCTCTTGGATTTGCTGAATGTCCATCATAGGGGGATCCTCCATTTCGATAAAGGCGCGCATAGACGCCGCCGGGAAAGTACATACTAGGTTTGTCCCCTTCGGCGACTGCAGACGCCAAGGTTGATATAAGAGAGCTCGCCACCGGTCCGTAAGGTCGCGGCGGCGGGCTCTTTTGTCCCGAGGATGAATGGCTTACGAAGCGCGGTTCAGATTGCGGAATTTCAGGAAATAGACGGCTGTCGTCAGGAACGACATCGCGATGCCGATCCACAGCAGCGCGAGTCCGCCGGGCTGTTCCAGCAGGAGCAGCATGATCGAGCCATAATAGACGATGGTGGTGGCTTTGCCCAGCACGTTCGCCGGAACCGTCTTCAAGCCCCGGAAATGGAAAAACGCGGAGCTGGCGATCATGCCGATTTCCCGGAAGGCCATCACCGCGACGGCTTGCCACGGAATTTCCCCTTTGACGAGCAGCGCCGTGACGATCGCGAGCATCATCAGCTTATCCGCCAGCGGATCCAGCATGATGCCGGTAACGGTAATTTGCCCGCTTCGCCTTGCGATATATCCGTCCAGGATGTCGGTTAACCCCGACAGCAACACCGTAGCCAGCGCCTCAATCGAATATCCGTTCAAATAGAGAACCAAAAAAAGGGGAATAAGAGCGAATCGGCAAAGCGTGATGATATTCGGTATGTTCAACCCGACCGCTCCCCCCCTGATTGCCAGTTTCTCCTTGCTCATTATACCGCCAGGCCCCCCAAATGAAAACTCCCCGGCGCGGCCGGGGAGTCGTTGGCGCCGCGGCGGCCGGTCGAATCCGTCAGCCGTCCGCGAATACCAAGTCATACAAATGCTTCCATGTTTGCACCTCGAACGCTTCCGACACCGGCCTCCCGCCGAGAACGGCGTATCCGGCGGCCAGCCCCAGAATCAGCGCCAGAATGCACAGAATCGGAACAATGAGAATTTTAAACGTCGTCCATACGATTCGTCCGAACGTCCTGCCGAAAGAACGGGAGGCAGACCGCGCCGGACGGGGAGATGCCGTCATGAAGCTTTCGACTCCTTCGCATGCGCCCGGAGGCGATGAGTAGCGTGGACGCACGGCCGCCTCAGCCCCGGTTTCGCCGGATGAGGCTGAAATCCGCGCGGACGGGGCATCCCTCTGCTCACCCGTCTCGCTCTCTATCGTATCATCCCCGGAGGCTGTTCGCCATCCCGAGCATTTGATCCGCCGACGCCAGCGCCCTCGCATTCAGTTGGTAAGAACGTTGAACGTTGATCAGCTCGGTCATTTCATCCGTCAGGCTGACGTTCGATTGTTCCGTGAAGCCTTGGCGCACGGATACGTCCACCGGCTTGACCGGCAGCTGCTGCACGACGGCGTTCGCGTTCGTGCCTGCATCCACGCCGTACAGGTTGTCGCCGATCGAGCGGAGCAGCTCCGGCTTAAGCACCTGGACGAGCTGCAGCTGGCCGAGCGGAATCGGAACGGTGCCCGAGTTGCCTACGGCAAGAAGATTGCCGTCGGCGGAAATCGTCAGATTCCGTCCTTCCGGCACGATGATGTCTCCCCCGTCGCGGTTCAGGATGGCAAGTCCGCCGTCCGTCACCAGTTGCCGTTCTCCGTTCGGCAGCGGGATCATCTGGAACGCGCCGTGGCGCGTGTACGCCGTCGTTCCGTCCGGCATGCGGACTTGGAACAGCGCGTTGCCCTCGATGGCGACGTCGTTCGGGTTGTTCGTCGATTGCAGCGTTCCCTGCGTCATGTCGAGCATCATCGCGGCCAGGCGGACGCCCCAGCCTTGGGTAAAGCCGAGCGGGGTCGCCCGGCCTGGCAGGCGAAAGTCCTCCTCCCGAGGCTGCAGGCTGGTCAGCAGGTCCTCGAACGTCGAGGTTTTGCGTTTATATCCGACCGTGTTGATGTTGGCGATATTATCCGCCAGCATGTCCAGCTTCTGCTGAAGCGCGCTGATCGAGGCCGATGAAGCGATCATCGAGTTGTTCACCCGGCCGTTCCTCCTCTAATCCCAAACTTTCCACGCTTTATGGATGTCCGTTACACTTTGCCGATATCGTTCACGGCTTTTTGCAGGCTACTGTCGTAAAATTGGATGACTTTCTGGTTCGCTTCGTAAACTCTGAGGGCGGACATGATGTCGACCATCGACTGGGCGGAGTCGACGTTGGAGCGTTCCAGATAGCCTTGGCGCACCTGGACGCGGTCTCCCGCCGCCAGCTGCCGGATGCCTGCCGGATCGCCTTCGTATTGGAACCGTCCGTTGCCTTGGCGGACCAATTGGTTCGGATCGTTCACGACCGTGAGCAGCACCTGCGGACTTCCCGGCAAGGGCTGCTGAAGCGCCTTGCTGTACAGCACGCCGTCCGCTCTGACCGTAACGTCCTCCCAAGAACCGTTCATGACGATCGGCTGCCCGCCCACCCCCAGCACCGCCGCGCCGTCCGACGTCAGCAGCGTGCCGTCCGGCGCCGTTTTGAAGCTGCCGTCCCGCGTGTATTCCCGCCCGCCGTCCGCGGATTGGATGGTAAAGAAAGCCTGCGGCTGATAGATGACGTTGCCGTTCGGGTCGACGTATTTCCCGGAGCTGTCGAACGTCGCCCCGTCAACGAAAATGTCCGACACGATCGCCAAATCCTGCGGACGCTGCGTTTCCGACAGGTCCCCTTGGCCGAAGGACAGCCGGTTCTCTTCGGCGAACACGCCGGTATTCAATTTGCCGATGGGTCCGCTGCGGACGTTGTCCCCGCCCATGGCCGAGACGAGCATTTCCGGGAACGCCCTCGTCATGGAATTCATCGCTTTGAAGCCGGGCGTATTCAAGTTGGCGATGTTGTTCGTCACCGTATCGTGGCGGCGCTGCTGGGCGATCATGCCCGAGGCCGCCGTATAAAGTCCCCTTAACACCCGATCTTCCTCCCGCGATTCCGTTTGTCAATTCACTTTGCGCGTCATTTTATCCAAATGATCCAGCATGATGCCGGTTCCTTTCACTACGCAATGCATCGGGTCCTCCGCGATCAGCACCGGGACCTTAAGCTCGTCCGCCAGCAAGGCGTCGAGCCCGTCCAGCAGCGCGCCGCCGCCGGTCAGGATGACGCCCCGGTCGATGATGTCCGCCGACAGCTCCGGGGGCGTGCGCTCGAGCACCGATTTGGCCGAAGCCACGATGGACGATACGGGCTCCCAGAGCGCGTCCCGCACTTCGTCCGAATGGATCGTGACCGTCTGCGGCAGGCCCGATACCATGTCGCGGCCGCGGATGTCCATCTCTTCCCGGCGGCCGTGCGGATAAACCGTGCCGATCTTGATTTTGATGTCTTCGCTGGTGCGTTCCCCGATCAGCAATTTGTACTTGTTCTTTATGTATTTCATGATGGCCGCGTCGAACTTGTCCCCCGCGACTTTAAGAGAAGAGGCGGTCACGACGTCGCCCATGGACAGGACGGCTACATCCGTCGTTCCTCCGCCAATATCGACCACCATATTCCCGCTGGGCTGGAAGATGTCCATGCCCGCGCCGATCGCTGCCGCTTTCGGCTCTTCCTCCATGAAAACTTCCTTGGCGCCGCTGCGTTCCGCGGCTTCCCGGATCGCTTTCTGCTCGACGGACGTGATGTTGCTCGGCGCGCAAATCAGGATGCGGGGACGGCTGTACCAGCTGCGGCCTCCTACCCGTCCGATGAAAGCCTTGAGCATCATGTCCGTGACTTCGAAATCGGCGATGACCCCGTCCCGGAGCGGCCGGATCGCCACGATATTGCCGGGGGTCCGTCCGACCATCCGCCTGGCGTCGTCGCCGACGGCCAGCACCTTCTTCGTGTCGCTCTCGATCGCGACGACCGAAGGTTCGTCCAGGACCACTCCCCTGCCTTTCACGTGAATGGACACGTTCGCCGTGCCGAGGTCGATTCCGATGTCTTTGCTGAACATGAACCTGGCTCCCTCATCTATATGGATTGGATTCGTTTCGACAATGGATGATGGACATAAATCCGTAATGATAGATTATTCGACGGCGTTTTGCAATTTCCTTCTTTTTCTTGTCCGACTTTAGGCGGAATTATGCTTTGCCGGCGGTTAGGACCTCCCGTTTTTTCACCGTCGACTTCTTGTATTTGATCTTGGTGGCTTCCCCTCCCCTCAGGTGCCGGATCGATTTGTGGTATTCCAGGATGTGCTTGACTTGATCAGCCAAATCCGGATTGATTTCCGGCAGCCGCTCGGTGAGGTCTTTATGCACCGTGCTTTTGGAGACGCCGAATTCCTTGGCAATCGTACGGACCGTATTCCGCGTTTCCACGATGCAACGGCCGATTTTGATCGTGCGTTCCTTGATGTAATCGTGCACGCTCCCGCCTCCCTGCTGAAATAGATTGGTACATTATATGAGGGGCGCGGTCACTTATTCTTTGTTCCGGGGGGCATGTGCGTCTTTAGTCGCATGAAAAAAGACGGATGGCCGGGGCCTCCGTCTTTCGGGGTATCGAACCGTATAGAGCGAGGGGAACAAGGTGCCGTCGGGCGGCATCAGGAAGAACGAATCCGTCTCAGGATGGCGAGAGTCGGGTGCTGCTCCAGATCGACCAAGTAAGGAGACGCGATGGCCGAGCCGTCCGCTTCCCGGTAGACTTGTACGACCGGGCGAAGCACGGGGCGATTGACCGTTTCCACGACGCAGGCCGTTTGGCCGCTGCTCAGCACGACGTGGGTGGAGACGGGATAGATCGTCAAATGTCGAAGATACGTCTGGATCAAGGACAAATCGAATTCGTAATTGCCGGCCGCGAACAAATACTCGGTCGCTTCCTCCACCGCGTAAGCCTCGCGATGATAGCGGGAGGACAGCAGGGCGTTGTAGACGTCGGCGATGCCGACGATCTGGGCGAATTCGGATATTTCGCCCCTCTTCAGCCCGTATGGATAACCTTCGCCCCGATACCGCTCATGGTGCTGAAGCGCGACCTTGGCCGATTCCAGCGGCACGCCCGGGATGCGGCTCAGGATCCGGTAACCTTCCGTCGTATGGCCCCGGACCTTGAAACGCTCGGATTCCGTCAGCTCCCGCGTGACTTTCGTCAGATCGTTCGGCAGTCTCGTCATGCCGACGTCCGAGAATAAAGAGCCGAGCGTCAAGGCGTAAAGCTCCTGCGGATCGTAATTGCGCGCGGTTCCGATCACGCCGGCGCACATCGTCACGTGCAGCGATTGCTGGAACAGGAGAGGATCGGTTTGAAACATGACCCCCAATTCTTCGGCGAGCTCCCGGTTCGACACGATGTCTCCGATCATGTCCCGGAGCTGCTTCCGGAATTTGTCCTGAGGGATCGGCAGGGCGATGCGCTCAAGTCCCTTCATCTTCTCGGGAAAGTCCAGCGCGTTCTGCACCGCGGTCTTGCGGGACTCGGCGTCCCCTTTCATGCGGGCGATGTCCGGAAGCACCCACTCGGCTTGGGACATGTCGTACGCATCCGGGGAGGAAGGATCCGTCCATAGGGACCCCGGCGCGAAACGCAAAGAAACCCGGTCAATGCCCAGGCTGCGCAGTCTCGTGATATAAGCGTCCGTCAACACGGTGCCGGCATCCAGCAGGATAACGCCGCTGCGGGAGAATATCGGCTTCGCCAGAACATCCCCGCTCTGGAGCTGCGCGACGGGTACGTCTCTCATGAGGCCATTCGCACCTTTCGGTCCTAGTTGATCCGGGCGGAATAATTCGGCGGATTCGGTCAACCCGTTCCAAATGATATGAAAAATTATGTCACATTCTTCCTGGGGTGTCGATAGAAAAATTTCAAAGAACCGGGCCGCCTGCGCATGAGGCGCGCCGGCGGCCCGGTTCTCCTGCCGTCCCCAAGGAGGCGGCGGCGGAACTTTCGATTACTCGTCCTTGATCAAAGTCGCCGGATTGACGGACTGATCGTTGCTGAGGACCTCGAAATGCACGTGCACTCCTTCAGCCGATTCCAGCGTGCTTTGGCCGGCGGCTCCGATCACGTCGCCTTGCTCGACCTCTTGCCCGACCTGGACCTTCACGTCCTTCAAGCTTTGGTACACCGTTTCGTAACCGCCGGCGTGCTGGATATGCACTTCAAAGCCGTTCGTCGGGGTCTGCTCGGCGACCGTCACTTTGCCGCTGAGGGCGGCCTGCACGTTGAAGTCTTTGCCGTCTTTGCGCGCCAGGTCGATCGCGGTATGCGGGTAGAACGTGTTGTCGTGCTCGATCATGGCTGCTTGCCGTTCTTCTTCCGGAGCCGATGCGTCATAGAAGGAGAGGGTCGTCTTGTACGATTCCAGCTTGTCGACCGGCCACCGGAGCGTTTCGCCCGTAGCCGCCACGGGCGCCGCTTCGGGACTCGCGGTTGCGTCCGTTCCCGCGCCGACGTCCGCGCTGGCTTGTCCGGGAATCGCCTGCTCCGAGTCTTTCCCCTGGCCTCCCGCGTTGAGCCAGAGGATCGTTACGATGATTGCTGCCGCGGCCATGTAAGCTGCCGGGAATACCCAGCGTTTGGAGAGCAGCCTTTTCCAGCCGGAAGATCTGGCAGCGGGCATCGTTCCCGCGGTCGACTTGGTAGATTCGTCGATTTTGCGGGGCGTTTTGTTGCCTTCGTTACTCATGGTTTTCATCACCTCAGTAAGCCATTCTTACCAGGTGACGAGCTTTTATACGTGATCGGATTGCAAGTTTGACATTTTTATAGTTTATCCGCGAGCTTCGAAACTTCCATGAGTTCCGTACCCGTGTAATAGTATTCGACGATTTCCTCCGCCGACCGGCCGGCTTGCGCCATCCCCTGCGCCCCCCACTGGCTCATGCCGACGCCGTGCCCGCTTCCGTGCGTGGTGATCCGGATCTCTCCGTCTTGGACGGTCCAGGTAAACGAGGACGACCGAAGGCCCAATTTGCTGCGGATTTCCGGGCCGGTGAAGGTTTTGGATCCGACGGTCACCGTTTTGACTCTTTTTCCTTGCGTCCATTCCGTCACCTTGATTTTCGGATGGCCGCCGAGCCGCGTCAATACCGGCACGGTGCGGATTCCGAGTTTGGCGTAAAATTGGCCGATCGTCATCTCGACCGTACCCTCCGAGCGCGGCGCGCCGGTCCGGTCCCAAGGACTAACGACCGAGCGGAGATACGGTATCCGGTCCGGGAACACGTCCTCGGAGTTTTCCGTGTATCCGTTGCTCGTTGAGAAATAAAGCGCCTGGATCGGCTCGCCGTGGTACGCGATAATCCAACCGGCGGTGCGGGACGCGGCTTCGTCCGCCTTGCGCCAGGCTTGCTCGTCCTTTTTGCGCAGGTCGTCCATCGCTTGCTGCGAGATGTAGACTTGGTGGGTCTGCGTGTCCGTGACATCGGCGCCTTGGACCGGTACGTTCGAGTCGTCGCGGAGCAGCAGCCGGCGGACGATATACGTCCTCGCCGCGAGCGCCTGCGCCTCCAGCGCGGCCGGTTCGAATTCCGCCGGCATCTCGCCCGCGACGACGCCGCGCACGTAGGTTTCGAGCGGCACGCGTTCGATGCGGCGTTCCTTCGTCAAGTAGACGCCGACGGTGAGGTGCAGGTCGGCCTCGGCCTCTGCTGCCTTCTGCGCCGACGAGCTTTTGCCGATGGAAGATTGCCCTTCGCTAGATAGGCTTGACCGACCGGTTACAGCCGGCTGCTGGCCCTCCCCACCCTCGGTTAGCGCTATAGAGGCTTGTCCGCCGCGGGGTTGTGATCGGTTTTTTTCTGTTGTTGATGATTTTCTGCCGGCCGGACCCTGCTCGCTGTCTGCAACTCGCTGTCCGTCCGCCTCTTTACCTGCTTGTCCGGGAACAGCGTCTCCCAGCTGTCGATTGTCCCTTTCCGCTGAAGGCTTGTCCCCTCGGCCCCACTGGACCTCGGCCACTTGAGCTTGAACATTATCGTTCGGACTTGCATCTCGGTTATGGATCCCCAACCATAGAATCGCCGCAATCGCCATCCCGCTCGCGAAAGCCGCCCATTCCACCCGGCTGCTCGTCTTCATCCCGTACCTCCGCGCTCGTCTTTTCACATCGGCTTGTCCCTGCCGGTCAAAAGAGTTTATGCGGTTGGGGAAATGATTAGAACGCCGCTTCCATTCGTGCGATGAATCTATTGGCTAACTTCGCCGTAAGTTCATTTGACCCCCTGTAACATTAAGCTGTACGTCTGTGGGAGCGATCTCCCCATCCGCCCCCACGATTTTCATCTGCCTGTCCACTTTTCGAATTCTCTTCACCCGTCTTAAATGCTTTCGCTCCTTGCACTCTCTCTTGACCGTTTACTTGAACTCCATTCTTTGATCATTCTCCTGCCGAATTGACTATTTGCTCGTACTCTCGTCCTTAGGACAATCTCCCTTCGTTCACCCTTCCGCCAACTTTTGGGAGTTGCTCGCAATCATCCTTCGACCACCTTTACGCCAGCTTATGGAGTTGCTCGCATTCATCCTTCGACCACCCTTCCGCTAGCTTTTGGGAGTTGCTCGCAATCATCCTTCGACCACCTTTACGCCAGCTTATGGAGTTGCTCGCATTCATCCTTCGACCACCCTTCCGCTAGCTTTTGGGAGTTGCTCGCAATCATCCTTCGTTCACCCTTCAGCCAGCTTGTGGAGTTGCTCGCATTCATCCTCGACCGCCTTTACGCCAGCTTATGAAGTCTTGTTATCATCCTTCGTTCACCCTTCCGCCAACTTTTGGGAGTTGCTCGCAATCATCCTTCGTTCACCCTTCAGCCAGCTTGTGGAGTTGCTCGCATTCATCCTCGACCGCCTTTACGCCAGCTTATGAAGTCTTGTTATCATCCTTCGTTCACCCTTCCGCCAACTTTTGGGAGTTGCTCGCAATCATCCTTCGACTACCTTTAAGCCAGCCAGTACTTCCTTTTACGTCGCCGAATGCTTGCCCTTTTCCGATTATTTTGGTATTGTTTGGGAAAATAAGGTCGTGAAGCACACGCCGTCTGTTTCCGGGTAGACCCGGGCAGGCGGCGTTTTGCTTTGCTTCGAGGAGGGATGGCGCGTGGCGGTTGTGCGGCATGAGGATGCATCGTTCGAAGCTGCATATCAACGTTGGATGGAATACCATATCCGCCGCAGTACGGGGGAACGCAAAAGACGGTTGCAGCAAGGACTGAGTTATTCAAGCAAGCTGTTCGTCCGCAACTTATGGTGGCCGGCTATCGGCAATCTGGATGATTTGCACCCCGAGTACGAGGTTCATGATTTCAAGGATGGCAGCCGGTTCCTGGACTTCGCTATTATCCTGGATGGACTGGTCCTCTGTATCGAAATCGACGATTACGGCACGCATGCCCGCAACCTGACCCGCTGGCAATTCGACGATCACTTGGACCGCCAAAACGATCTCGTTCTCGACGACTGGAAAATACTTCGCTTCTCCGTTGATCGAATCAAAGACAATCCGCGCCACTGCCAACTCAAGATCCAGCAAGCCCTAGGCAAATGGGGCAACGCCAAACCAGTCTTGCCGACCACTGATCCGATCGACCTCGCCATCGTCAAACTGTTGTCCTCCCGAGGCACGTCGATGTCCCCCATCGAGATTTCCAAGCTGCTTGGATGGAACAATTGCACAATTGCTCTTCATTTGCGGAAGTTAAGTAGTGAACAAATCGTCTTCCCTGAAAAAGCAGGTAAAAAGAGAATGACTCGTTATATCCTCAACCCGAATCGAAACTCAATACATAAGCGTATGTGATTCGTTACTGCGGTGATGAAACGGTAGTATTGGTGGAATCGCGTATGTGGTACGTTATTGCGAAGGTTGTACGGTAGGATTGGTGGATTAGCGTATGTGGTACGTTATTGCGACGGTTGTACGGTAAGATCGGTGGATTAGCGTATGTGATACGTTAATCCGGATGCGAATCGGTAAGATCGGCGAAATAGCGTATGTGGTACGTTATTGCGACGGTTGTACGGTAGGATTGGTGGATTAGCGTATGTGGTAGTACGTTATTGCGACAGTTGTACGGTAGGATTGGTGAATTAGCGTATGTGGTACGTTATTGCGACGGTTGTACGGTAAGATCGGCGAAATAGCGTATGTGGTACGTTATTGCGACGGTTGTACGGTTAGATCGGCGGATTAGCGTATGTGATACGTTATTCCGGATGCGAATCGGTAGGATTGGCCATATAGCGTATGTAATACGTTATTGCGGAGGCGAAACGGTACGATTGACGAAATCGTGCGCGTGGTGTGCTGTTGCGACGGTTGGACGGTACGAACGGAGACTCTCGAAACAAAAAAAGATGCCCCGAGATCGAGGCATCTGTCATCGCTAAGTATAATGGCTCTACAGCCGCAGCCGCTGTCGTACCGGTACCGTATACCCGGAACCTTAGGCAAGCGTTGGTTGGATTTTCAGCCGGCCGACCTCCGGAACCGATGCGCGCTCCGGCGCGCGCTCTTCTTGGCGCAGCACGACGGCCGGCGGCATCTGCGCGGCTTCGGCTTCCTGGAGGAGCTCCTCCGGGGACGGGACGCGCATGATGTCGGCGCCGAGCGCAGCCAGCTTGCCGACGATGTTCACGTACCCGCGGTCGATATGGTGCAGGCCGGATACCTCCGACACCCCGTCCGCGGCCAAAGCCGCGCAGATCAGGGCGGCGCCCGCGCGAAGATCGGTCGCGCTTACGCTGGCTCCGCTCAAGCGGGCATTGCCGGAGACGATGGCCGTGCGTCCGTCGACCTTGATTTCCGCGCCCATTTTGGAGAACTCCTCCACGTGCATGAACCGGTTCTCGAACACGGTTTCCGTCACGATGCTCGTTCCTTCCGCTTTCAGCAGAAGCGCCATCATTTGCGCTTGCATGTCGGTCGGAAAACCCGGATAAGGCAGCGTCTTCACGTCGACGGCGCGAAGCGGGTGGCTGGCGCGCACCCGGATTCCGTTCTCGTCGCTCTCGACGGCCACGCCCATTTCCTCCAGCTTCGCCACGACCGGCCCCAGATGGTCCCGGATCGCGCCTTCCACGTAGACATCACCGCCCGTAATGGCGGCCGCAATCATATAAGTACCGGCTTCCACCCGGTCGGGAATGACGTGATGCTCCACGCCGTGCAGGCGTTCTACGCCTTCGATGCGGATCACGCCGGTTCCCGCGCCGCGGACTTTGGCGCCCATCGCGTTCAGGAAATTCGCCAAATCCACGATTTCCGGTTCTCTCGCCGCGTTCTCGATCAGCGTCGTGCCGTTCGCCGTCGCCGCGGCCATCATGATGTTCTCGGTGGCTCCGACGCTGGCGATATCAAGATATATTTTGGCTCCGCGGAGCTTGCCGTTCACGCTCGCCTCGATCGCTCCCTGGCCGAATCCAATCTCCGCGCCCATGGCCTCGAAGCCCTTCAAATGCTGGTCGATCGGCCGCGTTCCGATGGCGCATCCTCCGGGAAGCGAAATTCTCACCTTGCCGAGCCTGGCGAGCAGCGGTCCCATGACGAGGAACGAAGCCCTCATTTTTCGCACCAGTTCGTAAGGCGCTTCCGAGCCCGTCAACGCGCGGGCGTCCAGACGCAAAGCGTCCCCCGTCTGCCGCGATTGAACCCCCAAATGGCCAAGCACTTGCAAAATATTCGCGACATCATCCAGGGCTGGCGCGTCATGAATGACACAAGACCCTTCTTCCGCCAACAAGGAGGCGGCGAGGATCGGAAGCACGGAATTTTTAGCGCCGTGAACACGGACAGACCCCTGTAATGGACGGCCTCCGCGGACGATGATTTTGCTCATGGGTGGTTCCCTCCGCCGTTTATAAATCATGCCGAAGCCGATTTTGCGATGTCAATGCCGGTCCGCCGCCCGCCCGCAAGCGGTACGGGAGGGGGCGAATCCGAATCCGTTGAAAATCCGGCTTCATCGTCCTTCGGAAATGAAAGGAATGTGAAATGTAAATAATCGCACAAATTTCATCTTACCACCGGCCGGCCAACTGGCACAAGCGCCAATTTCTCCCTCGTATTCGCCCGGCGATTCCATAAAATGGGCCGCTCGATCGCTTCAGTGTCCTTTTACCCATTGTTTTCAATCCGCTAAACCATTATGCGGCCCCGGGCACCCGATCATGCCCTGAACAGCCATTTGACATACCCGGCCCAATGCCAGTAATTCAGAACGAATTGGGCGGTCAAATGGCCGAGCACGATCGCGATCAGCATCTGCAGCAAGCGGGCCCTGGGACTAAGCGGGTGACGGAGGATCCGATCGAACCGCACTTCTTGCAGCAGCACCCAAGCCAGCGCGATGCAGCCCAGCGTCACGAAGATGGAAAACAATCCGTCCCAGGCCAGGGAACTGAATCCCCCCGCTGCGTCCATGATTTCAATTCCCCTTTCCGGTAACCTGCCCGCGGACGTTCGATCTTCGTTTTCCGCAAGCCGCTCTTTCTTCAAGGATGGACAGCGTCCGCCGATTTGATCACGGAGTTCGCCCCAGTCGTCCACCTCGCGAATGCTTCAAGGTAATATATTCGGATGCCTCCGGATGCGTCCCGATCCCATCCTTGCATACGGATGCTCCGCTGCTCCGACCTCAAAACATGCACAGACCCATCCTATCCCCCCGGCTTCCCGGCAGGGCTGCCCCCTCCTTTGATCCGCGCCTCCGTGCAAGTCTGAGCACGCAGCGCTTCCCTCGTTCGTTCGTACCGCCGGACGGATCGTCCTGCCGGCCGGTAAGCCCGTCAAATCGGGAAAGCAAGCGGATTCACGGACGGCTCGATGAAATCCCGCTCGTCCGTTCCGCGTATCGGCGTCCCGCGACATGGCGGCGATGGGCAGCGTTTCCCTTGCAAAGCCTGCCGCATCTGCTCCCGCCCCTGGGAGCAATACCGTCTGCCGCTTGAACACGGCGATAACGGGAGAGGCAAACGAACCGCCGTTTTCCGCTCCCGAACCTCGCTTGACATTTCGCCATTACTATATTTCTTCGATTATCGACACGAATTCCCTTCTTAGAAAACAAAAAAAAGGACTTTGGTCGCAAGTCTGCGACAAAAAATACGGCCTGACGACATGACATGCATCGCATTTCCCCGGAAATACCGATCCCGAGTCGACGAACGTCGGTCGCTCCCCAAAACAAGAAGCCACCCCCGCTTCCCGCGGCAGGTGGCCATTCGGCATATTCTTCAAACCGAAAAGTCTTATTGCGCCCAGAAATCGTATTGGATCGAGAACAGGCCGTCAATCCATCCCAAAACCGGCTTCGGCAAAAACCCGAGCGCCAGCGTGGCGGCCACGCAAATCCAAATGGACAGGCCGGCCGGGAACGGAATCCTCAGCCCTCCCTCCAGCGTGCCGCTTCTCATGTACATCTGGCGGATGAACGAGAAGTACACCGCATAGGAGACGACCGTCGTGGCGAGCAGAATGGCCGCCAGCCAATAGATATGGGTCTGCACGGTTCCGAACAGGATAAACAGTTTACCGAGGAATCCGCCCGTTACCGGCAGTCCGGCCAGCGAACAGAGCAGGACGGTCATGCCCGCAGCCGTCCAAGGCGCCCGGTGGTACAGTCCGGCAAATCCCGACAGCGTCTCGTCCCCCGATCCCCGCGCCACGACCGTCAGGACGGCGAACGCCCCGATGTTCATGAAGGCGTAGGCGATCAGGTAATAGACGAATTCCGAGAACAGCGAAGTGTGAACGGGCGTCAAATGCAGCGTGAGCGGAATGATCAAAATCCCCGCGTTCGCCACGCCGGATAACGCCAGCAGCCGTTTGACGTTGCGTTGGCGAAGCGCGCCGGCCGTACCGACGATCATGGCCGCAGCGGACAACACGGACAGTCCCAGGTACAAATCCTTTTGGACTGCCGGGTCCTGCACGAAGTAAGCGCTATTCATGAAGATGCGGTACAGCATGGCGAACGCGGCGCCTTTGGACACGACGGCCAGGAACGAAGTCACCGGCGTCGGAGCTCCTTGGTAAACGTCCGCCGCCCAGGCATGGAACGGCGCCAAGGCAAGCTTCATTGCGAATCCCGCCGTCATGAGGAAGAAGGCCACGTAAATCAACGCCCGATAACTTTCGACCGCATCTCCCAACGCATTGCCGATCATGAAAATGTTGGTCGTGCCGGTAATGCCGTAGAGGAACGACATCCCGTACAGGATGAATGCCGAAGCCGCCCCGCCCGTTACCAAGTACTTGAACGCGGCCTCGCCGGAAATTCCGCTGTTCTTGCGCGCGCCGACCAGCACGTAAGTGGTGATGCTCAGAAGCTCAAGCCCCACGTACAGCGTGATCAGGTCCCCGGAGGAGGACATGACCATGGCGCCCAAGGCGGCGGGCAGCATCAGATAATAAAATTCCCCCTTGATCGGAACGTCCTTGCTTCGGACGGAACCGAGCGACGCTAGCACGATAAAGCCGGAAGCGCCCAGGAAAACCAGCTTGAGCAAGCCGCCGAAATCGTCGATCCGATAGCTCCCGCCCAGCAAGTTATGGAAGCCGGCGGTCGGATCCTCCGTTCCCGCGTTCTTCATGTCGATCAGCAGCCATACGACGAACGCCGCGGCTACGGCCAGTCCGAGCACGGTCAGCCAGCCGATGAAATTGCGATTCCACCGTTTCGGCAGGAACAGATCCAGGCACGCCAGCGCGACGGCGAACAACGAAAGCGTGATTTCCGGGGAGAGGTACCAGGCGTCGCTCCAGGTTAAAGTCTGTACAGCCTCCATACGTCAGCCCCCCGTCCTCTGTGAGATTTGTTCCAGCAGCCCGCCGAAACCGTGCTGCATGACGTCGGTCAATACGGAGGGATACACGCCCAGCAGCACGATCAGCGCCGTAAGGGCAACCATGGGCACGGCTTCGATGAACCGGGCGTCCTTGATGCCGGCGAATGGCTCCTTCAATGGACCGTACGTGATGTTCAGAACGCTGCGCAGCACGTACACCGCGGCGAACAGAATGCCGAACACCCCGATGGCCGTGATCCATTTCATCGAACCGAACAGCCCGAGGAAGGACAGGAATTCGCCGACGAAGCCCGACAGTCCGGGCAAGCCCAGCGAGGCCAGCCCCGCCGTAAGCAGGATGCCGGACAGGAACGGCACCGACTTGGCGAGCCCGCCCAGTTCGTCCAACTGCGTCGTGTTCGTCCGTTCGTACAAGCTGCCGACGATCAGGAACAGCAGCGCGGAAATGAGGCCGTGGGAGACGGATTGGTACAACGCGCCTTCCAAGCCGGCTTCGTTCAGCGAAGCGATGCCGAGCAGCACGATGCCCATGTGGCTGATGCTCGAGTACGCCAGCACCAGCTTGAATTCCTTCTGCACGCAAGCCAGCACGGCGCCGTACAGGATGTTGATCACGCCGAGAATCGCGATCGCCGTGGACCACGATTCGAGCTGCGCCGGGAGCAGGAACGCCCCGAAACGGATCAGCCCGTATACCCCCATTTTCAGAAGCACGCCCGAGTGGATCATGACGATGGAAGGCGGCGCTTCCGTATGGACGCGGAGCATCCAAGTATGGAACGGGAATATCGGGATTTTAACGCCGAAGGCAACGAGCAGCAGCACGAATGCCGTCCATTTCAGCGAATCGGACAAGTACAGTCCGAGGTCGGCCATCTCCGCCGATGCGTTGTTGGCGTAGGATGCCGGATCGGCTAAGTTTTTCAGCAGGACGTCGTAGCTGCCGCTGAAGTCGATTTGGAAGCCGGTGTCTTGTTGAACGGCGGTAAACCCTGCCGTGGCGATCAAAATCAGGAACGCCAGCAGCATGGCCGCGGAACCGAGCCCGTTGTAGACCAGGAATCGCGTCGCCGCTTTCTCCCGGCCGTAATAACCCCAGATTCCGATCAGGAAAAACATCGGGATCAGCGTGAGCTCGAAGAAGATGAAGAACTCGATGAGATCGCGCGCCAGGAAGACGCCGTACATGCCGGTCTCCAGCAGCAGGAACAGGACGTAGAACAGTTTCCAGCGCTTGCGGATATGGACGGAAGCCAGCGCCGCCATAGTCGACACGATCGCCGTCAGCAAGAGCAGCGGCAAGGAGATTCCGTCTACCGACAAGGAATAGTCGAAGTTCAGGTTCATCGATCCGCCGTTCACCATTTCTTTGTTCAGCGGGATCGACAGCCAAGTGTAATGTTCGGCGTACGCCGCGCCTCCAGCGCCGGGCTGGAAAGAAGCGAACAGCCACAGGCTTAGCGCCAGCGGGATCAGAGTGAAGACGACGGCCGCGGTACGCAGCCAATTGCTGCGCTGACCGGGCAGGAGCAGCACGATCAGCAGGCCGACGAGCGGCGAGAGCAGGATCAGCGACAACACCGGAATGTCCTCGATCATCTACCAGAACCTCCTTCCGGCGATCGCGAGCGCGAGAATGACCAGGCCGATCAGCGCCGTCAGAGCGTAGGTCTGGAGCTGGCCGCTTTGCAGCCGGGTATTCAGGCGGCCGATCGCGGAAGCGGACTGGCCGACGACCCGCACCGCTCCGTCGACGACGTAATCGTCGATGACGTTCAGCAGCTTGCCGAGCCCGCCGAGCGGTCTCACGAATACGAGATCGTACAGCTCGTCGACGTAATACTTGCGTTCCAGCAGCCGGACCAGACCGGGCATCCGGGACGAGACGACGTCCCGGCGGACGGAGCCCTTGGCGTAAATGAGCCAGCCGAGATAGATGCCCAGCAACCCGGCGACGATGGATACCACGATCACCAGGACGCTGGCATGCTCCTCCTCCGCGCCGGGGAACAGCCATTCTCCGAACCATTCGCTAAACGGCGTCTGGACGAAACCGGCGATAACCGCCAACACGGCCAGCACCAGGAGAGGGACCGTCATCACGGCCGGCGATTCATGCGCATGGGACGCGCCGCGGGGGCTTCCCGCGAATACGAGGAAGAACAACCTCGCCATATACAACGCCGTGAAGAATGCGGCGATCACGCCGACGATGAAATAGATCGGATTCGCTTCCAGCGCGGCCGCGAGCACCGCGTCCTTGGACCAGAAGCCGGCGAACGGCGGAATGCCCGACAGCGCCAGGGCGCCGATGCCGAACGTCCCGGCCGTGATTTTCATCTTGCGGCCGAGTCCGCCCATTTCGCGGATGTCCTGCGTATGTACCGCGTGGATCACGCTGCCGGCTCCCAGGAACAGCAGGGCTTTGAAGAACGCGTGCGTGAACAGGTGGAACATGGCCCCCGTCTCGGATCCGACACCGAGCGCCAGCATCATGTAGCCCAACTGACTGACCGTAGAGTAGGCCAGAATCCGCTTGATGTCATTCTGGGCCAAGCCGATGGTGGCGGCGAAGATCGCGGTGAACGCTCCGATGACGGCGACCGTGGTCATCGCGGCTTGGGAAGCCTCGAAAATATCGAACGTCCGGGTGACCAGGAACACGCCCGCGGCGACCATCGTCGCGGCATGGATCAGGGCGCTGATCGGCGTCGGGCCTTCCATCGCGTCGGGAAGCCAGACATGCAGCGGGAATTGGCCGGACTTGCCTACCGCCCCGAGGAAGATGAGCAGCGCGATCAGCGTGGTGATGCCCATCGAAATGACCCCGGTCTGCGTGCCGAACACGTTGTGGATTTCCGTGAAATCCAGGGAGTGGTTCGGCATGTACCAGAACAGCAGCAGAATGGCGATCAGGAGGCCGATATCCCCGATCCGGGTGACGATGAACGCCTTCTTGGCCGCCGCCTTGGCCTCCGGTTTCCGGAAGTAGAAGCCGACGAGCAAGAACGAACAGACGCCGACGAGCTCCCAGAAAATGTACATGGTCAGAAGGTTATAAGATAAGACCAAACCGAGCATGGAGCTGGAGAAAAGGGCAACATAAGCGAAGAAGGTCGAGATTCTCTCGTCGTCCTTCATGTAGCCGTGGGAGTACAAATTGACCAGGAAGCTGACGAGCGAGACGACCACCAGCATCAAGACGGTCAGATTCGTCACTTCGTACCCGAGCGACAGCGTAAAGCCGCCTGCGCGGATCCAATCGAAGTGGTTGCTGTACTCGACCGCCGTCCCGGATAAGCGCTGTCCGGCCAGCATCAGGGACAGAACCAGGGACGCCAGCGATGCCAGCGTGCCGATCCAGGCCCCTCCTCGTCCGGCCCCTCGGCCCATCGCCGTCAGAACGGCGAACGCGGCGGCCGGAAATACCGGCACGAGCCAGGCGTATTCAGCAAGGGAGCTCATGCGTTACCTCCTCAACTCGTCGAATTCGTCCACGTTCACGGAGGCCCGGGAGCGATAGACCGCAACCAGTATGGCAACCCCGACCGCCGCTTCCGCCGCGGCGACCGTCATGGTGAAGAGCGAGAAAATTTGGCCGGTAATCGACGGCTGAACGCCGTATTTGGCGAATGCGATCAAGTTCAAGTTGACCGCGTTCAGCATCAATTCGACGGACAGCAGGACGATAATGGCATTGCGCTTCGTAATGACGCCGTACAGCCCGATGCAGAACAGGACGGCGGCCAGCGTCAAATAGGAGGCCAGCATGTTCATTTCGGCTCCTCCTCTCTCTTGGCCAGCGCCACCGCGCCGATGAAGGCCACGGTCAGCAGCACGGAGACGAGTTCGAACGGAATGGCCATCCGCGCGAAGAGCAATTTGCCGATCTCGCGCGTGGTGTCGGCCGGCAGCGATCCCGCCGGGTCGGGGAAATCGGCGTCGCGGATCGCGAAGATCAGGATGGCGAGCAGGCAGAGGCAGCCGATCGCCGCCAGCGTTTCGAGCAGCGGGCGCGCCGCTTCCTGGCCTTCGTCCTGATGCTTGGTCATCATGATCCCGAAGATCATCAGGATCGTGACGGCTCCGACGTAGAGGAGCACTTGCACGAACGCCACGAATTCCGCGTCAAGAACGACGTACAGCCCGGCCAGCGAGACGAAGGTGAACGCCAGGGACAGCGCCATGTGCACGACTTTCGTGAAGTTCAGGGCCATCACCGCTCCGACGATCGCGCAGACGGCGAGCGCGAAGAAAGCGATGAATTCCCCGGTCCAATCGATGTTGAAGCTCATTCGGCTTTGCCGCCTCCTCTCTGAGGCGCGCCGATGTTGTTGTTGTCCTGGCGGATATTCTTCGTGTTGTCGTTCAGCCAGTCTAGGTCCTTAAACAGGTCGTCCCGGCTGTAAGACGCAAGCTCGAAGTTGTTCGTCATGACGATCGCCTCGGTCGGGCACACTTCGGTGCACAGGTCGCACAGGATGCAGATTTCGAAGTTGATGTCGAACGTGTCCAGCACTTTGCCTTTTTTCTCCGGGTCCGGGTTCGGCTTGCCCGTCAGCGTGATGCAGTCCGTCGGGCAAATGCGCGCGCATTGGTTGCAGACGATGCATTTCTCCCGGTCGACGTGCTGAATGCCGCGGAACCGATCCGGCATCTCGATCGGAACGTCCGGATAGGCGTGGGTGACTTTCTTGGCTCCGAGGGTCTTCAGCGTGACGCCGAGCCCTTTCATCATACCCTTCATCTGGTTACCCTCCCATTCCGAACAGTTCGATGCAAGCGGCCGTGATGAAAATGTTGAGGATGGAGAGCGGCAGCAGCACTTTCCAGGCCAGCCCCATCAGCTGGTCGACCCGGAGGCGCGGGAACGTCGCCCGGATCCAGAACAGGCAGAACACGACGAACGCGAACTTGAGGACGAACCAGATCAAGCCCGGAATGAAATCCAGCTGCGGAATCGGCGCATGCCAGCCCCCAAGGAACAGGATCGTCGTCAGGCACGCGATCGCGTACACGTAGACGTACTCCGACAACATGAAGAACGCGAATCGGAAACCGCTATACTCGACGTGGTAACCCGCGACGAGCTCGGATTCGGCCTCCGGGAGGTCGAACGGCGTCCGGTTCAGCTCGGAGATCGCGGCCACGACGAAAACGGCGAAACCTACGATTTGCGGCAGGAAGTTCCAATGCCAGAAATAGCCGGACTGCGCTTCCACGATGTCGCGCAGGTTCAAGCTGCCGGCCAGCATCACGCAGCCGACGACGGAAATGACGAGCGGCACCTCGTAGCTGATCATCTGGGCCGCGGAGCGCATGCCGCCGAGCAGGGCGTATTTGTTGTTCGACGCCCAGCCGCCGATCACGATGGCGATCGTCGTTACGCCGGACAGCGCGATGTAATACAGGAAGCCGACGTTCAGGTCGGCGAACTGGAGATGCTGGCTGTACGGGATGAAGGCCAGCACCGCGAACGAAGGGATAAACGCCAAAGCCGGCGCGAGGATGAACAGCCCGCGGTCCGCTTTGGCCGGAATCGTGTCCTCCTTGAGCAGCAGCTTGGACACGTCCGCAACGGTCTGCAGCAGACCCAGCGGTCCGGTCCGGTTCGGCCCTTTGCGGAACTGCATCCAGCCGATGACCTTGCGCTCGAAGTAGATCGCGTACGTCACGAATAGGATGACCACGGCCAGTACGGCAACGGCCATCAAAACCATGAGTCCCGCGTGCCCCCACGTCAGAGGCTTATCGATGAAACGCAGCGGCTCCATCAGCAGTCGACCTCCCCGAGCACGATATCGATGCCGCCGAGGATGGTGACGAGGTTGGTCATGCTCTCCCCGACCAGAAGCTTCGGCAGAATCTGCAGGTTCACGAAGGACGGCCGGCGGAACTTGAGCCGGTAAGGCTCCGCCTTTCCCTTGGATACGATATGGCAGCCGATCTCGCCGCGCGGCGATTCGATCCGCACGTAGGTTTCGCCGGCCGGCGGCCGGATCACGCGAGGCACTTTGCCCATCGTTTCCCCGTCGCCCGGGAATTGTTCCAGCGCTTGCTCCAGGATGCGGATGCTCTGCTCGATCTCGCCCATGCGGCAGAGATAACGGTCGTAACAATCACCGTTCTTGCCGGTCACCACGTCGAATTCAAAGCGGTCGTACAGGCTGTACGGCTCCGTTTTGCGAAGGTCCCATTCCACGCCCGTCGAGCGCAGGTTGGCGCCGGACAAGCCGTAGGCGATGGCGGTGTCGGCGTCGTACTTCCCGATCCCCTTCAGCCGGGAGAGGAAGATTTCGTTGCCGCTGACGAGATTGTGGTATTCGTCCAGCCGCAGTCTCATGTCCTTCACGAACGTCTTGACTCGATCGATCCAGCCTTCCGGGGCGTCCCATTTCACGCCGCCGACGCGCATGTAGTTATAAGTGAGACGGGCGCCGCACAGCTCATTGAAGAGCTGGAGAATCCGTTCGCGGTCGCTGAAGGCGAACAGGAACGGACTGAGCGCGCCGATATCGAGCAGGTAGGTGCCCCACCAGACGAGATGGCTGGCGATCCGCTGCATTTCCATCACGATCAGACGGAGGAATTCCGCCCGTTCGGGGATTTCGATGCCCATCATTTTCTCGACGGCGTGACAGAGCACGTAGTTGTTCGTCATGGCGGACACGTAGTCCATCCGGTCGGTGTACGGGATGATTTGCGTGAAGTTGAGGTTTTCCGCCAGTTTCTCGGTACCCCGGTGCAGATAACCCATCACCGGGATCGCTTCCGTGATGATCTCGCCGTCCAGCCGGACGATGATCCGGAAAACGCCGTGCGTGCTGGGGTGCTGGGGACCGACGTTCAGCAGCAGTTCTTCGGTACGAATCATGCGTCGCTTACACCTCCGGGTCGAGCGGGACGTAGTCTTTGCGGAGCGGATGGCCGACCCAGTCGTCGGGCATCATGATGCGGGTCATGTTCGGATGGCCCGGAAAATCGATGCCGAGCAAGTCGTAAATTTCGCGCTCGTTCCAGTTGGCCGTTTCCCATACGGGCGTGACGGAAGGCACCGAAGGATTCTCGCGGTCCGTGCGGACTTTCACGCAATACGTCTCGCGGCGCTCCATGTTGAGCGGGTAATACACGACTTCCATGTAAGTCTCGTAGTCCACGCCCGAGACGTTCCGCAGGTAGCGGCAGCCGAGCTCCTCGTGGTCGCGGAACAGAACCGCGGCCGCAGGCCAGCGTTCGTTCTTCACCACGAGCGTCGGGAGGTCGTCGTTCAATTCGTTCAGGCTGGCTTCTTCCACCGCGTCTTCCGCGACCAGTTCCTTCAGCAGTTGAACGGCGCGGTCCAGCCGGGGCTGGTTCGGCGACGGCGGTTTCGGCGGGGCGGCGGGTTCTCCGCCATCGCCCGAGGATGCCGCGGGCGCGGCCGCTTCGGCAGCCTTCGCTTGGGCTGCTCCGGCTTTGGCGGCTTCTCGCGCCTCCAGCGCGGCTTTGCGGCGGGCGGCTTTCTCCTCTTCGGTCTCTTTGCGCCGGGGAGGAGCGGCTTCGCCTCCTTCAGCAGCTGGCTCCGCGGTTGATGCCGCCGGTTCCGCGGCCTGAGCAGGCTCGGACGGGGCAGCCGCTTCCTCAGCGGACGCCGCGGGTGCCGGTTCCGTTTGCGGCTCGGACGGCGCGGTCTCCGGAGCGGCTTCGCTCCGGTTGTCCTCCGGCTGCGCGGTCGGTTCCGTTCCCGCCGTTTCGCCGTCCTTCTTGATTTCCTCGCTCATCCGCCCGTCACCCGCTTCCCGGTTTTGGCCTCATAGCGGATCTTTTCTTGCAGCTTATTGATTCCGTAGATGAGGGCGGCCGGATTAGGCGGGCAGCCCGGGATGTAGACGTCGACCGGCACGATCTGGTCCACGCCTTTCACGACGGAATACGACTTCACGTACGGTCCGCCCGCGGTCGCGCAAGAGCCCATGGCGATAACCCACTTCGGCTCCGGCATCTGGTCGTACAGACGCTTGAGCAGCGGTCCCATTTTCTTGGTGACGGTTCCCGAAACGATCATGACGTCGGCCTGGCGCGGAGACGTCCGGAACATGACCCCGAAGCGGTCGAGGTCATAGTGCGGGGCGCCCGCCGTCATCATTTCGATCGCGCAGCAGGCAAGGCCGAAGGTCAGCGGCCAGAGCGAGTTGCTCCGCGCCCAGCCCTTCAGCTGTTCGATGGTGCCGAAGAATACGTTGCGTTCGATCTCCTGACGCTCTTCCGGCGTCACGTTCGCTAAATCGAGTTCCATTGCAGCACCTTCTTCTTCCAGGCGTAGATCAGGCCGACCAGCAGCAGCCCGACGAAAATCACCATTTCCGTCAACGCAAATAGGCCGAGCTGTCGATAGGCTACGGCCCAAGGGTAGAGGAATACGGTTTCGACATCGAACACGACGAACATCAAGGCGTACAGATAATAACGGACGTTGAAGCGAATGTGGCTGTCCCCTACGGGAACGTTGCCGCTTTCGTAGGTGACCTCCTTCGCAGGAGTCGGCTTGTTGGGACGAAGCTGCTTGCCGAGCCATAGGACAACTACCGGAAAAGCGATGCCCAAGATGAGGAAAACGGTCACGATGACGTACGAATTGATGTACTTCTCCACCTGCTTACCCTCCACGCTCGATCTCGAAAAAAGTACCGTCACGCGCGGCCTGGCGGTCAATTTTCCTTCACAATTATAGCAAATGCTCCCACCCGCGTCCACGAAAAAAGCGGTTTCATGGCTTGTACTGGGATTTAGTGGAAAGCAAGGTGACATAACTTTGAAGAATTATCTATTTCAGGTGAAGCTTGCGTTAACGCACGGTAAATTCATTTGCGCCGCATCAACCTCGAATAGGAGAAACGATTATACCCTCCTTGCTAAGGTGCCAGAATGCGCTTCGCTCACCGGAAAACCGTCGGTTTTTATCGTTAAGGTGCCATCGTGCAATTCAATCGAGCGAAAATGCCGGCTTTCTGCTCGCAGGCTCGATTTCGAGTGCATTTTGGCACCCGGGCCGTCATTTTCCGCGTGTTTTGCCGCTTTCGAGTGCATTTTGGCACCTGAGCTTAGCGCGAAGCGGTGAAGCGAAGCTAGTCCCCTGGCAGCCTCCTTTAACAATGAAACCTCCAAGCATGCGGAAGGACCGGTTCCTCGTCGCGTGTGCCCCGCCTGACAAAGCAAAACCGCCTGCCGGTAAGATCCGGCAGGCGGTCGAGCGATCATTTGCTCAGGGTGGCTTTCAACATCCATATCTGCTTCTCCAGCTCTTCGATCTGGCCGTTAAGGACGTCGGCCGTCGCGCTGTCCCCGTTGCGTTCGGCCGTTTCCGCCGCCGCCTTCAGCCCCTTCGCCATCGTCCCGAAATCCGACGCGGCGCCTTCGAGCATTTTCGTCGCGGACTCCGAAGGATCGCCGCTTTCCCGGATCTCCGCCAATGACATATACTCCTTCAGCGTCGAAGCCGGCCGGAGACCGATCGCCAGCATGCGTTCCGCCAGCTCGTCCAGCTTTTCGGCGGCCCAGTCGTAGAGCTCTTCGAATTTCGCGTGCAAGGACTGGAATTCCGGTCCTTTGACGAACCAGTGGCAATGATGCAGCTTGATGTACGCCACCGCCCAGTTCGACAGCTGCACGTTCAACGGTTTTTCCAAGTTTCGCGCGGCCGGCCCAGCCAAATCGGGTTCTTTCACCGACATGGGATCGTACCTTCCTTTCGTTCGCGGATGGGGTTCTTGACATACTTTGCCCCGAAGCGGCCGCGAACAATCCGAATGGAAAGCGTTAATCCGCCGACCGCGGGAAACGGGCTGCCAAATGCTCCGCGATTTTGCGCCCGTGGAAGCGGCCGCTCTCGATGAAAATTTCGTTGGCGTCCCGGCCGGTCGACACGACCCCCGCCAAGTACAAGCCCGGGACGTTCGTCTCCATCGTCTCCGGATCGTGCTGCGGCGGAATGTCCCCGTCCGGGGCATGGATGCCCATCGCCCGCAGGAATCCCCGGTCCGGCCGGAACCCGGTCAAAGCCAGCACGAAATCGCATCCCACCGTCTCCGTTCCGTTCACGGATTGAACCGTCGCTTCGTCCGGACGGATGGCGGTAATGCGGGACTGCAGGCGCAGATCGATCCGCCCCTTGTTCACCATACCGTCGAACAGCGGACGCACCCAAGGCTTGATGTTGGCCGATACGGATTCGCCGCGATACACGACCGTCACCTTGGCGCCTACCCGTTCCAATTCGAGCGCCGCGTCCACGGCCGAGTTGCTGCCGCCGATGATGATAACCCGCGTTCCGGCATAAGGGTGGGCTTCCCGGAAAAAGTGGCTCACGTGCGGCAAGTCCTCCCCCGGGATGCCGATCCGGTTCGGGTGATCGAAATATCCGGTGGCCACGATCACGGCTTTGGCGATCGTCTCCCTCGCTTCTCCCGTGCGGCGGACGGAACGGACCGCGAACAAGCCGTCCGTCCGGCGTTCCGCCGCCGTTACTTTCTCATATCTCCGAATCCGCAGGTTCCGGCGCTCCGCCACCGTCCGGTAATAGTTGAGCGCTTCGAGCCGCGAAGGCTTGTCATGCGGGGTGACGAACGGGATGCCGGCGATTTCGAGCAAAGCCGGCGTGCTGAAAAATTGCATGTTGGTCGGATAACAGGAGATGGAAAACACGACGTTCTCCTTCTCGACGATCAGCGGGTTGAATCCCCGATCCTGCAGCTCGGCGGCCGCCGACAAGCCGCAAGGCCCCGCGCCTATGATGACGGCGTCTTCGATCTCTTGGTTGCTCACGGTTTCCGCACTCCCTATCCATGCTCTCTTTTTCGTTAAATTTTACTGCAACCCCCGGCGGGAAGCAAAACGAACCTGCCCCGCTTCGCAATCCGGCTTGCCTTCGAATCCACGCCGTCCGCTCACGAACGCCGTTCCATCCCTTTTTTGAGTTTATATTCCGTCGGGGAATCCGGCGCCGGGGTGTAGATGCTGCAGCGCAAATCCGCGCTCCCCTGTACTTGCAGTGAAGTGAGGTGGAACAGCATCTTCCCTGCTTTCGCATGCCGGAACTCGATCAGCACCTCCGGCGCGGACTTCACCTCGCTTTGCTCCCACAGCGGTCCGAAGTCGGGGTGCTCCGCCTTCATCTCGTCCAGGAATTGACCATACCAAGGATCCTCCACGTATTGACCGTAATACGCGCGGAAAATCGCCAGATATCCCCGGATAAAATGCTCCCAGTTCACCGCCAGACGCCGTAGCTCCTTGCGCGCAAACAGCAACCCGATCATGTTTCGCTCCCCGGCGGGAATCGCGTTGAAGTCCAAAAACACGTAAGAGGCCGCCTCGTTCCATCCGACGATATGAAACCGCCTGTCAGTCACCACGGTAGGGCAGTAACGCAGCTCGTCCATGATCTTCCGCAACGGCGGGCTGATATCCGTCCGGTCCTCCGTGAGCCGCGCGGTCCCCAGTCCCGGTTCCAGAGCTAAGGCGTGCAGGTACTTCCGCTCATCGACCGTCAATTGCAGCGCGGCCGAGATGCAATCCAGCACCTGAGCCGACATGCGGATATTCCGGCCTTGTTCCAGCCAGGTATACCAAGTGGTGCTGACGCCGGCCAGCTGGGCTACCTCTTCTCGGCGAAGCCCCGCCGTTCTCCTTCGTCCGCCGACGGCAAATCCGGCGGATTCCGGATCAATTCGGGCCCGCTTGGCCCTCAAAAAGGCGGAGAGTTCCTGAAGTCTCGCTTCCCGATCCATTTAGCCACCCACTCCTTTCCGTTACGATTCTCCGTTTATAAGGGTACTCTCAGTACTATGATAAACTATAACTTGTAATAGGATAAAGAGCGTGCAAAGATGATAGTAGCACTTAGGAGCAGGTATTAAGCAATTGGAAAATGAAAGGGGTCCGCCATGGAAAGAGTCGTCATTACCGGAATGGGAATCGTGTCTCCGCTCGGGAACGACGCGGGGAGTTACTGGGACCGATTGGTTCGGGGAGAATCCGGGATTTCCGTAATCGATACGTTCGACGTGTCCCGGCATAAAACCAAAATCGCCGGGTTGGTAAGAGGGTTCGATGCGGAATCCCGTTTCGGGCGGAAGGACGCCCGCCGCATGGACCGTTTTTGCCAGTTTGCCATGGCGGCCGCGGAGCAGGCTTTGGAGGATTCGGAACTCGCGCTGGAACGAATGGATCGGGCGCGCGTAGGCGTCTACGTCGGCTCCGGCGTCGGCGGCCTGCAGACCTTATTGGACCAGGACGCCTTGCTGCGCGAACGCGGACCGGAAAGGGTCAGCCCGCTGCTGGTGCCGATGATGATCTCGAACATGGCTGCGGCTATGATCAGCATTCGCTACGACTTGCGGGGCCCCACGATGTCTCCGGTGACCGCTTGTTCGATCGGGAATACCGCGATCGGAGAAGCGTTCCGTCTGATCCGTTCCGGAGAGGTGGACGCGATGATCGCCGGGGGCGCGGAAGCGGCCGTCACGGATTTGTCGCTCGCGAGTTTCGGCAACGCGACCGCGCTCTCTACCCGCAACGATGAGCCGGCGAAGGCCAGCCGCCCGTTCGATTCCGGACGGGACGGATTCGTCATGGCCGAAGGCGCGGGCATTCTGGTGCTGGAATCGCTCGGCCATGCCATGCGCAGAGGCGCCCGGATTTACGCGGAGGTCATCGGCTATGGCGCCACTTCGGACGCTTACCACATGGTCGCCACCCATCCGGAAGGAATCGGCGCGTGCGAAGCCATGAGGTTGGCGTTGCGGGATGCCGGCATCGGCCCGGAGGAAGTGGACGTGATCAGCGCCCATGCGACGAGTA
Organism: Cohnella caldifontis; assembly: GCF_029360585.1. Lineage (GTDB taxonomy): Bacteria > Bacillota > Bacilli > Paenibacillales > Paenibacillaceae > Cohnella > Cohnella caldifontis. The sequence continues at coordinate 366,111 of NZ_JAQZSJ010000003.1, read as the reverse complement.
CCGAGTTGGGCGACAAGTCCGAAACATTGGCGGTCAAGCGATTGTTCCAAGAACGGGCTTATCGGATCCCGATCACTGCGAACAAATCCATGACGGGACACTTGCTGGGGGCCTCCAGCGCGGTCGAAGCGGTCGGGCTGGCGAAAACGCTCCAAACGGGCGTGATCCCTCCGACGATCAATTTGGAGGTGCCGGATCCGGATTGCGACTTGGACTACGTGCCGAACCAAGCCCTGGAAGCCGATATGTCCGTCGGGCTGTCCAACTCCTTCGGCTTCGGCGGACATAACGCGGTGATCGCGATGAGGGCTTGGCGCGAGTAACGAAAAAAGACGGTTCCCCTTGTCGGAGAGCCGTCTTTCCTAACTTTTTAATTCTGAGCGGGTGCCCAGTTCCTTGCCGGCGTATAGCCGTCCGCAACGTGTTGCTCGTCGAAGGGAAGCGCGAAAATCATTTGTCCGTTACGAGTCGATATACGGAAATATCGGATAACGGCGATATCGGCTCAGAAAAAACGTGGCGGATGTACGATAATATCGGATAACTGCGACGTTACTGGGGAATTTAAAGCGAAATGTACGATAAAGTCGGACAACGATGCACCTAAGGAAGAAGGTTGCGTATAAAAGAAAAGCACAGACCCGTTCAGGTCTGTGCTTTTTCGCTTATACAGCTTACTCCCCGCCGGCGGCGCTGATCCGGCTCAGCGCGCGCTGGAGCGCGAGCTCGGCGCGTTTGTGGTCGACGTTCGCCGCTTTGTCGGCGAGGCGGCGTTCCGCCCGTTCCTTGGCTTGGCGCGCGCGGATCAGGTCGATGTCGTTGCCGAGCTCTGCCGCTTCGGCCAGAATCACGACTTTATCCTTGCGCACTTCCATGAAACCGCCGTGGACGGCGACATACTCGTCCTTGCCGCCCTTTTTCGCTTTGATGGGGGCAATCTTCAGCGGCGTCGCGAGCGGAATGTGGTTCGGAAGAATCCCGAGCTCACCGGCCACGCCCTTGACGACGACCATGTCCACGTCTTCCTCGTACACCTTGCGTTCCGGCGTGACGATTTCGAGTCGTAGGGTGCTCATTTCGATTCCTCCCGGGCTCGCAGCGGATTAAACCGCGGCTGCGAGTTTCTTCGCTTTCTCGACGGCGTCTTCGATCGTGCCGACGTTGTGGAAAGCCGGTTCCGGAAGGTCGTCATGCTTGCCTTCGAGGATTTCCTTGAAGCTGCGGATCGTTTCCTTGATCGGCACGTACACGCCCGGAATGCCGTTGAAGGCTTCGGCGACGTGCAACGGCTGCGACAGGAACAGCTGTACGCGGCGGGCACGGAGAACGACCAGCTTGTCTTCCTCGGTCAATTCGTCCATGCCGAGGATCGCGATGATATCGAGAAGCTCTTTATAGCGCTGCAACAGGCGTTTTACGCCCTGCGCCACGTTGTAGTGCTCTTCGCCGAGGATTTCCGGCGCCAGAATGCGGGACGAGGAAGCCAGCGGGTCCACGGCCGGGAAAATACCCATCGCCGCGATGTTCCGCTCCAGGTTCGTCGTGGCGTCCAAGTGGGCGAACGCCGTGGCCGGAGCCGGGTCGGTATAGTCGTCCGCGGGCACGTAAATGGCCTGGATCGACGTGATCGAACCCTTCTTCGTCGAGGTGATGCGCTCTTGCAGCTGGCCCATCTCCGTCGCGAGGGTCGGCTGGTAACCTACCGCGGACGGCATGCGGCCGAGCAGAGCGGACACTTCGGAGCCGGCCTGCGTGAAACGGAAAATGTTGTCGATGAACAGAAGCACGTCGCGGCCTTCTTCGTCGCGGAAGTACTCAGCCATCGTCAGACCCGTCAGCGCGACGCGCAGGCGGGCGCCCGGCGGCTCGTTCATCTGGCCGAATACCATCGCCAGCTTGGAAATAACGCCGGACTCTTTCATTTCATGGTACAGGTCGTTCCCTTCGCGGGTCCGTTCGCCGACGCCGGCGAATACGGAAATACCGCCGTGCTCGGAAGCGATGTTGTGGATGAGCTCCTGCATCAAAACGGTTTTGCCGACGCCGGCGCCGCCGAACAGGCCGATTTTGCCGCCCTTGGTGTACGGCGCGATCAGGTCGACGACCTTGATGCCGGTCTCCAGCATTTCCGTCTGGGTGGACAGGTTCTCGAACGAAGGAGAAGAACGGTGGATCGGGTACGAATTGGACCGGTCCGGCTCTCCCTCGTTATCGATCGGCTCTCCCAACACGTTGAACACGCGGCCCAGCGTCGTCGGGCCGACGGCGATCGTGATCGGCGCGCCGGTGTCGACGGCTTCCATGCCCCGGACGAGTCCGTCCGTGGAAGACATGGCGACGCAGCGGACGAGGTTGTCGCCCAGGTGGGTCGCGACTTCGACCGTCAGGCCGATGTCGCGCTCGCTTTCGTTCTTCGCTTTATAATCAATGCGAACCGCATTCAGGATCTCGGGCAGCTGGCCGTGGTCGAACTCGATGTCGACGACCGGGCCCGTGATCTGGACGATGCGTCCCTTGTTCATGCGTATCCCTCCTACAAACTTTTTCGGCAAAGTACGGATCCGTTACGCCTGCGCGTTCGCGCCGCCGACGATTTCCGCGATTTCCTGCGTGATCGCCGCCTGGCGGGCGCGGTTGAACGTCAGCGTGAGCTCCTGGATCATCTTCGTCGCGTTCTTCGTGGCGTTGCCCATCGCGGTCATCCGGGAACCGTGCTCGCTGGCTTTGTTGTCGAGAAGCGCGCTGTAAATCAGCGTTTCCGCGTACTTCGGCAGCAGCACCTGCAGCACTTCTTCCGCCGACGGTTCGTATTCGTAGTCCGCCTTCGGCCCTTGCGCCTCTTGTCCGAACTCGCTCGCGTCGAGCGGGAGCAGCTTCTTCAGCGTCGGGATCTGCGAGATGGCGTTGCGGAACTCGTTGTAAACCAAAATCAGCTCGTCGTACTTCCCGTCCTCGAATCCTTGGACGGCGGCCGATGCGATCGGCTTCACGTCCGCGAACGTCGGGGTATCCGACATGCCGGTCACTTCGCTTACGATCGGAATGTTCCGTCTGGCCAGGAAATCGCGGCCTTTGCGGCCGATGACGAACACGCCGTATTGTTCCGGCGAGCTGTGCTTCGCCCGGATCTCGACCAGCAGCTTCCGCAGCAGGTTGCTGTTCAAACCGCCGGCGAGCCCGCGGTCGGACGTGATGACCAGATAGGCCGTGCGTTTGACTTCCCGCGTCTGCAGCATCGGATGCTTCACGCTGCCGGAGCCGGAAGCGATGCTGAACACGACCTCGCGGAGCTTGTCGGCATAAGGCCGGGAAGCGACCGCGGCGTTCTGCGCGCGCTTCAGCTTAGCCGCCGACACCATTTCCATCGCCCGGGTGATCTGCTTCATGTTCTGCTTGCTTTTGATCTGACGCTTGATTTCGCGCATGCCTTTAGCCAATCCAAATTCACCACCTTATTGCCGGTCCGCCCCTCAGAGGACGTCCCGGCTCCAGCTTGATCGCGTCTTTAAGCCGTTACGGCGAAACTTTTCTTGAACGCGCCGACCGCTTCCACCAACGCTTTGTCGGTTTCCGGAGTCAGGTCTTTCGTATCGCGGATCGATGCGTAAATTTCCGGACGGTTGGCATCCACGTAGCCCAAGAATTCCTGCTCGAAGCGGCGGACGTCCTGCACCGGAATGTCGTCGGTGTGGCCGCGCGTCACGATGAAGAGCGACACCACTTGGCGCTCGACCGGGAGCGGTTGGTTGACGCCTTGCTTCAGGATTTCCAGGGTACGAATCCCGCGGTTCAGACGGGCCTGCGTCACTTTGTCGAGGTCGGAGCCGAACTGCGCGAACGCGGCAAGCTCGCGGTACTGGGCCAGGTCGAGCTTCAGCGTGCCGGCGACCTTCTTCATCGCCTTGATCTGCGCGGAGCTGCCGACGCGGGATACGGAAATCCCGACGTTAACGGCTGGACGTTGACCGGAGTAGAACAGGTCGGCTTCCAGGAAGATCTGGCCGTCCGTGATGGAGATCACGTTCGTCGGAATGTAAGCCGATACGTCGCCCGCTTGCGTCTCGATGAACGGAAGCGCGGTCAGGGAACCGCCGCCGAGCTCGTCGTTCAGCTTCGCCGCGCGCTCGAGCAGACGGGAGTGGAGATAGAAGACGTCGCCCGGATAAGCCTCGCGGCCCGGAGGACGGCGGAGCAGCAGGGACAGCTCGCGGTATGCGGCCGCTTGCTTCGTCAGGTCGTCGTAGATGACCAGAACGTGCTCGCCTTTGTACATGAAGTACTCGCCCATCGCGCAGCCGGTATACGGTGCGATATAGAGCAGCGGCGCCGGCTCGGAGGCGCTGGCGGAAACGACGATCGTGTAATCGAGCGCGCCCGCTTTGCGGAGCGTTTCGACGACGCCGCGGACGGTGGATTGTTTCTGGCCGATGGCGACGTAGATACATTTCACGCCGTTGCCTTTTTGGTTGACGATCGTGTCGATCGCGATTTGCGTTTTACCCGTTTGGCGGTCGCCGATGATGAGCTCGCGTTGGCCGCGGCCGATCGGGATCATCGAGTCGATCGCCTTGATGCCGGTCTGCATCGGCTCATGGACGGATTTACGGGCCATGACGCCGGGCGCCGGGGATTCGATCGGACGGAAAGCGGTCGTGGCGATCGGGCCGTTGCCGTCGATCGGCTGGCCGAGCGCGTTCACGACGCGGCCCAGCAGGGCTTCGCCGACCGGAACTTCCATGATGCGGCCGGTCCGCTTGACCTGGTCGCCTTCCTTGATGTCGGCGTAAGGACCCATGATGACGACGCCGACGTTGTCTTCTTCCAGGTTGAGCGCCATGCCGACGACGCCGTTCTGGAATTCGAGCAGCTCGCCGGCCATACATTTTTCCAGCCCGTGAACGCGGGCAATCCCGTCACCGATCTGGATGACGGTACCGACGTCAACGACTTGGATATCGGATTGATAGTTCTGGATTTGCTGCTTGATCAGCGTGCTGATCTCTTCAGGCCGGATACTCAACTCGTTTCACCCCTGTTTCCTACGAAACAACCGGCGTTTGCGGCATTCTTCCGCGCCCGGTTGCCGTTGATATGTTACACGGACGTTTGCAATTGTTTGGAAAGCCGATCCAGCTTGCCGCGCAGGCTTCCGTCGTACAAGGTGTCCCCGATGCGCACGGTCAGCCCGCCCAGAAGGGCCGGATCGACTGCGTTTTCCACGCGCACGGTTTTGCCGATCAGCGCCCCGAACCGGGACGCGAGCTTGTTCTGCTCATCTTCGCTCAAAGGTTTCGCCGACGTCACGAGAGCGTCCGTACGCCCCAGCGCGCTGCCGGATACCTTGCGGTACGCTTCCAGCAGGGCGGCCAGTTCGCCTTGGCGCCCCCGCTCGATCAGCAGGCTGATCGTATTGAGCACGATCGGCGAGGCTTGATCGCCGAATGCGGCGCGAATCGCCTTGACCTTGTTCTCCGTGGTAATGCCGGGAGCCGCCAGGAACGCCCGGATTTCGGGATCCCCTTCGGCCGCGGTCACGAGAGCCGCGAGTTGGCTTTCGGTTTCCGCCGAGAGCCCCTGATCCTGCGCGAGCTGGAACAGCGCCTTGGCATAGCGTTTCGCTGCGACCGTTCCGCGGCTCATGACTTGTTCCCTACCTCTTGGAGATATTGTTCGACCAGCTGCTGCTGGGTTTGCTCATCGACTTGCTTCTCGATGATCTTGGACGCGATCAGAACGGACAGGCCGCTGACTTGGGCTCTCAAAGCCGCCACGGCTTTGTTCTTCTCGTTCTCGATATCGCGGAGCGCTTCTTCCTTCAGACGGGAGGCTTCGCCGCGGGCCGCCTCGATGATGGCGTCCGCTTGCTTCGAGCCGGTCGACTTGGCCTGCTCGATAATATCGTAAGCTTCCTTGCGGGCTTGCTGAAGCGCCTGCTTCTGCTCTTCAATGAACTTGTTCGCTTCGTCGCGGTTTTTCTGGGCGTTTTCCATTTGCTCCAGCACCGATTGACGGCGTTTCTCCATGATGCCGAACAGCGGCTTAAATGCAAAGCGCTGAAGGAGCAAGAACAGGATCAAGAACGCGACGAGCTGGATGACGAAATTTTCCCATACGAAATTCACCGATCGTTCACTCCCTTCTCACGACTTCATTTCCGTTACGGCCATTCTGTCAAAAGGAAGGCGCGGAGGCTAAGGCTCTCCCCGCCTGTTTCCTTATCCGTTGCCTTACTCGGCGCTGCCGTAGAAAATGAACGCGAGGACGAGGGAGATGATCGGGAGGGCCTCGACGAGACCGACGCCAATGAACGCCGTCGTTTGGAGCGTGCCGCGCAGCTCAGGCTGGCGGGAGATGCCTTCTACCGTTTTGCTGAAAATCAGACCGTTGCCGATACCGGCGCCGAGCGCGCCCAGACCGAATACAATTGCTGCCGCCAACAAAGCATAAACCATTTGAAAATCCTCCTCGAAATGTGGGTTTGTTTGATCTTAAGTAACGCTTAGTGTTCTTCGTGAATGCTCGCTTGTCCGATGTATACCATCGTCAGCATCGTGAAGACGAACGCCTGGATGGCGCCGACGAAAATACTGAATCCTTGCCATACGAGCAGCGCCGGGATGCCGATCCAACTCATGCCCATGATGACCCCGATCATGACTTCCCCGGCGTAAATGTTGCCGTAAAGCCGGAGGCCGAGCGTCAGCGGTTTCGCCACCGTCTCGATGATGTTGATCGGGAAGAAAAACGGCCACGGCTCGAAATAGTGCTTGAGATAATGCTTGCGGTTCAGACGCACGCCTTGGATGTGGGACAGCACGATGACGGTCAGCGACAAGGCCATCGTCATCGCCGCGTCGGCCGTCGGCGATTTCCACCAGGACCAGGACACGTGCTCCGTGTTTTTCGGCACGGAAAGCTCCATTCCGAGGAACGTGGCCGTGTGCGCGCCGTGAGCCGGCTCGGTCACGATGCCGAACGGCAGCCCAAGCATGTTGCTCACGAAAATGTACATGATGAGCGTAAGTCCGAGACCGAGATAGATTTTGCCGCGTTTGTAGTCGGTCGCCATGCCGATGATGCTTTGCACGAACTCGACGACCCACTCCAGGAAGTTCTGCATTTTGCCGGGTTTTTCGACCGACAGGTTGCGGACGCAGATCCGGGCGAGAATGAACACGATCAGGCTGCTGAGCACGATCATGAACAGTGCCGACAGATCGAGCCTGAATCCGCCAAGATCAAGAGTTGGCGCCAAATGTTCCATGCTAGTTCTTTTCACCCCTTTCATCGTCGGAGTGTCCGCCGGCGCGCCGGCGGCTGGCGATAAATCCCAGTACGAGTGTTGCCAACGGCGCGGTAAATAATCCCGCGACCGTCGCCGGCGCGCTGAAATGCAGCGTCCGCACGGAGATGACCGCAGCCAGCAGCGCGATCGCCGCGCGGGACAGGAAGCCGAAGCCGGAACGGCTGCGATGGCCGCCTGCGGCCATCGCGGCGATCCTCGCGGTCTTCCAGGCCAGATGCCACGTGAACAGCAGGCTTCCGGCCGCGCCGATCAGATAACCGCCGAAAACGGGCTTCCAGTCGGGCCAGACGGCCCAGCCTATGCAGCCCAAAGACAAAAAAAAGAACACGGTACGGACAATCTTGCGCATCAAAGACGGCAAATCGTCATCCATCAATGCTTCCCAGCTCCCGAATATTTCCGGACCAACCCGACAGCCGACCCGATTCCGGCAACCAGTCCCACGATCAGCCCGGCCAAGTACCCGTAACGGGTGCCGTTCCGGTTGTCGTATACGGTTCCCAGCCACCACCCCAGCCCCACGCAGACGGCCAATTCCGCGCCGATCGCCGTGACCAGGCCGGCGGCTCGCCATGGATTGTCGTCGGGAGGCAGATCGGGCTTGCGCGGAGAATCCGCCATGGATACGTCGCCCCTTTGACGCTTTGTGGCAGGAAAGAAAGCGCGGAGAAAGCCCTTTCTTTCTTCCATTCCACGTTTAATTGTATCGTTCGGCTATCGGCTTTGTCAATGAAACGAAATTCAAACATTGTGTGAACGGTCAGGCCCGAAAATCGCGTAAAATCAATGCTTCCCGGGTTTTTCGAACCATACAGTTCGACTGTATGCTGTATGCCCTGAGGCGTACAGTTGAACGGTATGCTGTATACCCCGGGAGGCGGGGACCATGCTCCCCGCGATGCCGCTCCCCGTTAAGTTCGAAACGGCGCCGGCCGATCCGCCTGGCCGAAGCGGTGCAGGATCGCTTGCACGATCCTTTCGGACGCCTGACCGTCCCCATAGGGATTCGCAGCATGGCTCATCCGGTCGTACAAAGCTTTGTCCGTCAGCAGCGCCTTCGCCCGCTCGTACACCCGCCGCTCGTCCGTTCCGACGAGCTCCAGCGTGCCGGCTTCGATGCCTTCCGGCCGCTCGGTCGTATCCCGCAGGACCAGCGTCGGAACGCCGAAAGAGGGCGCTTCTTCCTGCAAGCCGCCCGAATCCGTCAGGATCAAATGGGTATGCGGGTAGAAGTTGTGGAATTCGAACACGTCGAGCGGCTCGATCAGCTTGATGCGCGGGTGCCCGCCGAGGATTTCGTGAGCCGGCTCCCGAACCGCCGGGTTCGGGTGGACGGCGTAGACGACGGCGACGTCCTCGGATTCGTCCGCGATCCGTTTCACGGCGCGGAAAATATTCCGGTGAGGCTCCCCGATCGCTTCGCGCCGGTGGGCGGTCATCAGGATCAGCCGCTTGCCCTTCGCCCAGTCGAGCACGGGGTGGCGGAACCCGGGATCCACGGTGTACCGGAAAACGTCTGTCGCCGTGTTGCCCGTAACGTAGACGCGGTCCGCCGGTTTATTCTCCTTCAGCAGGTTGCCCGCCGACCATTCCGTCGGAGCGAAATGGATGTCGGACAGCACGCCCGCCAGCTGCCGGTTCATTTCCTCGGGATAAGGGGACATTTTGTTCCAGGTGCGCAGCCCCGCCTCCACGTGGCCGACCTGGATCTGCTGCAGGAACGCCGCGTAGCTCGCCAGGAACGTCGTCTGCGTGTCCCCGTGCACGAGCACGATGTCGGGTTTCGCCTCCGCCAGCACGGGCTCGATCCCGCCGATGACGCGGAGCGTCGTTTCGGTCAGCGTCTGCCGGTCCTTCATGACGTTGAGGTCGTAATCCGGCTCGATACGGAAAAATTGCAGCACCTGGTCCAGCATCTGGCGGTGCTGCGCGGTCACGCAGACGATCGTTTCGATTCGTTCGGAATGCTTCTTGAGCTCAAGCACGAGCGGAGCCATCTTCACGGCTTCCGGCCGCGTGCCGAAAACGGTCATGACCTTGATTTTGCTCAAACGCTATTCTCTCCTTCGGTTATGTACGAGGGGAATCCGTACGTACGTCAGTCCGTTCCGTACAGCCGGTCGCCCGCGTCGCCGAGGCCGGGGACGATGTATCCGTGCTCGTTCAGCCTTTCGTCGAGCGCGGCCAGGTAGATGTCCACGTCCGGATGGCGCTCCTGCACCGCCTTAACGCCTTCCGGCGCCGCGATGAGGCACATCAGCTTCGTCGGCCGGCAGCCTTTCCGTTTCAGCATGTCGATGGCCGCGCAGGCGGAACCGCCCGTGGCGAGCATCGGATCGATCACGATCAGCTCGCGCTCGGTCACGTCCGATGGCAGGCTGATGTAATACTCGACGGGCTGCAGCGTCTCATGGTCCCGGTAAAGGCCGATATGGCCGACCTTGGCGGAGGGCAGAATTTGCAGGACGCCGTCCACCATGCCGAGCCCCGCCCGCAGGATCGGGATCAGGCCCATCGTTTTCCCGGCGATGCGGCGGCCCATGGCCCGCGCCACCGGCGTATCGACCGGGATGTCCTCCAGCGGAAGATCGCGGGTCAGCTCATACGCCATGAGCATCGCCACTTCGTCCACCAGTTCCCGGAATTGCTTCGTATTCGTGCTTTTGTCTCGGATAATCGTGACCTTATGCTGAATCAGCGGGTGATCGCAAATCACGAGTCGCCCCATGACTCTCCTCCCTTTCTCTCTCCAATCCGGCGGATGACGGCCGGATGAGTCCGTGTGGCTTGCCTCATTATAACATTGTCCGCGGACCGTTGCGCAACCGGGATCGGGAGCGGGGAAAGGTCGACGAATTGCCGCGCGGCAGGGAGGTTGACCGACGCCCGGGTTTCCGTTCGGGATGCAAATCCGCTAAAATGGAAATCGCAGCCTGTTGCTATGTTCGTGACCGCGAATTGAGCGCCACCCCGCCTTCCGAATCGACGGACCGCATATTCCTTTCGATCAGGAGGCACCATTCTTTCGGGTTTGACCCCCTTACCCCTTACGTTCAGGAGGAGAAAACATGAGTGCATTAGGGCAACCGTTTCAATTGAAAAGCCTGGAGCTGAAAAACCGGATCGTCATGAGTCCGATGTGCCAATATTCCGTGGAGGCCGAGGACGGCATCCCGAACGACTGGCATTTCGTGCATTACGTGTCCCGCGCGGTCGGAGGCACGGGCCTCATCATTCTGGAAATGACCGACGTCGAGCCGGACGGACGTATCTCGAACCGGGACCTCGGCCTTTGGTCGGACGAACACGTTCCGGCTTACAGGAGGCTGGTAGACGCGATCCATCGGAACGGCGCCAAAGCCGGCGTGCAGATCGCCCACGCGGGGCGCAAGGCGCTGGATGCCCCGGTGCCCGTCGGACCGGGCGGCGAGCCGTTCGAACCGAACGCCAAGACGCCGCGCGCGATGTCGACCGACGAAGTCTGGGCGATGGTCGGGAAATTCGCCGACGCCGCCCGCCGGGCGGTCGAAGCCGGCTTCGACACGATCGAGCTCCACGGCGCGCACGGATATTTGATCCATCAGTTCCAATCCCCCGGCATCAACAAACGGGACGACGAGTTCGGCAAGGAATTGTCCAAGTTCGGCGTCGAGATCGTTCGGGCGGTGAAAAAGGTGCTGCCGGCAGACATGCCCCTGATCATGCGGACCTCGGCGATCGAATATATGGAGGGCGGCTACGGACTGGACCACGCGCTGGAAATGTGCCGCGCCTACCGCGACGCCGGCGTCGACATGTTCGACGTATCGAGCGGCGGCGAAGGCGGGAAGCCCGGTCCGAAACGGCCGGGCAACTACCCGGGCTACCAGCTGCCGCTGGCGCGAGCCGTGAAGGAGAAGCTGGGCGTGCCGGTCATGTCGGTCGGCATGCTGGACGACCCGGCGCTGGCCGAGCACGCCGTCGCGAGCGGGGACGCGGATCTGGTCGCCATCGGCCGCAGCTTGCTGCGCAATCCGTACTGGGCGATCGACGCCCTGCGCAAGCTGGACGGCAAGGCCGAGCCGGCAAAGCAGTACACGCGGGCATATCTGTAAGGGTGATTCGGCCGGGGATGGGCCGGAGTTGGTCTGGGGTTGGGCCGGGGTTCGGCCGGGGTTCGGCCGGGGTTCGGCCGGGGTTCGGCCGGGGTTGGTCTGGGGTTGGTCCAGGGTTGGTCCAGGTTTGCGAGGAGAACCCGGGCCCTGCCCGATGCTCCATGCAGTGAATGGTTGCGCGGCATGCACGCTGCGTTTAGTGGGAGTGCGGAGTGCAGGGATTTGGGATGAGTTAAGGAACAATCTTTCTTAACTCATGGCTAGAATCCGGTGCTGGGGCGGAGTTAAGAAATTTTCTTTCGTAACTCCTGGCTGGAACCCGGTGTCGGAGCGGAGTTAAGAAATTTTCTTTCTTAACTCCTGACCAAAACCTGGCAAATGGGCGACGTTAAGAAATTTTCTTTCTTAACTCCGGGCTATAACCCTGTGCTGGGGCGGAGTTAAGAAATTTTCTTTCGTAACTCCTGGCCAAAACCTGGCACATGGGCGGAGTTAAGAAATTTTCTTTCGTAACTCCGGGCTAAAACCCGGTGCTGGGGCGGAGTTAAGGAATTTTCTTTCATAACTCCGGGCCAAAACCTGGCACTTGGGCGGCGTTAACAAATTTTCTTTCTTAACTCCTGGCCAGAACCCAGTGTTGGGGCGGAGTTAAGGAACATTCACACTTTCACCTCAAAGATACGGAAAAAACCTCCCCCTAAATTCCACGATTTCAGGCTGTAGGCCGAAAACGGGAATTCTAGAGGGAGGTTTTTATTTTGCGCTAACATTGATTCCCCCCAAATTTAGGGGAGGTTTTCCCATTCATTGCAACCGTCTCGTCTGACGGATCAATACGCCAGGCCCGGATACAGCGGATACTGCGCCGTCAGCTCGCGGACAAGCTCGCGCGCTTTGGCCAGCGTCGCTTCGTCCTTCGAATTTTTCAAAGTCATGGCGATGACCTTGGCGATCGTCTTCATCGCGTCCGCGCCCATGCCGCGGGACGTGACCGCCGGCGTGCCGATGCGGATGCCGCTCGTGACGAACGGGCTCGTCGGATCGAACGGGATCGCGTTCTTGTTGACCGTGATCGCCACGGAATCCAGCACGTGCTCGGCGTCTTTGCCGGTGATGTTCAGGTTGCGGGTATCGACAAGCATCAGGTGGTTGTCCGTGCCTCCCGAGACGAGGTTCAGCCCTTCCGCCAGCAGCGCTTCCGACAGCACCTTGGCGTTGGCGACGACGCTCTTGGCGTAATCTTTGAACGAAGGCTGCAACGCTTCGCCGAGCGCTACCGCTTTAGCGGCGATGATGTGCATGAGCGGGCCGCCCTGGCTGCCCGGGAACACGGCTTTGTCGATCGCCGCGGCCCACGGCTTCTGGCACAGGATCATGCCGCCGCGGGGACCGCGGAGCGTCTTGTGCGTCGTCGTCGTGACGAAATGCGCGTGCGGCACCGGGCTCGGATGCTCGCCGGCCGCGACCAGCCCCGCGATGTGCGCCATGTCGACGAAGAACAGCGCGCCCACGTCGCGGGCGATCTGGCCCATCGCTTCGAAATCGATGATGCGGGGATACGCGCTCGCGCCGGCCACGATCATGCGCGGGCGGTGCTTGAACGCCGCTTTGCGGACTTCGTCGTAGTCGATGGTGAACGTCTGCTCGTTCACGCCGTAAGCGACGAAGTTGTACAGCAGGCCCGAAGCGTTAACCGGGCTGCCGTGGGTCAAATGGCCGCCGTGCGCCAGGTTCATCCCCAGCACGGTGTCGCCCGGCTGCAGCGCCGCTAAGTACACGGCCATGTTCGCCTGCGCCCCCGAGTGCGGCTGCACGTTGGCGTGGTCGGCGCCGAACAGCTCCTTGGCGCGATTGCGCGCGATGTCCTCGGCGATGTCCACGTATTCGCAGCCGCCGTAGTAGCGTTTGCCCGGATAGCCTTCGGCGTATTTGTTCGTCAGCACCGTGCCCATCGCTTCCAGGACGGCGCGGCTGACGATGTTCTCGGACGCGATCAGCTCGATGTTGTCGCGTTGGCGGCCCAACTCCAGGTTCAATGCTTTGACGATTTCGGGATCTTGCTCATGCAATTGGCTCATGACGGTAACCTCCAGATCGATATTGTGGGACGACTCTATTTCGAAAACGGCAAAACGTTCGTGATTCGTTTATTCGCAAGTTCCGCTCGGGGCGTTCTGCTGCGGGAGCTCGTAAACGGCCCTCGCGCCGCCGATCAGCTTCGGCCGGGTGTACGCCGCATTCACGCGGGCTTCCCCGATCCACCGAATCTGCGGCCGGAACGGAACGGCTACGGGACGCAGGTGCATCCCGATCATCGTCTCCCCGATATCCACGCCGGCATGCGCCTGCACGGCCTCCACGAGGCAAGGATCTTTCAGCTGCCGGTAGGCATAAGCGGCCATCGAGCCGCCGGCTTTCGGTACCGGCACCGCGGAAACGACGGTCCAGCCCTTCGCTTCCGCCAGCGCTCGCTCCGCGACCAAAGCCCGGTTCAGATGCTCGCAGCACTGCCACAGCGTTTCGATGCCGATCCGCCGGCGTACCCTTTCCGCTCCTTCGTAGATCTGAGCCGCCGGCGGTTCCGTGCCTGCCGTGCCGATGCGCCGGCCCAGCACCTCGCTCGTGCTGACGCCGAACACGACCAGACTACCGGCGCGAAGGCTGCCGGCTTCGGCGAGCTCGCTTAAAATCCGCTCCACCTGATCGGCAATCCCAACGGAAGCTTCCTCCATTTCCGCCTAACACCTCCCGGACTCGGATGCGGACAAGAAGCGGTTACGGATGCAGCGCTTGTTTATCTTCCAATTCCATGACCTTGCGGATGCGGTTCTGATGCCGTTCTCCTCCGGAGAAAGGCGTTTCCAGCCACACCTTGACGATCTCCTCGGCCAAGCCGGGTCCGATGACCCGCTCCCCCATGGCCAGCACGTTCGTGTCGTTGTGCTCCCGCGTCGCTTTCGCCGAAAACAGATCGTGCACGAGCGCGCATCGGATGCCGGGGGTCTTGTTGGCCGCGATCGACATGCCGATGCCCGTTCCGCAAATGAGGATGCCGCGCTCCGCTTCGCCTTTCACGACCATGTCGCAAACCGGGATCGCATAGTCGGGATAATCGACGGAATCCGCGCAGTCGCAGCCCACGTCGGACACTTCATGGCCGAGCTTGTGCAGCAGCGGAACGATGACGTCTTTCAAACGATAGCCGGCATGATCGGCTCCGATGGCGATTTTCATGGATGAAACCTCCTTGTAACGGTCACCAGGTATTATACCTGAATTCCCCTTGGCCAAACAGTCCGGACGGACGCCGCCGGGCCGAACCCCGGCCTCCCCATTCCTCCTTTGCCCGACGATTTTCTTGCCGAAAAAGACAAAAAAGAGCACGCGCGCATCGTAAGCGCACTGCTCTTCGCCCAGGCGACCGGCCGTCATTCCGATGCTCCCCCGTGGTTCCACCCACTTCGCGTCGCCAGTCACATCGGAACGTTAAGTTGTACGTTCATCATACCCGAGAGGCGGCCAAAAATCAATCACGTTTCCGCCTTGCCCGCGCCGCCCAGCCGTCCGATCACCCGTTTAAGGGCTTCCCGGATTTCGGCCGCGCTTTGCTCGTAAAGGTCTAACGGTCCGCCGTACGGATCGGCGATGTCGAAATCGGGCAGCCGCTTCTGCAGCTCCTCCAGCCGCGCCCGGTCCGAATCGTCCAGCCGCCCGCCCGTCGCCCGCCGGATTTGCCATTCCGTATACAACCTTTCGGCCTCCAGCAAATCCTGACTCAGCTCGTCGTCCAAATACGCGTATTCCTTCAGCGTGTAGGTTTTGTCGGCGGCATCGGGAAAGTGCTGGATGATGGCCCGCTTGTGGGAGGACGTCATGGCCAAAATCAGATCGGCCCAGGCGACGTGCTCGCCGGTCAGCGCTTTGGACGGGCCGGGGACGGGCAGTTTTTTGCGCCGAAGCACTTCCGCGGCATGAGGCGACACGGGAACGCCGTCCATCGCGCCAACCCCGGCCGAACGGATTTCGATCGAAAGGTTCGACTGCCCGGCCAATTCCCGCAGCATGGCTTCGGCCATCGGGCTGCGGCAGGTGTTGCCCGTACATACGAGAAGAACGGTGCGCATGGAATCCCCCCTTCCGTCGTATATACGTTATCTTATCACGTTCGTTCAAAATAGAAACAGCAATCCGAACGCGAACAGGATCGCCCCGCCGAACGCCTCGCCGTAACCGCCCAGGGACCGGCTCACGCGCCGCCCGAGGAGCAGGCCGAGCACGCTCATCAGCCCGCCGAACAAGCCGAACAGCAGGACCGTGAACATCACGGATCCGGAAAACATGCCGAGCGACACCCCGACCGAAAACGAATCGATGCTGACGCTGAGCGAAAAAACGAGCAACCCCCATAAGGTGCGGTGGTCGAACGATCCGACTTGTTCCCCCCGCAAGGAGCTGTAAACCATATGTCCGCCGAGAAGCAGCAGCAGCGCCCCGGCCGCCGACGTCGCCACTCCGCCCAGCAGCCCGCTCACGTATTGTCCCGTCGCCATGCCGGCCAGCGGCATCAGCACGTGGAACAGCGCGATGACGGACCCCAGCTTGAGCACGTCCAGGAGCCGAACTCCCCTCATCCCGATGCCGATGCCGAGCGAGAATGCGTCCATGCCCAGCGCAACCGCCATCAACAGCACGGCGAGCATATGGCCGGCGGCCGCGGACATTTCCAACATAGCTTCCCCTCCCAGAGAAGCCTTGCGGGGGCTGCACGCCTCCGCAAGGCTTCGTAATCCGCCAACGCTCTTTTCTGAGCATATGCGGACAAGACGGGGAACATGACCCTTCCGCGGGTCAAGCCGTAGGCGAGGGGGAGCCGCGGGTGCGGCTCGGCGGCGGAACTCGGACCGGCTGGCGGACGAGGGGGGCGCTTACGCGGTGATCTCCCGGCCTCCGGCTGCTTTGCGCATGCGGTTCATCAAAGCGGCGCCGATGCCGGCTTCCGGAAAACTCTCCGCGAGGATCGTCGCAAGCCCGAGCCGGTCGCATTCGCGCAAAATCGCATAGAGCCGCCGGGCCGCGACCTCGGGCGAAAACCGCGGGCCGCAGTCGAACACTTCGTCCGCCGCGCCTTCATATCGGCTGACATGCTCCGAACAAGAAAGAATGCCCACTCTGCGGCCTTGCCGGCGGGCCTCCGCCGAACGGAGCCGTACGGCTTCGACGAGCCGTTCCGGTTCGTCCCCGGCGATCAGCAGCATTTCGCCCCGGGGGGCGTAATGCGTGTACTTGACGCCGGGGGAGCGCGGCCGGTCGTCATCTTGCGTTGCGGGGGCAGGGGCGCCCCCGCCGGCCGGAGACGCCGTTCCTTCGACCCGGACGGACGGGCCCGCGGCGGCCTGCAGCCGTTCCGGGGTCACGCCGCCCGGCCGCAAAATATGCACGGTGTTCCCAAGCACCCGTACGACCGTGGATTCCAGTCCGACCCCGGTCGAACCTCCGTCCACCACGCCGTCGATGCGGCCTTCCAGATCCTCCAGGACATGCCCGGCGGTCGTCGGACTCGGGCGGCCGGAGCGGTTCGCGCTGGGAGCGGCGAGGGGGCAGCCGGATTCCGCGATTAAGCGGAGCGCGGTATCGTGGTCGGGCATGCGGATCCCCACCGTGTCCAGCCCTGCCGTCACCAGCGGGGACACGGCTCCCGGCTTTACGGGGAGCACCAGCGTCAGCGGCCCGGGCCAGAACGCCGCGATCAGCCGGCGCTCGATCTCGTTCACCCGCTCGGTCAGCGCGGGCAGCGACTCTTCGGACGCTACGTGCACGATCAGCGGATTGTCCGCCGGGCGGCCTTTCGCCTCGAAGATCCGCCGGACGGCGGCGGTGTTCCGGGCGTCGGCTCCCAAGCCGTATACGGTTTCCGTCGGGAAAGCGACGACGCCGCCTGCGGCGAGCGCCGCGGCGGCTTCCTGAAGGCCGGCTTCTTTATCGGCCGCCGGCCAGTATCGGGTCGAGGTCATGGTTTCGCGTTCCATCCTTGCGTCGGCTCCCGTCGGGAATCGTCTTCCCGGGTCGCCGTATTCTGATCTTCGTGGGACATTATAGCATAATTTTCCGCTTCAGCCGTCCTTATGAGAACAGCGACTTCAGAAACTTGCCGAGCTTGCCCAGCAACTCCCCCAGGAAAAACTTCGGCTGCGGTTTCCTGCTGCCGTCCTCCTTGACGCCGATAACGCGAGACGCTTGTCCGCCGGCTTTCCCGCCGGTTTTCTCGGCGACCGCGCCTTTGGACGCTTGGGCGGAAGTCTTTTCCGCGGCAGCACCCCCGGCTTTGCCGCTCGCCTTCTCCGCGGCCGCCTTCTCCGCCGCAGGTTCTTCCGATGCCGTCGCCGCCGTCAGGCACAGAGGCGGAAACAGCACGCACCACCAGTTCGCGCCCGTCCCTCCCCCTAGGGAGATCCGGAGCGCTTCGTATTCTCCGGCCGTATAGGTATGACCTTCGAACGTTTTATCCGGAAAAGGAACCTTGTTCAATTCCACTTTCGCGCCGTAAGGCACGCTCCATTCGGCCAAAGCGGCGTCGGCAACGGCCTGCACATCGTCCAGATGGGAGGCGATGAAGGCGCGGGCTTCGTCATGGCTGCCGGGCATGGGGCCCCAGGAGACGATCTCTCTCTCCACCCGGTCCCGCACGCTCCGCTTCACTTGCTGGTCGAAGTCGGAGTCGGAGTTCGCGAGGATGCGGATGCGGATGGCATCCGCCGGAATGATATCCCCTTCGTCTTCGAAAGCGGACGCCGTCTTGCCGTTAACGGCCGACAAACCGGCGATCAGGATCAAATAAGCCAGAAACAGCTTGGTCAGTCGAGCGAAAGAAAACCGATAGGAAAGGAAGAAAGGAAAATGATGGCCGAGACGCCGCATAGGGATCTTCTCCTTGTCGCACCCGTCGGCGCGCTATGCGTTCCGGAACGTCTTAGCCATCAGTATGTCCACTCGGCGAATCTATAAACCTAGCAATTTACCTATTCGGTTCGACATGACGGAAACTCGGCCCGTCAATCGCATGCGCCCGCGACGGATTTGCCGCACCGCGCGGTCTCGTCCCGTATCCGGAAACGGCACGCTTATCGAACCGCCAGCACATGCCGGCGGATGCCGGCATAATCCTGGACATACCGGATTTCGGCCCATTCGGCAGCCGCCCGAAGCAGCTCCGCGACGTCCTCCGCTTGGCCCGCGCCGACTTCCCAGGCGACGACCCGGGGGAGCCGAGGCAGCTGCCCCAATTGGCCCGCCATCCGGCGGTAGGGCGCCAGCCCGTCGTCTCCGCCGTCCAGCGCGAGCCGAGGCTCGTAATCCCGGACTTCCCGCTGCAGGCCGGCCAGCTCGTCCGTCCGGATATACGGAGGGTTGGACACGAGGATGTCGATGGGCTCGCCGCCGGCCGCCGCCAAGAACGGCTCCAGCAGGTCTCCCCGCACGAATCGAATCCGTTCGCCCGCGCCCAATCGTTCCGCGTTCCGCCCGGCCAAGGCCAGCGCGTCCGCGGACAAATCGCTGGCCGTCACCCGCCAGGCCGGCCTCTCCGCCGCCAGCGTCACGGCCAAGGCGCCGCTCCCGGTGCCCACGTCCAGCACGTGCGGCACCGCCCCGGACGTTCGGCCAGCCTCCATGCGTTCGGTCCTGCCGCTTGCTCCGGAGGCGTGCGGCCACAGCCGATCACCGGCCGCCAGCACCGCTTCCGCCAGCAGCTCAGTCTCCGGCCGCGGAATGAGCACGGCGGGACTCACCTCGAACTCCCGTCCGAAGAAGCCCTGCGATCCGACGATATACTGCACCGGCTCCCCCGAAGCGCGGCGCCGCAGCATGGTCTCCCAAGCCGCCGCAAGCTCCGCGTCACCCGGCCAAGGCTCGCGCCAGTCGCGCAGCAGCTCCGCTTTGCTCTTGCCCAGCAAATGCAAAAGAAGAAGCTCCGCGTCCGCGGCCGCTTCTTCGATCCCCGCCCGTTCCAAACTCGCCGTTCCTTGATTCCAAGCGTCCCGGAGCGTCGCCGCTCCCGACCCGTTTCGATTCAACGCGGGCGCCTCCTGCCATTTTCCGATTGCCGCGATTCGATCCGCAGCCAAACCCATACGAGCCTTACGCGTTACCCGATGTTCTCGCGCGCCAGCATTTCCGTCTGTTCGGCCAGCGTCAGCGACTGCACGATTTCCTCCATGTCGCCGTTCAGCACGGCGTCCAGCCGATGCAGGGTCAGCCCGATCCGATGGTCGGTGACCCGGCTCTGCGGGAAATTGTACGTGCGGATCCGCTCGCTGCGGTCGCCGGTCCCGACTTTCTCGCGGCGCTCGCCGGCGTATTTGGCTTCTTCTTCCTGCAGTTTCATGTCCATGATCCGGGCGCGCAGCACCTGCAGCGCCTTGGCCTTGTTGTCGTTCTGCGATTTGCCGTCCTGGCACGTCGCGACGATGCCGGTCGGAATGTGCGTCACCCGCACGGCCGATTTGGTCGTATTGACCGACTGGCCGCCGGCGCCGCTGGAGCAGAACGTATCCACGCGGATGTCCTTGTCGAGAATCTCGATGTCGACTTCCTCCGCCTCGGGCATGACGACGACGGTGGACGTGGACGTATGGATCCGCCCGCCGGATTCCGTCTCCGGCACCCGCTGCACGCGGTGCGCCCCGCTCTCGTACTTCAGCTTGCGGTAGGCGTCCGGGCCGCTGACCGAGAAGATCACTTCCTTGAAGCCGCCGAGATCGCTGACGTTCGCTTCCAGCATCTCGATGCGCCAGCCCTGGCTGTCCGCGTATTTGGCGTACATCCGGTACAGGTCGGCCGCGAACAAGTTCGCTTCTTCTCCGCCCGCTGCGCCCCGGATTTCCACGATGACGTTCTTGCCGTCGTTGGGGTCCTTGGGCAGCAGCAGGATGCGGATCCGGTCCTCGAGCTCCGTCTTCCGTTCTTCCAGCTCGCCGATTTCCATTTTGACCATCTCGCGCATTTCGTCGTCCAGCTTCTCTTCGAGCATCGCTTTGGCGCCTGCCAGCTGGTCCAGCACCGATTTATATTCCGTATAGCCCTGGTACGCTTCCTCCAGGCCCGCTTGTTCTTTGGCATACGCGCGCAGCCGAGCGGCATCGTTCACCACGTCGGGGTCGCACAGCAGCTCGCTCAGTTTCTCGTAGCGATCCGCCAACGCTTGCAGACGGTCCAGCACCTCTCCTCAACCTCCGTTAGTTTGCCGATCTCTTAGGAAAGACGCGGCTGTTGCACACTCTATTATAGCACACCGCCGCAAGTCCGGTGCGAGCTGCCGTTTTACCGCGCGCTCCAGTGGAGGCGTCATCGTTCGAGCGCGCCGTCCGGACCGTTCAGCGGCAGCTCGAGGCCGAACGCAAAACGTCCCGACTCGTGGGTGAACGCGTCAGCGCGAAAGAAAATAAAGCTTCAACGCCATCGCCGCAAAATGGTAAGATCTCTTTAAAAAAGAAAGGCGGAACGGACATGGCCTACACGTTCGCGATCGAACCGGAATCGTACGCGGAATTCGAAAACGAGGCGGCGCAGCTCGAGAAATGCAAAGAATGGGGACTGCTCTCCGAGAAAGCGGCGAAAGCGAAAACGTTCCTCTACAAAGGCAACCGCATGTTGTTGACCTGCAGCATCGTCGGATATGTCGATCCGGTCACGGCGGTCATCGCGTTCGAGAACGGGCAGAAGCACTGCATCCATCCCTCCTACCTGAAGGAGATGCAATCGTCCGCCTTCAACCAGCGGTCAGCCGCCGCTTCGGACGAGCCTGCGGAGACGGAAGCTCCGGCCGCCGCGGAGGAGCCGGAGGTCGTGAAGGCGGCGGTCGAGACGGACGCTCCAACGACCGAAGCTCCCTCGGCGAAAGAGCCGCCGAAAGCCAAAGAGAAGAAAGGCCGCGCGCCCAAGCTCGAGCTGCCCGAGGATAAAGTCGGCATGATCGGGACCGT
Source organism: Cohnella caldifontis (assembly GCF_029360585.1). Lineage (GTDB taxonomy): Bacteria > Bacillota > Bacilli > Paenibacillales > Paenibacillaceae > Cohnella > Cohnella caldifontis. The sequence goes on along the minus strand of NZ_JAQZSJ010000003.1, from coordinate 344,734 downwards.
CAAGGAATTCACGACCGTGCCTAACCCCTTCACGGAAACGGAAGACGAGGTCGTCATTTATGAATCCGTCGCGATCGTCGATCCGGCAATCGAGGTCGGGGAAGCCTGGTCCAGCCACAGCGCCACGCTGAAGAAGCTGGAGCTGGCCGTCGGGGACACGATCGAGTTCGAAGCGAAGATCATCGCCAAGAAGCTGTCGAAGCATCCGGTGCCTTACAAAATCAACAATCCGTCGAAAATCCAAAAACGGCAAAACCCCGGCGGCTAGGGCCGGGGTTTCGGCGGGGTTCGCGCGTGCGGACAAGATGGAAAAAGCGGCCCGAAGGCCGCTCGTCTCGCCGTGACTTATACTTTTTATTTTTGCTCCGCCTTCACTTCGTCCAGTACGACGATCGTGTCGATCGGAGACTGCGGCGGGATGCTCTTCGTCACGACCGGGCCGTAGTAGGCGCGGATTTTCATGCCTTTCTTCAGGTCCGACCACTCGAGGGATTGGCCCTGCGCGTTGACGATCGCCGACTCCTTGCCCGCGTTCAGCACCAGGTCCGGCTTATAGGCGGCGCCTTCGCCCGATCCGAAAGATACCCGGACGCCTTCGTCGGTGACGTTGACGTCGCCGACGGCTTCTTCCCGAATGAACCGTTGCGTGCCGACGGTGATTTTGTTCGCGTACGCTTGGGGCGGGAAGCTCAAGGCAACGGCCGGGCCGTACTCGACGGTAATGCGCTGCCCTTCCTTCAAATCGTCAAGCTTCCGCTTTTCGCCGTTTTCGTCCGCGATTTCGGATTTGCCGTCTGCCTTGAACATGATCCAGTTGCCGGCTCCTTGCGACCTGCCGAGGAACTCGATCGTCACGCTGCCGTCCTCGTCCTTCTTGATGCTAGCGATAATGCCGGACGCCAGGGCGAAATCGGCTTCGTCTTCGAGGATGATCTGCTTGCCCCCTTCCCCTTCGCTCCACGTCAGCCGGTATCCGAGCGCATCCGCGGCTTCCCGCGCCGGCAAGTACGCCTTGCCGTCGATGAACACGGGCTGAATGCCGGTCTCGGTTCCGTCTATGGATACGACCACGTCTTTGCGGAGCAACCCGCTCACTTTGGAAGTCAGTCCGGAAGCGTTCGCCGCCGCCGAAGTCGCCAGCAGTCCCGCCGCCGTAACCAAAAGAATCGCCGTCTTCCGTTTCATGCTGCCCTGCACCCTTTCCATTGGCGAAATCCGCCAGTTTTGATCAACCCTACTGACGGCAAGGGGTCTAGAAAGGTTGCGGAGGACGAAAACTTGAGCCCGAATACCTAGGCGCAGACTGCGATGCGCAGCCGAAACGACTGGCTATCACCGATCCTCGTGAACGAGGGATCACCCGTTGCATGCAAGAACGACTTCGTCGTCCGTAAGAAACAAAGGGGGAGGGGCTAAGTGCTAAAATACAACTACCTGTCATATTCTGCCCCTGTATTGGCGTACAAAGAGCCGAAATGCATTTATTTCAGGCCCATCCTCCATTTTTCCGCGAGACGGGCCCGGCTAATTGCATTTTGGCCTTTAGTCATCTCATTTTGCGGGAAAGCAGAAAAAACAACTGCATTTTAGCCCTTAGCCCTTGCCTTTGGAGATCGCGCTTCACCAACGATTCTCCTTCTAAACGAAAAAGCGGCCCGAAGGCCGCTTCAGCGCCCGCGAGCGCGTGAAACCGAATTATACGTTAAAGCGGAAGTGCATGACGTCTCCGTCCGCCACGACGTAGTCTTTGCCCTCGAGGCGAAGCAGCCCTTTTTCCCGGGCGGCGTTCATCGAACCCGAATTTACCAGGTCCTCGTAGGAAACCACCTCCGCGCGGATGAAACCCCGTTCGAAATCCGTATGGATGACGGCGGCCGCCTGCGGGGCTTTCGTGCCTTTGCGGATCGTCCATGCCCGTACCTCCTGCACGCCCGCGGTGAAGTAGGTATACAGGCCGAGCAGCTTGTAGGCGGCGCGGATCAAGCGGTCCAGGCCGGACTCCTGCAGCCCGAGCTCCTCGAGGAACATCGCTTTGTCCTCGCCTTCCAGCTCGGCGATCTCGCTCTCGACCTTGGCGCTGATCGGCACCACTTCGGAGCCTTCGGCAGCCGCGAATTCCCGCACGCGCTGCACGAACTCGTTGCCGTCCGCGTTCGCCGCCTCGCTCTCGCTGACGTTGGCCGCGTACAGCACCGGTTTGATCGTGAGCAAATGGAGATCCCGCACCAGCAGCTTCTCTTCGTCCGTCAGCTCGACGCTGCGGGCCGGCTTCTCGTCCTGCAGCGCCTTCTGGATCCGTTCGAGCGCCTCGAGCTCGACGGCGAATTTCTTGTCGCCGCCCTTCATGTTCTTCCGCGTGCGGTCGATCCGCTTCTCCACGGTGTCCATGTCGGCCAGGATCAGCTCCAGGTTGATGACCTCGATGTCGCGGATCGGATCGACTTTGCCCGAGACGTGGGTGATATTCTCGTCCTGGAAGCAGCGGACGACGTGCACGATGGCGTCGACCTCGCGGATGTTGGCCAGGAACTTGTTGCCCAGCCCTTCGCCGCGGCTCGCGCCCTTCACCAGGCCGGCGATGTCGACGAATTCGAACGCGGTCGGAACGATGCGGTTCGGGTTCACGATATCGGCCAGCTTCTGCAGCCGCTCGTCCGGTACCTCCACGACGCCGACGTTCGGGTCGATCGTGCAAAACGGATAATTGGCGGACTCGGCGCCCGCCTGCGTGATCGCGTTAAACAAAGTCGATTTGCCCACGTTCGGCAAGCCGACGATTCCACACGACAGAGCCATCGGTTGGACCACTCCTCTATAATTCTCAGCACATTATAACGGAAGCGGCCGGGTACGTCCACAAGCGGCGGGAGACCGTCAATCGAACTGGGCCGATCCGGTATCGAGCTCCGACGGATCCAGCTCCGGCGCTTCCTTCGCCGCTTCAGGGACGGTCACGGGAGCCGCGGCGTTGATCTTGGCGTAGCTGCCGCTGAAGGATTGCGTCAGCGTGGAAGGTTTGCCCGCCTCGTATTCCACCGTCATGACGGAATCGATGCGGTAGGAAGTCGGCAGATGGCTGGCAGGATCCAGCTCCACGTCGACGTTCAGGCTGGACAGCTTGATGCTGTCCCGGATTTTCGGATCCATGCCCGAAAGGTCGAGCGTGCTTTCCAGCACGGTATCCAGGAACGCCTTCGCTTCGGATCCGTTGCCCGAAAAAGCGATTTTATCCCCGTCCGCCGCTTCCTCCGACTTGAGGCCGCCGCCCAGCGCAGCGACCGCGGCGAGCGCTTTGCCGGGGTCGACTTGAAAGTCGGAAAGCGTCTTGGCGATCTCTGCCGTCTGCTCCTTCGGGGTTTTGCTCCATTCCTCGAACTCGGGATCGTACATGTAATAGGCGTCAGGAACGAGAATGGCCCGGATGGAATAGGCTTGGCCGTCCGTTACGCTGCTCACCTGCTGGTCCAGCTTCAGCGGGCCCAGCTCCGCGCGGCCTTCCATGTCCACGCTGACGTCGGAATCGTTCGCGGCCGTACCGGTTTTCAATTTCTGGGTCATCCGCAGTTTGAATTCGTAATTTTTCATGGTTTTCGCGGCTTCCCGGGCCTGGGCCAGCAGTTCCCGCGCATCCGCTTGCCCCGGCTGGGCGGATGCCGACGGGGACGCGATCGGAGAGGAAGCCGATGCCGGTGAAGAGACTGGCGAATCCGGCGAGCTGCAGGCAGCCGCCGTCAGAACCGAACCCGCCAATACGGCGGCAACGAGCAGCCGACGGACGGCGGAACTTCTGTCATGCGGATTTTGGAATTTCATCATTTTTACCCCCAACGGATATCAAGGTGAACGTTCACGCACAATAGACTCACGCATTCCCGAACGAGGAGGAGAACCCCGTGGAAAACCTTACGCATAAAGGCAACTACAAAGGCACGACGAACATGAAAGCGGAAAATCAGGACATGGCCTTCGTCAACGACACCATCGAGCGGACGAAGTCCGTCGCCCCGGTGCCCACCAAGCCGAAAAAGTCCGACTGACCGGTCGCATCTTTACCCATTCCCGCGCGAGTTCCTCTAAAGTAACATACCGGTTTCGCCTGGGCAAATCGTTTGGAAACCGCTAAATCGGCATAAATAAGCCGTCTCCGCGCCTCAGGCCGCGGGACGGCTTATTTTCTTGTTATCCGGCTCAGAGCGGGACGCCTTTGCCTTTGATCCACGCGTTGTTGTCGTAACCGCGTTCTTCCCAATAGCCGATATGTTCCTCCGAAATCAGCTCGATCCGGCTCAGCCACTTGACCGATTTGTAAGCGTACATGCGAGGCACGACGAGCCGCACCGGGCCGCCGTAATCCCGCGGGATCGGCTTGCCGTCGTGCAGGACGGCCACCAGGACGTCGTCCATGCGGGCCTGCTCCAAGGAAAGGGCATCCGTGTAGACCCCATCCCCGGAATAGAACTTGACCCAGGTCGCCTCTTTCTTGACGCCGGCCTCGTCCAACAGCTTCGACAGCGGAATGCCTTCCCACGTGTTGCGGTACACCGACCAGCCGGTCACGCAATGGAAGTCGCTGACTTGCACCGTGCGGGGGATTTTCAGAAACTGCTCCCAGTTCCAGACGGCCGGCTTCTCGACAAGACCGTCCAGTCGGAAAGACCACATGTCCGAGGTGAAAGTCGGCAGCCGGGTGACCGAGTACACTTCGAAACGTCCCTCGGCCCCTCCCCCGACGACCCGGACGGAATCCGGAAGCGGCTCCGGGGCCGGAAGCATCCGGTTCGGATCGGAATCCGCCTCGACCTCCCCCATGCCCGATCGCGCGGGAGACGCCCCGGGAACGGAGCCGAGCCAGCGGAAAAACGGAGGAAGCACCGTAACCGCCAGCGCCGCGCCCAGCGAGACTTTCAGAAACTGCCGGCGGTTCAGCCACGGCCCCGGAACGGAAGGACCCGTCTCCTGCGGGACTAGAGACGCCTTTCCTGCCGCCTCCGCGACTGTAGGAGCGCCTCCCGCCGTCTCTCGCGCGAAGGCTGAAGCGCCCCCCGCCGTCTCCTCCCTTCCGGTCCGAACCGCTCGGCGTTCGGGCTGCTTCATCCATTTCAAACGCGTGACCGAATGATAGAGGATATAAGGCAAACCGACGTACGTGAGCAGCTGGTGGATCAGCCTCGCATTGTTCCCCCACCTGGGCGGAAAATGGCGCAGCTGCCACAGTACGATCCCGGACGCGAGCCAACCGATCAGCAAAACAAGGACGAACGCCAAGTTGCCTTTTTGCCGGGTTCGCTGCCGGATCTGCTTGAGGTGGCGTCTCGCGAGCGGAACGTACGATAAAATCAGGACGCCCGACAGAAGGCCAACCGCCGTATGCAGCTGCCGGATCCAAATCCGGATCTCTCCCCACTCGCGCACGAGTCCCCAGGCCAGCAGCAATCCGCTCGCGGACAGCGCCGCCGTTACCCAGGCGTTCCACCGATGCAGCTCGGCGAGCTGTTTTCCGAAGCCCGGTTTTTTCCGATTCATGCCCATCCCCGCCTTTCGGGCTTTAGCGCTGCGCCTGAGGGACCGTAAACCAGAACGCGCTCCCTTTCGGCACGCCGTCCTCCACGCCGATTTCTCCTCCCAGCTTCTCCACGAGGGCTTTCGCGATGGCCAGCCCCAAGCCTCCCCCGCTTCCGTCCCTGCGCCTGCTCGGATCCACCCGGTAAAACCGTTCGAAAATCCGCTCCCGCTCCTGCCGCGGAACCCCTTCCCCTTCGTCGGCGACGACGATTTTCAGCCGTCCCGGACCTTCCGCAGCGGCTTCGATCCGGACGACTCCGCCTTCCGGGGAATGCCGGATCGCGTTGTCGAGCAAATTGCCGAGGATTCTGCGCATCGCCAGTTCCGTGCCGAGCACCGCGGGAGCGGGGTCCGGCAGGGCGACCCGCGCGTCGATCCGTCTGGCTTCCAGCCGGGGAGAGAAGGCGTTCAATGTCTCGACCAGGACGTCCTCCAGCACGAGGGGAACCGGGCGAAGCTCCTCCGCCTCCGCGTCGATTCGGGACAGTTCGAACAAATCCTGGACGAGCGCCCCGAGCCTCGCGGATTCCGTCCGGATCGTGTTCACGTATCGGCGGAAGGTCTCTTCGTCCCGGATCAGCCCGTCCTGCAGCGCCTCCGCATGGGATTGGAGCAGCGCCAGCGGCGTCCTTAAGTCGTGCGCGGCATTCGCGACCAGCTCCCGCCGGGATTCCTCCGACCGGCGCAGGCGCGTGAAGCTTTCGTCCAGCTGCCGGCTCATCGCGTTGAATCCTTCTGCCAGCTGGCGGAATTCGGCGGTCCCCACGATCGGCACCTCGGTGCCGAACGAGCCCGACGCGATTTCGCGGGAAGCTTCCCCGATCCGTTCGACGGACCGCTCGAGCGGGCGGACCAGCGCGTAGTGGACCGCGAAGGACAGCAGCCCGGCCGCCAGCGTCGCGCCCCCCAGCCACAAAAAAGTGGAGCGGTCCAGCAGCATCCGGCTGTAGCTGAGAAACAGAAGACCCAACACGATCCCCAGGCTGACCGCGTTGGCGAGCAGCAGGTACGGCCTCAGCTTGATGCCATATCCCTTCATGACAGCGGCCTTCCTTCGAATTTATAGCCGATTCCCCAAACCGTCTTGATCCAGGCAGGCTCGGAGGGATCCGCCTCGATCTTCTCCCGCAGCCTGCGAATGTGCACGGTGACGGTGGTCGTGTCCCCTTCGAAATCGATATCCCAGACGCGGCTGAGCAGTTGGCTTCGGGAAAACACCTGGCCGGGATGGCGCACGAACCAATGAAGGAGGTCGAACTCCTTGACCGTCAACTCCGTTTCCCGTCCCCAGACGACCGTTTTCCGCTGCGACGGATAGAGAGACAAGCCTTCGAAATGCTTCTCCGTTTCTTCCGCCGGCTGCCGCTGCCCCGCGTTCCGTTCCCCCGACGATCTTCTTAAAATGTTGCGGATTCTCAGCACCAGCTCGCGGGGACTGAACGGCTTGGTCAAGTAATCGTCCGCGCCCAGCGTAAGGCCGAGCAAGCGGTCGCTTTCCTCGCCGCGGGCGGTCAGCATGACGATCGGCACGTCTTCGGCATCGCGGATGGCCGAGCAGACGTCCCAGCCGGATTTGCCGGGCATCATCAAATCCAGCACGACCAGGTCGGGCCGCTGAGCCTCCCACATGGAGAGCGCTTCCAGTCCGTCGCCGGCCGTGATCACCCGATAGCCCTCACGCTCGAGATAGCGTCGGCACACGTCCGTGATGTCCCGTTCGTCATCCGCCACCAGCACCGTTTCCCCCGCCATGCCGCGCCAACCTCCGCCGTCCGCTTTTTCCCAAATTATAGCACACGGTCGCGCCCGCGGCCTTTATTTTCCGTTCATCATCCCGCCGTCTTTCATCCCACTGTCCTTCATGCCATCGTCCTTCATGCCATCGTCCTTCATGCCATCGTCCTTCATGCCATCGTCCTTCATCCCGCTGTCTTTCATCCCGTCGTCCTTCATCCCGTCGTCCTTCATCCCGTCGTTCATCATCCCACTGTCCTTCATGCCATCGTCTTTCATCCCGTCGTCCTTCATCCCGCTCTCTTTCATCCCGTCGTCTTTCATACTGTCGTTCCCTTGCATCATTCCGCTGTCCGGGGCCTTCTCCGTTTGCATGCTCCCGTTGCCGCCGTCCATCTTGCCTCCCGATCCGTCCTTGCCGCAGGCCGTCAGTCCGACCGCCAGTACCGCGACGCTGAGCAGCAGCATCCATTTTCCTCTGATCATGATCTCATCCTCCTGTTTCGATTCCCTCCCAATGTACCGCCCGTTCCTAACCCCCTTCTAACCCGATTCGTAAACTTCTCTTGCGTTTTTCTTACAAAAGAATTACGGGCGAGACGTCTTCAGGCACGAACTTCCAGGATCCCAGAGCCGCGAATTCTTGAAAAACGGCGGTTCCGAGCGGAACATCCGGCGGTTTTTTGCGTCTAATCCAGTACCGAACCGCAAGGAGGTATGCCATGATGCGCAACACCACACGAATGCTGCTTCTCGCCGCGCTTCTGGCGCTCCCGTTGACCGGCTGCGGCCAATCGGCCGGCGTCGGCTCCCCGTCGGGATCGCAAGCGGATGCTCCTACTAACGTCTCGGCCACGGTGCCCGCCGACAACACCGGATCGGAAGCGCCGTCGCCTTCACCCGCCGCCGCTCCCCCAAGCGAAGCCCCCGACCCCGACCAGGCGTTGAAAAAAGCGGCCCGGGACGCCGTGGACATTCTTCGCGACCGCGATTTGGAACGGCTGGCCGAAATCGCCGACCCCGAACGAGGACTCCGTTTTTCGCCTTACGCCCATATCGAAGAAAAGGCGGCCCAACGGTTCGAAGCCGGCAAACTCCCCGATTTCAAAGCGAAGACAACCTACGATTGGGGAACGTATGACGGCAGCGGAGAACCGATTCGGCTTACGTTCCGCGATTATTTCGAGAAATTCGTCTACGACCAGGATTTCTCCAGCGCGCCGGACATCAGCGTGAATGAATTGAAGGGAACGGGTAACGTGCCGTTTAACGGCCAGGAGGTCTATCCCGGCGCCTCCTACGTGGAATTCCATTTTCCGGGCTTCGATTCCAAGAACGAGGGGATGGACTGGGAAAGCCTGATCCTGATCCTCCGGCCGGTCGGCGGGGATTGGAAGCTGTGCGCCGTCGTACACGCCGGTTGGACGGTATAATCGAACCGCTCGAATCGCAAGCGGCAGAGAGAACGGAATCCTCCGTTATCCCTGCCGTTTGTTTTTTTCCGGCCGATCCGGAATCGGGATAATCTCTCCGTCCCGAGCAATATAATAACCGCAGATTCGGTAACGCGACGGAGTCCAAGGCGGACAAAGGAGAGCCCGACGCATGAGAATGGAACAGTTTGCGGTCATCGGATTGGGGAGGTTCGGTTCGAGCCTGGCGAAGGAATTGATCCGCCTGGGCTGCGAGGTGCTGGGGGTCGACAAGGACGAAGAAGCGGTCGATGAGATCGGGCCCGAGTTGACGCATACGGTCGTTGCCGATACCACGGAGGAAGAAGCGCTCCGCTCCATCGGCATCCGCAACGTCGACTGCGCGGTCGTGGCCATCGGGAACGACATCCAGGCCAGCATTCTGACCTCCATCCTGCTCAAGGAACTGGGGATCCCCAAAGTCGTGGCCAAGGCGCTTTCCGTTCCGCACGGCAAGGTGCTGCACAAACTCGGGGTGGATCGCGTCATCTACCCCGAACGGGACATGGGCATTCGGGTGGCCAACCAGCTCGTCTCCCCGAACCTGCTGGATTACATCGAACTGTCCAAGTCCTACACGATCGCGGAGTTGTCGGCGACCCGCAAGCTCGCCTCCCATTCGCTCAAGGAGCTGGATACCCGGGCCCGGTTCGGCTGTTCCATCGTGGCGATCAACAAGAAGAACGACCAGGTCGTCATCGCCCCGTCCGCGGAAGATGTCGTGGAGGAGGGAGACGTCATGGTCGTCATCGGCACCAACGAGCAGATTGAGCATTTCGAAAGCTCCGTCAACGGCACGTAAGAGCGGATTAAGCCTGCGTGGCAGGCTTAACGGGGGCACCAGCCTACGTCCGCGTGGGTTTAAGCCTGCGTGGCAGGCTTAACCGGGGCACTAGCCTACGTCTGCGTGGGTTTAAGCCTGCGTGGCAGGCTTATCGGGATCGGCAGCCTACGTCCGCGTGGGTTTAAGCCTGCGTGGCAGGCTTATCGGGGGCACCAGCCTACGTCCGCGTGGGTTTAAGCCTGCTAGGCAGGCTTAACGGGGGCACTAGCCTCCGTCCGCGTGGGTTTAAGCCTGCGTGGCAGGCTTATCGGGATCGTCAGCCTACGTCCGCGTGGGATTAAGCCTGCGTGGCAGGCTTAACGGGGGCACCTGCCTACGGCCGCGTGGGTGTAAGCCTGCTAGGCAGGCTTAACGGGGGCACTAGCCTACGTCCGCGTAGGTTTTAGCCTGTGTGGCAGGCTTAACGGGATCGCCAACCTCTTTCTGCAGCATAAATAAAAGAACCCGAGAGGAATTTTACACCCCTCGGGTTCCACGGGACTGGTCTTCAGACGACGGAAGCGGCCCTGCGCCGGCGAATCATCATTTCGCTCGCTTGACGAATGGCCCAGTCGTCCGTCGGCTTCAAGCTTTGCTCCTCCATCCGGTCGATCCATTGCAAGAAGCCGTCGTAGGCATACGGCGTCAACATGTTTTGTTCCAATGCGGCCAAGGCAACCGCACGCAAAGTCGGTATCTGTACGAGGCGAACCACGGATCCACGCTCCTTCGGATCCGATTCTACCATATTTTGGGGCTACGCACCACTGGCGCTGGCTTCCCCGTTCAGATTTTCCCCGGCTAGGCGTTGAACGGTGCTCACCTGCTCTTGGAGAATCCCTTCGAACAAAACCCCGTATAGATCGCAAAGCAACTCCACTTCGTGGCTCATCGGCTGGATGCCGTCTACCGTCAGCACGACCCAGGTACTGACCGGCACGCAAATCAGGGAACGGTACGGCGATTTCGAATCATGGTTCGGCTCCCAGTCGTCGTCCTCCGTCACGTCGTCGACGTGAATCAGCTGTCTCTTGCGCAGGCATCTGCCCGCGATGGAACGGTGAATATGCAGCCTTCGGTTGCCGGGATGGGTTTTCGGAAACCCCGAGCTGGCGAATACCAGCAGCAGTTCTTCCTCTTGCTGCACCCATAGGGCGCAGCGGTGGCGTCCGCCCGCGCTGACTTTGATGTCGGAGGACAGCGTGTCCAGGCAGCGCTGGGCCAGCGATTCGATTTCGTTCATCCGGGTCATCAGGTTCATTTGGCTGCGAAGGACGTTAAGCTGGTGCAGCAACGGACTTAAGTTGCCGCAGGCCGTGGCAAGCTGGGACGCCACGTTGTCGTGCTGTTCCGCCCGCCGGATCGCTTCGTGCAGCCGGTCGTGCAGCTGCTCGATGCGCCGGTCGCGGCTCATGATGCTGTGCATGGCCCGGGTGATCCTTGAGGCTCCGAACAACGTCATGCCGAAGAAAATAATGAGTACGGCAAGGAACAGTACCGCGGACAAGCTGTAAAACCAAGCCGGCAGCTTATCCAGGATCCCCCGCAATAAGCCGTCCATGAACTCCCCCCTTTTCGATTGGCAACCGCCTTCAGTTTACCTCAACGATTAGACGCCTTCAATATTTTGGAAGTTGCGGCAGGGACAAGAAAAGAGCCTGCAGGCTTATAGGCGCCTGCAGGCTCTTCGTCGAATGCTGCCGAAGTTCGCCGAGGATTACCACAGCGGTTCGGGAATGATCGTTTCCGCCTTCTCGGAAGCGTCCGGATTGCGGGAATATTCATGCGTCAGCGTGCTTTCCTCTACCTGGCCGAATGCCCAGTGGGTCTTCGGCACGTCGGGGAACGTGGCTTCCACGCCGGTGAGCGGTCCGCGATTCAACAGCCGGTTGATCATCGTGACGGCTTCCGAACGGATCATGTTCGCGTTCGGCTTGAACGTTCCGTCCTCATAACCGGAGATGACATGGTACCGGTACGTTTGCTCGATCGCGCGGGCAGCCCAATGACCCCGGATGTCGCTGAAATGCCATTCCAGCGGCTCTGCGCTTTCCGAGAGCTTCAAATACCGGGCGATGACGGCGCTCAGCTCCGCGCGGGTGATCGCTTGGTTCGGTTTGAAGCGGTTCCCTTCGTACCCGCTGAACAGGCCCGCTTTCGTCACCGCCTCGATATAGCCGGCGGCCCACATGTTTTTCGGGACGTCCGCATAAGCGACGCTGCCGGTTACCGTTCCCCGAAGATCCATGATCCGGGCGAAGATCCCCGCGACTTCGGCCCGGGTGACCGGACGGTTCGGCTTGAACTGGCCGTCCGGATAGCCGACGATGTATCTCTGGTGCTTGCCGAAGCCGAATCGGCCGCTGAACAGCAGCAGATCCAAGCTCGAACGGTCGTCGTCCAACTTCGTCAGCTTGTCCGAAGCCGTGATCTCCGCCTCCGCGCGGACCTTCGTTTCGCGCTGCGTCAGGGCATTGTTCTTCACCTTGACTTGGTACACCCGTTTCCCCTTCGCCCCAGGCGCGAGATCGCCGAGCTCCCATTTCACCGTACTGCCTAGGATCTCGCCGCCTGCGGCTTCCGCCCAGTCGGTATATTCGGGTTTGCCGGCTTTCAACACGGCGCCTTTCACCGGCGCATCGGAGCGGTTGGCGTATTGCACCGTGAACGTGATCACGTCCCCTTCGCCGTAGCTCGCCCGATCCGAGAACAGGCTGACGGCCAAGTCCAACTCGCCGGCGGCCGCGGGACCGGGAATGACCGCGCCTCCTCCGCCGCCGCTGCTGGACGGCGTCCGATGCAGCTGGAGATCATGCCGCACGATCGTCGATCCGACGGAGATCGTCGGGCTGGTGTAGGTTTGATACCCCGGTTTCGATACGACCAAGTAATAGTCCGTCGAGCCGTAGACCATATATGCGTAGTTGCCGAAGGCATCGGTATCCTGCGGGTTATGGTTGTCTTTCGGCGGGAAGCCGTTCAAGATGGGCAGCGATACCAATTCCCCGGGCGTTCTGCCCGCTATCTTATTCGGTTCCGTGTCCGCGTAGTACAGCTCGACATGCGCGCCTTCGATCGCCTCGCCGGTATCGGCATCCGTCACGTTCCCGTAAGGGTCGATCAAGTCGGAGGAAATGTTCAGTTCGCCGTCCTTCCGGACTTGAAGCAGCGGATAATTCCCCGCCTTGTCCGCGTTCACGATGATCTCTTCCGTAGGCGAAAGCTTCAGGACCGCCACCAGGCGATAATCGCCGGCCGGCAGCTCCGGAATGCGGAAGACGCCGGTATCTCCGATCGGGAATTCCAATCGGGTGCCGCTGGGCTTGTACTCGTTGCCCTCGTCGTCCAGCAGGTAACCGTACATTTGCCGGTACAAGCTCGCGGGGAACTGCGCCTCCAATTCGTCGGACGTTTTCATCAGCACGACGCCGCCGGCCGATTGGTTCGCGGGATATACCTCGTGTCCCAGCGCCGAGAGCGTTCCCACCGCAGCCGTCTGCGGGAAGCTGAGCGGTTTCCGGACACCCCCGAGGGTGACCGTTTTTTCGATGATGACGTCGTAAGTCGTGTTGCCTTGCGGGACGGCCACGGTATAGGAACCGTCGGTTTTGGTGACGGCGTGCGCTTCGAAATCGATCTTGAGGTCGCCGTCGAAATCTTGCGGATCGTGACGAACGCGCCCGGTACCGGGGTCGAAACGCCGTTCACCATCTCCGTCACGAAGCCGGTTACGGCTCCCGGATCGAAATGGATGACGATCTGATCGGAGGCGAACAGATCATGAACAGGGTCGTTTACGTCGATCCTCACCGGAAATTGCTGGGCTTCCGCCCCGGTCACGACGTCCGAGCGGAACTGGACGCGGGCTTTGCCGTCCGCGCCCGTTACGGCGCCCGTGCCGCCGACGAACGTCCCTTTGCCGCTCGGCGAGGAAAAGACGACCGGAACGCCCGCGAGCGGATGGCCCTCCAGATCCAGGACTTCCGCGGTCAGCGTCGTCTCGGACAAGCCGTCTCCGAGCAGGGAGTTCGGGTCCGCCGACAACGTCAGCCGGTACGGGGACAGGTAAACGTCTTGGGTCACGGTTCCGCTGGCGTCAGGGATCGCGTATACTTCCGCTTCCGCGTCGGCATACCCTTCATCCGCGACGAGGATTTCGTACAACCGCACGTCGATATCGGAGAAGCCGTACTTGCCGTCCGCGTCCGTCGTCGTCTCGCGGTCTTCCCCAGAGTTGGCCGGATCGCGCAGCTTGACGACGGCGCCCGCGATGACGTCTCGCGTCGCCGCGTCGAAAACGGTCCCCCGAAGCACGGCGGTGCGTTGCACGATGAACGGATTGTTCGCGCCCGTTCCGGACGTTGCCGTATCGTCCGTTTCTTTCAAGACGCCGTCCTGGTAGGCTTCGAAACGGATCGCATAGCGGCCGGTCTCCGAATCTTTCGGCAAAACGGCCGAGCCGACCCATACCTTGTAACCGTCCTCCAGATAGGTCTTCTCGTTCTCCAGCACAAGTTCCGACTGGCCGCTGGTCGCGCCTCCGCCCGCCTCGCTGAAGAAGTGGGCTTTAACGGACGTGATATGGACGGACGTGACCGCCTTCAGCGCCGCCGTGTCTCCGGGCCGGTATGCCGGCTGGCGCCAATTTTCATAGGGCTGGCTGCCGCTCCATCCGTCCAGATGGTCCCCGATAACCGTAATGCGGTCCTCCGCGGCGCTGTCCGTGCCGTTCAGCTTGCCATGGGCCGCGATCTCGATCACCGCCGGCGCGCCGCCGTACGGGGTGTTTTCGGGAACTTGAACTTGCAGCCGCAAGCCGGCCGTCTCCCCGCCGTTCAGCGCCACGGCGACTTGGCCGGCGTCATCGGCATCCCGGTAACCGTCCGCGATGCTCGTCCATACCCAGGCGGATCCCGACTTCGCTCCGCGCGCGATCTCGACTCCATCCTTCAGCAGCGTGACGGGAAAAGGACTGTCGAGCGTCAGCACGTAAATGTCCCGGCCGGCCCCCGTGTTGCGCAACGTATGGTCGAACGCCGTGCTCTGGCCCGCCCTGATCGATCGGGTATCCGAGCCGAGCAGCTGGTGGGCGCCGGATACTTCCACGCCGATCTGATCCGTCGTCAGCGGTCCGTACGTTTTGCCGCCGTCCACCGGCAAAGATTGGTATGCGTTCAGCGTCGCTTGGACTTGGATCGCCGTATGGACCGCCGTCTCGTTCGAAGCGCCGACATGGAACGTCAGTTCCAGCGTTCCCCCGGCCGGAATCGAAAGGGGCTGCCAGTCGAAGCCGTACACGCTGGCCGTAACGGTCGGATCCCCTGGCGCGCCCACGGCGCTCAGCGCGAAGCCGTCCGGAACCGTCAGCGTCAAATGCGGCAAATAGGCGGGACCGGCCCCGTTATTCTTCACCGCCAGCCGGAACGGCACGGTATCCCCGATCGCATCCAGCACCGTCGGTCCTTCCGCCGTCAGCTGGATCGACAAATCCGGCTCGACGACGTCCAGCTGCAAGACGCTCGTTACTGCCGTCAGCGCGCTGCCGCCCGTCGATGCCGTCTCATAGGCCAGCCGCGGCTCGAACTGGGCCGTGTAAGGACCGCTGTGGCTGCCGGTCGTCGAAATCCGGGCGTTCACGAGCACTTCCGCGTCCGCGTTCAAACGGCCAAGCGGATATCCGCCGGCTTCCGCGGAATAAGCCACCGGCGTGCCGTCAACCGTGACGCCATCGATCGTCTGGTTCGTCAACGTTTCCACCGTCAGCACCGAGTCGTACGCGACCCTGCCCTCCGGCAAGTCGATGCTCACGCGGTAGGACACCGGATCGCCGGGACGCACTTGGTTCTGATCGGGCAAATAAGGATTCGATTGAACCGTCGCGGTCAACGCGGCCGGCTTGATGGACAGCGTCTGGCTGGCCGTCTTGTTCGGCGCGTAAGTCTTCGCCAATTGATCCGTCTGGTCGCCTGGCGTCGAGTCGAACTGCGTTAATGTCGCCGTCAGCGTGATCCCGCTTGCTCCCGCTCCGGCACCCGGAGCCGGTTCGACGTCGAATTTCAGCGTTTTCGTGCTGCCGCCCGTCACGTTCAGTCCGGTCCAGACGACCGCTCCGTCCTCGAAAGTACCGCCTTCAGTGATCGTGCCTTCGACTACGTTCAATTCCGCGGGGATCGGCACGTTTACCTCTGCTTTGTAAGCGTCAGGTCCCGTTACCGCGCCCAACTTGAAGCCGACCGTTATGGACGGATGGTCGTCATCGAATTGGGCGGCGGCCAACGCATCCGGGGCGAGGGTCATATCGGGCTGAACGACCTGGATGGAGGTCTCCTTCTCCGCCGAGTCTTTCTTCGATGCGCTGTCCCCGCTCACCGAGAGCCAGTGGGCTTGGGCCGTAGTCTTGTACGATCCGTTCGCCGGACTGCTGCCGTCCGCTTTGGCTCTCAGCTTGACGGTCTTCTCGATCGGTTGCTGTGCGTCGGAAGCGTCGACATCTCCGAGATCAAGGGTAATCGTGCCGGGGCTCGTCACCCACGCCGTACCGTTCCACCAGTCGAATGCGCCGGAACCGCCGATCTTGTCCGTTACGTTGAGCGCATAGGCTTTCGTTCCTTTCGGCACGGTGACCGTCAGCTTGTAGTTGACGACGTCGCCCGGTCGGATCTTGGCAAGGCTCGTCCCGTTGGTCGTCGACTCGATTTGGTTGTCGATTTTCACGAGGGGCACCAAAATTTTTGCCGTCGTCGTCGCCCTGAATTTCTCTTCGCTCGCCGTCGCGTCTCCGTTCAGATCGGTCTGGTCCGGGTCGCTCGTATACGCCGCTTCTGTCGCGTAGTAAGCGCCTGTCTTCCCGACGACCTGATATTCCGAGCCCGAGCCGTTTAATCCGACGAGCTTGATCGTGAACGAATAAGATTTGCTTTCGTCTTTCGCCAAATTCGGCACGATTGGCATCTTCACCGTATAGCCCGAAGTCGCATCGCCGCTCTTGTCGGCAATCGTCGTACCGGCCTTGGCCTCGATCTCGAATCCCGGGGGGATCGTCAAGTTCGGCGTGAAATCGAAGGCGGTGTTCGGGCCCGAGTTCGTGACCGTGAAAGTGAGATCCTGCGAGTCTTCCAGCCCCAGATCGATCGAAGCACGGTCGAATGAAGCGGTCAAATTCGGTTTGCTGACCGTCACGGTCACCGAGCCGGAATTCGCCGTATGGGAGCCTCCTCCCCCGTTCTGGTCGTTCCAAACGAAGGAAGCCTTGCTGCTCGGACTTTCCGTCCATTTTCCGGCATCCAGCTTGTCCACGCGCGTCTTTACGAAGATCGTATAGTCGGGATTCGAACTGTCGAGCTTCACCCCTGCCACGCTGACGCTGTTATCGCCGGCATTGCTCGTATATCCGCTGCTAGGGATGGGCGTGCCGCTGTCCAGGTTCTTATCGAAGTCGGAGAAGACGGCCGTCAACGATTGGTTTTTCGGCAGGAAGTCGGTCAGCACGCCGTCCCAAGCTTCGAAGTGCGCTGCTTTCCCTGCGGGCAGCGCTGCGGTTACTTGGTACACGACCCAATCGCCGACCCGAAGATCGTCTTTTCCGCCGGTCGCGGAATCGAAAAACGATTTGGTCACCTTCAAGGTCTGCGCCTGCATGGTGACGTGATCGGTCTCCTCGCCGTCGGGATAACCGCGCCCCGAAGCGTCCGCCCGTCCCTGATAGGTCCATGACGCCCCTTGCCGGATTTCCCGCTCCGCGCCGATCGGATCGATCACGTCGGCCAAATAGGTCAATTCGACGGATTTATCGGTTGAACCGATGCCAAGCGTCGAGACGGGGGGAAATTCAATGCTCCCGCCAACCAAGGCAATCGGCGTACCATCCTCTTCGCGCGGATTGGCCAACCCGCTTGCAAGCGGTTCGGTCACTGCCACGTTATACGCCGGCGAAGATCCGGTGTTCGTGAGCTTCAGCGTCACCTTGACGATCTGGCCGCCGTCCACCTTCACGGGCGTGTCGGGCGGGCCGTTTTCCGGCGTGTTGTCCACGCTGCGGTCCAGTTCCACGTACGGCTCCACGTAGTTCAGCTTCACGCTGCTCCGCTGGCTCTGGACATGGCCGGCGGAATCCGTGTAGGTCAGAACCACGAGGTTTTCCGCGCCCTTCTCCGCCTTCACGTGGTCCGTGTCGTTGAGGACTTTGACCTTGATCTGAACGGACTGGGTGCCTGCGCTTTCGCCCACGTCGCCCAAATCCCATAAGAGTCGATTTTGGGCTGCGTCGTATTCCGGCACCTCTCCGTTCAACGTATAGTCCGAAGGATCCCCCACGAGCTCCGTGCCCAGGGGCAAATAATCGAACACCATGACGTCGTGTTGCTGAGCGCCTACTTTCGAGGCGTCGTACTCGACGTCGAAGGTTACAATATCGCCTACGGTCGTATCCACATGGGGCACGGAATCGAGCGTATCGCCGTTGAGGCCGACGATCGATTCCCCGATGCCGGGTTCCGTGATCCAGACGACGGTGCCGTCCGTGTCCGTCACTTTGCCGGACGACGAATACCCGGTCACCATCGTCGAATTGACCAATTCGTCGCCCGCGAACACCGGACCGGTCCCGTACTTCCCGCCCGACCAAAACTCGTCGACCTTGACCGTATAAGATCGGGTCACTACAGTATGCGGACCAAGATCGCCAAGCTCCCACGTCAGCTCGGTCATGCCGACCGTTTTCGCCGGATTGCTCGGCGTCCCTTCCGTCCCTTCCTCTCCCGTATAACCGACGAAAGTCTGGCCGTCTCCGATGGTATCGGTCAGAGTAACCCCCGTCACCGCTTCATACTCGTTCGTTTTCACGGTCAAGACGTACTCCAGCTCGCTGCCGTACTCGATTCCGCCTGCCGGTACCTGGGTCGTCTTGGTCACGATGATGTCTTTCGACACCGCTTTGTACTCTACCGAGCCGGTGCCGAAGTCCGCACCGTCGACCTCCGCCCCGTATGTAACCTTCTGGTAGAAATCCGAGCCGTAACCGTCCTTGACAACCGGACCGGCGTTCGCCACGCCGCCCGCCGTCTGCTTCTCCAGATAGGCGGCTTTGAAGGAAATCTCCTTCTTCTCCCCGACAGCCAGCGTTATCGAATTCCAAATATCCTGCCTTTTATCGCCCGCGATACGATGAGGCGTCGATGGAGCAAGAGAATAATCGTACGTCTCCAAGGCGCCGTCCGTCTCGTTGGTCAAATTCGTGATCTTCGTGGGTGACCGATCGTTGTTATCGATCACGAGTTTGTAGCTAAGCGCGCCCCATTCGTCGCCGCTGTCCGGCGCTGCCGAACTGGGACCCGCGCCTTTGACGTTTTTGCCGTCATGTTCGATCGTCACCGTAAACGGAACGATTTGCAGCGTTTCTTCCGCCGGAACGCTCACGAAATTCGGCGGATCCATGACATGCCGGGCATCGCTGCTGGCAACCAATCGGACGGTCACCTTCGGCGTCGCGCCGAAGTCGACGTCCTCACCGGAGGCACGGTAAGTTTTCTTAGATAAGAGCTTCACAGGAAACGTGAACGTCTCGTCCGGAGCGAGATCCTTCATGTCCCGCCAGTACAACGTCTTCGTGCCGTTCGAAGCCGTTTCGGTCTCCGAGGCGGCCGTCCCCGTGGACGGATCCAAATCCAGACCGTCCTCCAGAATCATCTGCACGCCGACATTGAAAGCCATCGAGCCGGTGGTATTGCTCAACTCGATCTCTAAATCGGCCGTTTTCCCGAGCACCGCCTTCCCGGGCGAACCGATCGTTACGCCAAGGTTCCCTCCGAAAGCGTAACCCGCGGCGTGTGCCGACTGCCAAACTCCCGGCGAGAACCATTGGAATATCAACCCGATGGTTAACAGCGCCGCGAGAAACCTCCTACCCATCACGTAAAAACCACCTTCCTGCATTTTTCCACTTCACTAATGTTTGATTAGACCATAAGGCACTGACCAAAAAATGACCAAAAGCCGATATAATGGTATCGGCTTCCTGAAAATCGGCGTCGCGGCCCGACGGAACGTATGCGGAGGGATCAATCGTGAAATGCATGCTGGTAGACGACGAAGCGCTCGCGCTCCGCTATTTGGAGCTCCAATTGAATCGAATCGGCGGACTGGAAATCGTCGGGAAGTTCCAGCTTCCGGAAGAAGCGTTGGAAGCGGCTCCCCGTTTGCAGCCGGATGTCGTCTTTCTGGATATCGACATGCCGGAGCTCGGCGGTCTGGAGGCCGCGGAACGTCTCCAGGAGCTGCATCCGCCCGTGGAAATCGTCTTCGTGACGGCTTACGATAAATTCGCCGTGCAGGCTTTTGAGCTGCAAGCTTTGGATTACGTGCTGAAGCCGCTTCAGACCGATCGGTTGGAGACGACCGTCCGGCGGATTCTGGGGCAGCGCGGGCGCGCGGACCGCCATGCCGCGTCCCCGATCCGGACCGCGGCCGTACGGTGTTTTCAAAGCATGCAAATCGACCCCGGAACGGGCGAACCGCTCCCCTGGCGCACCGCGAAAGCCCAGGAATTGTTCGCTTATTTGGTTTACCGGAGGAACCAACGTGTCCGGAAAGACGCTCTCATGGATTTGCTATGGCCGGAAATGGAAGAGAGCAAGGCGCAGCCCCTGCTCTACACGACGATTTACAGGCTGCGCAAAATGCTGGATAACGCCGGTCTGAGCATCAAAATCCTCAAATCGTCGTCCGGGTATGGCCTGGATTTGGGCGATTGCCCGTTGGACGTGGAACAATGGGAAAAGGCGTTGTCCGAGGCGGACGGGTTGTCCCTGGAGACGGCGGATGGATATGCTCGGCTCTTGGAGGCTTACGCGGGCGATTATTTGGCGGAGCATGATTACGCCTGGGCCGAGCAAGAACGGCAGAGGCTGCAAAACATGTGGTACCATCACGCCACGGCGCTCGGCCGGCTGTGGGAGGACCACGGCCGGCTTTCGGAAGCGCTGGACTGGTATTTGCGGATTCAGCAGAAATACCCTTACGGGGAAGATGTGTATTTCGCCTTGATGAGAGTGTACGGGGAAATGGGGCAAATCCATTTCGTAGAGCAGCAGTACGCCAAGCTGACCTCCATGTTGGACAAAGAGTACGGCGTCTCCCCATCCGAACGGACAGCGGAATGGTACCGGAATTGGCGTGCGGCGACGAACTGACAAGACGCGAATTCGGGGGCGCCGATTACTTTTTCGTGATGCGGAAAGCGACGACGGTGCCCTGTCCGGGCGCGCTCCGGATCCGGAGTCCTTCTCCGTACAGCTGTTTGAGCCGCCGGTCCGTGTTGCGAAGTCCGACCCCCGCGCGGTTGGCCGAAACGTCGCTCAGTAGACGCTCGGCCTCGTGAACGTCCATCCCCGCTCCGTCGTCCTCGACCGCGATATCCGCCCCGTTCCCGTTTTCCGTGATTCGAATGAGAAGCCGGCCGCCGTGGGCCCGCTTCGTAATCCCATGCCGGACCGCGTTCTCGACGATCGGCTGAATGGAGAGCGGCAGGATTTTCCACCTTGTCCCGATCCCCGCATCTGTCTCCCAATCGATTCGCAGCCGGTCTCCGAATCTTTCCTTCTCGATGTGCAAGTAGGCGCGAACGAGCTCCAGCTCGTCCCGAAGCGGGATGAGCTGTCCCGAATTCCGGAAATCGAAGCTGGCGCGCAAGTACCGGCTGAACGCGTCGAGCAGCGCGCGCATTTTGGCCGGATCGACCTCGCTGAGGGCGGCGATCGAATTCAGCGTGTTGTAGAGAAAGTGCGGCTGGATCTGGGCCTGCATCCATGCCGCTTCCATGCGCAGCCGCTCGCTGAACGACTTGCGCATGGCCGTGAGCGCCCATACCCTCGAACGCAGCTCCATTCCATCGGCCGGCTTGGCCACGTAATCGTTGGCGCCGGCGGCGAACCCCGCTTCGATATCCTCCGGCCGGTAACGCGCCGTAAGCAGCAGAATGGGGAGCTCCGTAATCGGGAATCGTTCCCGGACCGAGCGGGCGAGCTCATATCCCGACATCTTAGGCATCATGACGTCCGCGATCAGCAGATCCCATTTCCGGGTACCCAGCAGGGACAACGCTTCTTCTCCGCTGGACGCCTTGACGATGTCGTAACGTTCCGCGCCCAGCACGCTTTCGAGGACGGCCAGGTTCACCGGGTCGTCGTCGACGGCCAGAATCGCGGGCCGGTCTTCGTTCGGCTCCCGTTCGGTTTCCGCAGGATCGCGAACGACCGTTGCAGCCGTTTCCGCCAGTGCGCGAATCTCCGGTTGCGATGACGCGGAATTCGAGAGGGAGACGGTATCCGCGAACGGCAGCGTAAAGGAGAATTCGGAGCCTTGCCCCGGCAACGATTCGACCTGCAGCGTGCCTCCGTGCAATTCCACCAGCTGCTTGCAAATGCTTAACCCCAGCCCGATACCGCCGCCGGACGCCTGAGGGGTGGCGCCGCCTTGTTCATAGGGTTCGAAAACGACGTTGCGCGTCTTCTCGTCCATCCCCGGCCCGGTATCGGAGACGGCGATCAGCGCCATTCCGTCCCGTGCCGACGCCCGTATCGCCACCATGCCCACGTCCGTGAATTTCAGCGCGTTATGCACCAGATTGAACAAAATTTGCGTCAACCGGTTCTCGTCCGCCCGCAAGCGGGGAAAGTCGGGCGGAATGTCGTTGACCAGTCGCACCGGTTTGCCATCCGCCATATAGCGAAGCATGTCCAGGACGCCGGATGCGACCGCCTGCGCCTGAACGTTCCCGACCTGCAGGCGGAGCGTATCCCCCCGCAGCATGCCCAGATCCAGCAAGTCGTTCACCAGAAGGGAAAGCCGCTTGCCCACGGTCACCAAGAGCTCCATCCGGGCCCTGCCTTCGGCCGCGAATTCGCGATCCTCCCAGCGCTCCATGACGCTCTGGGCGATATTCAGCATGCCGTGCAGCGGATTCCGCAGCTCATGGGCGGTATTCGCCAGAAAATCGTCTTTCTGCTTGTCCGCCTGCTGCAGCTTCTCCGCGAGCCGGACGGAATGCTCGGACAGCCGGAAGTAGCTCCGGAACCAATAAGACGCGAAAGCGAAAAACGCG
Organism: Cohnella caldifontis; assembly: GCF_029360585.1. Classification (GTDB taxonomy): domain Bacteria; phylum Bacillota; class Bacilli; order Paenibacillales; family Paenibacillaceae; genus Cohnella; species Cohnella caldifontis. The sequence goes on along the minus strand of NZ_JAQZSJ010000003.1, from coordinate 322,047 downwards.
GCGCTCAGATCGATCGGATAATAACCGGCGTCGAACAGTCCCGCGCCTTTGCCGAGCGTGCCCACGATATTGGCCAGCACGCTCGTGATGCCCAGCAGCACGTAAATCGCGTCCGCGTTGCCTCGGGTCAGCGAACGGAAAGACAAGCGGGAGACGATCAGACCGCCAATGAACGGCATGGAGAAAAGAATATACCCGAGCTCCAGCGTGACTTTGGCGGGGGTGACCACGATCAGGACGGCCGAAACGCCGCAAACCGCGTAAAACCAAAAATGCCGGCCGGTTTTGGCGTATTCGTCCAGCAGGCTTGCGATAAACCGGACCATCAGCGCGGCGATCGCGACGTAGGACAGATAAACCAGCTTGACGTTCCAATCGAAATCGAGCGGAATCCATGCCAGCAGAAGCTTGTCGTCGTCGGCCACGGTCATCAAGATCGCGGAAGCGACCAGCGCCAGGAACCAGAGCAGCTCCTTCCGGCGGGTCCCGATCAAAAACAAGACGCCGGCGTAGAGGCCATGGATCGCCAGGACGATGCAGACGGTCCATTGCGCGCCGACGGAGAACAGGCGCTCTTGCTGGATCGCCTCCGCGGAGCCGAAGTGGACGGGTTTCATGATGCCGCCCCTCATGACGCTGTCAAAATTGGCGGCTTGCACGACGACGTCGATGACGCCGTCATCGGCCGGGAAGACGGCCTGCATCGGGAACGTGTAAGGCGTGTAACGGCTGGGGTCCGAATCGACCCGGCCCTTGCCGGCCAATCGTTGTCCGTTCACGAAAAGTTCGGAAGCGGTGCGTACGTAAGGGATTCGAATGCCGTACATCCGCCCGGGCTCCGGCCGGACCAAAATCCGCAGGCGGTAGGAGCCGTAGCCGTAAGCGGAATGGTTCGGGGACCCGAGGGAAGCGTTCCATGTCCCGGGGACATGGACGAAGGTATCGCTTGCCGGTCCAGGGTCTTCATTTCCGCTGCCGGTCATAAGGAACCGTCCGGGATAGAACTCCCATTCGCCGTTCAAGTCCATGGCGCGGCCGGAAAGGACGTCCCGGTCGCGCAAATCCAGTACGCCTTGCGCGGCGGCCGGGTGCTCCGGCCCCGCCCGGAGCTCGGTCCAGACCAGCCGGACGGCGAGCAGCGCCGCGAAGAACAGCGCCGTGATCAGTATCGCTCTTTTTTTCGTCATCATAAGCGTTATGTTTCGACAATGATCGCGAAAATCCTTTCCGGGAGTCCGTCGCCCCGGCCGTCCGGCGCAAACGGCGCCGCAGCGTCAACGCTCGGCACGCGAAAAACCGCCGGTCTTAAGGACCGGCGGTTCAAGCGAAACCCGAATTACATCAGGTTGTTGATTTTGTTCTGCAGCGCGGCTTTGCTTTGCAGGCCGACCAGCTTGTCGACCGGCTGACCGTCCTTGAACAGGATCAGCGTCGGAATGCTCATGACGCCGAACTGGCTGGCCAGTTCCGGCTCTTCGTCGACGTTGACTTTCGCGACCGTGGCTTTGCCTTGAAGCTCTTCGGACAGCTCCTCGACGATCGGAAGCTGCATTTTGCAAGGTCCGCACCAGGGCGCCCAGAAATCGAGAAGCGATACCCCTTGCGATACCGTTTGGTTGAAATTGTCCTTCGTGACGGCGACTGCCATGTCACATCACTCCTTATCCGGAATTTAGGAACTACGAGGAAACCTCTATGATGATCGGGCATCTCTAATATACCCGCTGCATCCGGCTTTCAAGCTTGCTGCTTGGCCTTGATGCCCGACAGCATGGAGCCGATCGTGATCCGCTCGAAGTATGCCTCCAGCTGACGGTCCGCTTCGCAGAACACTCCCGCCATGACCTCGGCCATATTGGAGCTGACGACGCAGTCCTTCTTCGGATCGCCGCTGCACCAGTTGGGGGCCAGAGAACCCGCCGCGAGGGAACGGTATACGTCGGCAAGCGTGATTTCTTCAGGCGCGCGGCACAGCTTGTAACCGCCCCCGGAGCCTTCCCGGGTATCCAGGAAGCCGTTCTTGCGCAGGCAGCTCATCACCTTGCGCACCCGCACCGGGTTCGTGCAGACGTTCTCCGCGATCTCGTCGCTCGTCGCCATGCCCTCGGGAAGATGGGCCAGCAGGACCAGACTATGAACCGCTATGACGAAGTCGCTGTTCAATGGCATCTCCTCCCTGCCGGTACTGTAATATTATCAGTTACAGTTGAGATTGTCAACAGGGCGCGCGCCGGGGCGGAACAAGAAGCATCGGCGGCGATCAGAAATCGATATGGTCGGGATCCGCCCCGAAACGGCGGTCTTCGTTGAGCCCGTCGATCCGGACCATGTCCTCCGGCGACAGCTCGAAATCGAACACGTCGGCGTTCTCGCGGATCCGGGATTCGTTCACGGATTTCGGGATCGTCGCGATCCCATGCTGAAGGTGCCAACGGATCACGATTTGCGCGGGCGTCTTGCCGTAACGGGCGGAAAGTTCCCGCAGCAGGGGCAAGTCCAAGTTGCCTTTCATCAGCGGACGCCAGGATTGCACCTGGATGCCTTCTTTCCTGCAGAACATGAGCAGCTTCTTCCGCGTCAGCAGCGGATGCATTTCGACCTGGTTCACCATCGGCTTGATCCGGCACGACCCCATCAGGTCCTCCAAATGGTGCACGAGGAAATTGCTGACGCCGATCGCTTTGACGCGGCCTTGCTCATACAGATCTTCGAGCGCGCGGTAAGTCTCTTTATATTTCCCCTGAACCGGCCAATGTACCAAATACAAATCGACGTAACCCAAGTCCAGGTTGGCGAAGCTTTGCTCGAACGCCTTCATCGCGTTGTCGTAGCCTTGCTGGTCGTTCCAAACCTTGGTGGTGACGAAAATATCCTCGCGCGTGATCCCGGACGCCCGGATCGCCCGGCCGACCTCCGCTTCGTTTCCGTACAGGGAAGCCGTATCCATCAGCCTGTAACCCGTTCGCAACGCGGCCGCCACGGCGTTCTCCGTCTCGGCTCCTGCCTTGGCCCGCCATACGCCGAGCCCCAGTCTCGGCATCTCCACGCCGTTCAGCAGCTCCGCTTTCGAATCGATCGTCAGCTTCATTGTCCTCTTCCTTCCGGATATGGTTCAACATGACCCTTCCATTCTAGCATGTCCCCTTGCTTCCCGCACGTTGTAACCGGAGCCGATGTCTGCCATACTGAGGTCATCATTCCTTTCAGAAAATCGAGGTGTGCCGGATGAAAATCGACCTGTATTCCGACATGGTGTGCCCTTGGTGCCGCATCGGCAAGAAAAACATGTACGACGCGATCATGGCTTGGGCGAACGAAACGAACGAGACGGTGGACGTGGCTTTTCACGCTTTCCAGCTGGATCCCGGCCTGCCTCCGGAAGGGAAGCCGTTCCGCGATACGATGGAGGCCAAAATGGGCGGCGCCGCGCGGCTCGATCCGATGCTGCAGCGGGTCACCGAAGCGGGCGCCGGCATCGGGCTGACGTTCCGTTTCGATCGCATCGCGCGAATGCCGAACACGCTGCTGGCGCATCGGATCACGGCCATTCTGCCCGAAGAGAGCCGCCAGGCTTGGGTGGATGCGGCGATGGACGCTTATTTCGAGGAAGGACGGGACATCGCGGACCTTGACGTGCTGCTGGGGCTGGCCGAGGGTATCGGCGCGGATGCGGGCGAGCTCCGGAAGCGGCTGGACGCCGGGGACGGGACGGCCGAGACCGACCGCGACTTCGCGGCCGCGCGGGACATGGGCATTACGGGCGTGCCGTTCTTCATCATCAACGGAAAATACGCGTTGTCGGGGGCGTACCCGTCCGCGCAGTTCCTCGCCGCGTTCCGGCAAATCGCGCAGGAAGAAGCCGCGTCCTCCTAACGGGGAGCGGCTTCTTTCCATGTCGGGGCAGGCTTCCGTTCGGCTGCGCGTCGCGGCGGAGGCGGTCCTGCCGCGCATCGTTTACCGTTTCATCATCAGCCAGTAGACCGCATAGCCGGCCGCTCCCGCCAAGATGACGACGGTCGAGGCGTACGACACGATTTTCAGGAATAGTTCGAAGTAGTAGGCCTCGCGTTTTTCCCTTTTCAAGACCGCCCCTCCTCGTTCGCCGAACCGGAGCGCTCCTTTCGCGGCCCGGTTCGGTAAATGATCAAGATGCAGCTTCGCTGCTGCTCCGACCGGGAAAGGTGTTTTTTCACGAACGTCCCGTACCGGATGTCGATGACCTGGTCGTCGCGGAGCGTCGCCAGAAACTCGTTCGCCGAACGCTCCGCCGGCACCGTGTCCGAATCCACGAATTCTTTGACCTGGATCATGGAATCCCTCCGTTCATTCGCTCTGGACGGCATAAGCCGTCTTTCGGACCGTCAGCCGGTATTTGCCTCCCGGGGTGTCGACCTCCGCGCTGCAGCCCGGCCTCGAGAGCAGCAGGCACTGCCCGACGGGGGACAGGAACGAAATCCGGCTTTCGAACGGATCGGCGTCGTTCGGAAGGACGATCGTGAGCTCCTCGTCGATGAGATCCGTATCGTTGCGGATCGTGACGCGGGAGCCGATCCAGACGATCGTATCCGGACCTTCCTCGCCATGGCCGTCCATGAAGCGGCGGACTTCCCGGCAATACCGCCGGAGCAGGTCGTCCATCGTTTGCCGGACGCCCGTGTTCGGCAGCGCATCCAGCAGCTCGGAAGCGTTCTCGTCGAAATAGACGAGCTGCCGCACGAGATTCTCCTTGAAGCGGCCCGTGATGCTATGGCTCATGGCAGTTCCCTCCTCCATGCGCCGATCTGCGCGTCGCCTGGGCAATCGCGGCTTTCGTGATCTTTTTCATCGCTCGTGATCCTCCCATCCATTAAATGTAAAACCCCTTTATGATGAACGAAGACACCCCGCCCCTAGGGCGAGATGCCTTCTATTGGTTCGATCATATCACGTTTGGCAAATGCGTTCAATGATACAAAATATTTCCATAAAAAGTAAGCCGGCGCTTATTCTTGCTCCTTCGGCTTTCCGCCCTGCGCGCTTCGCAATTGGTGAAGAAACGCCTCCAGCGTGCGGGTACGGAGGTCGCCCTGCCGCAGGAGGATCCGAAAGCTTCGCTTGAAGGGCAGCCCCGGCGCCCGCAGCAGCTTGACCGTGCCCAGCTTCAGCTCTTTCGAGACGCTGAGCCTCGAGAGGAAGGCGATGCCGAGGCCCGCTTCCACCGTTTCCTTGATCGATTGGATGCTGCCCATCTCCATCAGCCTGCGAGGCGCGATGCCGGCCGCGGCCAGCCATCGGTCCGCGGCCGCCCGCGTGCCGGAGCCCGGTTCGCGCACGACCCAAGTTTCTTCCGCGAGCATGCCCGGCGCGCGGACGGCCTGCAAGGCGGCCAGCGGATGCGATGCGCCGGCGACGATCACCATTTCATCGTCGGACAGCCACTCTTCATCGAGTCCGCCTCCCGCTTCCTCCCCCTCCACGATGCCGACGTCCAGCTCGCGGCGGCGGACCTTGTCGGCGATGTCGAACGTGTTGCCGATCGTGATCGACGGACGGACGTCGGGATACGCCAGGTTGAACCGTGCGAGCGCCTTCGGCAGCACGTATTCCCCGAACGTATAGCTGGCGCCTACGGCGAGCGGGCCGCCGGTGTGATGGAGCAGGTCCGCGACCATCTCGTTCATGCGGCGGTACAGGCTGCCGATTTCCCGGGCGTGGTGCAGGACGATCTCCCCGGCTCGCGTGAGGGAGACGGATTTGTTGTCCCTTTCCAGCAGCCGGACGCCGTACCGCTCTTCCAAAGCGCGGACGTGCTGGCTCACCGCGGGCTGCGTCATATGCAGCCTTTCGCCGGCTCGGGAGAAGTTGCGCGTCTCCGCGACCGTCGCGAATACTTGCAGGGATTGATCCATAAGCGGAAATCCTCTCTTTTTATTATAAGCCTTTGATTATCTTAACGATTATTATAATTGATTTTTCTTATTGCGGAACCCGCAGTATGCTGAGCATACGGAAGCTCCTTTGCGCGCGCATGCTTCTCGCAACTTGGTGAAAGAGAGCGTGGCTCATGTTACGGACGGATTGGATCGGCGGCGTCATGTTTACGTTGGGATTAGCGTCGGTTGGATGGGGAATGGCTTGGCTGCCCGGTTTGGATCATCTCGGCCCGCTGGCCGACGCGTTATTGGCCGCGGCGCTGTACCGCCGCTTCTTCGGTTTTCCGGACCGGCTGCGGACGGGCATCCGCTTGTCCTCGGGCTCGCTGCTCCGACTCGCGGTCGCGTTGTATGGACTGCGGTTGAACGTGTCGGTTCTGATAGGCGGCGGTTTGATGGCGCTCGCTCAGGGCGCGCTGACGATCGCCTTCGCATGGCTTGTCGTAACCGCGCTTGGCCGGCGGTGGAAAGCCGATGCCCCGCTGACGCTTCTGCTCGCGCTGGGGACCGGCATCTGCGGCGCTGCCGCCGTCGCCGCGGTTTCGCCGATCTTGCGGTCCAAAGAGGAAGATGCCGCCGTCAGCGCGGGTTTGATCGCGTTGACGGGCACCCTCTTCGCCGTCGGGTATACTTTGTTGCAGCCGTGGCTGCCTCTAGATCCTGCCGGGTACGGGATTTGGGCGGGAGCAAGCCTCCATGAAGTCGCCCATGTCGCCATGGCCGCCGCGCCCGCGGGCAGCGAAGCGATGGCGGACGCTTTGCTGTACAAGCTTGCGCGGGTTCTGCTGCTCGTACCCGTATGCCTGATTCTTCTGCGGCTTCGCAACCCGGGAAGGCGGCGCGACGGCTTCGGCGCGGGTGTTCGAGGTGCGGTTGCCGGCGGGGCGGTGAGAGGCGATGACAGCGATCGGTCCCGAATCGCCGTGCCCTGGTTCCTGCTCGGCTTTGTCGCAACGAGCCTTCTGGGCAGCTATGCCTTTCCCGCGGTCGGGATCGATCCCGAGCCGATCGCCCAATGGACCTCGAAAGCAACGACGCTGCTGCTCGGCATGGCAATGGGCGGCCTTGGCCTGCACGTCAACTTGCAAGACCTCCGCTCGCGTGCCGTCCGACCGCTGGGGGCCCTGTTCGTCGGCTCCTTGCTTCTGTCGGCGCTAACGTACGGGATCGTATTGGCGACGCAATGAAGCCATCGCGACGCCGCGCTCACTTCGCCGCGCCGGCGATGGCGCGCGCGATCCAGACGCCGGCGGCCCCGGCCTGGGCGAGGCCGCGGGTCACGCCGGCCCCGTCGCCGCCGCAGTACAGGCCGGCGATCTCGGTCTCCAGCGCGTTGCTCAGCTTCGGACGCGCCGAATAGAACTTCGCCTCCACGCCGTAGAACAACGTGTGCTCCGAGGCGATCCCCGGCGTCACCTTATCGAGCGCCTCCAACATCTCGATCAGGCTCTTCATCGTGTTATAAGGCAGCACGAGCCCCAAATCGCCCGGAACCGCCTCGTGCAGCGTCGGCTCGATGAAGCCTTCCTTGATCCGCCCCTCGGTCGATCTCCGGCCGCGCAGGATATCCCCGTACTTCTGCACGATCACCCCGCCGCCGGACAAATCGTTCGCCCGTTTGCAAATTTCCCGCGCGTACTCGTTCGGTTTGTCGAACGGCTCCGTGAATTTGTGCGAGACGAGCAGCGCGAAGTTCGTATTCGGCGAACCCAGCGCGGGATCCTTGAAGGCGTGTCCGTTGGCCGCCATCACGCCGCTGTGGTTCTCCACCACCACGTGGCCGGACGGATTGCTGCAGAACGTGCGCACCCGCGTGCCCACGGACGTATTGAACACGAACTTTCCTTCGTACAGGTGCTCGTTGATCTCGCGCATGACCACGTCCGACGTTTCGACCCGCACCCCGACGTCCACCTGGTTGTTCGCCATTTTCAGCCGGCGTTTCTTGAGCACCTCGGCGAGCCAAGCGGAACCGTCGCGGCCGGGCGCCACGACGACCCGATCCGCCAGGATCTCTTCCCCGTTTTTCAATAGGATTCCGCGAACCCGGTGCGTTCCGTCCTCCTTGACCGTGATCAAGTCCGCGACTTCGGTTTTAAACCGCATGTCTACGCGCTCGGAGAGATAGTCGCTGATCGATTTCATGATTTCCAGGTTCTGCTCCGTGCCCAAGTGCCGGACTTGCGCCCGCAGCAGCTTCAAGCCTGCCGCGTATCCGCGCCGCTCGATCTGGCGGACGACGTCGGTCGTCGGGTCGGTCACCTGCTCCGTCGCCCCGTGGGCGAGATTGATTTCGTCGACGTAACGGATCAGCCCCAGCACTTGGGAAGGCGGCAAATAATCCGTCAGCCAGCCCCCGAACTCGGTCGTGATATTGAATTTGCCGTCGCTGTAAGCGCCCGCGCCGCCGAAGCCGGCGGTAATCGAACAGGCCGGCAGGCAGCCCGCGAATTCTTTCTTCCCGGCCGGGGGCGGGCACAGCTCGATTTTGTTTTCCAAAATGGGACAATGTCGATGGCGGATGTCATGCCCCTTATCCACCAGCAGCACTTTCAGCCGCGGCGCCGTCCTCGTCAATTCGTAACAGGTGAAAATGCCGGCCGGCCCCGCGCCGACTACGATCACGTCATAGGCGTTCATAGTTGCCGTCTCCTCCTCTGGATGAGTGAACTCGCCCTGCGGCAGACAACAAAAATTCCCGACTGCCGAAGGGTGTGGCGGTGCCACATCCTCGTAGTCAGGAATTGAACGGTTCCCGGTAGAAACCTCCGGCCCTGTGCCGGAGCTATACGAAGGACGATCTCAACGCTGTCGCGTTACATCCAACAGGGTAACGCAAAACTTCGTACGCGTCAAGCTTCATTCGCCCCTATCATTCGGGTTTACACTATGAAATTATTCTCATACATATTAATAAACCTATAATCCAACCTAATCCCGAACATTCGCCCGAACCCTTACCCTGTTTCCGCCAGCCGCACGTCCACCGTAACCGTCAGTTCCTGCTCCCCGGTCCCTCGGTAAATCCCTTTCACCGGCACGATGTCCGTGTAGTCGCGGCCGTGCCCCAGCTTCACGTACCGCCAGTCGATCAGGTTGTCGTTGGTCGGGTCGACGCCCATCCATCCCGCTCCCGGAACGTAAACTTCGACCCACGCATGGGAAGCTTGCTCGAAATCGGCGTCTCGACCTTGCAGGTCCCCCACGAAGTGATAGCCGCTCACATAGCGTGCCGGAACTCCCCTGTATCGGCATACGGCGATCATGAGGTGCGCGAAATCTTGGCACACGCCCGATCCGATCCCGATGAGCTCCTCCGCCGTCGTGCCGACGCCGGTGGAATTCGGCTTGTACTCAAAGTCGCCGTGAATGCGCCGGGCCGCTTCGCGGACGAAGCCGAACACCCCCTCGCCCTCCCCGCCGATCCCCGACGCGTAAGCGGAGACGGTCGGGAAAAACGAAACGTACGAGGAAGCAAGCAAATATTCCGCATAACGGTCGACGAAGTCCGGCGAACGGACGCGTCCCCACGAAGTCACCGGCGCCATGTCAGCGGGCGGGGCCAACTTGCGGTCTCGGGTGACGACGGTGGAGTGCGCCGTGATGACCAGCTCCCGATGCGCATCATTGGCCGTGAAGGAATGGACCCGATTGCCGAAATAGTCTTCGTACGACAGCAGGGAAACGACCGGCTCGACCGTCAGCCGATGCTGATAGCAAGCCTGCCGTTCGTCGGTGCGGGGCGACAGGCGGATCTCATTGACACTGTCCGTCACCGGCGAAGCGTAGCGGTACCTCGTGACGTGCCGGATCTCGAGCTTCATGCGGTAACCTCCCGTCCAGGGAAAAAAAACGTCCGTGCCATCAGATCCTCGAGCTGCCGGCTGCTGGCGCTCAGCTGCCTCAGCATTGGATCCAAATTGTCCAGCGTAACGTCTCCACGGTCGAGGTATCCCAGCTCCGAACGCACTTTGCCGGCCATTCGGAGCATCCGATCGATGCCGCCGGAGCCGGACCTCGCGCCCGGCAGGCGCAGCGCCTGCAGGTGCCGTTCGAACCGCGTCAGCGAATAATGGACCGAGCGCGGGAACGTGTCCTGCAAAATCAAAAACCGCGAGACTTCTTCCAATCCGGCTTCCCCGATGTCCAGCCGGCGGAACGCTTCCGTTCCCCCCACCGATTTCAGCATGGCCATCGTGTACCCGTAGGACGCCGAGCCCGGCTCCGGCAACGCGGCGCGCACGGACTGCAGCAGACGGATGACGTTTTCCGACCGTTCCAGATGCCGTCCGGCCTCCATCATATGCCACAGCTCGTCGCGCGGCGTGATCGAGCGAGCCGTCCCTTGAAAAGCCGCCAACCCGTCTTTCACTTTCTGGAACAGCCGATGCGGCGATTCCTCCACGATCTCGGCCGGCTTCACGTTCCGGAGCCAGAGATAGAAGCCGTTCAGCAGGCTCCACAGCTCGGCCGGAAGCTGCTCGCGGATTTTCTTCAGATTGTCCCGGGCCTGCGCGACGCAGCGAAGCAACGAATTGTTAAGCTCGGAATCGATCGTCAGAAAAAAGAGGACTTCCTTCTCCCGATACTCGCCGAATTTCCGTTCATACAAGGCGGTATCGCCGATCGACTCCACCATCCGTTTCCAGACGCTTTCTTCCCCCGTGTCCCCATCCTCCCTCAGATGGTAAAACACGTCGAGCAGACGGGCGTGATTCTCTGCACGTTCGGTGTACCGCCCGATCCAATACAGCGATTCCGCGATCCGGTCCAGCACCGCAACCCCTCCTTCCGGCCCGCAAAGGCCGATCACCGTTCCGTTCCGTTCAGCACCCAAGTATCCTTGCAGCCCCCGCCCTGCGAAGAATTGACGACCAGCGATCCTTCCTTCATCGCCACCCGCGTGAGGCCTCCGGGCAGCACGTGCACGCCGCGGGCGTCCGACAAGGCGAACACGCGGAGGTCGATGTGGCGGGAGACGAGGAATCCGTTCAGGCTGACCGGCGACGTCGAGAGCTTGATCGTCGGCTGGGCGATGTAATTGTCCGGATTCTCCCGGATTTTGGCCGCGAACCGCTGCCTTTCTTCTTCGGTGGAAGCCGGGCCGATCAGCATGCCGTAACCGCCGGAGAGCGACGTTTCCTTGACGACCATCTCGTCCAGCCGGGCCAGCGCGTATTCCCGCTCCTCCGTCCGGCTCATCAAATAAGTCGGGACGTTGTTTAAAATCGGGGTTTCGTTCAAATAATACCGGATCATGTCCGGCACGAAGGCGTATATCGCCTTGTCGTCCGCCACCCCCGTTCCCGGCGCGTTCGCGATGGCGACGTTGCCGAAGCGGTAAGCGTTCATGAGGCCGGGAACGCCCAGCAGCGAATCGGGCCGGAACGCCAGCGGATCCAGGAAATCGTCGTCGATGCGCCGGTAGATGACGTCGATTTTCTTCAATCCGTTTAAGCGCCGCACGTAAATTTTGTGGTCCCGGCACACCAGATCGCGCCCTTCCACGAGAATCAGACCCATCTGCTGGGCCAGAAAGGCATGCTCGAAATAGGCGGAGTTGTAGCTGCCCGGCGTGAGCAACGCGATAACCGGCTCCCGGACGCCATCCGGCGCCAGGCTGCGCAGCTTTGAGCGGAAAGCGTCGAGCGTCGGGTCGATCCCGCGCACCGAGTGCCGGAAAAGCAGCTCCGGAAAATCGTGGGTCATAATCGAGCGGCTCTTGAACACGTAAGAGAAACCGGACGGCGAGCGTAAATTGTCCTCGAGGACGTAATAACCGCCCTTCTCGTCGCGGATCAAATCGATGCCGGAGGCGGTGATGTAAGTGCCGCCCGGAACGGGCAGCCGCATCATTTCCGTGCGGAAATACCGGTTGCCCGCGACCATGCGCCGGGGAATGAGGCCGTCCTTCAAAATATTCTGCTCCTGATAGACGTCTCTCAGGAAAGCGTTCAGCGCCCTCACCCGCTGCCGCGTTCCCTGCTCGATCGTCTCCCATTCCGCTGCCGGTATGATCCGGGGCACCAGGTCGAACGGAATCGTCCGCTCGAGCCCTTCCGGCTGGTCTCCTTGCGCCAAGGTAAAGGTGATCCCCTCTTCCAGCAGCCGTCCGTTCATCCGCGTCTGCCGGGCGGCGATCTCCTCGGGCGTCAGTCTCGAGAGCAGCTCGTGCACCTTCCCGTAATGGTGCCGGACCCGGTTATCGCCGTCGTACATTTCGTCGTAGTACGGGGAAGGGGTGGAGGGAGCCGCCGTCGTTCGTCCGCTTATTCGTTCCATAGGAAACGACTTCCTCTCCGGAGGGATTTATCTGTAATGATAGGACCGCAAAACTTCAATGTCAATATTCATTACATAGTTGAGTGCGATTATGTTTATTTATTACATTTAAATTACATTTCGTGTATTAAATATGTAACATTGTTCGGTTTCCTGTCGGTTCGTCCTTGTGGTACAATGGAAAAGCATTTTCCGAAAATGCCCGCGGAGAGAGGGCGGTTGCCGCCATGCGAGAACGAAGGACATTATCCCATACGGATGCCTATACAAGCCTTTGACCCTAGGGTCAAAGGCTTGATCGTTTATTTGCACGCGGTAAACTTTGTTTGAAGGGGTCATGATTGTGGCAGAGACGCACAAACAAAGCCTGACGGCGATCTGGATCAGCCTGGTCAGCAACGTTTTGCTCACTTTGATCAAGCTGGCGGCCGGCCTGCTGTTCGCCAGCCCGGTTCTGCTCGCCGACGGCGTGCATAACGCGGGAGACATCATCGCGACCGTCGCCGCGTTGACCTCTTCCATGGTGTCGAAGAAGCCCGCCGACGAAGATCACCCATACGGCCACGGCAAAGCCGAAGTGGTAGCCTCCGCGCTGGTCGCGGTCATCCTCATCCTGGCCGCGTTCTGGATCGGGGCCCAGTCGGTCGGCGCCCTGTTCAAGGAGCCCGAATCGGAAAGCCTGATCGCGCTGGGCGCCGCTTTCCTCTCCTTGGTCTGGAAGCAGGCTTTGTACGTCTATACCGTCCGGATCGGGCGCGACGCCAACAGCAAAAGCGTGCTGGCCACCGCGTACGATCATCTCGCCGACGTGTACGCTTCGCTGGCCGCGGTGCTGGGCATCGGCCTGGCGGTCGTCGGCGACCATTACGGCTGGGAATGGGCGGCCTACGGGGACCCGATCGCCGGGATCGTCGTCTCGCTGCTCGTCCTGCGCCTGGCCGTCGGGATGGGTCGCGAAGCGGTGGATATATTGATGGAGAAGAACGCCTCCACGGAGAAAATGGAGCGGTATCAGGCGTTGATCCAGGAGGTCGGCCACATCAAGCGGATCGACCGGGTCCGCGCCCGCGAGCACGGCCATTACATCACCGTCGACGTGCGCGTGGGGGTGCCGGGGAATTTCTCGATCCAGCAAGGCCATGACATCAGCCGCGAAATCAAGGCGAGGATCATGGAAAGCGACCCCGACGTCGTGGAGGTCCTGGTGCATTTGAACCCTTGGTATGAGGACTGACGTCTACGGAAAATCGGAGTCGATTGCATAAAGCCCCTTCCTTTCGGAACGCTAAAGTCGATGGGCGAATTCCCTCGATTTTCCGAAAGAAGGGGTTTTGTTGCAGGAAAACTTCATCGTCGCGTCGGCGCTCCTTGTCGCCGTGCTTGCGGCGGACGGCCGCAGGCTGAAACGTTTGCCGCGCAAAGAAAAATGGTGTTATGCCGTATTGGGCTTGGCCGGCCTTTACATGGCCCTTCTCTTCGTCTCCCAGGCTCCCTGGCCGAATTTGCCCGATTTGCTGCATGCCGTCTACGGGGGGCCCGCGGAGCGCCTGACCCAATACCTGAAAGCCTCGGGCTAAGCGGCGAAGGCGGAACGATGAAACCGCGCGAGACCGTCACCTCCTCGCAGATGGCTTTTTTGGCGATCGCCTTCTCGATCGGCTCGTCCATCGTATACATCCCCAGTCCGCTCGAGCAGGCGGCCGGGAATGCCGCCTGGCTGTCGCTGGCCGCCTCCTTCGGCTTCGGGCTGCTCGTTCTGTCATGCGTCCTCTATTTGAATCGGACGCATCCCGGCCAAAGCATGGTCGAATGCTGCCGATCGCTGCTCGGACCCGCGCCGGCGGCCGTCGCCGCGGTCTTCCTGATCGCCATGCTGTTCTTCGCCTTGCCCGCCATCGTCGCCGGCATCGGCGACTTCCAGACGAGCATCGTCATGAAAGAAACGCCGGATTACGTATTCAATTCCTTCAGTTTCCTGGCCGTCGTCTTGACCGTCCGGGCTGGCATCCTCGTCATGGCGCGCATGTTCCTGCTGCTCGTGGTCGTCATGTTGCTTTTCTCTTTCACGGTGATCTTGCTCGCGCTCCCGCTGTACCGCCCCGAATATTTGCTCCCCTTGCTGCCCGGGGGGATGAAACCTTTGCTGCACGGGACGTTCATCGCATCCGGATTCCCGTTCGGGGAGATCGCCTTGTTCACGATGCTGATGCCATACGCGGCGAATTCGGAAAGCGCCAAGCTGAACCGCCGGCTGTATGCGGCTTACTCCGCGACGGGCGTTACGCTTCTGCTCTCCGCCGTCTGCTCGACCATGACGTTCGGGCCGGCCGCCGGAGAAGTTCAGTTCGCGTTGTTCCGGATCTCCTACGAAATCCAGATCGGCGAGCTGTTCCAAAGAATGGAGGCCATCATCGGCATCGCGCTCATTCTCGGATCCTATATGAAAGCGTGCCTGTTCCTCTTCATCCTGAACCGCACGGCGGTCGAGCTGCTCCGCCTGCGCGACGACAAGGCCCTGCTGTTCCCGCTGTCGTTCGTCTGCCTGCTGCTTTCGCTTACGATGTTCCGCAACCCGGCCGACTTCAACCATCAGGTTTACGTGATTTGGCCGTTCATCGTCCTCAGCACGGGGTGTACGCTCGTCTTTTTGCTGTCCGCGCTCGCTTGGCTGAGCCGCCGAACGCGATCTTTTCCGAACGGAAGGAGCGAAAACGCGCCATGACCCCACAAGCACCGGAAGCCGATCGCCTTAGCGCGGACATGCACGCCAACAGGCGCCGGATCGAGCACGTGTTCTCCGAATGCTTCGACATCCAAATCCAACCGTGGCATTACGGGCCCGACCTGGGCCACGCCGCCGTTTCCGTCTACTGCCGTTCCATCGTCAACGAGAAGGACGTCCATACCGTCAAACAAACGCTGCAGAGCCTGGTCCCTCACGAGCTCGGACAGGCGGAATCGATCTCGCCGGAGCAAATCGGCCGTTACTTCGGCCAACGCGGCGTCTCCCCTCAGCCGTACCGGCTGATCTCCACGATCGGGGAAGCCCAGAACGACGTGCTGGAAGGATATGTCGTGCTGATCTTCGACGGCTGGGACCAAGCGATCAGCTACCTCGTGGGCAAATTCCCGAAACGGCAAGTAACCGAGCCGGTGAACGAACCGGTCGTGCACGGCCCCCGCGAAGGGACGATCGAGGATCTGGACACGAATCTGGGCATGCTGCGGCAACGCCTTAAAACCCCCCGGTTGAAAATGGAAAGCCTCACCGTCGGCGACAACGTCAGTTCGAAAGTCGTCTACGTCTACTTGGCCCACGCCGTGGACCTGGACATGCTGGCCGAATTCCGCCGAAGGCTGGCCGGAATCGAACGCTGCGACGCGGTCAGCACCTCCTACGTGGAACAATGGATCGAGGACCATACGTGGACCCCGTTCCCGCAACACCGCTACACGGAGCGCACCGACACCGCCGCGGCCGCTTTGCTGGACGGCAAAATCCTCGTGCTGATGGAGAATTCGCCTACCGTGCTGATCTGTCCCGCCCTTTTCGTCGAGTTCTTCGGCACAAGCGAAGACTATTACGTACGGACATCCTTCGCGACCCTGGTCCGTTGGCTGAGAATATTGGCCTACTTCATGGCGGCCTCGCTGCCCAGCCTGTACATCGCGATCTCGACGTTCCATCCCGAACTGTTTCCGACCGTGCTGCTTCTGGCCGTGCTGGACTCGCGGGAAGGCATCCCTTTCCCGGCCTTTTTCGAAGCGATGATCATGGAGATCTCGTTCGAGTTGCTGAGGGAGGCCGGCATCCGGCTGCCGCGGCCCGTCGGCCCCGCGGTCAGCATCGTCGGCGCCCTCGTCATCGGACAAGCCGCGATATCGGCCAAAATCGCTTCCCCGATCATGGTCATCGTCGTCGCGTTGACGGGCATCGCCTCGTTTTCCATCCCGCACTACGACATGGGCATCGCCCTGCGGATCGTCCGCTTCCCGCTCATGGTGTCCGCCGGCATCCTGGGCTTGTTCGGCATGATGATCGCGTACTTGCTCCTCTTCCTGCACCTCACCTGCCTCCATACGCTGGGACGACCGTATTTGTCCGGTTTGGCCCCCTTGAAGCTTCGCGATATGCGCGACATTCTGATCCGGGCGCCATTGCGGACGCTGATGCGTTCGCCGCGGAACCGCCGGCTGAACGGAGGCGGACCCGCGCGGGAAGGGGCAGGGAGCCGATGAATCGGCGCGCGGCCGCCGCTCTGCTCGCCGTCGCCGGCGTTTTGTCCGGCTGCTGGGACCAGAGGGAGCTCAACGAGTTGGCGTTCGTCCAGGCAGCCGCCATCGAGGAAGGAGAAGGCGGCAACATCCGCCTGACCGCGCACGTTTACCATCCCGGGGAAACGTCGGGCTCCGAATCCGGAGGCGGCAGAAACAAGGAACCGATCAACATCGCGACAGAAAACGCAACGGTATTCGGTGCTTCGCGGGATACGAGCGTAGAACTCGGAAGGATTCTGCAGTGGAGCCACATGCGGGTTCTGCTAATCGGGGAGGGATTCGCCCGGACGCACGACATCCGCAATGTCCTGGACTTTTTCTCTCGGGACCACGAGCCGAGGGGTACGATCGCGATCATGGTGACGAAAGGCTCCGCGGGCGATTATTTGCGCCTCCACCCGATGATCGAATCGTCGATGGGGCGGGAGCTGAGCAAGATCGAAAACCAAACGCACCGATACGCGGGCAAATCGACGATGGTGACCTTGACCGGCGTGGAAATCGCGGCACGGGAAGCGGTGAAGACCGTGGCGCTCCCCTACGTCGTGATGCGGGCGGAGAAACCCCGCTCCCCGCAAATCGGCGGTTTGGCTGTCGTCGACTTCGGCACGGGTAAACTCCGGCAAGTCATCCCGCCGGAGCATGCGCCCTTTGTGCTCATGATCAAGAACAGGTACGCGGGAGGCATCCTGAATTTGCCATGCGGCCGTAACGCCGGCGCGGGGAACGACTCGTTCGATGTCGGCAAATCGCGTGCGCGCGTGAAGCCGCGGTTCGTCCGCGGCGGCTTGAAGTTGGACGTCCGGGTCGATCTCGAAGGCAGCATCGGCGAGCTGGTCTGCTCCAAAGTGATTACGGTCTCGCAAACGGATGCCTTTACCCGCAATGTCGAGAGGAAAGTGGAGACCGGCATTCAAGACGCCTTCGAGCTGCTGCAGCGAAATCGGACCGACTGCCTCGATATCGGCAACGGGCTTTCCCGCTTTCACCCCGGCCAATGGAAGAAGTGGCGCTCCGATTGGCCGGATCGGTTCGCGAGAGCTTCCGTATCGGTGCATGTGAACGTTCGGCTGCGGAATACCGGCTTGACGGCCGGCAAGAAGCTTTGACGGGTTTAGCCGATCGTAACGCGAAAAAAAAGCCGCCTGTCAGTGGGCGACTTGGTTGTACATCATGATCCAGATCGAGCCGGCGACGATGGTGATCAGGATAATGATCCCGAAGATGAGCGCCAGCAGGTTATAGCGCGGCTTCTTCTCCTCGCGCAGGTGCATGAAGAACACCAGCTGCACGGCGAACTGGAGGACGGCGCAGGCCATCAGCGCGACATACGCCGCCGTGCCTTCGAGCCAGCCGTTCAGCACGACCCCGAGCGGGATCGCCGTCAGTACCAGGGAGAGAATGAAGCCGATGACGTAAGACTTGAGCGAACCGTGCGATTCTCCGTGTTCGTGCGCGCCGTGGGAAGCGGTATGCTGCGCCATCTCACATCACCCCCAACAAATAGACGATCGTGAAGACGAAAATCCAGACGACGTCGAGAAAGTGCCAGTACAGGCTGATGACGTTCACCTTGCGCCGGGTGACCGGCGTAATGCCGCGGCGGCCGAGCTGGATCATCAGCGCGACCATCCAGACGAGACCGATCGAAACGTGCACCCCGTGCGTGCCGACCAGCGTGAAAAAGCCGGACAGGAACGCGCTCGTGCCGATCGTCGCGCCTTCGTGCACCATTTTCACGAATTCCGATATTTCCAGTCCGATGAACGAAGCCCCTAGCAAAGCCGTAACGGCCAGCCAGCCGATCAGCCCCTTGCGGCTGCCCTGGTTCATCGACAGCACCGCCAGCCCGCCCGTGAACGAGCTGGTGAGCAGGATGAACGTTTCCGCGACGACGCCCGGCATTTCGAACAGCTCGGAAGCCGTCGGGCCGCCGGCCGTGCCGTTCCGCAGCACGATATACGTCGCGAACAACGTAGCGAAAATGATAACGTCGGTCATCAGGAAAATCCAGAAGCCCATCAAACGCAGCGATTCCAGGTCATGATGCCCGTGGCCGGCCTCATGGGCAACGCCCGCCTTGCCCGCCGAACCCGCGTGCGCGTTCACGTGCGCCATTAGACAGCCCCCCTTGCCGCGGCTTCCGTCCGCTCGATTTCGTCGACCGGAATGTAGTAGTCCGTTTTATAGCTGAACGAGTAAACCAACATGCAGACCGCCACGCCGACGAGTCCGGGAATCGCCATCCACAGCCAGTCGAAGACGAAGCCGAAACCCGCGACGAACCAACAGAGCGCCATGATGATCGGAATGCCGGAGTTTTTCGGCATGTGGATCGGTTCGAGCTTCGGCTGCGGCGCCGGCGCCTCTCCCCGCTCGCGGCGGAGCTTCTCTTCCCACCAGGCGTCGCGGCTGTCTACCGTCGGAACGACCGCGAAATTGTAGTGCGGAACGGGAGACGGCAGCGACCATTCCAGCGTGCGTCCGTCCCACGGATCGCCCGTCGCGTCGCGCTCCATGAACTTTATGCTGTGCATGATCTGCCATACCTGGAACAGGAAGGCGATACCCATCAGGAAGCCGCCGACCGTCGACACGAGGTTGAGCTCCCACCAGCCGGTATCCCAGCCGTAGTGGCTGATCCGCCGCGTCATGCCCATCAGGCCGAGCACGTATTGCGGCATGAAGCAGATATAGAAGCCGACGTTCCAGAACCAGAACGCCCATTTGCCGAGTTTCTCGTTCAGCTTAAAGCCGAACACCTTAGGCCACCAATAGGTCAGCGCGGCGAAGTAGGCGAACGCGACGCCGCCGATCAGCACCTGGTGGAAGTGCGCGATCAGGAAGTAGCTGTTGTGGAACTGGAAGTCCGCCGGCGCGACGGACAGCATGACCCCGGTCATGCCGCCGACGACGAAGCAGAGAATGAAGCCCATCACCCACAGCATCGGCGTCGGGAACGAGATCCGGCCGCGGTACATCGTGAACACCCAGTTGAATACCTTCACGCCCGTCGGGATCGCGATGATCATGGTCGTTACGGCGAAGAAGGCGTTGACGTCCGCGCCCGAGCCCATCGTGAAGAAGTGGTGCGCCCAGGTGAAGAACGAGAAGACGGAGATGCACATCAACGCGAACACCATCGACTTGTAGCCGAACAGCCTTTTGCGCGAGAACGTCGACACGATTTCGGACATGATTCCGAAAGCGGGCAGCACGACGATGTAAACTTCGGGGTGTCCCCACATCCAGATCAGGTTGATGTACATCATCGGGTTGCCGCCGGCGTCGAGCGTGAAGAAGTGCGCGCCCAAGTAACGGTCGATGAACAGCAGCGCCAGCGTCACGGTCAGGATCGGGAACGCCATGATGATCGTCAGGCAGCTCGAGAGCACCGACCAGGTGAACATCGGCATTTTCATGAGTTTCATGCCGGGCGCCCGCATTTTCAGGATCGTGACGATGAAGTTGATCCCGGTCATGAGGCTCCCGATCCCGGAAATCTGAATGCCCCAGATGTAGAAGTCCTGTCCGACGCCGGGATTGAACATTTTCTCCGACAGCGGCGGGTAGGCCAGCCAGCCGGCGTTCGGCGAACCGCCGATGACGAAGGAGACGTTGAACAGCATCGCCCCGAAGAAGAACAGCCAGAAGCTCAGCGAGTTCAGGAACGGGAACGCGACGTCGCGCGCCCCGATCTGCAGCGGCACGACGAGGTTGAACAGCCCGAACATGAGCGGCATGGCCATGAACAGGATCATGATGACGCCGTGCGTGGTGAAAATTTCGTTATAGTGCTCCGGCTGCAAAAACTGGTTGTTCGGAACGGCCAGCTGCGTGCGCATCAGCAGCGCGTCCACGCCGCCGCGGAACAGCATGAGCAGCGAGGCGACGACGTACATGATGCCGATCCGTTTATGGTCGACCGTGGTCAGCCATTCGCGCCACAGCCAGGTCCATTTTTTGAAATAGGTGAGGACGAAGACCACCGCGGCCATCGTGGCCACGATCGCCACGTCCGCGCCGTAAATCAGCGGATCGCCGGTCACGAAGAAGGTCGAGGCGAATTCTTTGATCCGATCCATCCGGCGTTCCCTCCTTTATCTCTTTATCGGTTCACTAGTGATGATGCTCCATGCCGGACATTCCGGCCATATCGTCCATGTCATGCTGATTGCCCAGATCCGGATCCGTATCCGTTTCCGCTTGGGCCGCCCCTCCGTGCGAATGGCCCGCACCGTGCGCGTACTTGTTCACGATCCGGTCGAACAGCCCTTCCGGGATCGAGGAATAATCCTGCGTGCCCATCGCGCCGGGCCGGGCCAGTTCGTCGTAGCCCTGATCCGTCAAGGCGGGAGCCGTCGCTTTGATCTGCTCCACCCAATGGTCGAATTCCTTCTCCGTCACGGCTCGCGCGTCGAAGCGCATTTTCGCGAAGTCTTCGCCGCTGAAGTTGGCGCCGGAGCCCATGTAGGTGCCCGGTTCGTCCGCCATTAGGTTCAGCTTCATCGCCATGCCGGACATCGTGTAGATTTGCCCGCCGAGCTGCGGGATCCAGAACGAGTTCATCGGCGCGTCGGACGTGAGTTCGAACCGCACGGGGACGCCGGCCGGAAACTCCACGTAGTTGACGGTCGCGATCCCCTGCTCGGGGTATTGGAACAGCCACTTATAATCGAGCGAGGTTA
Source organism: Cohnella caldifontis (assembly GCF_029360585.1). GTDB lineage: Bacteria > Bacillota > Bacilli > Paenibacillales > Paenibacillaceae > Cohnella > Cohnella caldifontis. The sequence continues at coordinate 300,887 of NZ_JAQZSJ010000003.1, read as the reverse complement.
CCTGGATGACCAGCGGCTCCGCTTCCGATTCCAGCGGCCTGGACGGCTCCAGAAGATGCGAGTAACGAACGGTAATGGCGGCCAAAATCGCGATGATGACGATCGGAATCCCCCACCAGACCGTTTCGAGTTTGGAATTGTGCTCCCAGTCCGGCCGATAGTCCGCCTTTCCGCCGTTCCGGCTGCGGTAGCGCCAGGCGAACACGAAAGCCATGACGATCACGGGTACGATGACCACCAGGCACAGAATCGTGGTGATGACGATCAAGTCCAGTTGATGCCGGCCCACGACGCCTTTCGGATTCAAGACGATCATCCGATCCGTGCAGCCGGACATGAGCGCCGCGAACCCAGCCAAGGAAAGGGCGGCCAGCATCCGGCGGAATCCCCGTGCGAGGTTCATAGTTTCAACTCCTTCAGCTTTTCTTTGAGAACAAGATAACAGAATCCGCAAGCAAATAAACCCCCGTTAACAATTGCGTCAACGAACCGACGCAATTTCGCTATACTTTGTTCACCGTTTCGACGAGAGTGTGATTTTGGCAAACAAAAAAAACGTTCCCCGCCCGGCTTCATGCGCCGTACGGGGAACGCTTCGTTCTGATTACGGGAAGGTAAAACACCGTCTTCCGCGGGGACGTTTATTCTGCGGTCAGCGAATATCGCGCCCGATCCGTCGTCATGATCCTCCCGCCTTCGGCCGTTTCGGTCACGGTCAAGCCATCGATCGGAACGACGTAGCTGTCGCCGGGAAGCGGCGCCTGCTTGCCGTTCGCGAGGATGGTGCCGGGGCCGTGCAGCACGAAAGCGGGACCGCCGGTATATCCGTCGATCGAAGGCCTGTCCGGCCGGTACCCGATCTCCAGGAGTTTCATGCGGATTTGGTCCGTATCGCCGTCTTCTTCTTTATGGATTCGAATATACTGGTTTGTCCGATCCTGCAGCCAGTCCTTGACGGTACGCACGGCAGGGTCCATTACCGCTTCCATGGCCACGGCCTCCTGTTCCGATCCATCACCCGGCGCCGTTCCCCCTGCACCCCGCCGCCTACTCCGCGTCCTGCTTGCGGAATTCGCTGCGGCTTGCCGGATTGTTTTCCGTTCCATACACGATTTCCGTCGCGCTCTCGGCATCCAGCTCCGGCGCCGGCAGCTTATTGCCCTCCGTCGTCTGGACTTCCGCCTTCGTTGCCCGATTGCGGGATTTCTTCGCCATGATCGTAGCACCTCCTTGGTCCTGCTGGGGTTAGCATCGGTGACTCTCCGCGGTTTTATGCGGTAAAGGCGACAAAACGCTTATGGCCGTCCAAACATAAGAAAACCGTCAGGGTGAAATTCGTCTCTGACGGTCCTTTGTTTCGTGCTTCTAAAGTCACTCTTCAGCAACTTTCCTACTTACATCCTCAATCCTCTACTCAAATGAACATGACCATTGGGATCCGTTTGTTGGTTGATCCCGCCTTCCTGCCCATGCGGTAACGTTTTTCACCGAATCTCCATCCTTCCCGTCACGGGTTCCGATTCTAACGGACACCGCAGCCGCTATTGGATCAAATCCCCTCATTTTCAAAACGTAACGGACACCACGGCCCTTATCCGTAACCTTTTACGGATATACGTGGGGTTTTTCCCCCAATAAGCGCAACTGTGTCCGTTAAAATGCGATTTGCCGAGGAGCGCCCCTGATAGCGTCCGATGTGTCCGTTAGCCTTACCCCCTCAGCGAATGGGGCAGCCGGCGTCGGTCGCTCTAAGAAAGAAATGGAGCATGACTTCACCCCGAATCGTCAAGTTGGAGACATACCGGTTCATCCACCGCCTTTCGTCAGTTGCTATCCAGTATTTGTTAATTGTGCGGGTTAGGTGTATTTGCCTTGCTCAAAAGTCGGTAAAAAAGTATTTGACATAGTACGCTGATAGGATCGAAAAAAAACAGCCCGGGTTAGGGCTGTTCCTCCGTTGTTCCGTATGAATAGGGCTCGAACCGAAATCCGCCAGTTCCCCAGGGTTACTCCCGGATCGGCTTGCGGTCCGGCTCTTCCTGCATCCGATGCATCAGCGGAACGATCGTTCCGAACAGGAGAATCTGCAGGCCCCCGATCAAGAAACCGATTCCGACCATCAAACCCAGGTTTCCGTCGTTGAACTCCGCCAAGTTGGCCAGGCAAAACACGATGCCGAGCGCGACGACGATCGCGGAAATCCATTTGAGCGAACGGGACATTTGACGTTGGACCACGGTGTTCACCTCTTCAGCTGAAAGCGCTATTTGTGAATATTTTATCACAAAGATGTGACGATTTATAGTCACAATCGTTTTCTTTTATCAAAAATCGTCCGGGAGGTTCTCAGACTTCAGTCCAGGTCAAGCGGGTACGAAAGACGGTTAACGGGACCGGAAAAAGCCGGTAAGATGGAGGAGACCGTTGAAGGAAACGGATATTATCCGTGAGGAAGGGACAAATTCATGAGATTAAGCATGAAAACGTTGGCCGGCGCCGTACTCGTGCTGCTCGGCGTGAGCATCCTGATTTCGAGAAGCTGGGGGGCAACCGCGAGCCCCGAGGCAACCTATGCCAAGACCTGGGTTTTTAACGACCAGGCGCTGAGAGATCTGAACATTTACAGCGATCATAAGGTGAAAGTCACCTACGTGACCGGATCTGGCGAAGAAAATTCCGTATCCGTCCAAGGCAAAGGTTCTTCCCGTCTGGCGAATGCGGTTAAGCAGACCGATATGTCCGGCAGCGGCAAATTAAGGCTGGATTTGCGCGAACCGAGACGCGGTTTCTTCTGGTGGATCGGCAACACTTTCGAGCGGGGGGAAGCGGAGATCGTCGTGAAAATGGCGGACGAAGATCGGCTGGAGCGATTCGGATTGCACGGGGATTCCGGCAGCGTCGCGGTATCCGGCGTCCGCGCGGAGTCCGTGGAGATCGCGGCCGACTCCGGCGGCGTGGACATCCAGGAAATCACGTCCGGCAAGCTGGACGTGAAGGCCGACTCCGGGAGCGTGCAGCTCCGGAACTTGACGGCCGACAAGCTCAGCGTGAAAGCCGACTCCGGCAGCATCAAGGGCAGCGGAATCCATGCCGACACGGCCGTATCCGCCGATTCCGGCTCGATCCGGCTGGAGAACGTGACCGGCCCCATCCGGATCCATGCCGATTCCGGCAGCGTCAAGCTGTATCGGGAAGATACGGCCGATACCGATATCGAGGCGGATTCGGGCAGCATTTACGCCAGCCTGCCGTCCTCGTTCGCGGGGTATTTCGACCTCCGCTCCGATTCCGGTCGCATATCCGCCCCGTCGGTCACGCCGGAAACGAAGGACCGCGTCAAAGCGCACACGGACAGCGGAAGCATCACGATCGAGCTGAAACCGTAAACTCCCCGTTAAATTCGCGGGTTGAAGGCAATAAGAGGTTTTAAGAATAGGCTATAATAGGATATGATATAGTAGGAGCCGTTGATGGAAGGAGGTTCGGTCGTGTACAGTTATCTGGCGATCATCGAAATGGGATTCAGCCTGGTCTTATTCCTGTCGGCATGGCTGGCCGCCCGGCAGGCGTTGCGCCTGCGGCGAAGCGGCACGGCGGAAAGGCTGCACCGCAAGACGCGCAAGCTGCTGTTGCGCACCGGACTCATGACGGTTACGGCCTTCATCGTATTCGGCGCGGTAATCGCCATGGTATCCGCTCTGCCCTCCAGATTCTGGGAGGACCGGCTGACGCTGAACATGCCGCTCATCGGAGCCCCGCTGCTCGCGGTGTGGTTCACGACGGTCCCCATGCTGTGGACCCTCCGGAAGCAAACGGAGCGAACCGGAGGCGTGCTTGACCGCTCCGCGATCCAGCAATTGGGCAGCCGTTTGTTCGTTCTCCCTTACCAGGCCACGGCTCTGGGGGCAGCGACTTCATTCTACATTACCGTAATTTCGCCGATCCCTTACGATAAGTTGAAACTTTCCGCTCCGCTTATGGTATACGTCGTGGTGATGATCGGGCTCTGGCTCCACCATGACCGCCGTTTGACGCCCATCCGCGAATGGCTTCGCAGCCGTCATGAGGAAGACGCGGCCGATCCGGCCAATTTGCAGTTGACCGATCCGGAAAGCGAGCCAAGACCGAGGTATTGAATAGGTAAAACGCTTCGCCAAGGCGAAGCGTTTTTGTTTGGGGTTGCGGAGGCCTCAAACGCTCCGTTCGAGATCGTCCCGATACAGCTCGTAAGCCGCGTGGTACTCCATGATTCTCGCGACCTCGCCGATGAAATCCTCCCCGTAGCCCGCCCGGCGGAGCAGGTGGAAGCCCATTTCCATGCCGGAGGCGATTCCGCCCGCGGTCATGATCCTCCCGGCGTCCAAGACGCGGGCCCGGCTGATTCGGGCGGCGGGGGCGATTTCGGCGAGCCTGTCGATCGGCACCTTGCCTATGCCCGACGCCTCCAGGCGGTCGGGTTCTTTGCGGTTCGTAGCCCCGATGCCGTCCAGCAGCCCCATGCGTCCGTAAACCCAGGAGCCGGTACATACGCCGGTGAGCAAACACGTCTCGGGAAGAGACCCGATAAAACGGTGCAGGCGCGCGTTATGCATTTCCTGGCGGGTGCCGAAGCCCCCCGGGATCGGGAACGCGTCCATGTGCGGGGCGTCCTGGAAGCCGTAATTCGGAAGCACGGTCAATCCCGCCTGCGTCTGTACCGGCCGGAGCGCATCCGCCACCAGGAAAGCATCCAGTTCGGGGTCCAATCTCCGGGCCACCGAGAACACGCCGTAAGGGGCCGCGTAGTCAATGATCTCCGCGTCTTTGAACACGTACACGCCAAGCCGGAATCCGGGTTTTACGCTCATTTCGTTTTCCCGAGCCGAAGCCCGTTCGGCTCCTGCACGGGCTGGTCATGCGCAAAGACCGGGTGCTGAACGCCCCGGCCCGCGCTTTGCGCAGCAAGCTGCGCTCGTATTTCCAACCGAGCCCGGCGGGCTGATCAGAACCCCATCTCCGACGCGTACCGTCCCCAGTGGGGGCTGCTGCCGTCGGCGTCGGTGAAGCCGTAATCGTCCGACAACCCCCAGGAGGTCAAATGGCTTCCCGTTCGATCCATGACGTTCGGGTCCGCGGCCAGCGCCGCCACGCCCCTTCCGACGAAGAACGGCGTTTCCGACATGAGGAAATGCGGGTCTTTCGCGGCCGCGTCCCGCCAATTATCCTCCGTGACCCCGAAATGCTCCAGCATTTCCTCCGAGCGGAGAAAGCCCGGCGTCACCGAAACGGCCGCGATGCCGAACGGTTTCAACTCCTCCGCCATGCCCTCGGCCAGGTGGATGCCCGAAACCTTCGCCAAGCTGTAGTACAGGTTGCCGCGGTAGCGATAGTCGTAGCCGTCCGTGATTTCGACGATCAGTCCGCTCCCTCTGGCCGTCATCAGCGGCACGCCGTAATAGCTGGTGATGAGATGGGTATGGACGGCCCTCCGCTGCATCAGGAGCCCGTCTTCCAGGGACGATTCCCAGAACGGTTGACCCCATGCCGTCAGCTTCTCCCCGCCCCAAATGTCGTTCACGAGAATATCCAGTCTGCCCCCCTGCTCCTCCCGGACGCGTTGGAACAGTCCCGCCACTTCCTCGGGGACCGAATGGTCCACCCTCACGGCAATGCCTTGCCCGCCCCGGGACGAGACTAGCTCAGCCGTGTCCTCGATCGTCTCCGGACGGCCGAGGTCGGACGCGCGTTCCCGCGTGCTTCGGCCGGTGCAATACACGATGGCCCCGAGGGCTCCCAATTCCGCCGCGATCGCACGCCCCGCGCCGCGGGTCGCGCCTGCCACGACCGCCACTTTTCCTTTCAGCGTTGGATGGTTCATCTTGTCGCTCCTCCTTCAATCTTGCGAAAATCGGTTCGCTCCGCCATTGTAAGCTTAGGAATATGACAACTTGTGTCATCTTGATATGTTACAATTCGGATAAATGATGCATGTTGCGAAATGAGGGGTTCGAAACCGATGAAAGCGGAGCGTCTGCTGTTCATCTTGTCGACGATGCAAGCGGAGGGGAAAGTGACGGCGCGCGGGCTCGCCGAACTGCTGGAAGTGTCGGAGCGGACGATCCTGCGGGATCTGGAGGCTTTGGCGGCGGCCGGGATTCCCGTGTATGCCGAAAGGGGATACCAGGGCGGCTGGTCGCTGCCGGAGGGTTATCGCAGCCGGCTGACGGGGCTCACGTCGGAGGAAATTTCGGCGCTGCTGATGCTCGGCTCGTCCGGCGCGGTACGGGACTTGGGACTCTCAGGCAGCGCCCGGGAAGCGCTGCGCAAGCTGATGTCGGCGCTGCCCGCCGCGGTCCGGCACAACGCCGAAATCGCCCGGCAGCGGATCCACGTGGACGGAGCCGGTTGGCGCGAGCCGTACGGCAAAGACGCGGAGGCGGAGCCGTTGGCCGCGGTTCAGCAAGCCGTGTGGGAGGATCGCAAGCTGCGCATCGTGTACCGAGCGCTGGATTCGGAGACCGGCAAGATGAGGGTCGTCTGCCCGCTCGGCTTGGTCGTTAAAGGGAGCTTGTGGTACATGGCCGCGCAGACAGAAGAAGGGGACATGCGCACCTACCGCGTGTCGCGGCTGGCGGCCGTCGAGCCGTTGGACGAAACCTTCGAGCGGCCGCGGGATTTCGACCTGGCGGGTTATTGGGCGGAGTCGACGGCGCGGTTTCAGGCCACGCTCCCGCGGTATCCCGCTTCCGTCCGGATCGCCTCCCCCCACTGGCCTCGTTTTGCCCGGGAGCGGTACGTCAGCGTTCAAGCGGAAACCCGGCTGGAGAACGGGTGGGTACAGGCCGACGTGGCGTTCGATACGCTGGAGTCGGCATGCGGGATCCTGCTCGGCTACGGGCGTTACGCGGAAGCGCTGGCGCCTTCGGAGCTGCGGGAGGCGGTTAAGTCCGAGGCGGACGCCATTCGATCGTTATACGGATGAACGCGAGCCAGGCTGCCCGAACGACGAACGTTCGCGGCAGCCTGGTTCGCGTTTGCGGCGTTTGCTCGATTTCCGGTCGATGCTCCTTTTCGAAAGCGTTCAGCACCGAGGCCAGCAGCCCCGGAAAACGGGCCTCCAAATCCTCCTTCCGGAGCGACGGAAGCTTGCCGTTAAGAAACGGTCGGCGGCGTCACGTTCAAGCCCCCGCGTGCTCCAGCCGTTTGGTCGTCTGCAGCTGCAGCACCTCTCCTTTCACGAAAGGAACGGGGCGCCGGAACAGCGGACCGTCGAACACGTAGGTATGGTATTCTCCGCCTTCGCCCATCGGGCATACGTTCTCGCGGAGGATATCCTCGTAGAAGGTTCGGTCGACCTCCCGCCCCAGCCAGTCCGGGGTCAAAGCGCCGTCCTTCACCCGGATGACGACGGCGCGGTAGCCCGATTGAACGAAGGCAAGCAGCGCGTCGCGCGTATCCTCCGGCTTCATCCACAGCGGATACAAGGGCGCAAGACCGGCGTCTGCCGCCACGCGGGTGCCCCAATCCCGGTGCTCCTGGAGGAATAGATCTCCGAACGCGATCGCGTCTAGCCCGTATCGCTCCTTCAAGTTTTTCAGAGCCGACAAATAGTCATCCGTGTAGGATTCCACCTTGCAGGAGATGATCTCGAGCGGCAAACCCAGCGCATCCGCCTGCTCCCGGATCCGTTCCTCTTTCTCCCCATGGCCGAACGTGCGCCCGGTATCCTCCGGCAGCGTCGTAATCAGGCAGGCGACTTCTTCGCCTGCTTCCGCCAGTCGATGAAGTACCATGCAGCAGTCTTTGCCTCCGCTCCAGGAGAGCGCGATTTTCCGTTTCATTTTCCAGTTTCACCGTCCCAATTGAAGGATTTTCCATGTGCTCGTCGAATCGTTCGGATATCGATGCCAGGGAGGAATATCCGATGTCCGAATCCGTTATCGCCGTCCGCAAAATCACGCAAGTGTCCGTCAAGGTCACCGACGTAAAGCGGGCGGCGTCCTTCTACACGCGTTTGCTCGGCCTGCCCCTGCTGTTCTCCCAAAGCAACATGGCGTTGCTCGATTGCGGGGGAATCCGCCTGCTGCTCGGCGTTCCGGAGAACGCCCAGTTCGATCATCCCAGTTCGACGATTTATTTTCAAGTGGACGATCTGTTCGAAGCCCATCGCAAGCTGGAAGACCAAGGGGTCGAATTCCTGGGCAAGCCGCATAAGGTTGCCGAGTTCGGCGGCTACGCCGTCTGGATGGCGTTCTTCCGCGACCCGGACGGGAACGTACAGGCGTTGACGAGCGAAATCCCGGTCGCCTCGGGATCGTAAGCTTGAGGATGCCAAGTTCAGCCATTCCGCCGTCTCGATGGCGTTCTTCCGCGGCTCGGACGGGAACGCGTTGGCGTTGTCGAGCTAAGTCCCGGGCGACTCGGGAACGTCAGGCAAGGATGCCGGAAACACACCAGCCGCTTTCCCGCTCTTTGAAGGTTCCGTCGGTTTCCCACTGTCCGCAACGGGTCCGCTCTATCCTCCCGCCAACCGATTCACCCCCGTCCGTTCGCGGACATATGGTGTGAGCAGGAGGTGCGCGGATGCCGCAAAAACGGATCATCGTGGATCTGTCGGACCGAAGGCTGTATCTGTTTGACGGGGATAGCCTCGTTCGGAGTTATCCCGTAGGAATCGGGCGAATCGCCACCGCGACCCCGACCGGCAGCTTGCATATCGTCTCCAAGTCGCCGAACCCCGGCGGTCCTTTCGGCGCTTACTGGATGGGCCTTTCCAAGCCCCATTACGGCATTCACGGCACGAACGACCCTTCTTCCATCGGCAAGCGGGTGTCCCACGGCTGCATCCGGATGTACAACCATGACGTCCTGGATCTGGCCGGGAGGGTCTCTATCGGCACGCCGGTCACCATCCGGAATTGACGCACGGCAAGCCGGATGGCAGACTGGTGGTAAGAAGGAGGCTTATCGGATGAAGATATTGGTGGCGGGAGCCGGTGCCGTCGGAGGCTATCTCGCGGCGAGGATGCTGGAGACGGGTGCGGACGTGACGCTGCTGGTTCGGGAGAACCGCAGGAAGCGGCTGGAGGAAACGGGGCTGTGCGTGCGCAGCCCGCTCGGCGACTATACGGGGCGGCCCCGGTTGATCACGGCCGGGGAGGAGGCAGGCCCTTTCGATCTCGTCGTGATCGCCATGAAAGCATACGGACTGGAAGGCGCGCTCCGGGATCTTCGGCCGTATGTCGGAGAGCAGACGGCGCTGCTGCCTTTTCTGAACGGCATCCGGCATATGGAGCAGATCGCCGCGGCTTTCCCCGGACGGCCTCTGCTGGGCGGCGTGGCGAGAATCGAGTCGACGTTGGACGAGTCGGGGCGCGTGCTGCATTTGGGGAGCTACCACAGCTTCTCCTTTGGCCGCTTCGGCGCCATGTCGGACGAGCGTTACGGGGCCTTGCGGACGGAGCTGTCCCGGATCCCGATCTTGCGGGAGCATCCCGACATCGTGCGGGATCTGTGGGAGAAATACCTGTTCATTAGCGTATTCTCCGGCCTGACCACCTTGTTCGACGCGACGGTCGGCGAGATCCGCGATGTCCCGGACGGCAACGGGATCGTCTGGTTCGAGCGGCTGTTCGCAGAAGTGTCGGAAGCGATCGCTCGGGCCGGCGGCAGGCTGGGCGAAGGCGCCGCGGGGAAGATGCTGCAGACGATCGCGGGCATGTCGCCCGGCAGCAGCGCTTCGATGCACCGCGACCTAAAGCAGGGGCTGCCGACGGAGGCGCATCACATCCAGGGGTACCTGCTCGAGCTCGCCCGCCGGCACGGGGTGCAGACGCCATTGCTGGAGACCGTCTATCAAAGGCTGGTCATCTATGAAAACAATCGGCCCAAGTCCCCGTGAGGGACTTGGGCTTATTTGGCTGGCGAGGAAAGCCCGTTGTCGGGCTCGTTCATTGAATGGAGCAAACCGAACTTCTTCTTCTAGCCAGTCTCAATCGCTTATAGCCTCGGGGATCGCGGGGGATACGGGACATTTTACGCTCTTCCTGATTGACGGGGATATCCCCGTCGGTCAGGAAGGTGCCGGAAGCGTTAAGACTGTCTCGCAGGCTTAATCCATCCGGTATCCCGAGGACGCGAGGCGTTAAGCCTGTCTGGCAGGCTTAATCCACCCGGAATCCCGAGGGCGCGAGGTGTTAAGCCCGTCTGGCAGGCTAAATCCACCCGGGATCCCGAGGACGCGAGGCGTTAAGCCCGTCTGGCAGGCTAAATCCACCCGGAATCCCGAGGACGCGTGACGTTAAGCCCGTCTGGAAGGCTAAATCCACCCGGAATCCCGAGGGCGCGAGGCGTTAAGTCGGTCTCACCGACTTAAACTCTCCGGAGTCGCGTGACTGAGGGACGTTAAGTCGGTCTCACCGACTTAAACCCTCCTGAGTCGCGTGACTGAGGGACGTTAAGTCGGTCTCATCGACTTAAACTCTCCGCATTCACGTGACTGAGACACATTAAGCCGGTATCACCGACTTAAACTCTCCGCATTCGCGTGACTGAGAGGCGTTAAGTCGGTCTCACCGACTTAAACCCTCCTGAGTCGCGTGACTGAGGGACGTTAAGTCGGTCTCCTCGACTTAAACTCTCCGCATTCACGTGACTGAGACACATTAAGCCGGTATCACCGACTTAAACTCTCCGCATTCGCGTGACTGAGAGGCGTTAAGTCGGTCTCACCGACTTAAACCCTCCGCGCAGACACGAAGGGACGAGCATATAGCCCGTCCCTCCACATTGCTTCCGCTACCGGCTGGCTCCGCCGCCGCCGGAGGAACCGCCGCCCCCGCGGCCGCCTCCCCAGCCGCCTCTACCGCCTCCGCCGGAGGACGAACCCCGGCTCCGGAGCAGCATGTTGAGAATTCCGTAGGTCACGGCCCCGCCCGTGAATTTGAAATCCAGGAAAATCAGCAAAATGATGACCGCGCCGCCGATGACCTTCGCGGGCCATGGAAGGGAGCTCCAGAAGCCCTCCTCATCGCTTTGCCCGGACTGCAGAGGCGGCAAATTCCCGGAGCCGATCACCGATGACGCGTCGATTCCATATTCGGCGGCCATTTCGATGATCAGCGCGCTTTGCGTCTGGAAGAAGGCGGCGTCGAGCTGTCCGGAGTCCCGATTCGGGACGAAATACTGGTCCAGTATGGCCCCGGCCTTGCCGTCCGGAATTCGGCCCTCCATCCCGTAGCCCACTTCGATGCGAACGTGGTGCTCCTGATTCTCGTACAGCAGCAGTACGCCGTCGTTGCGCTCTTTGCTCCCGAGCCCCATTTGGCGGAACCTCTGGACGGCGTACTCTTCCAGCGTGCTCCCGCCCAGGTCTTCCACCGTGACGACGCCGACCTGGGCCGTGCCCGTCTGGTCATGCAGCCAGACGGCTTGGCCGTACAATTGGTCCCGGGTCTCCGGGGAAAGGATGCCGGCGTCATCCTGCACGTAGACACCGTACCTGGGGTCCGCTTGCGCCGCCCAGGCAATGCCGCCCGTGGCCAAGAGCAGCAGCAAAGCCGCCAGGCCGGCCGCCGCAAGGGACTTCAGCCGTCGGAACGCCATGTCAGAACTTCACCTCGGGGACCTTTTCCGCCCCTTCCGCGGCTTGGAACAGCGACTTCTTCTCGAAGCCGAACATGCCGGCGAATATCGCGGCCGGGAACTTGCGGATTTTCATGTTGTAATCGGTGACCGCGGCATTATAGTCTTTGCGGGCGACCGCGATGCGGTTCTCCGTGCCGGACAGCTCATCCATCAGCCGAGTGAACTGCGCATCGGCCTTCAAATTCGGGTAATTCTCGACCACGACCAGCAGCCGGGACAACGCGCCGTTCAATTCCGCGTCTGCCGCCGCCTTCTCGTCCGCCGTCCCGGCGCCCGCCAGGCGGGACCGCGCGTCGGCGATCGCGGTCAGCACTTCCGTCTCGTGGGCCGCATAGCCCTTCACCGTGCTGACCAGGTTCGGAATCAAGTCCGCCCTTCGCTGCAGGTTCACGTCGATGTCCGCGAATTTGTTGTCCACGGACGTTTCGGCCGAGACGAGCCGGTTATACGAGCCGATGCCGGTGAATACCAGAATCAGCACCACCGCTGCGATCACAACCAAAGTTAGCGTCGAACGTTTCATGGTCCATTCCTCCATCGTCTTTTCGATCCGTTGCATATGTAGCCAAATACGCAACGCTTGCCATGCGGTTTCACCCATCCCCAACCGCGGCCGATCCGGCACTCGTACCCGCCGGCAGCGCTCCTCCAAGTGTACCACTATGCTATACTGGCGGTAAAACCAGGAAAAGGAGCCCCTTGATCATGCCGGATTGGTCGTACCGCACGCTGTTCCGCCCGCTGCTGCAGCGGATGTCGCCGGCCGCCGCGCGTTCCCTCACGCTCGGGGCCATGGGAACGGTCAGCCGACTGCCCGGCGGACGGCTGCTGATCCGAACGCTCGGCCATGTGGAGCCTTCACCCCTGCTGGAATCGAGTATCGGCGGCGTCACGCTGTCCGCCCCGGTCGGATTATCGGGTGAAGTCGATCCGAACGGCGATGCGGAACGGGCGCTCGCGCTGCTGGGCTTCGGCTTTCTCGAAATCGGGCCCGTCGTCCCCGAAACTCCTTCTCCTTCGCGCATGCCGGCCCGGCTCGCCATGAACCGCGAGCGGGAAACGATCCTTTACCCGGACGGTCCCGAGACGGTCAATCTGCATGAAGCAGCCTCCCGGATCGGTAATCAGGCGCACGGCCTTCCCGTGTTCGCCCGCATCGCGCCGGCCGTCGACGTTAGCCCCGATAAAGCCGCAGCGCAGATCGAGCGTTGCATCGCCGAACTGAACGAAGCCGGAGCTGCGGGATTTTCCGTCCAGCTTCCGGTTAACTGGCTGGACAATCGGCCTTCCGAAGAACGCAGCGATTGGATCCGCCTGATCGCGGATGCGGCCAGCGCTTACAGCCCAAGAAAGCCGCTGCTGATGTACCTGCCTGCCGACTACCCGGACGACCGGACGCTCGAGCTGGTCCGGATACTGAGCGCCTTTCCCGCCTGGACCGGCATCGCGATCGGCCTCGGCCGCGACGAAGCCTCCGGCATGCTGGCGGCGGGTCCGGAACCACTCGAAGCCGTCTGCCGCAAAATCCGGCTCGTCCGATCCGCGACGCCCGATCCATTCGTCATCCAGGCCGCGGCGGGCATACACGAACCGATCGACGCGCTTCGCGCCATGGAGGCCGGGGCGGATCACGTCCTCCTGAACAGCGGCTTCGTCTACGCCGGCCCGGGGCTTCCGAAACGGATCCAAGACGCGATCCTTCACGAGAAGGTCAAGCGTACGCCCGAGCCGCAATCGCCTCCATTCTGGAGGAATTGGGGCTGGATGTGCCTGCTCGGGATCGGCATGATCCTCGGAGGAGCGATCGCCTGGCTGATCGCCGTCTCCTCCGTGCTGCTGCCTTACGACGAGAAGTTCCTGGGCATGTCGCGATCGGACCTGCAGCATTTCAATCCTCACCTGCTGCATTTCATGTCGCACGACCGAATTACATTGGCCGGCACGATGATTTCAATCGGGATTCTCTATTATCAATTGGGCAAGCATGGGCTGAGCCGAGGCCTCCATTGGGCGAAAACGGCCGTGTTCGCGTCATGCGGGATCGGATTCCCCAGCTTTTTCCTGTATTTGGGCTACGGCTTCTTCGACCCGCTGCACGCCGCGGCGGCGGCCGTTCTGCTGCCGATGTTCCTGTTGTCCATGCGCGGCAACCCGGACCGACCGGACCGCGAACCGGCCAACTTGCGCGGCGATCGGACCTGGCGGCGGGCCGTCTGGGGTCAGCTTTGCTTCGTCGTGCTCGGGGCCGCCCTGGCCATCGGAGGGCTGACGATCGCCGGCGTCGGCGTCACGAAGGTGTTCGTCCCGACGGACCTCGCTTATCTCGGCGTAACCGCCGCCCAGCTGGACGCGTTCAACCCGCGGCTCATCCCGCTGATCGCGCACGACCGCGCCGGCTTCGGCGGAGCGCTGCTGGCCGATGCCGCCGCGCTGCTCGTGACGGCCCTTTGGGGCATCCGGCAAGGGGCCCGCTGGCTATGGAAGACGCTCCTATACGGCGGCACGCCCGCTTTCGTCGCCGCGCTGAGCGTGCATTTCGAAATCGGGTACCGCGACTTCGTCCATTTGCTGCCCGCCTATTTCGCCGTGTTCCTGTACGTTGTCGGGTTGATTCTGATTTACCCCTATATGATGAGCCGCCCCGAAGCTTACGCCTCCGGCTCCCCGGAATCCGGCTCCGCCGCCCAGGCAGCCGCCGCTTCCGCTTCGGCTTCCCGCTGAGCCTGCAGCTGCTTCATCCGCTCCAGCACGACCGAAATGTCATCCGGCTGAAGCAGCTCCACCGGGGACAAGCCCCGGTCGAAGGTGAACGAGTCGCCTTCGATCAGGACGACATACCGTCCGTTAAAGCTGGCCAGATGGACGGACTTGCCGTAATCGGCCATATGGCCGCGGATGGCGACGCCGTCCAGCTTCATTTTCAGCTCCAGCTCCGGCTGGAAAGCCGTCAGGCGCGCTGCCGCCTCCAGCACCCGCTCGTGCGCCCAAAGCTCCTGCAGCTCCCGCTTCTCCGAAGCGGACCAGAGCTCGAACTGCTTGCGCTCCTGCGCCAATTCCGCGGGCTCCCACTCCGCCGCGCCTTCTTCCGCCAAAGCCGCTGCCGCAGCCGCCTCCGGCTCCGGGGCGGACGCCAGCACCTCGGGCCGCTTGGCCTCGATGTACTCCGCGAACATTTCGGCCACCTGGTCGCTGACGATTTCGGGCTTGGACTTCTCGTACGACACGTACTTGAGGAAATCCTCGAAATACCGGGCATGGGAAGCCTGGTGGATTTTCAGCTCCCACTCTTCCAGCATCCCGGGCTCCGGCATGTGCGGGTACATGATCGACTTGATGTTGCGGCCGTTGATCGCCATCTCCACCTTGGAAATGAGGCTGCGCTCGTCGGACACGCGGACGATTTTGTTCTCGAAGTCGCATTTGAGGATAAACAGGAACGGATCGTCGAACAGCTCGTTCATTTTGGCCAGCGTAACGATGAACGCCCCGCCCCGCACGGCGCTGGCGTCCAAGTAGACCCGGATCAGGTCGTCGCACATCGCGTGGAACTGCTCCTTGTCCTGCGCGGTGCGGATCCGCTGGAACAAATTGTAGTTCGGGTTGCTCGAAAGCTCGTGCCCCGGCTCCACGAGGAAACGCCCGATTTTGGTCGGCACGGCGTCGCTGATCGGATTGATCTCGGCTTTACGCTTGCCGATCCGGGCGAACTCCCCGTTGAGGAACGACCTCAGCTCGCTGTCCAGGTACTCCTCGTGCGTCAGCGTCTGAAAATGCTTGTACCGCTTGGCGGCGGAATCGGCCTCCGCCTCTTCGGATTGAATCACGAAAAAAGACAAGTATTGTACGGCGAATTTCATGCTCGTTCGGCGATCTCCTTATTCGAGAAATGGCGGTATTCCTCATTCTAAAACAGCCCGCCGCAAAAAAGAAGGCGAAATCCGCGTTTCGCCCGCGATCCCGCAGCCGGGATGATGCAACTTAGCCCGCCCCGGCATCGTTACATTGCAAGAAGTCCATTTCCGAGTTGCTTCAGTGGAGGACGCCATGAGAAAACGATGGTTCGCTTGCCTGTTCGCCGCCGCGATCTTGTCCGGCTGCACCCAAGAAACGCCCTCATCCGATTCCACCCCGCCGGAAGAAACCATTCCGCTGCATTTTCAAGCGGCGGCGGTCGGGCAGCAGGTCCAAGCGGTCTCCGAAATCGTGCCGAAAACGATCCTGAAGCGGCTGAACCTGCCGTCCGGGACGATCCTCGTATACGCCAAAGAGAACGATCCCAGCCTGCACGGGGCTTTCGAATCCGCAAACGCCCATTACGATTTGGGCGTCGTAGGAGACTTGCCCGCGACAATCGACGATGAAACGCTGTCCATCCAACCGATGGAGCTTTTCGGCAAATCGTTAATCCGGATCAAAGGCGTGTTCGGAGCGAATGCCCCGGTTCAAAATTATTACGCCATCGACAATGGAGGTCTTTCTCCTTTTCTGAGGATCGATACCGGTCACGCGGCGGAAACGGACTTGGACGGCGACGGGACCGCCGAGATCGTCTCCACCCACGGGACTCCTGCCCAAACCTATCTCTATAAATGGAGCGAGGGAGCGTTTACGGTCGCGGACGTGAACGAGGCGTTGGGAGCGGTGTCCGTGTACTTGAATGACAAGCATCAGTTCGAGGCTTTCTATTCCCAAGACCGGCCGATCGAACGATACGAATATCGCTCCGGAGGTTTGCGGCAGGCACGGGGTTCGTCGGATGCCGATGCTTCCGTTTCGGTCGGCTCGCCGCAGGTACCCGCGGAAACCCCCGCCAACGTCGAGCCTGTCGCAGCGCTGCCTGAGCACGGCGTCTATCTATATCCGGGAGCGCAGGATGGCGTCATCTTGCAAATCGGCGAGCGGCGGCAGCAGATGGATTGGAATTACACGACCCCCAGGCAAATCATGCCGGTTCTGAGCGTAGCGGATTACGACCAAAATGGTGCGGAGGAGCTGGCGGCGATCCTGAATGTAGGTTCGGGAACGGGGGTGTCCGTGTATGAGCTGCACGTGGTGGAGTGGGAAGGCGCGGCCGAAGTCGGTGACGCTCCGTTTGAAGACCATGTTTTTCGAACGGAAGATTACTTGGCTCAACTGGGGAAAGTGATCGGATTCCGCAAGGCGGAAAAGAACGGGGAATGGATCGGTCGGATCGCCGTCGGAGGCGAGACCCATGACGTCAGCCTGAAGCCCTTCGATCGGGAGTTCGGCGCGGACAAAATCCAAAATCGGGCGGGGTTCGGCAGCATCGTGGGGTTCGAGGCGGATAACGGCAAGTTGGCGATAAGCGCCGCGATCGGCTTGGTTATCGGCGGAGTCGCGGAGCCGCAGTATTTCGGCACGGTCGAGGCGGACGTGCGCTACGCGTCGGGATCGTTCCGGCTGGACCGTTTCCGGTTTGTCGCCGATCCGTGACCGCGCAACGGCCGGATACGCGGGCCAAGCCGGGCGAATACTGTTACCTGAGGTGATCCGCGACCATGAACGCGCAAAGAGCCGAAGAAATCGCAAGCTCTCCCGAATTGGTGGACGTCTCGTACTACGGGATCCCGGTCTACATCCAGCACGTGGACGCCGAGGCGGGAACGGCCCGCATCTTCCCCCGGGAAAACCCGGAGGAGGAGCAGACCGTGCCGCTGGACGCGTTGTCCGAAGATTTTCCCGAGGCGGAGCTTCCCGATCTTCCGTTCGTGTAATCCGCGCTTACGAAGGGAAGGGCGACCCATGAGTCGCCCTTCCTTCCATTCGCTGCCGCGGCCCTGATCTCAGGAGCCGATGTAGCGATCGTACAGCGTTCTTGCCCGCGCCGATTCCTCCGTGCCCTGCACGAGCACCCGGCCGTCCGGGAACAGCACCAGCCTTTCGCCTTCCGGCAGCTCGGCCCGCAGCAGGAACGGATTGCGGCTTACGGCGCAGACGGGAGCCAGCCGCCGCTCCCACGCCTCCAGATCGAGCGGGCGCCCTCCCCGGATCTGTACCGTGTCCCGCCCGCAGAGGGTCGATGCCTCGTCTTCGGAAGCCGCGAGCGAAGGGTATTCCCGCCGGCCGCAGGTCGGACAATCTTTCTTGGGACCCGGGAGCTTCAGGTTCATCGACTGGTAAAACCAGACCTCCAGCGACAGCAGCCCGCCGCGCCTCGCTTCGGCGTCTCCGACCAGATACTTCAGCGCCTCGACCGCTTGATAAGAAGCCACGATGTCCACGATGGGCGCGATAACGCCGACCGTATCGCAGGTTTGCCCGCCGCTGCCGTCGCCGGATCCGATCAGGCAGCGCAGGCAGCAGGTTTCCCCGGGAATCAGCATCGCGGTCATGCCTTGCGCGCTGACGGCCCCCCCGTACACGAAGGGGATGCCGCGCTTGAAGCAGGCATCGTTCAGCAGCAGCCTCGTACGGAAATTGTCCGTGCCGTCCAGCACGAGATCGATGCCGTCCAGCAGTTGCTCCGCGTTCAGCGCCGTCACGTCGCTCACGACCGCCTCCAGCTTGACGTCCGAGTTGACCCGCGCCAGCTTGCGCTCCGCGGCCATCGCCTTGGGCAGCGCCGCGGCCGCGTCGTCCTCGTCGTACAGCATTTGGCGCTGCAGGTTGCTGAGTTCGACGTAATCGCGATCTACCATCCGCACCATGCCGACGCCGGCGCGGACCATATGGCTGGCCAGCACCGTGCCGAGCGCCCCCATCCCGACGACGAGCACCCGGGAGGAGGAGATTTTGCGCTGTCCTTCCGGACCGATGGGCTTGAACAGCATTTGTCTCGAATACCGCGCGTTCGAGCCGGTGGTCATGTCTGGAAAATCCTTTCCCGCTGCCGTCTTCGATAAGGTTCGGCCGCCGGCGTCATCCGCCGGAAACGGCCTGCAAGACCCGCAGCTTGTCCCCCGGCCGGAGCGGAATCCCGAGATCGTCCAGCCAGGCGACGTTATCGTCATTATAATAGAGCAGCACGTGCTCGCGCACCTGGCCCCGCTCATCGTACACGTGCACCTTGAGCAGGGGATACGTCTCGATCAGCCGGCGAAGCGCCTCTTCCAGCGTATCCGCCTCGAGGGAGAAGCGGGACCGGCCGCCGGTGCAATCGCGCAGCAGCAGCGGCACGCTGACTTCCAACCGCATCGCGCCTCCGTCCTCCTTCAATCCTCCACCAGCCAAGGCTTCACGCACAAAATGCGGGACAGCTGCCCCGGGAGGCGGTTCCAGTTCCGGCCGCGGTCGAGCGAAGCGTAGACCTCCCCGGACGTAGTCCCGAAATACAGGCCGTACGGATCGAACGCGTCCACGGTCATGGCGTCCCTCAGCACGCTGACGTGACGCGGCTCGTCCGGCATGACGTCCCCGATCGGCGACCAGCGGCTCTCTCCCCGATGCATGCCGTAAACGAGCAGCTTGCCTTCCGCCACCGCCCGCTGCTCGCTGCTTTCCAGCGGAACGAGGAACAGGTCTCCGTTCGGAGCGACGGAGATCGGAAAACCGAACGGCGCGTCGTTTTCCCGCAGCGTCACCCCGTCCTCGATCGTGAACCAGGAGTCTCCGCCGTCCGTCGACTTGAACACGCCTCCGTGCTCCTGCATGTACAGCGTATCGGGATCGAACGGGTCCAGCACCATTTTGTGCACGCAGTAGCCGACTTCCTCCTGCGGCTGACCGGTCGGTACGCGGGCCAGGCCCTGGTTGCGGGGCGTCCACGTCTCGCCGCCGTCCTCGGTGCGGAATACGCCGACCGCGGACATCGCCACCCACATGCGCTTCGGATTCCGCAGGTCGATCAGGATCGTGTGCAGGCACATGCCGCCGGCGCCCGGATACCAGCCCGGCCGCGTCGGGTGCTTCGTCAAGCCGTCCAACTCGCGCCACGTCGCCCCTCGGTCGCGGGTGACGAACAGCCCGGCCTCCTCCGCGCCCGCGAACAGCGTGTCCGGTTCGGAAGGGTGACCCTGCGCCAACTGCCAGATCCGGTTCAAGCGGAAGCCCGATTCCGGCGAATAGGACGGTCCTTGCTCGATCTGCGTCCAGGTTTCGCCGAAGTCTTCGGACACCCGGATCGTCGCCCCGTAGGCGGCGTGCGACGTACCGGCGAAAATCCGGTTCCCGTGCCGGCTGTCCCCGAGCACGCTGTACGCTTCCCATCCCGGCAAATACGGGCCTTTCAAGCTCCATTCCTTGCGCTCGGCGTCCGAGGTATACAGGAATACCCCTTTGTTCGTGCCGACGAGCAGTACCATGCGTTTGGCCAACGGAATTCCCTCCTTGGTCTGCAGGTGACGGTCCCGGATGTCATTCCTCTATCCGAAGGAATTCGCTTACATGGAGAGTAAATCCTGCCAAACATCTGAACGGATTTTCATAAAGATGAGAGGAGCCCCGTGCATTCGGGGATCCCCCCGGCGGTATACGATCAAGGTCGGAAACTCGCCTTACGGGCCCGATGAAACGACGCCATCAGCCGAACGAACAGGTAAGCCGTTACGGACAGGACCGCAAGATAAACCAGAAAAGAATACCGGAGCGACCACCCTTTGTAGTCGAAAACGCCGAAGGAAGCGGCAGCCGCTTCGAATGCGGTGCCGGCAACCGCCCAAACCAGAAGGTAGGCCGGGATGGCGAGTCCCCGAATCCGCAGCTTGTCGTAGAGGTACGCGAAGAAATAAGCGAGGGGCGGATACATGGCCCAAGTAAGCACGTCCGCAAACGTCAGCTCAGGGTAAACATTCGTATCGTACAAGTCGATCGGCGGCGTGCCGAGGGAATGGTCCCAGACCAGCGGGAGGGCAAGTCCGATCAGCATGACCAGCGCGGCCACGCTTTTCGGAATTCTCGGAGGCAGAAAGAAGAATAGGACGTACTCGATGACGAGCACGATGACGTTAAACCAATCATTCGGGCCTATGGAACGCAGCATCCGGGATCCCGTCCTTCCGCATGAGATAACGGATTCCCAGCGCCGCCCCCGCGGACGACAACAGCACGATCGTTTTCAGTATCGCGTAATACGGCCAGGCGGCGGGCTTGAACTGGACGATGCCCGATAGATGCAAACCCCAGCCGAGTCCGATCATGGCCGCGTCGGCCGCCAGGAAAAAAGCCAGCTTCGCCAGCGGGCGGCGCAAAGCCGTCATTCGGCCCACCGTCCACGTAACGTACAGCGGAAACAGCCATTGCGTATAAATCAAACGGGCCGCGGCAATTTCGCCGATCCGGGGGACCGAAACCCAATGATGGTTAACGGCAAAGAAGGAGTAGGCGGGAGAATTGATGATGATCGCGGTCAGCCAAGCCGCGAGAATCTCGAAGTGATGAAGCCGCCGTTCGGTTGCGAAATACGCGAATGTAGTCAGGAAAGCGACGGCGCTCATAATGACCAATTGCATATGGAAGATTCCCTCTTATCCGGAAAAAAGTCGGTGATGTCAATATGCCCGATTCGAGGAAATCCCACACCTTTGGCCCTAACATGCTCCCGGCATGTCCGATCCCCTGATCCTGCCGGTTTAGCGTCGTCCGCCCGCGGCTCCCGTTCCCACGAATTCCTCGAGATCGCGGTCGGCTTTCGATTGGTTGCAGGCCTGGCAGGCGCACACGCAGTTGTCGGGCGTCGTGTGGCCGCCCTTGGCCCGCGGCAGCAGATGGTCGATCGTGTCCCCGTATTGCCCGCAAAAGTGGCAAACGTGCTTGTCCCGGGTCAAGATGTACCGCCGAAAATCCTTGTTGGTGAACAGCCGGCGGATCGTATGGCGGTTGACGACGACCGCCGCCCGCTCCCGTACGAGCGTCTGGGCGAGCTCCAGGTCGATTTCCTGGAACCAGCGCCGCCCCTTGTCGGTTCGCCCCCGCATGCGGATGAAGCCTTGCCTCGTAGGGATCAGCGCGGTCACGTCCGTCGGGTCGGGAACGGCATGGCCGGCCGACTCCGGCACCCGTCGGCGGCGGACATCCGGCGTTTGTTTCGGGTGCGGGTGCAGGGCTTGCTTCGCTTTGCGGGGACCGCCGCGCTGCGGTTTGGTTCCGGCAGCGTTTGGCACGGGCTCCGATTCGGCCGTACCTTCTCGGAAGTTCCGTCGACCGGCTTCGGTCACAGCGCCCTGAGGCGAAGGGATCTTGGCCAATGTTGCTGCTTGGCGGGGTCCGCGCCGCATCGCGGGAACCGCGGCTGGATCGAGAATGCGATCCGCCGCGGATGCGGAGGCGCCCCTTCGTTTGACGCAGCTTTTGCACGTCCCCCGCCTGGAGTCCCGGCCGGCCCTGCGCCCCGACCGCCGGGGATATTCCCCAAGCGGTTTGCTCTCTCCGCAAACCGAGCATATTTTCAATGCCGTCTTTCCTTCGTCCGGCATGATCCATCACCCCAATCTCACACTGCCAGTATAACACGGGGTTCCGGAAGAAACAGGCGCCAACCGCGGGAAGTTCAAGGAAGAAACAGGCGCCAACTGCTGGAAGTTCATGCACCTCCGCACCGGAAGGGAGCTGTTGGGATCGGATGCCGATGGGCATAGTAGTCGGAGAACGCGGAAAAGGAGGGAACCGAATCGTGGACAGCACCGAGGAGTTCGTGCAAAAGCTGAAGGAAAACCAGGAGAAAGCCGAACGCAACTACAATCACGCGAGAGGCAACGTAGGCGGCAAGCTTCCGAACAAACGCAAGGGTACGATGAAATAGGCTGGACGGAGGTTAAGTCGGTATGACCGACTTATCGGGTTCGTACAGCGGGCGGCGGGTAGCCTTAGGTCGGTGTGACCGACTTAACGGGTTCGTTCGGCTGGCGGCGGGCAGGGTTAAGTCGGCGTGACCGACTTAACGGGTTCGTCCGGCCCGTGCCGGGCAGAGTTAAGTCGGTATGACCGACTTAACCTTTTCACGCCGCGCCGGCGCCGGCCGTCTTCTTGCGCGGATGCAGCCGGCTCCGCATGTACAGCCAACTGACCAGCGGCGAACTGCCGACGATGAGCAGCATCCAGTTGACGACCGCCGGCTCCTTGCTCACGCTGAGCACCGCGATAAACACGGCCATGCCGGCGATGCGCCCCGCGTTGAGCGACAGCTCCCTCAGCACCACGTACTCCGCGCGCTGCCGCACGCTTTCTTCGTTCGTGCCGATCAGATCGAACACGGAGGAAGTCATCGGAATCGTAAACAAAGGGATAAACAGCGCCGTTCCCACGCCGAAGATCAGCAGCGTGACATAGTTGACCCCCGCGAAAAACGGCAAAATGACCAGCGTCATCGCGATTACGCCCAGCAGCATGCCGATCTTGCGCCAGCCCGGCTTCAGCCACCGCCCGACGGCGTAGAATGCGGCGAACGCCACGATCTGCGTGATGAGCGAATAGTTGCCCAGCTTCATTTCGCTGCCGGTCTGGATGTAGACCAACAGGCTGACCATGACCCCGAACACGGTCTCCCGGAATCCCTGGGCGATCAAAGCCCCGATCACCGGGTGCCAGGGACAGTCCGGCACGCGCCAGATCCGCACGGGCAACCCCCATTCGTAACGGCCTTCCGGGTCACGGTTATGCAGGAGAAGACTGACCAGCGCCCCCGCGAGGAAAATGCCGACCGAAGTCATGAACATGATCCGGTACCCCATTTCCCCCGAGGTGTGCGAGATCAGGAACCCCGAGGACCAGGGCGCGGCCATGCCGACCAACGCCCCCGTCACGCCCGCCAGGCCGTTAAATCGGTCGCGGTTGGCGGCGTTCGTCACCTCGAAGTAGATGACGTTGAAGCCCAGCCAGAACAAGCCCACGGATAACCCCTGCACCATGCCGAGCAGCCAGACGTAATGGACGGCTTGCTTCCCCAGCAGCAGCACGATGCCGTAAAAGACCGCCGATACGCCGATGCCGACCCGGATGCAGGTGCCGCTGCGCCCTTTTTTCGCCCAAAAACCCGCAATCCAGAACGTCAGCGCCATGAACACGTGGTTCATCAGCGTAAACCAGCCGAGCACGACGAAATTATGCGTCGATTTCCATATGTAAATCCCGAGGAACATCCCGGACAACATACTTGCGGTAATGAACAATCCGTTCACCAGGAGCAGAAGGCGAGTCTGCCCATCCAGCCGCCCGGCGCCGGAACGTTTGCTTTCAGGCATGCGGTCGGTCCCCTTTGCTTGGCGGTAGGTGCGATGCCTCTTTTGGCACCGTCTTACTCTGCCCAAAAACGAGGCGGGGGAACCGTGCGAATCAACCGGATCGGAATCTCCTCGCGAATATGACAGGATCTGACGGGTCTTGCCTGTATGATGACGGATAGAAAGACATAACTGAAGCTTCGGGAGGGTCTGGCCTTGTCCCCCATATCCGGCAGGAAAACACCGATTATCGTCGCCCTGATGACCACTTTGTTTCTGATTTCGATCGAGGTCACGATCGTGAGCACGGCAATGCCCCATATCGTGAAGGATCTGGGCGGACTGCAGTCCATGAGCTGGATCTTCTCCGCTTATCTCTTAACGACCGTGGTGAGCACCCCCATCTTCGGCAAGCTGCTGGATTTGTACGGCAGGAAAAAGATTTATCTGTTCGGCCTGATCGTCTTCGTACTTGCGTCCGCATGCTCCGGCTTCTCCCAAACGATGCTGCAGCTCATCCTGTTCCGGGCCGTACAGGGGCTTGGAGCGGGGGCGCTTTTCCCGTCCGTCATGACCGTCACGGGCACGCTTTTCTCCCAGGAGGAGCGAGCGAAAATCCAAGCGGGGTTCAGCGCCGTCGGCGCGGTCTCCGGCTTGGCCGGCCCTTATGTCGGCGGCCTGTTCGTCGATCATCTGACGTGGCAGTGGATTTTCTTCCTCAACGTCCCGATCGGACTCGTCTGCCTTTTGATGTTCCACTTCTCTTACCTGGAACGGCTGGAGCGCGGCAAAATCTCCATCGACGTGCCGGGAGCGCTGCTGTTCACGGCGGCCAGCACCTGCCTGCTTCTTTATTTTACGAGCGTAAATACAACTTTATTGGCCTGCTCCTTCGCTTTATATGCGGTATTTCTTTTCGTGGAACGCAAAAAAGCGGAAAGCGCGCTCGTTCCTCTCGGCCTGTTTTCCAACCGGGCTTTGTCGCTGGGCTTTTTGGCGACATTTTTGCTCAGCACGCTGTATATCGGGATGAACGTGTACATTCCGATGTGGATGCAAGGGGGCGCGGGCAGCAACGCGACCGATGCCGGTCTGACGCTGGCTCCGATGTCCGTCATGTGGTCGGTCGGCGCTTACTTGTGCGGCGTCTGGCTCGGCAAGAAAGGGAGCAGATTCGTTTGCCTGTCCGGCATGGTCCTGATCACGGCCGGGGTCGTTATGCTGGCGGCGCTCGGGAGCGTCCCCGTTACGGAGTGGATCGTTGCGGCCATGGTGCTGGTCGGTTCGGGAATGGGACTCACCACGACCGCCGTCATGGTGGCCATTCAGTCCGAAGCGAAACCGAGTCAGCTCGGCTCGGCGATGGCGACGCTGACTTTTTTGAACTATATGGCGCAGAGCATCGGAATTTCGTTCTTCGCTTCCGTGTTTAACCGTTCCGCTCTTAAGGGGACGGAGGAACTGCGAAATCAAGGATTGGAAATCCAAAACTTAAATGCGCTGCTCCAATTCCGACATGTCGGCTCCGCATCGGACACGGTTCGAAATGCGATCCGGACGGTCATCGCGGAAAGCGTTTCCGGGATCTTCTTTTACATCCTCGCCTTCGTCGTTCTGGCTTTTGCCGTCGTCTGGTTTTTCCGCAGCCAGCCTCCGGAGAACCGGGCGGGGGCAGGCCGGGAGCTTGCCGAAGCCGCGGATCAATGACCCGCGGCCGCTTCCAGTTGCCCGAACTGATTCATGAACATCCGGTAATACACGCCTTGCCGGGCCATCAACTCCTCGTGGCCGCCCTGCTCGACGATCTGCCCGTGGTCGATGACCATGATGCGGTCGGCTTCCCGGATCGTGTTGAGCCGGTGGGCGATGATGAAGGACGTCCGGCCCTTCATGACCTGCAGCAGCGCGTCCTGGATCTGGAGCTCCGTACGGGTATCGATGCTGCTCGTCGCTTCGTCCAGGATCAGGATGGACGGCTTCGCCAGGAATACCCGCGCGATGGCGAGGAGCTGGCGCTGCCCTTGGCTGAGATTGCCTCCGTTCTCCGACAGCAGAGTACCGTAACCCTGCGGAAGCCTCCGGATAAAAGGATCCGCGTTCGCCATGACGGCGGCGGTCCGGACCTCCTCGTCGGAGGCCTCGGGTTTGCCGTACCGGATATTTTCCGCGATCGTGCCGGAGAACAGATACGTGTCCTGCAGCACGATGCCGAAGCTGCGGCGCAGGCTGTCCAGCGTGTAATCGCGGAGATCCCGGCCGTCGATCCGGATGGAACCGCCCGTAACGTCGTAGAACCTCGTGAGCAGGTTCACGATCGTCGTCTTGCCCGCGCCGGTCGGACCGACCAGCGCCGTGCTGGTCCCCGCCGGGGATTCGAAGCTGATGTCGCGCAGAATCGGCACGTCCGCCAGGTAGCCGAACGACACCCGGTCGAACTCTACGTGGCCGGCCGGATTTGTCAGCACGGCGGCTTTCGGTTCGTCGGCCGGTTCCTCCTCCTCGTCGAGCACCTCGAACACCCGCTCCGCGCCCGCGACGCCGGACTGCAGCAGGTTGAACGTGTTGGCCAAGTCGTTCAGCGGCCGGACGAATTGCCTGGAGTAGCTCAGGAAGCTCGCGATGACGCCCACGGTGATGTAGCCATGCACGGAAAGCCATGCCCCGGTGATCGCGATCGCGGCGAAGCCTACGTTGCCGATCACGTTCATGATCGGCATCAGGAAGCCCGAGCGGATCTGCGCCTGGGTGCCGACCTGACAGAGCTCCTCGTTGATCGTCTCGAACTCCTGGATGACCTTTTCTTCGCGGTTGAACGCCTTGACGATATGGATGCCGGAAATCGTTTCTTCCACGTGCGCGTTCAGGGCGCCGAGCCGCGCCTGCTGTTCCTTGAACAGCGGACCCGTCTTCCGCGCGATCGTCCGGGTGAGCAGAAAGACCGCCGGCACGGTAATCAGAGCGGCCAGCGTCAGCAGCGGACTCAAGTAAAGCATCATGGCCAGCGAACCGAGGATCGATATCGAGCCGGTCATGATCTGGACGACAGCCTGCGCGACGGTGGTATTGACGTTGTCGATATCGTTCGTGAGGCGGCTCATCAAATCGCCCTGCGAACGGCTGTCGAAGAAGCGCAGCGGCAGCTTCTGGACTTTGGCGAACAGGGCGCGCCTCAGGTTCATGACGATGCGCTGCGAGACTCCGGCCATCAGCCAGCCCTGCGCGAAAGTGAGCGCGCCGTCGGTCGCGTAAGCCGCGATGAGCGTCGCCAGCGCGATGCCCAGCAGGGCGAAATCGACCTGCCCGGCGCCCCCCGCCATCGAATCGATCGACCGGCCGATGAGGTACGGACCGGCTAACGTGATGACCGAATCGACGATGACCATGAAGAAGATGAACGCCAGCAGGGCCTTCTCCTTGCCGAAAAGAGACCAAAGCCGCCGAAGCGTGTCCTTCCAGTTCTTCGGCTTGACGACCGCCCCCCGCCGCCCGGGATGGCCGGCGCCCGGACCGAAACCTCCCGCCCTCGGGGGCGGCAGTTCCGACGGCGCGGCGTTCGGTTTAGGAGCTTGCCGGGACATCCGCTCTCGCCTCCTTGCCGATCTGCGACCGGTAAATTTCCTGATAGCTCCGGCAGCCGCGCAGCAGCTCCTCGTGCGTGCCGATGCCGGCCACCCGCCCGTCGTCCATCACGACGATGCGGTCCGCGTCGATGACGGAGGTGATCCGCTGGGCGATGATCAGGCAGGTAATGCCTTCGGCGTACTTCCGCAGCCCTTCCTTGATGCGGCTTTCCGTCGCCGTGTCGACGGCGCTCGTGCTGTCGTCGAGGATCAGGATGTCGGGACGCCGAATGAGCGCCCGCGCGATGGACAGCCGCTGCTTCTGGCCGCCCGACAAGTTGACGCCGCGCTGACCGAGCCTCGCCTCGTACCGGTCCGGCAAGCCGAGAATGAACTCTTCCGCCTGGGCGATCCGGGCGGCTTGTTCGATCTCCGCCACGGAGGCGTCTTCTTTGCCCCAACGGATATTTTGTTCGATCGTTCCCGTGAACAGGATCGATTGCTGCGGCACGACCGCGATGGATTCGCGCAGCCGGCGCGGATCCATCGCTCTCACGTCGACGCCGTCCACGCGGATCGTGCCGGACGCCGAGTCGTAGAAGCGGGGAATCAGGCTGATCAAGGTGCTCTTCCCCGAACCGGTGGAGCCGATGATGCCCACGGTTTCCCCTGCCCGGCAGACGAACGACACCTCGCGCAGCGCCGGCTCGCCGGAACCGCCCGGATAGGCGAAGCTTACCCGGTCGAACTCGATTTTGGCCGTTTCCCCGGCGCGCCCGGCTCGGCCTTCCGTTTCCTCCGCCGACGCAGGCGCCCGTTCCATGGCCCCGTTTTCCGCGAACACTTCGCCGATCCGTTCCGCCGACGCTTTGGCCCGGACGAACATGTTGAACACCCAGGAGATCATGAGCAGGGAAAACAAGATCTGCGTCATGTATTGAATGAACGCGATGATGTGGCCGACCTGCATATGTCCGGCGTCCACGCGCCGTCCGCCCAGCCAGATGATCGCCGCGATGCCGAAATTGACGGTCAGCATGACGCTGGGACTGAACACGGACATCACCCGCGCGGCCGCGAGCGAGCGTTTCCGGTATTCCTGGTTGGCGGAGTCGAACTTCTCCGTTTCCTGCCCGTACCGGTTGAACGCCTTCACGACCCGCACCCCGGAGAGGTATTCCCTGGTCGTGCCGTTGATGCGGTCCAGCGATTTCTGCACCCGCGCGAACAGCGGGAAGCCGACCCTCATGTTCAGCACGATGAGCAGCGCGACGATCGGAACGACGACCAGCAGCACGACGGACAAGCGGGGATTCAGGTTGACCGCCATGATCAAGCCGCCGAGGCATAACAAAGGCGCTTTGACGAAAATGCGCATGAGCCCGTTCACGAAGTTCTGGATTTGCGTTACGTCGTTCGTGAGCCGGGTCATGAGCGAAGGACGCTCGAACTTGTCGAGGCTCGGAAACGAAAACGATTGGATTTTGCGGAACAGGTCGCGCCGCAGATCCGCCCCGAACCGCTGCGACACGCGGCTGGCGATCAGGTTGCGCATCGTCGCCGCCAGCGCTCCCCCGGCGGTCACGAGCAGCATCAGCCCGCCCAGCCGGTAGACCATGTCCAGATCCCGGTTCGCGACCCCGTCGTCGATGATCCGGGACATGATCGTCGGCAGCAGCAGGTCGGCAAGCGCCTCGCACATCAGGAAGCAAATGGCGACCGCGAACGGCTTGCCGTATTTTCGAATGTATGGACGCAGCAATCCCACGCCTTAGCCCCCTTATACCCGCCAAGCGCGCGAACGAATGGCAAGGAATGTATGGCTTGTTTCGCTTAATCGTAAAAAACCCGCAAGTTTCCGGGAGGAAGCCCCATAAACGCGCAATAGCGCCGGATCTCCGACATGGCTTGCTCTTCCGCGCCCGGGACCGGTTCGAAAAACGCAACGTCCACGTCGATTCCTTTTTTCTTGATCGTCCGCTTCCAAGTGCCGACGACCCGCCCGTCCGAGACGACGGTTGGCTGGAAAATCCCGTTGCCTCCGGGTACGATGCGGGGTGCGTAATCGGGATGCAGCACGGCGGCGCGGTCCGTGTATCCGAGCAGAAACTGGTCGAAGCCCGCCAGCAAAAACGTGCCAGCCGGCTTCTCACCCGCTTCATCCGATACGTCCCGGGACATCCAGTAGGCAGTGCCGCCCGACTGAACCGCTCTCAGTTCGCCGGAAGCGCTTTCCAGCGCTTTTCTGGCGTCCGTCACCGTAAGCCCCGCCCACCAGGCGAAATCGTGCGCCGTTGCGGGACCGTGTCCGCGAACGTACCGCACGGTTAGTTCATGGAGCGCCTCCTCGGCAGACAACTCCCGAGGCCGGGGCACCCATTCGTCCAGCAGCACGAACGTTTGCTGTTTGCCCTCCAATGGACCGAGGCAGATAAACTCGTTCAAAGCGAGATAGAACACGATGTGATACCCGCGTTGATTGCCGGTGGCGATGCCCCCGCTCTCGAGCAGCTCCATGAGGTCGGGCCGGGTGATCCGGCGGCCGCCTTCCAGCGCTCGCCGGATCAGCTCGCGGCAGCGGCTCAAGACGGCGTCGTCCAGCTCCAATTGTTCCCGCCGGCGCTTGAACTGCCCGATCACGCGGGGCGCGAAATGCCGGAGCATCCACTTGGCGTCCTCGGCCGGCACCGCGTGCAGCGTCCCTCTCAGCGGCCAGGTCAGCACGATTTTCCGTTCCTCGATCGCTTGCTCGACATCCGCGGCCGCCGCTCCGGACGTACGCAGTCCGATCGCCCACAGCGCCTGCCCGTAATCCTGGGCTTGCAACGCTCCGAGTCCTTTCGCCGCTTCTTCCGGCGCGGCGAATTTGCCGCCCGCGATCCGCTGGCTGCGCAGCCGCAGCCGGGCGATCGCCCGATCGTCCATGGGCCGTCCCTCCCCGTGCGAAATCTGTACAGCTATAAGATTACTGCTTCATGCTTTCGATGTCACGCGGATGGGTCCCTTTGACACCGCCGCTTCTTCGCGTTACTTTGGTTATTGTGGATGCCCGGACTCGCCGGGCGGAGGTTGCGGAGGATTAAAGGAGCGCTGCGGAAATGGATAAAAAGGTGCTGGTCATGACGGCCGTGGAGGCGGAACGGGAGGCGGTGCTGCGGGGTTTGCGCGGCGATTCCCGCTTCGAGACCGCCCTGGCGGGCGTCGGGCCGGCGGCGGCCGCGGCTCGGACGTCGGCGGCTTTGGCCGGCGGAACGGGATTTCGCGGCGCGGCGGCGGACGGCGCTCGGACGGCTGACTCTTCGGCGTACGGCCTGGTGATCAGCGCGGGCATCGCCGGCGGGTTCGCCGGGACGGCGCCGGTCGGCAGCCTTGTCGCCGCGAGCGAAATCGTGCTCGCCGACCTTGGCGCGGAGACGCCGGACGGATTCTTGTCGGTGGACGAGCTGGGCTTCGGCTCCGCCCGTTTCCCGTGCGACCGGGAGCGGACGGAGCGGCTGCACCGCGCGTGGGTCTCGGCGGGGCTTCAGGCGGGCGTCGGGCCGATTCTGACGGTCTCGACCGCGACGGGCACGGCCGCGACGGCGGCGGACCGGGCCCGCCGGGTGCCGGGAGCCGCGGCCGAAGGCATGGAAGGCGGAGGCGTCGCCGCGGCGGCGCAGGTATGGGGACTGCCGGTCATGGAGATCCGCGCGATTTCCAACGCGGTCGGGCCCCGCGACCGCTCGGCCTGGCGGATCAAAGAGGCGCTGGACGCGCTCGAGTCCGCTTTTCGATACTTACCGGAGGTGTTGTTCGCATGATGAAAATCGCGTTTTCTCCCTGTCCCAACGACACGTTCGTGTTCCACGCCTGGGTGCATGGGCTCGTGCCCGGCGCGCCGGAGCTGGACGTTCTGTATGCGGATATCGATATTACGAATCATTTGGCCGCGTCGCCCGGCGGGCCGGAGGTGCTCAAGATCTCGTACGCCGCGCTGCCCTGGGTGCTCTCGGAATACCGGCTGCTCCCTTGCGGAGGTGCGCTGGGCAGAGGCAACGGACCGCTGGTGCTGACGGCCGGAGAAAAATCGGGCATCTCCAGTCCCGCCGATCTTTCCGGCAAACGGGTGGCGGTGCCCAGCGAGCGCTCGACGGCCTACCTGCTGTTCCGGCTCTGGGCCGCTCAGCAGGTGCCCGGCGGCTTGGGCGAAATCGTCGTCATGCCGTTCCACGAGATCATGCCGGCGGTGCGTGACGGCCGGATCGACGCCGGGCTCGTCATCCACGAGGCCCGCTTCACGTATCCGACTTACGGCCTGTCGCTGCTGGCCGACATGGGCGTCTGGTGGGAAGCCGACACCGGGCTGCCGATTCCGCTGGGCGCCATCATCGCCCGCCGGAATCTGGACGCGGACCGGATCGCCGGCTGGATCCGGCAATCGGTCGACTACGCCTGGGCCCATCCGGACGCGTCGCGCGAATACGTGCTCGGACATGCCCAGGAGATGGACCCCGCGGTGGCCCAAGCCCATATCGAGCTGTACGTGAACAAATTCACCTCGGACCTGGGCGAGGAAGGCTACGCCGCCATCGACGCGCTGCTCGGGCGTGCGGCCCGCGAAGGCCTCGTGCCGGCGATCGATCCCTCCGCTCTTCGGTAATGGACTTGTACTGCTAGACGGGCGCTCGACTAGCTGCTCTCGATTCGAGGCCCCACGGCGGCGTTGCGCAAGAAAGTTATTATCAGCCCATGAGCCGAGGGGATACCGCCGATTTTAAGCATATCGCATCCTACCCTATGTACAAGGAGCCACGTTTTCCATGATGAAAAGCAAGCTGCGACTTACCCTGTTCCTGATGCTGGCCGTCACGCTGCTGATCGCGG
This sequence comes from Cohnella caldifontis, assembly GCF_029360585.1. Taxonomy (GTDB): domain Bacteria; phylum Bacillota; class Bacilli; order Paenibacillales; family Paenibacillaceae; genus Cohnella; species Cohnella caldifontis. Next base: position 268,726 of record NZ_JAQZSJ010000003.1, on the reverse strand, counting down.
CGGGCTGCGGCAAGCGCAACGAAGCCGGAGGCGGCTCGAACGCCGCTTCCCCATCGAATTCTCCGGCGGCGTCGGATGCCGCGCCTTCGCCTTCCGCTTCCGATGATCCCGGCGCTGCGCCGCACTCGGACAAGAACCCGGTCGTCACGATCGAGATGGACAATGGCCGCACGATCAAGCTGGAGCTGTTCCCGGACATCGCGCCGAACACGGTGAACAACTTCATTTCCTTGGTCAAAAAGGGCTTCTACGACGGCATGATCTTCCACCGCGTCATGCCGGGCTTCATGATCCAGGGCGGCGACCCGGAAGGCACCGGCATGGGCGGGCCCGGATACGCCATCAAGGGCGAATTCACCGCCAACGGCTTCCAGAACGACCTGAAGCACAAGCGCGGCATCCTGTCCATGGCCCGGAAGAGCGAGCCGATGGATTCCGCGGGTTCCCAGTTCTTCATCATGGTCGCCGACTATCCGTCCCTGGATGGGCAATACGCGGCTTTCGGCAACGTGATCGAGGGCATGGATACCGTCGACGAGATCGTGAACCAGAAAATCGACCCGAACGATCCCCAAGGGACGAGGCCGGAGAAACCGATGGCGATCAAGAAAGCGACCGTCGACACCAAAGGCGTGGATTACCCGGAACCGGAGAAAATCCAGTAACGCGGCCCCAATCGCGAGGAAACGTACCCCGCGATAAGCATTATCGCGCGATTAAGCGGCGGCCCGGACCCATGTCCGGACCGCCGCCTTTTTCCGTGCCCATCCTTAAGCCGCCGCTTGAGCCGCCTGCGCCTCCCGGGAAGCCCGGGGCTTCCGCCACATCCACAACGTCAACCCCATGTAGAAGAGCGTGACCACGAGGCTCATGTCCCCGGAAATCCAGCTCGCGGCATCCGAACGGTTCACCCACAGCTCCGCCAGCACGGCCCATACCAAATTGTGCGTCGTATGCATCATGGAAGCCGTCCAGACGCTGCCCGTCTTCAATCGCAGCCGCCCGATCACCGGAGCGAGGAACATCGTGCTGAGCAACATAAGCGGGAACAGCACCCACACGTTCTCTCCGGCGTGGTATTCGCTCGTGTTCAGAATGATCGGGGCGTGCCAGACGCCATGCACGAGTCCGTTCAGCAGCGTCGCCCGGCGTTCGCCCATTTTCATCAGACGAGGCAGCATGTACCCCCGCCACCCCAGCTCTTCTCCCAGCGATTCGAACAGAACCGATTTGATATACACGACGATCAAAACGATCGGCGCCGCGGTCCATTCGAACCCGAGCAGCTTGTCCGGCACTCTCCACTCCGACAACCCAAACCCCCACGCGGCCAAATAGCTGAGCGCCAGCGGCGCGATCGGCACGAGCAGCGCGAAAGGCCACCCCCGCAAGCCGAGTTTGTGAAGCCCGAGCTTTTTCCAGCCTTCCTTCCGGTATCCGTCCTTCGTGAATGCCAGCATCATCAGCAGCGCCGCCAGCATCGGCGTGAACATGTATAAAGTGCTGCTCATCCCCGGAACCAAGCTGAATCCGATCCCCAGAGCCAACACCAGCAGCGTGAAAAGACCGGCTTTTTCCGCGTCATTCATTTTGTCCAACATGACTCCCACTCCCAACGAATTGTCTTCACGATTCGGAAGGCGTAGGCCTCCGTTGCATTCAGAATAGGACAAAAAAGTCATGCCCGGTTAGTGACGCTTGGCTAACCGAAAGTCATGTTTTGCGTTGCCGCGCGTGCCCGAAAGTCATGCCGGACTGATAAACGGCCGCGAATTGGAAACCCTATCCTTGAAAATTCCATTCCTTCCCGAAAGGCGGCGCGTACGCCATGGCAACCGAAAAACCAGGCGGCCCCGAGTCGAACGGCATCTTGACCGACCGGCAAGGCCATCCGATCCACGACAACCAAAACATCCGAACGGTAGGCAATCGAGGCCCATCGACGCTGGAGAACTACCATTTCATCGAGAAAATCACCCATTTCGACCGCGAGCGCATCCCGGAGCGCGTCGTCCACGGCCGGGGCGCCGGGGCGCACGGCGTTTTCGAGGCTTACGGCAAAGTCGGGGACGAGCCCGTATCCAAATACACCCGGGCCAAGCTGTTCCAGGAGGCGGGCAAGAAAACCCCCGTATTCGTGCGCTTCTCCACCGTCATCCACGGCATCCATTCCCCGGAGACGCTGCGCGACCCGCGGGGCTTCGCCGTGAAGTTCTACACGGAGGACGGCAACTGGGATCTGGTCGGGAACAACCTGAAAATCTTTTTCATCCGCGACGCCCTCAAGTTTCCCGACATGATTCACGCCTTCAAGCCGGATCCGATCACCAACGTGCAGAACGTGGAACGGTTTTTCGACTTCGTCTCCCTGACGCCGGAAGCCACGCACATGGTCACCTTCGTGTACTCGCCATGGGGCATCCCCGCCAACTATCGGCAGATGCAGGGGTCCGGGGTCAATACGTACAAGTGGGTGAACCGGGAAGGCGAAGCCGTGCTCGTCAAATACCACTGGGAACCGCTCAAGCAAGGCATCCGGAACCTCACCCAGAAAGAAGCGAACGAAATCCAGGCGACGAATTTCAATCACGCCACGCAGGATCTGTACGAAGCGATCGAACGCGGCGATTATCCCGAGTGGGAGCTTTGCGTGCAGATCATGGAGGACGGCGAGCATCCGGAACTCGACTTCGATCCCCTCGACGATACGAAGCTGTGGCCGAAAGACAAGTTCCCGTTCCTCCCCGTCGGCAAGATGACGCTGAACCGCAATCCGGAGGATTACTTCGGCGAAGTCGAACAAGCGGCGTTCGGCACCGGCGTTCTCGTGGACGGCCTGGATTTCTCCGACGACAAAATGCTGCAGGGCCGGACCTTCTCCTATTCCGACACCCAGCGATACCGCGTGGGGCCGAACTATTTGCAGCTGCCGATCAACGCCCCCAAAACCTATGTGGCGACGAACCAGCTGGGCGGCCAAATGCAATATCGGACGGACCGCGCGCCGGGCCAAAACCCCCACGTGAATTACGAGCCTTCTTCTTTAGGAGGCCTGCATGAAGCCCCCCGCAATGGGAAGCCCCACGAGCCGCATTACGACGCCAAGCTCGTTCGCCAGAAGATCGACCGGACGAACGATTTCGGGCAGGCCGGGCAGACGTACCGCGAGTTCGAGGATTGGGAGCGGGACGAGCTGGTCAACAACCTGGGCGACGCGCTCGCGCAGTGCAACGAAGACATCCGCAATCGGATGATCGGGTACTTCACGCAAGCGGATCCCGAGTACGGCAGGCGCGTGAAGGAAGCGATCGAGGAAAGGCGGCGCCGGCCGGGCGCGGATGCCGAAATTTCCGAGGAACTGGGCCACCCAGCCGATCCCTATTAATGCGTTAAGAGCAGAAGCCGCAGCCGAGGCCGCCGTAACGGACTCGCGTCGCGGTTCTTTTTTTTGGAAAAAAGGAACCTCTGTAACGAAACCGCCCCTCCTCTCGTTTACAATGTTCAGAGCCGGCTCTTATTCACGGAGGATCGAAATCATGGATTGGGAAAGCGTCTGGAAGGATCATTGGCTGGAGATCTATCGATATATCTACTTCAAAGTCGGCGGCAGGCAGGAGGCGGAGGACCTGACCCAGGAAACCTTCATCCGGCTGATCCGCAGCGGCAAGGACTATGGCGATGCTCCGATCGTCGGCCTGCTCAAGCGGACGGCGATGCGGCTGATCATCGACCGTTGGCGAAGCGACAAGAGCCGGGCCCGAACGGTCGGCATGGACGACCGGGTACTGGGAGACGAAGGATCGGGCAATCCCGAAAGCCGGTACATCCGGAACGAGCAGATCCGACAGGCGTTGGACGTCTTGAACGACGATCAGCGGCTGATCGTTCGGCTGCGCCTGATCCAGGGATACTCGGTGAAAGAAACGGCGGAGTTGACCGGCCGAACCGAGACTTCGGTCCGCACGCTGCAATTCCGCGCCATTCGCAGCATTCAACAAGCTCTCGGCATCCAAGCCGATGAAGGAGTGATCCGGACATGACAGACAAACGGGAATCGCGGCTATCCGCCTTGATCGACGAAGAACCCGATCTGGAGCTGGCGTTGGCCCTGAAGGAAGATCCGGAGCTGGCCGCCATGGCGGAGACGGTCCGGCAAATTCGCGCCGCCCGAGCGTTCGAGCCGGCGTCCCCGGGATTCGCCGAGCGGGGATGGCAGCGGGTGCTGGAGGAAACGGGGACAATCGTGCAACCCCCGGCCGCCGACATGCAGGACCGGACCGTCGTACGAGCCGCCCGGTCGAATCGGAACGCCTTTCGCAACCGGAAAGGTTGGTGGACGGCCGCGGCTTCGATGTTGCTTGTCGCCGCCCTTTTGTCCAGCCCGTGGTGGAGGGGGCAACAGGCCAGCGCTTCGGAAATCGAGGTGACCGGCACCGGCGTCGTCGCCGACCTGGGGCAAGACAACGCGCTGTCACCCCAGTACGTCGGCGGAACGGATAGGGTGTCATACGGTCAAGAGGACCGCGTGATATTGTGGAACCGGGCAAGCCATCAATCCTCCCCTTTTCCGCTCGAATTCGCCTATATGCGCGATATGAGCTGGTCGCCGGACGGGACGATCGGAGCGTTCGTCGGGTACGAATCGGCGAAACAAGGCCCGGTTTCCCCGGGACTATGGGTGGTCGGCCAAGACGGGAGCAACCTCCGGCAAATCGCCAAACCGGCCGACCCTGACACGGCTTATGAAGAACCCGTTTGGTCGCCGGACGGAACGCGCATCGCGTTCACGTCCGAGCACGCTTCGCTGTCGGATGAGACCGGCGTTATATACGATCGTAAGATTTACGTCGTGGACGCGGACGGAAGCCATCTGACCGAGCTTACGGCCGGCCGGCAGCCGACGTGGTCCCGGGACGGAACGCAACTCGCCTATTCGACGGAACGGGAGCCGGGAAAGTCCGAGATCTGGGTCATGGACGCTAGCGGCGGAAACGCCCGCAAGCTGGCCGACGGCAGCGACCCCGCGTGGTCGCCGAAAGGTCCGTTCGTGGCGTTCGCGAAAGACATTGCAGAGCACCGCACGCTGCGCAAAGACGCGGACGGCAAGGAAACGTTCGGAGCCGATGCGACGTACCGCGAGCTGTGGGCGGTGAACGCGGAGAGCGGCGCCGAAACCCGGCTGACGGAAGGCCGGTTCCCCGAGGAGCTGGTGGAGGGAATGCTGAAGGAATCGGACAGCAGGGGCGAAGCTGCTGCGCGATACGTCATCAGCGGCATGACGTCCGACGAGCAGCCGACCTGGTCGCCCGACGGCAGCCGCATTTTGTTCACCCGCAGCTCCGTCGAAGAGAAAGGCCCGCATTTTACGCTTCAAGAATTGCAAATCGCTTACCGCTAGGAGAGGACCTGAAAACATGAAACGATGGATGATCCTGATCGCCGCGGGCGCCCTGCTCGCGATCGCGGCCTGCGGCACCGCCCAAAACGACGGGGGAACTACCTCCCCTTCGGCATCCCCGGCCGAGTCGGCGTCCGCGGCTTCGCCTTCCCCGGAGAAGCCGGAGGAAACCGGCCACCCTCTGAAGGCCGCGCATATCTCTTTCCAGTTGCCGAAGGCTTGGACGATCCAAGAAGGAGAGGAATCCTTCGCGTTTCAGTCGAACGGCACGCCGGTCGGCGGCCTCGACGGCCTGGGCTACTCCGATACCTTGGAAGGGCTGCTGCCCAACGGTGCCGTCGTGGAAGCCCAAACCGAGCGGAAGGATCTGCCGGTCAAGGCGACCTTCGCCAAGCTGAACCTGGAAGGTCAAGGTGAAGACGAAACCCGCGAAGAGCTGCACTACTATTTCTTCCTCCCCGAACAGAATGCGGTCTACGACCTTCATTTCGACGCCAAGCAAGTCAAGGAAGAGGAAACTCTCGCCATCGCTAAGACGGCCGTTGCCGCGGCGAAGTGACCTGCGGCAACCCCCTCGAATCGGTGCCTGAGAATCGGGCCCGCTCGAGGGGGCCTTTTATTTTGCGGCAACATTCAACTTGGAATCGCGTATTGCCGTCCAATGAATCGAGGAATCGAACCGGCCAAGGAGAGAACCCGATGAATAGAGGAACCTTGATCCTGGTATGGATATCGGCGATGACGTTTCTGTTATCCGGGTGCGTTACCCGCCCGACCGGATCCGGCGAAGCGTCTCCGCTCCGCGCGGAGGCGAGTGCCGGCAGTCAAACCGCGGAACGAGCGCAAACGGTTCACCTTCATGATGACGAACCGCAATCGGAAGAACCGGTGAACCAGCGAGAGAAAATCATTTACCTAGACGACAAGCTCGGATGGAAAGCCGAATATCTGTTTGACGGAATGTTCCGCGAGGATTTGATTTTGTACCGAACATCGGACGGGGGACAGACCTGGACGGAAATCGCGAACGGGGGACAAGAGGGAAGCACCGTGCCGGGCGGGGTGAAATCCGGCATCGTGTTCGTCAGCGAAACGAAAGGCTGGATCACGACCAACGCGCCATGGGAAGGAAAAGTCGGTTTGTTCGCCACCCATGACGGGGGCTTCACTTGGGAAGAGGTGCCGATGCGGATACCGCCCGAATTCCGGGAATCCGAGCTGTATGTTTTTCCGCCCCTGTTCATCACCGGGGACGAAGGCATTCTGGTGACGAAACCGGAGCCGGGGTCCTCACTCCTCTATGTAACGGATGATGGAGGCGATCATTGGACGCCCATGGCGGATTTGCCTACAGGGAATCACGGCGGAATGTCGTGGACCCTATCGGAGGATGGCGTTTATACGGTTGCCCAAGATCGAAACTCCTGGAGCCTGAATACGGCCGGTTCTGGCGTTTGGAGCGGCCTCTAACGCAGAAAGGCCCGCATGATGCCTCAAGGCAATCAGCGAGCTTTACTACGGTCATTCCTCGTCTTCCTCCACGTACCGCTTCAAAGCGGCCATGCGATTTTCCCAGTACTTCTCGAAATACGAAAGCCATCGCTTCAACTCCAGCAGCGGATCGGGATTCATCCGGTATCGGGTCTCCCTTCCGACTTTCCGTTCGCTGACAAGGCCGGCGTCGGCCAAAATTCGCAAATGCTTGGACACCGCCGTACGGCTCATCGCGAAATGGCCGCTAAGCGCCGTAACCGGCTTCTCCCCTTCGTCCAGCAGGCGGAGCAGCCGGCGCCGGGTCGGATCGGCGACGGCCTGGAACACGTCGTGCTTCGCCTCTCTCGCCGCAGCGTCCGCCATGTCAGCCCTCGACGTATTGGGCCAGCTTGCGCCCGATTCCCGTCCAGCCTTGGCCCATATGCTCGCGGACTTGCGGATGCGGCTGACCGAACTCGGTGACCTTCTCCGCGTCCCAGCCGCCATGGATCAGCGTGAACTCGGTGCGGCCCTCTCCCAGATCGGCCAGCTCGAACGTCAAGGTCCAATCCTTGGCCCACGCGATCGACATCCGGCGCGGAGCCTCCACCTCCAGGACTTTGCAAGGAGATTGTCCGAACGGCCCGGCTTCCAAAAGAAACTCGTGGCCGACGACCGGCTGCACGTTGCCCGGCATGAACCAGGCGGAAAATCCTTCCGGCGTGGTTACCGCTTTCCACACCTTCTCGATCGGCGCGTTCAAAATCTGGGTTTGGCGGATATCGGGAAGCTTGGTGCTGCTCATTCGTTTCGTCCCCTCCAAATCATGATTCCAAATTGCGAAACCATTTGGTTTCCTTTTTGATTATACGAAACCATTTGGTTTCACGTCAACCCGGAAATTATTCCTTCGGATCGGCGGGTTTTCTCCAGCTGCGCATCGCTTCCCGGTAGTTGGCGTCAGTGGAACCAGGCTCCGGGCTCTTCGGCGGGGCTTCCGAATCTCCCGTTCTCCACCTGCGCATCGCTTGCCGATAATCCACGTCCTTCATGCCCGGATCGGCGGCGGCCGATGGAGCTGCGGCAACACTCGGCTTCGATCGTTCGGGCTCCTGTACGGGGGCTTCGGCAGGGACGGTCGACGCCCGTTCGGGCTCGGGAGCCGGTTCAAGCTGAACCGCGCCCGTCGCCTCCGGTTTTGCGGCAGCCTGCCGGTCGCCCTCGGCAGACTGCTCTTGTTCGGCGCCCGTTTTCCGCGTCTCCCCGCGATTTTGGGCGTTAGCCGCGCGTACGTTGAACACGATCAACAAGATCAGGGCGATCACGGCGACTCCCGCGAAAAGATAAACCGGCATGCTCAGCCGCCCCGCTTTCCGGCGAATCGGGAGGTCACTTCGGCCACTCTGCGGCCTAAAGCCCGGCCGAGCGCCAGATCGTCCGCCGTCGGGAGATTGGGAGGATCGTCGGGGGACTCCTCCAGCCTGCACGTGATCCCGACCCCGTAGTAGGATCCGTACAGCACGTTTTCGGGAATGTTGGCGGGCAAGCCGACGATGATCATCCCATGGTGGAGCATGGGCGTGATCAGATTGATCAGCGTCATTTCGATGCCGCCATGCTCGGTAGCGGTCGTACAAAATACGGCGCCGATCTTGTTCACCAGCTTGCCGTGGGCCCACAGATAGCCCAGTTTGTCGATCCAGGCCTTGAGGCCCGCGCTGATCGTGCCGAAATGCCCCGGGCATCCCCAGATGATCGCGTCCATCCCTTCGAGCTCCCGGACGTCCGCCTGATCCACGCTTTTCAGATGGACATCGGCTTCGCCGGATTCCGCCGCGCCCTGCGCGACTGCCTGCGCCAGCACCTCGGTGTGGCCGTCCTCGCTGTCATACACCACGTAAATGTTCATCGTCCTCGACACCTCTGCAGTATCCGCCGTTTTCCATACCTTTGCCCCCGTTGCCGCCGAATATTCCGCCCAGCCGCTCCCCATACTTTCCTCATGCGGCAAAATCCAAAACTTTGGGCAAGGAAAGGATACCTGCCATGAAGAGTTCCAATCTCGTGCTGATCAACGTGCTCGTCATTCTGCTCATCGTAGCCGGCGGCGGCGCTGCGGTCTATTACTACATGCAGTCGGTCAACTACATTTCCACCGACAACGCGCGCGTCGACGGCCAGGCGGTATCGATCGCCGCCCCCGCCGACGGCGTGCTGTCCGATTGGACCGGCGCGGTCGGCCAAACGTTCACCCCCGGCCAAAGGGTCGGAGCGGTGCGCACCCCTGCCGGCACGACCAACATTACGGCGTCCGTCAAAGGAACGGTCGTTCAACAGAGCGCCGTCGTCGGATCGATCGTTGGGGCGGGAACCCCGCTCGCCCGCACGTACGACTTGGACAGCTTGTGGGTGACGGCCAACATTAAAGAAACGCGCATCCGGGACGTCAAAGCGGATCAGGTCGTAGACGTTTACGTAGATGCGTACCCCGGGACGACGCTGACCGGCAAAATATCGCAGATCGGGCTGGCGACGGCCGGCACCTTCTCCCTGCTGCCGGCTTCCAACACCTCGTCCAACTATACCAAGGTGACGCAGGTCATTCCGGTGACCGTCACCATCGACAACTACCGGGGGGTCGGACTGCTGCCCGGCATGAACGCGCGGATCCGAATCCACAAATAAGGAGGCTGTCCGATGGAAGAACGTCACAGCCTCGTTCCGACGGTAGCGGTGCTGATCGCCGGCATGTTCATCGCCATCCTGAACCAGACGATGGTCAACGTGGCGATCCCGCATATGATGACGGATCTGAACGTCTCCACCACGACAGTCGAATGGGTGTCCACCGGTTACATGCTGGCGAACGCGGTCATGATCCCGATCAGCGCCTTCCTCTCGGAATCCGTCCCTACGCGCCTGCTCTTCGCTTCGGCGATGGGGATGTTCACCGCCGGTTCCCTCATCTGCGGCATCGGTCCCTCCTTCGCGCTCGTGCTCGTCGGACGCCTGGTTCAAGCGGTCGGAGCCGGCGTCATGATGCCGCTCGTCACCAATATTTTCCTGAGGATTTTCCCTCAAGAACAGATGGGCAAAGCGATGGGCCTCATGGGCGTCGCCATGATGTTCGCTCCCGCGCTGGGACCTACTTTCGCCGGTTACATGATCGAACACGCCTCCTGGCGGGTGCTGTTCCTGATCATGGTGCCGCTCGGCGTCATTGCGGTCGCGCTCACGTTCCGTTACCTGCCTAACGTGCTGAAGCTGACCCATCCGACATTGGACTGGTTCGGGGCGATCCTGTCCACGGCCGGGTTCGGATCGTTGCTTTACGGCCTTAGCGAAGCCGGCAGCCGAGGCTGGGGCGACGATGTCGTCATCCTCACGATCATCGCCGGCGTCGTGTTCCTGATCTTCTTCGTGATCCGGCAGCTGACCGCCGATACGCCGCTTCTCAATTTGCGCGTGTTCCGATCGTATATTTTCTCCATGACGAATCTGGTCGGCATGATCGTCAACATGGCCATGTTCGGCGCGATGCTGCTGCTTCCCATTTACGTCCAGAATATCCGGGGGTACTCGGCGCTGGATTCCGGACTGCTGCTTCTGCCCGGCGCATTGCTCATGGGGGTCATGTCCCCGATATCGGGCATCCTGTTCGACAAATTCGGGGTTCGCCCGCTCGCGCTGATCGGGCTGACGATCACCACGATCACCACCTACCAGTTCGCCCAATTGACATCCGCGTCCAGTTACGATCATCTTCTTCTGCTTTACGCGCTCCGCAGCTTCGGCGTCTCATTCATCATGATGACGATCATGACCGCGGGGCTGAACGCCCTGCCTCCGGCGCTCAAAGGGCACGGGACGGCCGCCTCCAATACGCTGCGCCAAGTGGCGGCCTCGTTCGGCACCGCCTTGCTCGTGACCGTGATGTCGTCCCGGACGAACGAACATTACGCGGCCTACGCCAGCACGATGACGAGCAGCAACCCGATCGCGGCCGACAACGTCGCCGCTTTCCAGACCGGCATCGCCGCGTTGACCGGCCTTCCTTCCGATATGGCAGCCGCGTATGCGGGCAGCATCCTCGGCGGCCTCGCAACGGTGGAATCGACGATCGGCGGCATCAACGACGCGTTCGTCGTCTCGACGGTCATCACGGCGATCGGCCTGTTCTTCTCCCTGTTCCTTTCCCGCTCCAAAAACCGGACGAAGCCTTCCCGATGAACCTTCGGGGGCAGGCGCGTTTCTCCGGGCATTGATCTTCGGCTTCCGCAGGCGTAGGATGGTAAGTACCAAGTTCGCCCGACTCCGCCAGCGCGTGCGGTCGGGCTCCTACGATTTGCAGCGCTGAACGGAAGGAGAGATGAAGATGTCCGAATCCGATACGATGCCCGATATTACTTTGTCCGTGCTGGACCTGGCTCCGATCGTCGCGGGAGGAACCGCGGCCGTAGCTTTGCGCCGCACGCTTGATCTCGCCCGCCGCGCCGAGCGGTGGGGGTACCGCCGCTATTGGCTGGCGGAACACCACAACATGCCGGGGATCGCCAGCTCGGCGACTTCCCTCGTCATCGGCCAAGTGGCGGCGGTCACGGAGAAAATCCGCGTCGGCTCCGGCGGCATCATGCTGCCGAACCATGCGCCGCTCGTCATCGCCGAGCAATTCGGCACGCTGGAATCTTTGTTCCCGGGCCGCATCGATCTCGGACTCGGCCGGGCGCCGGGTTCGGACATGCGGACGGCACGGGCGCTGCGGCGCAACCTGGGTACGGGAGGCGACGACTTCCCGGAGCTGCTGCATGAGCTCCGCGCCTATTTCGATCCATCGATGGGACCCTATACCCCGGGCGTTCGGGCCGTGCCGGGCGAAGGCTTGAGCATCCCGATCTGGCTGCTCGGCTCGAGCGGGTACAGCGCGCAGCTTGCGGCGCATCTCGGGCTGCCGTTCGCGTTCGCCAGCCATTTCGCCCCGGAATACCTGCTCCCCGCGCTGGAGCTTTACCGCAGCGGCTTCAAGCCTTCCGAGGCGTTGGAAAAGCCGTACGTCATGATCGGGATGAACGTAATTGCCGCCGACACGGAGGAAGAAGCGCATCGCCTGGCGACCTCCTCCTATCAACAGTTCCTGAACATCGTCCGCGGCCGCTCGGGTCAGCTGCAGCCTCCGGTGGACAGCATGGACGGCTTGTGGACCGAGCAGGAGAAAGCGATGGTGCAGTCCATGCTGCGGTACGCGATCATCGGCGACCGGGAGACGATCCGCCGGAAGCTTCCGGAAATCTGGGCCGAGACGAAGGCCGACGAGATCATCGTCACCTGCCAAACATATGACCACGAAGCCCGCCTCCGCTCCTACGAAATCCTTGCGGAGACGGCAATCGGGACATGAAAGGCCGGGTCGCCGCCCGGCCTTTCCTTATTGCCTTGTGATGTTGCCGGCCAAAAGCTGCGTTAACGTACCATGTACGCTATTCCGCCGATCCTGTCTCCCTATCACCGTAATAAGGTACCACGTACGCTATTTCGCCGATCCTACCTCCCTCCTGCCGTAATAACGTACCACGTACGCTATTTCGCCGCTCCTACCTCCCTCCCGCCGTAATAACGTACCACGGACGCTATTTCGCCGATCCTACCTCCCTCCTGCCGTAAGAACGTACCACGTACGCTATTTCGCCGATCCTTTCTCCCTCTCGCCGTAATAAGGTACCACGTACGCTATTTCGCCGATCCTACCTCCCTCCCGCCGTCATAACGTACCACGTACGCTATTTCGCCGATCCTACCTCCCTCCTGTCGTAATAACGTACCACGTACGCTATTTCGCCGATTTTACCTCCCTACCGCCGTATTAATGTACCACGTACGCTATTTCTCAAATTTTACCTCCCTACCGCCGTAATAACGTACCACATACGCTATTTCGCCGATCCTACCTCCCTCCCGCCGTAATAACGTACCACGTACGCTATTTCGCCGATCCTACCTCCCTACCGCCGTAATAATGTACCACGTACGCTATTTCGCCGATTATACCTCCCTACCTCCGTAATAACGTACCATGTACGCTATTTCGCAAATTTCACCTCCCTACCGCCGTAACAACGTACCACGTACGCTATTTCGCCGACTTTACCTCCCTACCGCCGTAATAACGTACCACATACGCTATTTCGCAAATTTTACCTCCCTACCTCCGTAATAACGTACCACGTACGCTATTTCGCCGATCCTACCTCCCTACCGCCGTAACAACGTACCACGTACGCTATTTCGCCGACTTTACCTCCCTACCGCCGTAATAACGTACCACATACGCTATTTCGCAAATTTTACCTCCCTACCTCCGTAATAACGTACCACGTACGCAATTTCGCCGATTTTACCGTCAAACCAGGGCATTAACGCACCACATCCGTTATTTTGCCAATCTCTCAGTCTGCTGCAATAACACTTCGCAGGCAAACTGTGGCCAGAAGTTCGAGGGGTAAGCCATTCCTTGCCGATGAAGTGACGTTGGTTAAAATGGGGTTCCCTTTTCTCTTGTTTTCAGTATAAATTTATCCATTTTTAGACCTAAAAAGGAAGGATTTTGGATTTTTGTGTCGAATCTATCCCTTCTGTTCCCAATTGTAAGAGGATAGGAGGAAGTAGAGTTGACGCTCAAGATCAGATCCACCGCCTTGATCTCGGCGTGTTTCCTGGCAGCTTCAGTCGCCGTGCCGATGTCCGTTGCTGCAGAAACTCCCGCCTTGATCCGGGCAGCCGAAGTTCCTACCATTCTGAAGACGACTCCCCATCAAGATGCGGAAATCGTTCCGGGCGAGGTGATCGTTAAATACAAAGACGGCCTTGTAAAAAAGGGGCTATCCGCAAACAGTATTGATCCATATGCTTTACCTGGCGTAGAGAAACTGACGCTGAACGCAGGAGAAGACGTTTTCTCCAAAATAGAGGACCTACAAGCCGATCCTAACGTGGAATACGCTCAGCCGGTGTATGTCTATCATGCACTGGGTATCGACTCGACGGTTTCCGCGTCCGGTAAAACGGTCACGGCTTCCGTTTACAGCTCCGATGACCCTCTGAACCCTAGTCAGTGGGGATTGTACGCCGTTCATTCAGATGAAGCATGGGCCGAGGTTCCCGTTTCCGAACGTCAAGAGATCGTAGTGGCCATCGTGGACACCGGCGTGCGTACCGACCATGAGGATCTAAAAGACAATTTGTATAAGGTTAACGGGCAAATAGTGGGTTATAACTTCGTACAGGATGGCAAGCCGGCCAACGATTTTAACGATTATAGCGGGCACGGCACCCACGTGGCTGGGATTATCGGCGCTACCGCAAATAACGGCAAAGGGGTCGCCGGTATTGCAAGCGGGGTCAAAATCATGCCGGTACGCGTGCTGAACGACACCGGAAGCGGTAAAACGACGTATGTCGCCGCAGGGATTCGGTTTGCCGCCGACCATAGGGCGGATGTCATCAATCTGAGTTTAGGTACCGAAGGATACGACCGTGTGCTTGAAGAAGCGGTGAACTACGCAATTGATAAGGGGGTTGTCGTCGTTGCGGCAACTGGGAACGAGAGTAACCACTACAACTACCCTGATCCTCGAGATTTAGACGGTATAGGACATGCGAACGATCCAGTTTCCGATGTTTCAGTCAGTTACCCTGCCGCTTTACCGCAAGTCATCGCCGTCGGTGCTGCTGATTGGGTAGACAGCGACGGTAATTCGGTCATCAACCACAACGAGCTTTACCTAGCGGATTTCTCCAATACTGGGTCTGCGGTAGACTTTATTGCTCCCGGCGTAGATATATGGAGCACTTATAACAGAAGCGCCAACGATTATGAATTTGCCAGCGGCACTTCAATGGCTACGCCTTTCGTTACCGGACTTGCGGCGCTCATCCTTGCGCATGACGATTATGTGAACGGGTTAAGCGGAAAGAGTCGCAGCCTAGAAGTGCAGTGGATTTTGGCGGATAGCGCCTACCCACTCGGGGCTTGGGACAAAGTTGGATCGGGAATAATCCTCTCCGGTGAAGCGGTAACGATGCCTCGTATTTATATTCGACCGCTTGAAAGAAATAACGGAGATACTACGATTACGATGGATATCCGGGACGGGAAGGGAGTGACCGTAACCGATTCCGTCTATTCTTTGAATCTTTATGTGTACCGAATAGAAACGGGACATCAAGTTACTCTTCACCAGGACAACCTGACCAAAGACGGATCCACCGGACAGTTTGCAAAAACATACAGCGATATGACTGATCCAGGCATGTATATATTGCTTGCCGACGATGGCGGAAACGCCAACGAATTGATTTTCGGCAGTCTATCTTTCACCATATTACCAACAGCCCCAACGGCAAGTCTGAAATCGGGTACCTATTACGGAAGCCAAAAAGTTACCCTGACCACAGCTTCCCCTGGGGCTGAAATCCACTACACGTTGGACGGTACCTACCCGTGGTATGGCAGTACTCTATATACCGGTCCTATCACAATTAGCGGCAGCACGACTTTAAAAGCGGTCGCCTATCAGAATAACTTACAAAGCGATGTCAGCACGTATTCGTACACGATCACAACCGGCGTTGGAGGTGGCGGTGGTGGCGGCTTTTTTGGCGGCGGGTTCGCCCCTACGACCCCAACCGACACCAAGAAAATGTCCACCGACCCTGACGGCAAAACCAAGCTGACGGTCACCGCGGACCCGAACGAGGTATTGAAGGATATCGACTCCGCGTCTGAAGTAGTGATCGACGCTTCATCGGATCAGGACACGGACAAGCTGGCCGTGGAGCTCAGCGGAGACATTCTCCAAAAAGCCGCGGAGCGCGGCAAACCGATCCGCATTCAATCCAACGGCGTTGCTTTCGCCATTGCGCCCGGATCGGTCAAGGTGTCCGGCACCAGTGCCGCAGTCAACCTTACCGCGGAAAAGCTGGACTCGGGGATGACCGGCCTGCCCCCGTCCCGGCAACTCGTCTCCCGCGTTTACGACTTTCAAATGTCGGTTGGCGGCAATCGCGTTACCCGATTCGACGCACCGATTACCATCACTTTCAACCATCTTTCTTCGGTAACCGACCGCGAGAAACTCGGCGTTTATTACTTTAACGAACAAACGAAAACCTGGGATTATGTCGGCGGATCCGCCAAAGGATCGGATTCGATTGCCTTTGCGGCAACCCATTTCTCCGCTTACGCCGTGATGGAATCGAACTTAACGTTTGGCGACATCCAAAACCACTGGGCCCGGCACGACATCGAAGTCATGGCGGCTCGGCAGGTCGCGCAAGGACGCGGGCCGGACACGTTCGATCCGAACGGCACGGTCAGCCGGGCAGAATTCGCCGCGCTTCTCACTCGCGCTCTATCCGTCGGCAACGACGCGCAAGCGCCTTTCACCGACGTGCCAGAAGGCGCCTGGTACCACGATGCGGTGAACAAAGCTTTCGCCGCGGGCATCATTAAAGGCACGAGCGATACGACGTTCTCGCCGAACGCGCCGATTACCCGCGAAGCATTGGCGACCATGCTGCTTAACGCATACGCTTATTCCGCCAAGGTGGACCTCTCCACCCTGGTGACCACGCAAGAAGTGAAGTACGCGGACGAAGGTTCCGTCAGCTCTTGGGCCAGAAGGAACGTCCGCCTGGCCCACGCGCTCGGCCTGATGGTCGGCAACGACGACAGGTTCAACCCCAAGGCCAACGCCACCCGCGCCGAGGCGGTCTCGATTCTGAAACGTTTGACCGACAAGCTGAACAAGTAGCCTAATTAAAAAGGAGAGGCCGAGCATCTCGCCCGGCCTCTCCCTTTTTTTTGCCTATGCTTGCCGCTCAGCCGCCTCACCCGAACCGATACACGCTGTTGGTGAAAGCATCCATCATGAGGCTTTGGTGCAGCGTCGTCACCGACCGGCTGTCGTCCGCCGCCCCCATCGCGTAGAAAATCGGTACGAAATGCTCCTTCCCCTGGGGAGGGACGGCGACCTTGCCATAAGGAGCCAGCTCCTCGTAGCGGTACAGCGAATCCACGTCCCACTCCTTCATCCGCGCCTCCAGCCAGTTCTCAAAGCCGAGCGCCAGCGCCTTTACCGCATCCCGGTCCCGGACCCCGAACAAGCCGAAGTTGTGGACGGTCACCCCGCTGCCGATAACGAGCACGTCCTCCGCCCGCAGCGAAGCCAACGCTTTGCCGATGGCGTATTGCTCCTCCGGTTTCAGATCCGGATTGACCGACATCGCGATCAAGGGTATATCCGCATCCGGATACATCCGCCGCAGAATCGTCCAAGAGCCGTGGTCGAGTCCCCGCTTCAGCTCGGCGCGGTGCTCGATTCCCGCATCCGAGAGCAACTGCTGAACCCGGCGGGAGAGCGCAAGATCCCCTTTGGCCGGATAGACGACCCGGTACAGCTCGTCCGGAAATCCGCCGAAATCGTAAATCATCGAGTAAGCGCTGATTTCGCTCACCATCTGCACGCCGCTTTCCCAGTGCGCGGAGAAGAGCACGATCGCCTTCGGACGAGACATCGTCCGGCCCAGCTCTTCCAGGTAACGGGCGTATTCGCTGTCTTCAATGGCCACCATCGGTGATCCGTGCGCAATGAACAGGGAAGGAACCATTCGAACCCGCCTCCATTAACGAAATGAAATCCGTAGTCCATGATGCGGTCCTCACGGCTCGTCCCCAAGGACGAAAAGCCGCAGGCGCCGCCTTGCCTTCCATTGTGGCCGATGACGGCTCCTTTGGCAAGTCGGGCCGGCTTTCCTTCAGCGGACCGTCAGGAAATAGAGGAACCACACGGCATGGTTCTGCTCATCGAACGCCGCGCGCCGAAACGCTTCCCGAACCTCCAAGTCGCCCGTGCCATCCGCGATCGAATGGTAGGAATCCGCCGTCTTCTGTTCATCGCGGAAAGCGAACCTGATCCCCTCAAGATAATCGGACGGGCATTCCTCGCTCAATTGGGGAGTCGGCTTTCGTCCGCTAAGCCGGAAAAAAAGACGGGAGAACGTCTGGTAATGCCGGATTTCGTCCTGGCGGATTTCTTCGATCCGGGTCTTCGCTTCTTCTCCGGGCGCAAGCTGCAGCAACCTCCCGTAGCAAGCGATCGAGCTGTATTCCCCGTTGATCGCCTGAGCGATTTCACTCAGCAGGGTCGACTCCGCCGCAGGCAGCCGATCGTAAATCCAAGGATACGGATAAGCGTACATCTGGAATCCTCCTTCACTCCCGCCGATTAGGCGGGTGCCTGATTCCACAGTATGCGCCGCAACGCAAAATGCCCCGCTCCAGGCGGAGCACGAAAACGAAAGCATCGCCGATCGTCGTGCCGTCAAGAAACGTCCGCCCTTCATCGGTAATGAAGCTAGTATTTTTTTCACTTCCCCGGCCGAATCCAGATGCGTTGCCGCCGCTTGAAGTCCGCTTGATCCGCTTGCTTAACCTCAATCTATCGAAAAAAAGTCATGCCGGCATAGTGACTTTCGGCCATTCTTCGGTCATGCAAGTTCATGTTCGTCGGCCGAATGAACAAAAACCGCTTCCCAAACGGCCGCTGCGTGCCGGGAAAAGCGGTTTTTGATTGCCCATAAAAGGCCGGAGAAGCAAACTCGAGGTTAGACTTCGTTACCGCTGACGACTGCTTTTGATCGCTTGGCCCATTCGGGTCTGGGTTGCAGGCGCAGCATGTGAAAACTTGCGATGACGATCCAGGCAGCATAACCAACCATCAGGAGGCGTCCAAACAATCCGGCGTATACGCCGGGACCGAATTCTCCCTGGGCCGCGCCGACCGATACGGCAAAACCTATCGTGACAAACAGGGTAAGAACCGCCGTTGCTTGCAACGGTAAGCGAACCTGCTTCCAGTCCTTGCGCTTGTTTAAACCCCACGTTAGAAACAATACGGCGAGAGGCGTCAAGTTCAGCTGCCCGCCCAAGGCGTGCATTTTGCCGCTGTCGGTCATTTCGCCGGCAGGCGTAGTGATGGGATCCGTCGTGAAAAAGGCCGCGATCGCCATCCCCAACGCGCTGATCCCCAGCAGGATCTGCCCGATTCGGCCCGTTGCGGATTTGGTTTCGTCCCATGCCGCGATCATGAAACACAAGCTGCCCAAGGCAACGAGAGAGAAGCTCAAATGCATGAGCCAACCGTATGGACCCAACGCGTATTCGCTAATAAATCGCCACGTGGGATCGAATTCGGGTTCCAGCACGTGCAAACCCAACAAGATCAGCAAGAACAGCCCCATCGACGCGAAAGAAAGTTTGGTCGCGATGTTCCTAACCATACGAACTTCACCTCGTCATGAAACTTCATTCCGCACGTTCAACCCCGGCTTCCGAAAAACTCGACCAACGCGGGTACGACCGCATCGGGAGCGACGTCATGGCCTTGCCCCGCCAGCGTCCGGCTCTTCGCGTCCGGAAGCCGGCCGGCCAACGCATTCGCGGCGTCATGGAAGAAACGCTCGCTCAGTTCGCCGGTAATGATCGTCGTGGTTGCCGAAACGCGGGACCATTTGCCGGGCGGCAGCGGCTCGCCGGCCATCACGTCCCTGGCGACCATTCCGTCGTAGGCAAGGGTGTGCGCCACCGCCATGAAATCGTTCCACATCGGGCTGCTTTTCATCGGCGCCAAGTATTCGGCCGGAATCAACAGCGCCTGCGTCATGAAGATTTCCAGCGCTTGGTCCCGCCGACCGGATGCGATCGCCGCGTTCAACCGTTCGACGTAATCCCGCGGAAGCGGCGGGCGGCTGCCGTCCAGAATCAGCGGCGGTTCGTACAGGGCCAACTTGGGAATCTTCTCCGACAGCCGTTCGGCTGCCTCCAGGGCGAGAATCGCGCCGGACGACACTCCGTACAAGTACGCGCTGCCGCCTGCGGCGTCGATCAAAGCCTCGATGTCATCGATCTCGCGGTCGACGGAATAGGGCAACGTATCTCCGCTGTCGCCCCGGCCGCGGCGGTCGTAATTGAAAACGGTGAAATGCGCGGATAACAACTCCGCCAAGCGTTGCTGCAATGGGAACGCGCGATAGCCGAGGGCGCCGGCCGCCAGAATGAGCGCCGGTCCATTGCCGAATCGGTCGTAAGCAATCGCGGTTCCGTCTTTGGAAATGACAGTGCTCAAGTCTGATCTCCTCCCGAGTGGATGTTGATCCGGATTTAGGATAATGCCCGCTCCAGGCGGTCCAAACTGGTCATCCAACCTTCCTCCATGCCGGAGAGCGGTTGTTCCAATCCGGAGGCCGCATGGGTTACGGCGGTATGGACGGTCAGCTTCGTCTTGCCTTCGTATTCGTCGAACAACACGGTCGTTCGGGATTCGAGCTGCGGACGGCCGCTCCCGTCCAAGAACGAACCCCCTGTAAACACGAGCTTTTCGGGTTCGACGATTTCGTTGTACTCGCCCCTGAACGGGTAGACCGTGCCGTCCGGCGCCGTCATATCGAGACGAATCGTTCCCCCGGGACGCACATCCAGTTCGCAAGCGGAATTCGTGAACCCTTCCGGCCCCCACCACTTGGCGAAAAGTCTCGGGTCCGTCCAACCTCGGAACACGAATTCGCGCGGTTGTTTATAGATACGGGTTATCGTTAGCTCCTTTTCTTGTTCTTGTGGCATCGTTTCATTCCTCCGACTCGGAATTTCCCTTCGTTTTGTCCCACTCTTCGTCCAACACCTGCTCCAAAACATCCAGCCGACGGTTCCATCGTTTCCTCAAACCCATGGACCAGTTCTCCAGCTCCGCCATGGCGGAGGGGTTGATGCGGTAGATGCGCTGCTGCGCTTTTTTCTCGACCATGACCAATTTCGCCTCGCGAAGGATTTTCAGATGCCGCGAGATGGCCTGCGGACTTACCGGATAGCGATCGTAAATCTCGGTAGCCGTTAACGAATCCGTGTCTGCGAGCATCTCGAGAATGCTTCGCCTCGTCGGATCGGCAATCGCGGAGAAGATGTCCGTTGATTCGTGCACCGTCCTGTCCCGTTCCCTCCTTTCGAGAAGCCGTTCTCTTGCCTGCGCAAAGATGCCTTACCCGTGATGGATCGTCTACGCTTATTATTCCACGTTTTTGTTAATTAAGTCAACGGTTAATTAAATTATTCGTTAAATAGTCGCGGCAGGTTTCCTTCAACCTCGTCTGAAAAGATAGAGAGATCAGAAAAACCGTCAGGGAGAAACTCGTCCCTGACGGTCCTTTGATGGGTGCCTCTGAAGTCACTCTTCAGCCACTTTCCCACGTACATCCTCAATCCTGTACGCAAATGAACATAACCATTGGGACCCGTTTGTCCAGAGGGGCGAGGATTAAGCTTGCTTGCCCCCTACGGTGGCGGGGGTTAAGCTTGCGCGGCAAGCTTAATCAGCTGTTGCCCCAAGCACTGGCGGGGGTTAAGATTGCGAGGCAAGCTTAATCAGCTGTTGCCCCCTACGTTGGCGGGGGTTAAGCTTGCGCGGCAAGCTTAATCAGCTGTTGCCCCAAGCACTGGCGGGGGTTAAGATTGCGCGGCAAGCTTAACCAGCTGTTGCCCCCTACATTGGCGGGGTTTAAGCTTGTACGACAAGCTTAATCGGCTGTTGTCCCCTACGCTGGCGGGGGTTAAGCTTGCGAGGCAAGCTTAATCAGCTGTTGCCCCCTACATTGGCGGGGTTTAAGCTTGCGAGGCAAGCTTAATCGACTGTTGCCCCAAGCACTGGCGGGGTTTAAGCTTGCGAGGCAAGCTTAATCAGCTGTTGCCCCCTACGTTGGCGAGGGTTAAGCTTGCGAGGCAAGCTTAACCAGCTTTAGCCCTCTCATTGGCGGGTTTAAGCTTGCGCGGCAAGCTTAATCAACTGTTGCCCCAAGCACTGGCGAGGTTTAAGCTTGCGCGGCAAGCTTAACCAGCTGTTGCCCAACGCGTTGGCGGGGGTTAAGCAGTCATGCTTCATCCCTTTCTTATTTTTTGGTAATTTGGACATATGGAATCCCAAAAAGAAATTCTGATCGGTTAAGTAAAAACGACTTCGTCGTCCTTTAAGTAAGGGTGTTAAGAGCTTAAATACAACTATTCATCTCATTCTGCCCCATTTTTAAAGTACTAAGAGCCGAAATGCATTTATTCTAGGCCAATCCTTCATTTTTCCGAGAGACGAGCTCTGCTAATTGCGTTTTGGTCTTTAGTCATCTCATTTTGTGAGAAAACAGAATAAATAACTGCATTTTATCCCTTAGCCTTAGCCTTAGCCTTAGCCTTAGCCTTAGCCTTAGCCTTAGCCTTAGCCTTAGCCTTTGGAGATCCATAGCGCTTCACAACGGTTTTTCCTGCTTTGAAGTCATAAATTCTGAACCTTTAAAAAAAGACGGACCCAGGTCCGTCAAGGGTACGCGATATCGTAATAGGATCCGATCGGCACGACTTCGTACAAGTACTGGCGGATCAACTCCTTCTCGATCTCCGTCACGGCTCCGCCGGGCCGGACCGAAAAGTGGATCGTCCCCGTCCAGCCGTCATACCGTTCGAATTTCATCCGTCCGCCCTCGAGCATTCCGTTGATCAATCCGACGATCGCTTCTTGATTCAGGCTTCGGTTCATGGCCGCCTGGGCGACGGGCTCCGGCGGGTCCGTCACGGGAGGAACTCCGTCCTCCTGGACCGCGGAGTAAGGCTTCACCTGGCAGCACAGGTAGAACGGAAGATACCCCGCGGCAAACCGCTTCAGGCGGACCCGGTCCGTGTCGGGCAGCTCCAGGTTCTCGTCCCAGGCATAAATCGCCGCGCTGTTGCGTCCCGCGGTATGCACCCTGACATACTTCAAATGCGGAAACGCCTTTCTGATCATCGACTCCGTCCATAAGCGGGTTCCCATTTCGGACTCACCTCATCGCGATTTGGGGTTCACTTTAAAATTTGTCAGCGTTTACATTTCCATTATATCGGATGGACAAGCGATTGAGTCAAAAATTTGGCGTTCATTAGAGACTCCTAACCAAACGCGAAAAAACGGCTCCCTCTCCTGCAGGAAAGCCGCCTCCCCGTTATGGAACGAAGCCGCCCGTCAGAAGTCTTCCGACGTCAGTTCCGAGTTGATGCCGATGGCCGCGCGGCATCCTCCCGCCGCCGCTACGATGAGCTGGGGCGGCACGATGTTCGCGGCGTCGCCCGCCGCGAATACCCCGTGCGCGCTCGTTCTGCCGAAATCGTCGGCCGCGATGCCGCCGTGCTCGTTCCGCCTGCAGCCGAGCGCCCGATCGAAGACGTTCGGATGCGACCAGACCGGTGACACGAATCCCCCCGCCCTGCGTTCCTCCGCTCCGTTTTCGAACACGACCTTCTCCAACCGCCCGCCCGTTCCGACCAGCGCGCGGATTCTCTGCTCATACACCGGAATTCCTCGGGCCGCCAGCTTCCGCCTCTGTTCATGCGACAACACGTAATGCCCGTTGGTCGCCAGAATGAGGTTCCGGCTCCAAGGGTATACCGACTTGACCAGGTCGAAGGCATGCTCGGTTTCGGAAATGATCACGAGCGGTTCGTCCTTCCTCTCCCACCCGTCGCAATAAGGGCAGTTGAACAGGCTCACCCCGTAAAAATCGCGAATGCCCGGAACGGCAGGCAGCTCTTCGACCAGCCCCGTCGCCAACAAGATTTTACGGGATCGATAAATCAGTCCGTCCATCGCTCTCAGTTGAAAATGGCCGCCCGCATTCCGCGCGTCGGCGACCGCGGTATTCCGGATTCGGACTGAAGGATAACGAGCCAGCTCCTCATGAGAGATCCTGCGGAACTCGTACGGAGGGATGCCGTCCCGGGTCAGGAAGCCGTGCGTCTCCCTCGTGACGGCGTTTCTCGGCCGGCCCGAGTCGAACAGCACCACGTTCCGCCTCGCCCTGCCCAACACCAGCGCGGCGCTGAGGCCCGCCGGTCCCCCGCCGATAATGGCGCAATCCCAGATCGTCTCCACGCTCCTTCTTCTTTCGCAACGACTCTCGTTTGCCCTATGTATATCTCCATTGTGCCCATTTGATCTCTTGGAAATTTAATCCCACGAGTCGAAGACGGCAGAGGAATGATCCCGTCTATCATCGGACCTGCCGGCTGGAAAGGGCGTTTTCGCGTCTGCCGCTCGCTCGGACAACTTTTCTTCCATTGACATCAAGTAAACATTTCAATAAAATGTCTACATATTAACCAAACGTATTTGGAGTTGGTTTGGATATGAACATATCGGAGAAATTCTGGGAAGTTCCTCTTGCCGACCTCAAACGCGGATTCACGTACGACCGGGAGTCGGAGTCGCATGTCTGCCTGGCCTGCGGCGAACGGTTCGTTCAAGGGGTGATCTACCCGCAGGACGGCACCTTGTACGAAGCCGGCAAATTCGCGCAAGTGCACGTGGAAACGGCACACGGCTCCCCTTTCGAGTTTTTGCTCGGCTTGGACAAGAAGCTGACCGGGCTCACCGATCTGCAAAAACGGCTGCTGCAGCTGTTCCATGCGGGTCTGTCGGACGGCGAAGTGGTGAAAGAACTGGGCGGGGGAAGCACCTCCACGATCCGCAACCACCGCTTTACGCTGCGCGAGCGGATGAAGCAGGCCAAAATTTTTCTGGCCCTGATGGAATTGGCCGAAGAGAGCACCCACCGGCAAAACCGGTTCATTCCGATACACAGGACGGCGACGATGGTGGACGAACGGTACGAAATCACGGAGAAAGAACAGGCCGACGTGTTGAAAAACTTCTTCAAGGAAGGACCGGACGGCCCGCTGTCCGCGATTCCCACGAAGGAGAAACGCAAAATCATCATCCTGAGGCATCTCTCGCGGATGTTCGAGGAAGGCCGGCGTTATACGGAAAAAGAAGTGAACGCGCTGCTGAAGGAACGTTATCCGGACTTCGCCACGCTGCGAAGGTATTTGATCGAGTACGGCTACATGGACCGGCTGCCGGACGGAAGCCAATATTGGCTGAAGCAATAGGAGGAGACGAAAATGACGCTCGAAAAACAGAGGAAAAAGGAACTGGCGGACGCGTACGCGCGGTCTTTTCGGCCGATGGGCGTGTTCCAATTGCGGAATACGGCGAACGGCAAAATTTACGTCGGCGCCGCCATGGATCTGGACGGCATGAGGAACCGCGTGTTCTTCATGGGGGGACAGACGGAGCCCTTCGCCGTGCTTAGGCAAGATTGGCGGCAATACGGGCCCGAGAGCTTCGCGTTCGAAATCCTGGATCGGCTTGATCCGAAGGAGGATTCGCTCGCCAGCCAAGCGGATCTGGCGAAATACAAGGAGGAGCTGGACGCCCTGCTGGAGCTGTGGCTCGAGAAGTTGCAGCCGTACGGGGATCGGGGTTACAACAAACCGAAACGATCCTAGCCCGGCATAGAACAAGACGGCCATCAGGTGCGATCGCACCCGATGGCCGTCCTTTTTTGCCGCCGCTTTTAATGCATGCCCGGCGATCCGGCCGGGTGACCTTCCGGCGCCGGCGCTTTCGTACGGCGGATGAATAGGCCGATCACGAACGCCACGGCGGCAATGATCAGGCCGATCCAGAAGGCGTCGTGAACGCCGGCGACGACGCCGTTGGCGATCTCGCCGGGATTCGTCGGGTCCTTGGACCCGCTCATGTAATCCTTCGTCCCGTTCGTCATGATGCTGATGAACAGGGCGGTGCCGATCGCGCCGGACACTTGCTGCAGCGTGTTCAGGATCGCCGTGCCGTGCGGATACAGGTGAGGGGGCAATTGGTTGAGCCCCGTCGTCTGCGCGGGCATCATGACCAGCGACAGGCCGATCAGCATGACGATGTGAATCGCGATGATGTACCCGGTGCTCGTATTGGCGTCAAAACCGGTGAACAGATACAACGCGAGCATGACGATGGCCAGGCCGGGAATCACCAGCACCCGCGGACCGAATTTGTCGAACAGCTTGCCCGAAACGACGCCCATGACCCCGTTCACCATGCCGCCGGGCAGCAGCATGAGCCCGGATTTGAAGGCGGTGAGGAACAGCGCGCCTTGCAGATAAAGCGGAATCAGCGTCATCGAAGAGAACAGCGTCATCATCAGCACGAACAGCAGCACGGTGACGAGCGTAAACATCGGAAATTTGAACGCGCGCAGGTCCATGACCGGCGATTTCAGCCTCAGCTGGCGCCAGATGAAGAGGGCGAGCGCGACGCATCCGACGATAATCGGCCAGTAGACTTGCTCATCGGACCAGCCGTTCTCCCCCGCTTTGCTGAATCCGAAGACGACGCCGCCGAACCCGATCGTCGACAACACGATGGACAGGATGTCCACCCGGGGTTTGGTTACCGTCGTGACGTTCTTCAGGAAAGCAGCCGCGCAGACGATGGAAACGGCGGCCAGCGGCAGGACGAGAATGAACAGCCAGCGCCAAGGCAGCGAATCCAGGATCAAACCCGAAATCGTCGGCCCGATGGCTGGCGCGAACATGATCACGAGGCCGATCAGGCCCATCGCGCCTCCCCGCTTCTCCGGCGGGAAAATAACCAGGAACGTGTTCATCATCACCGGCAGCATCAGACCGGTGCCGAGCGCTTGGACGACCCGTCCGACGAGCAGCAGCTCGAAGCCGGGCGCCACCGCCGCGATGAGCGTGCCGGCGAAAAACAGGATCATGGCGGACAAGAACATTTGCCGTGTCGTAAACCATTCTTGCAAAATCGCCGTCACGGGCACGAGTACCCCGATGACGAGCATGTACGCCGTGGTCAGCCATTGGATGGTCGAATAGGTAACGCCCAGCTCCTGCACCAGGTCGGGCATCGCGTTCCCGAGCAGCGTCTCGTTCAAAATCGCGACGAACGCCCCGATGATGAGCGCGAGCACGATCGGTCCGCGCTTGATTTTGCTCAAGTCGACGGAGTTGCCCGTTTGATTTGCGCCTGCGGTATTCATGTTTCTAACGTGACCCCCTGTCTCTTTCACCAATATTTAGAATGAAAAGTTGTAGTTTCAACTATACACTTTTCAGGGGCTGCAAAGTCAAGTGTCGATTTTGCGCAGCCCAGGACGCGCATGCGAAAGCCCTCGCCGCCGCGGGGGTCGCGGATGCGGGGGCTTCGGGAAACGGCCGGGCTGACGGTCAAATCACCCGGCGGCCGGTCACGTAGCGCGTGCTCCAATAACCGGTGGTCATGCTGGAAATCCCGACTCCGTCAAAGGACGGGGAGTTGTGGATGAACTGGCCGTCCCCGAGGTAAATGCCTACGTGGCCGATCTCGGTGGACGAACCGACGCGGAAAAAGACCAGGTCGCCCGGCTGCAGGCCGCCGCGGTCCACGAACGCGCCGGCGTCCTTCTGATAGCGGGTTCCCCATTTGAGCGAGATGCCTTCCTGGCCGAACACGTATTTCGTGAACGCGGAGCAATCCATGAGGGCCGGGGCTTGGTTGACACCGTAAGCGTAATGGGTCGTCCCTTTCAGGTCCTTCGCGTGCTGGATGACTTTCCCGGCCGTCGCCGAAGCCCGAGAAGGCGCCGGTTCAGGGGGCGGGGACGGTAATGGCGTCGGAGGCGCCGGGGCTTGTCCATACTCGATAAAGGCGGGGGAGAGGTAGCCGGTTTTTCCGTTCACCGTGACTTTCAGCCAGTAAGCGTTTACTTTTTGCTGCACATCGATGGCCGTTCCCGGCTTCAACGTCTCGTTTACCGTGCTGCTTGTCGAAGGGGCCGAGCGGAACTTCACGTAGGATTTCACCGTAGCGGGCGATGCGAATGCCGTCGAGGAAATCGTAAGCGATAACAATCCCGCTCCAGCCAATGCAAGCCAATTTTTTTTCAAGTTAATCCCTCCCTATGAAAAATTATACCTGCATTCATAGGGAGGTTTCCTTGCACAAATTTATCCAACCGCCTTACATGGCGCCGTACGTGTGACCCGCTCCGAAGTTGCCTATTTGCTGCTGCATCGGCTGCATTTGCTGCATTTGCTGCATTTGTTGCGTTTGTTGCATCGGCTGGTAGGCATGCATGAACGTTTTGGCGGTGTGGTCGTTCAGCGTGGGAACTTGGTACAGCCCTTGCTGGTTCATGAACAGGAACGTCTCGTACGCTTGGTCGGCGCAGGCGACGGAGCTGTTCATCATCATCCGCCGCAGATGCGGATCGGCGCATTCCACGGCGCCCATCATGGCGTTTTTGGCGCCGTTCTTGTGGCAGATCAGCATGGCGGAGGCGATCTCCTGGTCGCTGAACGTCGTGTTGGTCTCGGGTCCGACCGGCTGCGGGTTGTGAAGGCCGTATTGGATTTGCCCGGGGTTGATTCCGCCCATCGGCTGATGCATGCCCATTTGCGGCGCCGCGTTGTAGTCATGGGTATAAGCGACGATCTCGTTGTAAGACCGGATCGCTTCCTGCCGGTGGCGGTTGATCATTTCCTTCAGTTGGGGATTTCGCGCTTGCTGGGCATACAGGTTGAAGTGGGCAATCCGGTTGATTTTCTCGCAAAGCAGCTCGTGGGCTTCCATCGTCTCGTGGGCGCCGAAAGGCATGGGATTCATCTCCTGTTTTCCGTAATTTTTGGTTGCCGGGATATACGATGTCCTTACGCCGCCGCGCTTATGCAAATCGCGCGGCGAACGGCCGTGGCGCTTATGACCTCGGAGGTCGAGACGATCCCACCCGAGGAATGGTACAAGGGACTGAACGAAGATCCGAAGCGATGCTTGAACCTGGCGCTGCAATTGCAGGACAAGCTCCGCATGATGCAGCAGCGGATCGATCAGTTGACCGAGTTGACCCCGGCCGGGAAGCTCCGGAAGCTGCAAGCCTGGTTCCGCGCGTTCATCTCCCCCGTTCCTTTGACGGACTTGCTGACGCAGGACGAGATCGGCCAGTTCCTAGGCCTCCGGCGGGAGACGATCAACCGGCTGCTGCGCCGTCAAGCCGAGACGAGGCTGCCCGAAGGACCGAAGAATTCATAGTGGATGTCCGATTCGGGCACTCCCCATTCCGTCAGCATGCGATGGACGTCTATCATGAACGGAACGGGCCCGCAGAAGTAAAAGCCCGCGTCCTTCGTCGGCACGATCTGTTGGAGCCAAGCCAGATCGACGTGTCCTTCTTTATCGAAAGCCTTGGAGGCCCGATCTTGTTCGGTCGGGTTATCATAGCACCAGTGCACGGAGATTTGGGGACGCTTCGAGGCGAGCTCTTCCACTTGCTCCTTCAGGGCATGCACCCGGCCGTTCTGCGCCGCGTGGATGAACGTAACGGAACGGTTCGGCTGCGACTCGGCCAGATCCGCCAGCATGCTGACGAGCGGAGTCGCCGATGAGCACGACGGGTCGACCGTCTTCGCGGTCCAAGATGAATTCGCCGGCAGGAGCGGACAGCCAGACACGATCGCCCTCCTCGATCTGTTGGTGCAGATAGACCGACACTTTCCCGTCCGGTTTACCCGGCGCGTCCTCCCGTTTCACGGAGATTCGGTAGTACGGCCGATTCGGTGCGCCGGACAAGCTGTATTGCCGGATATGGGTGTTCGTTTCGCCCGGGATCTCCATTTTCACGCTGACATACTGACCCGGCTGGAAGGATGCGATCGATCCTCCGTCCTCCGGCATCAGATAGAACGAAGTGATCACGTCGCTCTCCCGTACTTTGCGGGCAACCCGGAACGCGCGGAATCCAGTCCAGCCGCCGGATTGCTCCTCGGCCTCCCGGTACATCTCCCGCTCCACGCCGATGAAGGCGTCCGCGATCACGCCGTAAGCTTCCGCCCAAGCGCCGAGGATTTCATCGGTCGCGGCGTCGCCCAGCACGTCTTGGATGGCGGCCAGCAGATAGCGGCCGACGATCGGGTACTGTTCCGGCAGAATGCCGAGGCTGCGGTGTTTATGGGCGATTTGCCGAACCGCGGGCAGGATGGCCGCCAGGTTGTCGATATGCATGGCCGCGGCCAGGACGGCATTGGCCAGGGCGGTCTGCTGCCGACCTTGCTTCTGGTTCGCGTGGTTGAACACGTTCAGCAGTTCCGGATGGCCTTCGAACATCATTTGGTAGAACCGCTTGGTGATGTCCGTGCCGCGCTGCTGAAGAACCGGAACCGTCGATTTTACGATTTGGACCGTTTGTTGGCTGAGCATGAGAACTCCCCGCTTTCATCTGGATTTACCTTAACGGAGTCCAGTATAGATAACGGGGAGCCCAGAAGGTTGTGAATTCGATCACAATGAACTTGTAGGATTTGTGAAATCCTTACGAGCCCGGAATGCCGGCTATCCGTCGTTACTCCGTTTCGGAATGGTTCCGGGTGGACGGAGCGCCGCCCGAAGCCGGCTGAACCGGCTGTTCGGCCGATCCGGCAGAAGCGCCGGCGGAAGTCCGTTTCCCTCCGCCCGACGGACGCGCGCGGTTCCTCGCCCAGGTCAGCACGGAAAAAACCGCCGCCAACGCGAGCATCATGATCTGCATTTTCCAAGGCGCATCGATAAGGTTGCGGGATTCCCACGGCCAATAACGGTTCAAGATGGGTTCTCTCCTTTCGCGTTGCCGAGCTTCCGGATCCCCGCGACGGCGAGGGCGGCCGCGGGCAGCACGAGAAACAGCGGCACCCAGATCTGCAGGGGAAGGTTACGAAATCCAGCCTCCAGGTGATCGGTGAAGCTGTCCGCCATCGTCATGCCCATGAAGAAGGCTGCCGCCGCAGCCGCGGGAATGATCCAGCGGTCGCTCTTCGCCCCCGTCAGCCGGCGGACGCAGAGGACGACGGAAAGCAGGTGCAGGGAAAGCTTCATGAAGGCGTTCACCACCAAATAGATGACGCCGAGCGCGTCGAGGTTTTCCAGGAAATCGGCTAAGCTGGGCAGTTTCAGAAGGGCCAAGGACGGAAGCGTCATCTGCCTGAACACGCCCTCTCCCAATCCGTTGATGCCCAGTACGTCCGTTAACGCGATAATGGCTCCGGCGGCCAGCGTCGCGGCCAGCGTCGTGCCGGCCAAACCGTTCTTCCGGGCGATATAAGTCCAGATCATCGCGAACGAAATGCTTTCCCCGAAAGTTTGCGTGATCCCCAAGGGCCATACGGTATTCCACACCCTTCCCCACCCTTCCGCCATGACCGGGCTGAGATGGTGGGCATCCAGACTTCCCGAAGCGACCAGCAGCACGATCTCCAGGAAGAAAAAAACCATCACGACCGGAAACAGGACGCCCGCCACTCTTCCCACGACTTCCACGCCCGCGTATAGCCCGTAAACGACCACGATCAGGAAAGAGCCCGCGATGACCCAGTCGGGCGTTCCCGACAGAATGGTGATCGGAAACAGGAACCGGATATCGGCGACGATGCGGCCCGCGTCGTACAGGAAGAGGAGGGGATACAGCCAAGCCGCGATCGTTCCCGGCCATCGGCCGAACAAGGCGGGAAACCACTCGACCAGCGTAAGCCCGCCGGTCATCCGGAATAAGGCCAAATAACCGGCGATGATCGCCGCGCCGAGCAAAGCCGAAAGGAGCGAAGCGATCCATGCGTCCCTGCCGGCCCCCGAGGCGAAACCGAACAGGATCGTCGTCCCGAGCTGGAACAGGATCAGCATGGAGAACAGCTGGAAGCGGGAAATCCGGATCAAGCGGGAATCACTCCTTGAGTTGGATCGGACGGTTGGTCAAGCCGGTCCGCAGGACTTTCACGTCGATGCCGACCGAGACCGAAGTTTCGGGAAACGATTCCGGCCACCGGTCCCGGAACGTTTTCTTCCACGCTTGCGGGTGATGGCGGTAGACCGATTTCCCGAATCCGAAGATGTCGGTGCGGAACTCCCGCCGAACCTTCCGGCTGGCCTCGAGGATCCGTTCCTCGATGTCATCTTTCACCCCTTGCTGAATCCGACTCACGTTCCGGGGTTCGGTGAGGCTGAGTCCCGTCGTGTTTTCGTATATATTCAATTTGATCGCGATCCGGAGATGGATGTGCACCCGGTCTCCGCGGACGGAAACTTCCCGGCGAACCCGGATGTCCTCCATTTCCCCGCTGATTTTTCCGGTTCCCCTTCGTGCGGGAATTCGACCGTGACGACGCCTTCATGGACCATTTTCCGGACCCACATGACGCCCCGGCCTTCTTCGTCGTTCAATCGGCCCACCATGCGGTCCCCGCGGAACACCGCAACGCCTGTTACGGCAAGGCTGTCTACCCCCCCGCTCCCGGCTGCGGATTTCTTGATCTCCACGACCGGGGCAAAGGGGGCGTCTCCTTCCGACATCAACGCGTTCAGGAAGTCGACGAGCCGCACGCTGGGGATCAGCTCCCGTTTGAGTTCTTCCCTGAGCACCTCGGAAGGAAGCTTTTCGAATTTGGATTTGAAAGCCAGAACGTCTTCTGCCGAGGTCTTGGAGACGACTAAATAGCTCTTCAATTGCGATTCCCGGTACCGTTCGAAAAAGTCCAGGTAAGGCGTCACGCTCCGGGAAGCGAGCGAGCTTCCCAGGACGATCACCCGGCAGTGCGAAAAGAAAATCTGCCGCGGCAGTTTCTCCTGCAATTTCCGGTACGTATCCATGAGATCGCTGCCCTCCTCGGTAACGACCCATGCGGCGTCGTTCTCGATCTTGCTCTCACCCCCGCCTTGCGCCGAACCGGTGCCGATCAGACGGGGCACGGCAAGCATGAGCGACAGCCTGACGTTTCCCCTTTCCCCTTGATCCAGTCCGGCCGCCGTCACGATCGCGATATCGTTCACCTCGATTCGGCTCCAGCACCCCCCCAGTAACGGAAACAGGATGAAGATGCCCAACCAGAAAGCGGTCTTCCGCACTCGTCCGTTCCTTGCTTCGAACGCCGGCGTCATCCGCCCGACTCCCCGCCGCTCGGCGGCCCGGGGCGCGATCCGGCACGGATGCGCCGGCGGTTCCGTTTGCCGGTTTCTTGCGGCCGGAGAACCATCCGCCACCAAGGAGCGCGGATCATCGAATCCTTCATGCCGTCCGCTTGCAAGGGAACGAGCGGGGATAAATAGGGGACTCCGAACGAGCGGAGTTTGCAGAGATGGATCAGCAGCGCGAGCAGACCCAGGAATAAGCCGTACATCCCCAAAGTACCGGCCAGCAGCATCATCGGAAAACGCAAAAACCGCAACGCCAAACCTTGGGCGTATATCGGAAAGATAAACGAGGCGATGCCCGTGAACGATACGACGATCACCAGCATGGCGGAGACGATGCCCGCTTGGACGGCGGCCTGCCCGATGACCAGCGCCCCCACGATGCTGACCGCTTGGCCTACCGGGCGCGGCAGCCGGATGCCCGCTTCCCGCAATCCTTCGAAAGCCGCTTCCATGACGAAGGCTTCCACGATGCCGGGAAACGGAACGGCTTCCCGCGAGGAAGCGATGCTGAACAGCAGGCTCGTCGGGATCATTTCCTGATGGAACGTCGTCACCGCGATATAGATGGACGGGAACACGAGCGCGCTGAACGACAGCCAGAAACGGAGCAGGCGGGTCGCGCTGGAGACGATGTAATTTTGATAGTAGTCTTCGCTGGCCTGCAGCGAATCCACATACGTGCCGGGAGCGACCAGCGCGAAGGGCGTGTTGTCCGTCAAGATGGCTACCCTGCCCTCCAGCATCCCCCCCACGACCCGGTCCGGCCGTTCCGTATTGAGCAATTGGGGAAAAACGCTGTACGGGTTGTCGGCAATCAGCTCTTCGAGATACCCGCTTTCCAGGACGGCGTCGATCCGGATCCGGCTCAGGCGTTCCCGAGCCTCCTTCAGAACGCCGGGAAGCACGAGGGAATCCAGGTAAACGACGGCCACGGAGGTTTTGGAGCGATCGCCGATCCGCATGAGCTCGACCTTGAGGTCCGTCGTCGCGAGCCTTCTGCGCACGAGCGCGAGGTTGCTTGCCAAACTTTCGGTAAAACCGTCCCGAGGACCGCGAATGACCGGTTCCGATGCCGGTTCCTCCACGGCACGCTTATCCCATTTGAGCAAATTCACCAGGGTGACGGAACGTTCTCCCTCGAGCAAAAGCGCCGCCTTCCCTTGGCATACGGCCTCCGCGGCTTTCGCGATGTCGGTCTCCGATTCCGACCGGTCCGCGTGCAGAAAATCGGCAGGGTCGGGCAAAGGCCCCCGGCTCGGCGCGAAACCGCGGGCCTCCTCCCGCATCAAAGGCCGGATGCATTCCGCTTCCAACCGCTGCTCGTCCACCAAGCCGACGATGAAGATGAAAGTACCGTTCCGGCCGGAATCCAGCGCGAAAGAACGGTAAACGACATCCGCGCATCTCTCGAACACCTGACGGAACCGCGCCAAATCCTGTGCATAAGAACCGCTGATGGTAAGCGCGGAGCCGGAATCCCCCACCGTCGATCCCTCCTTGGGACGGGGTGTAAATAATGGAAGCTTGCCGTTTCTAGGATTCCTGCGTTCCTATGAAAACATACGCGCCCGCATTCCGCCGGCTGTTCTCTCCCCTCTGCGCTCGAAAACGCGAAGAAAGCCCCGACCCTGCCCGGTCGGGGCTTTCGATATCACGTACTTTCGAAAAGAGCCGCCCTTCTCGCCGTTGACCGGCCGACGCGCCGGCCGACCGCCCTAGTCCGCCAAGCCGAGCGGCGTCGGCAAGCCGTCGATGCTGCGCGCGTTTTTCTCTTTGCGGTATTGGACGAGTCCTTCATCGCCTTTCTGGACCGCCCAGCGCTGTAGCGTATCCCGCTCTCCGGCGTAATCCATGAACGGCACGGCGTAACCGCATGCTGTCGTGACCAAATGGATGTCGACCTCGATGATTTGCCGGGCTCCGGGCACCGAAGGGAATAGAGGGACCAGGTCATCCCACTCGGCGGTCCCGGGCAGGATGACCGTTCCCCGTCCGTACAGGCGCAGGATATTGGGCGGGCCCTCGAAGGCGCAGAACATGAGCGTGATCCGCCCGTTCTCCCGCACGTGCGCGCTCGTCTCGTTGCCGCTTCCGGTCAGATCCAGATAGGCCGCCCGGTTCGGTCCCAGAATCCTCAGACTGTCGTACCCTTTAGGCGATAAATTGACGTGTCCCTCTCCGGACAACGGCGCCGTACCGACGAAGAACAACCGCTGCTTGCGGATGAACTCCTCATGCTCCGGCAGCATCGCTTCGAATTTTTTCCCCATTCGTATTGCCCCCTCTCCCGATTTGAAAAGACTACACCGTTTGGCGGATCTGCTTGCTCCTCAGCTGGCCGCAGGCGGCGTCGATGTCGGTTCCGTGCTCGATGCGGGTTGTGCATTTGACGCCTTGCTTCTTCAGCGTATCGAAGAACGTCCGGATCGCCTCCTGCGCGCTCCTCCGATACTGGCTGTGTTCGTCGACCGGATTGTACGGGATCAGGTTCACGTTGATGAACCGCCGCCGATCCCCGATCAGTTCCGCCAGCTCCAAAGCGTGCTCGGGCCGGTCGTTGACGTCTTTCAGCAGAATATATTCCACCGTGATTCTCCGGTTCGTCTTCGCGAGGTAATAATCGATCGCGTCCATCAGCTTTTCGATCGGAATCGCCCGGTTGATCTTCATGATCCGGGAGCGCAGCTCGTTGTTGGGCGCGTGGAGGGAAACCGCGAGATTGACGCCCGGATCGTCGTCCGCGAACTCCTTGATCTTGTCCGCGAGTCCGCTGGTGGAGACGGTGATGTGGCGGGGGCCGATGGCCAGCCCTTTGGGGTCTTTGACCACCGCGAGGAAATCCCGCAAGTTCTTCATGTTGTCGAACGGCTCGCCGATGCCCATCACCACGATATGCGTGACGTTCTCGCCTTTGCCCTCCCGATCCAAATACAGCTGTACCTGCAGGATCTGCTCGACGATTTCGCCGGCGGACAAGTCCCGGCTCTTGGCGAGCAGCCCGCTCGCGCAGAAGCTGCAGCCGATGTTGCAGCCCACCTGCGTCGTCACGCAGACGGACAAGCCGAAGCCGTGCCGCATGAGCACCGTTTCGATCAGGTTGCCGTCCGCCAGCCGGAACAGGAACTTCACCGTGCCGTCCTTGGACACCTGCTTCGTGTGCTCCGTCAACGTTCCGAGCTCGAAATGTTCCTTCAGCAACCCGAGGCACGTCTCGTTCAAGTCCGCCATGTCCGCGAAATCGGTCGCCCGCCTGCGGTACAACCAATCCCAGACCTGGTGTGCCCGGGATCGTTTCTGTCCGCGTTCCGCCAGCCAATCGGCCAGCTTCTCCTGCGGAAATCCGTACAAGGAAACTTTCGCCATTCGTCGTTCCTCTTTTCGAAGCTTGGTGGGGTTATTATAACATTTGCCTGCGAACCTGCGTAACATCCCGGAACGAAAACAAAAACCCTCCGGAATGGAGGGTTCTCGCCGAGTTTGCTTTCCGTATTTAGCCGGACTGCCGGTTTCTCTCCGCCAGGTACGTACTCACCCATTCCGGATGCTTCTGCGCCTGCTGGACGAATTGGACGAGCAGCCGGCTCCAATCCCCGCCGTTCTCCAGCGCTTCTTGGAACTTGCCGTACCTTTCCGGATCGACCCGCTTCATCCATTCCGCCGGATTCACATAATCGTTCGGAGCGCCCTGCGGCTTGTCCGGAATTTCGACGCGGCGGGCGGGCCGATGCTCGATCGCGCCTTCCGCCAGCTGACGGCCGGCGTCGCTGATCTCCAGCAAGTCATGGTTTTCGCGCGTGACGGGAAGTTGGGCGGATTCCAATCGAAGGTCGGCCTCCGGCTTCCTTGCCGAAGCGTACAGGTTGGGGACGACCGCCGCCCATGGATTCTGGGAGATTTGCATGTCTTTTCCTCCGGTGGATATCGTTCTCTTTCTTATATCGGACTTACTCTCCGCCGAATTGAGCGTATTTTACTTCCCTTCCCGAACGAACCTCTCGATCCGTTCTTTCATCGCATCCCGGACCGCACGGAACCGCGCCATGATCTGTTCCTCCGTGCCCGTGGCTTTAGCGGGGTCGTCGAAGCCCCAGTGCCATTTGGTCGCGTTCGGATTCGAAATGACGGGGCAATGCTCGTCGGCGTGACCGCAGAGGGTGATGACGTATGTCGCGCGATTCAAAATTTCCGGATCCATGACGTCCGACGTATGATGCGAAATGTCCACACTGGCTTCACTCATCACCTGAACAGCTCGCGGATTAAGGCCGTGCGCTTCCAAACCCGCGCTTTTCACTTCGAATCGATCGCCGCCCAGCGCCTTCAGAAAACCTTCCGCCATCTGGCTCCGGCACGAATTCCCCGTACACAAAAAGTAAACAAGCGGCTTATCCATTCTTGCATTTCTCCTTTATCGGACGAGTTTTTAATGAATGACTTTGAGCCAAAGATAGAGACCCGAAAGCGTAATGAACAAGACGGGTACGGTGAGAACCATGCCTACCCGGAAGTAATAGCCCCATCCGATTTTGACCCCTTTACTCGAAAGCACATGCAGCCAGAGCAAGGTGGCCAGCGAACCGATCGGCGTGATTTTGGGCCCGAGGTCGGATCCGATGACATTCGCGTAAATGAGCGTTTCCCGCCAGACTCCGGTTGTTTGGGTCCCTTTGATGGCCAGCGCATCGATCATGACCGTCGGCATGTTGTTCATGATGGAGGAGAGGATGGCCGCGATAAAGCCGCCGCCGACCGCCGCCATGTACAACCCTTGATCCGCCGCCCACTGAAAGGCTTTGCCCAGCTCATCGGTTAATCCCACGTTTCGAAGTCCGTACACGACGACGTACATGCCGATCGAGAATACGACGACGGACCAAGGCGCGTCTTTCACCAGGTTCCATGTAGGAATTGCGGGACTTCTTCTAGCCAGCATCAAGAAAATCAACGCAACGACGCCGGCAATTAAGGATACCGGAATATGAACGAATTCACTGCACAGGTAAGCCGCCAGCAGTACCGCCAACACCACCCATGAGACACGGAACAGGCGCAGATCCTTTACGGCTTCCATCGGCTTTTTCAGTTGCGCCAAATCGTATTGATTCGGAATGTTCTTGCGGAAATAGAGGTACAGAACAAGCAAACTCGCCGCGATGGAGAATAGAGCGACAACGATCATCCTGCCGGCGTATTGCACGAATTCGATGCCGAAAAAATCGGCGGAGACGATATTGACCAGATTGCTCACGACAAGCGGCAAGGATGCCGTATCGGAAATAAATCCGCTTGCCATAATGAAAGGCAAAACCATCCGGTCATCGAATTTGAGGGCCCGAACCATGGCGAGTACGATCGGAGTTAAGATGAGCGCGGCTCCATCGTTTGCGAAGAACGCGGCAACGGCTGCTCCAAGCAAGACGACGTATACAAACATCCGTTTGCCGTTGCCTTTGGCAGAGCGGGCCATGCGCAAAGCGGCCCATTCGAAAAATCCGATTTCGTCAAGGATTAAAGAGATGAGGATGACAGCAACGAAAGCGAGCGTGGCGTTCCACACAATTCGGGTAACATCCCATACATCTTGGAAGCTAACGACTCCGGCAATGAGGGCGACGATCGCCCCGCCGCAGGCGGACCAGCCGATATTCAGCCCTCTGGGCTGCCAGATGACGAAAACTAATGTGACGAGAAAAATGGCGGATGCGAGAATCAGCATGTTGCCTCCCGGGTTAATCGCAGCTCTGGGGCTTGGATGCGTCGATACGTTCTCTCATGGAAGGAAGCTCCGCAATCACTTCTTTAAGCATCGGCTTATCCTCCACGTTCAACGAATAGTAGATCCATTGACTTCTGCGGGTCTCATTAACGAGTCCGCCGGTCTTCAATTTCTTCAATGCTGGCTTACGTTCGGCTGCGTAGTCTGAAGAATTTCAACGATATCGCAGACGCACATCTCTTTTTCCTTCAGCAAAGCCAGGATCGTCAACCTGGTTTTGTCCGATACGAGCTTCAATTGTTCGGTAAGTTCATCGAACGATGGCATTTTGCATCCTCCTTCCCTTTGGTCGACGAGTCTATTCCATCATATAATCGGATTGTTATATTAGTGTTAACTTATAAAGCGTTACTTGAACATTTTAGTTATTGATCAAATATTTTTGATTTAGCATTGATTGAGCCGCACCTTCCGTGGTAAGATCTGTTCATCAAATTATTTTGATTAAGGTGAGTGGTTCCGACATGATGAATCTTTACGGCACTCCGTATCTGATGATTCAAAAACAAACGGAAATCGAACAATCAGCCCTACAGGCTTGGAAATGGACAAATCAACCTGAACAAGTACCGAAAAAGCAAAACAAGCGTACGAATTCCGCCGCGGTAAACCCGGTTGCCGCTTGTTGCCCTGCACCATGCTGCTGAAGGTGAGCTTATGCTGAAAGAACTTCCGTTATTGAATGAATCAAACGCGTCCGTCGATTTCTCGGCGTATGAAAGCAAATTCAAGGCGCTCGCCGATCAAAAACGGCTTCAAATCATGTATGAACTGACCCAACGGGGCAACATCTGCGTCTGCGACTTATGCGAAGTGTTCGAAATGCCGCAATCCAAGATTTCGTATCACCTGAAAATATTGCTGGATGCGGGGCTTATCAAGCGCGAAACCAGAGGAACTTGGAGTTACTACGAGTTGAATCAACAGGAAGTGAATCGGTTGCTCTCGCCGGAGTTATGCTGTATTTTCAGGCGTTCCGACGATCGGCAAACCGAATGCTGTTCATCGAATCCAAAACCGGAGGGATCCGAATGAGCCAAGTTCAGCACGACGAGGTCCGTCAATTCGTCCGCAACCGCTATAAAGAGATTGCGTTGCAGGATGCCGGGGGCGGATGCTGTTCGCCGGCATCGGGTTGTTGTCATACCCCGGAGGATTTCAACGGGGTTTCCTCCCGACTCGGCTATTCCGACGAAGAGCTTGCCTCCGTTCCGGAAGGCGCGAACTTGGGGCTGGGCTGCGGAAATCCGCAAGCGATCGCTTCTTTGAAGCCGGGGGAAGTCGTGTTGGATCTGGGCAGCGGCGGCGGCTTCGATTGTTTCCTGGCTGCTAGACAAGTTGGGGAAACGGGGAAAGTCATCGGCGTCGACATGACGCCGGAGGAAGAATCCAAGTCATTCATCCAAGATTGGATCCCTGGCGCGAATATCGAGGATTACATTGGATCTGCCGTCATCACGGCGGATAAGTAAAACCATGAAAAGACTACCCAATCGTTGGATTGCGGTAGTTTTTCGTTGATTTGCAACCCTGCACTACATTACAATAACGTAAACGCTGATTACGCAAGGGGAATACGCATGAAATACATTAGCACTCGGGGACAAGTCGCTCCGACCGGATTCATCGATGCCGTGCTCATGGGACTGGCCGACGACGGGGGCCTGCTCGTTCCGCAGAGCGTGCCGAAAGTGACGGCGGACACGCTCCAGGCTTGGCGGAAGCTGTCTTACGCGGACCTGGCGCTGGAGGTTTTCTCGCTGTATGCGGGGGGAGAAATTCCCCGCGAGGAATTGAAGAAGCTGGTGGACGACAGCTACGGGACGTTCCGCCACGAAGAAGTGACGCCGGTCCGGAAGCTGAACGACAACCTATACGTTCTGGAGCTGTTCCACGGACCGACGTTCGCTTTCAAAGACGTGGCGCTGCAATTCCTGGGCAACCTCTACTCCTATATCTCCCGCCGGACGAAGTCGATCATCCATATTCTCGGCGCGACCTCGGGCGATACCGGCGCTTCGGCGATCGAGGGCGTACGCGGCAAGGAAGGCATCCGCATCTGCATTCTGCACCCGCATAACAAGGTCAGCAAGGTGCAAGAACTGCAAATGACCACGGTGGACGACGCCAACGTGCTAAACCTGGCGGTCGAAGGGACGTTCGACGATTGCCAGCGCATCATCAAGGACCTGTTCGCCGACGTGGGCTTTAAGCGCAAGTACCACCTGCGGGCCATCAACTCGATCAATATCGCCCGGCTGCTGGCTCAGACCGTGTACTACTTCTACGCCTATTTCCGGCTCGAGGAGCAAGGCGTCAAGGGGAACGTCAGCTTCAGCGTGCCGACCGGGAACTTCGGGGATATTTTCGCGGGGTA
Organism: Cohnella caldifontis; assembly: GCF_029360585.1. GTDB lineage: Bacteria > Bacillota > Bacilli > Paenibacillales > Paenibacillaceae > Cohnella > Cohnella caldifontis. Next base: position 227,810 of record NZ_JAQZSJ010000003.1, on the reverse strand, counting down.
TTTGGCCAAGCGGATGGGGCTTCCGATCCACCGGCTCCTGCTGGCGACGAACGAGAACAATATTCTGGAACGTTTCGTGAACGAAGGCGTCTACCAACCCGGTGAATTCCGGGGCACGTACAGCCCGTCCATGGACATCCAGGTGGCCAGCAACTTCGAACGCTACTTGTATTACCTGTACGGAGAAGATGCCGCGGCCGTCGCCTCGCTGATGGCCGGGTTTAAAGCGGAAGGACGCATCGAGATTCCCGCGGAGAAACGCAAGCAGGTGCAGGCCGACTTCGCGGCTTACGGCGTACGGAACGAGGAGTGCCTGGATACGATCGGCGGTTATCACGGACGTTACGGCTATTTGTTGGATCCGCATACCGCCTGCGGCGTCGCGGCCGTAGACAAGCTGGCGGAGCAAGGCGAGGTCGCGGTGGCGCTGTCCACGGCCCACCCCGCCAAGTTCGACGAGGCGATCCGCCTGCGCGGGATTCCCCAGACGTTCCCGCCGCAAATCCAAGCTTTGTTCGACAAGCCTCAGTTCCGTACGGTCGTCGGCGGGACGAACGTGGAGATTCAGGCGCGGCTGGAGAAGTTTTTCTGAGGTTGAGCCGCCGTGCCGGCGATGAAACGAACGTAACCCCGCAAATAACCTGCGGGGTTCTTTTATGCCTTATGCCTATTTTTTCGCCTTCCCTGCATGATAATCTTCCCATAGCGGGCCGATGTATGTTTCCAGAGTTTTTACGATGGCGTCTCTTTGCATCTCATCGACATTTCCAACGTCATTGGCGATATCGTTTCGGACTCGAACCAATACGTACAGAGGCGGAAAGTTCGCCTCGCGGAATGCCTTGATCATGGCTTCTTCTTGCGGTGTAATCTCCATCACGCATGGTCACCCTCTCCATTTCGCGGATCACACCCTCCATGATAAACCATGACGCTAATGTCACGGTCAAGCGGCAATAATGAAAAAACCACTCGCGAAGGAGTGGTTTTTTACGTGTCCGAACGGCTTCGCCGCGTTTATTGAAGAGATTCCAAATGCTCCTCCAGACGGTCCCACGTTTGCGAGATGCCTTGCTCCATGCCCATATCCAACACTTTCTGGAGCTCTTCCGGAGATACGTACCGGGTTTTGCACACGAGTTTCGTCTTGCCTTCGTAATCCAGAAACGTGTTCGTGGCGTCGGCCGCGGGCATCCCGGGCACTTCGTTGCCTTCGGGATCGGAGAAGTAGTCCGTGTAGTCGATCTTCTCTCCATCCACGATATCGCCGTAGATCGACTTGCCCCAGGATTCCATGCCGTAAAAGTCCCCGAGGTTCTTGTCCATGCATTTCATGCAGTAGTGCCAGCGGCCGCCCGGACGGAAATCGATGTCGCAATACGTCAGCTCCCAGCCGCGGGGGCCCCACCAACGTTTCAGGTGCTCCGCTTCGGAGAAGGCTTTGAACACCAGCTCGCGCGGCGCGTGAAACACGCGCTCCAGAATCAATACGTTGCCTTCCACTTTGGCCGTCATGGCATTCGACATCGGAGGATCCTCCTAAAATAGTGGTTGTGCTCGGATGCAATCACCGTGCTCATGCCCGTAATATACCACGAGTGGAATATTCCTGTAAAGGAATTAAAATCAAAGGCGTACTTTGCGTTTCCCGAATCGGCCTTGCCAGCGCCCCAGCAGGGCATCGGCGAGAATCGCCAGAGCGGCCGCCGGAATCGCGCCGGCGTAAATCTTCACGTCGTTGCGCATGTTGAGCCCGGAGTAGATTTCCCGGCCCAGCCCGTCTCCGCCGATCAAGGGAGCCAGCGTCGCGACGCCGATCGCGATGACGGCGGCCAGCCGGAGCCCGGCCGCCAGGAACGGCATCGCCAGCGGCAGCTGCACCTTCGCGAGCAATTGCAGTTGGCTCATGCCAACGCCTTTGCCGGCTTCCGCGATCCCGGCGTCGACCTGCTTCAAGCCGACGTACGTGTTGCGGATGATCGGCAGAAGCGAGTACAGGAACAAGCCGACGACGATTGTCTTGAAGCCGAGCCCTAGCACGATCATGAGCAGCGCCAGCAAAGCGAGGCTGGGCAGCACCTGAACGACGTTGGCCGCAGCCAGGATGACGGGCGCGAGCTTCTCGCGCCGGGCGCACAGGATCCCGAGCGGAATGCCGACGATCAGCGCCAACCCCAATCCGCACAGCACCATGACGACGTGATCCCACGTCAGGCTCAGCAAGTGGGGCCAGTTCTCCCGAACGTACTCCAGCAGCCCCGCGAATCCGCTCCGATTCATGGCTTCTGCCTCCTTCCTTTATTTCAGCAATCCGTTTTTCTTCAGGAACTCGGCGGCGACGTCATGCGGACTCCGCTTGTTCACGTCCACCTCGTAGTTGAGGCCCGTCATCGCGGCGGCATCGATTTTGCCGATGAGCAGCGGGATGACGTCGTTCAAAGCCGGGAACTTCTCCAGCGTGTCCTTCCGGATGACCGGAGACGCGTCGTAAGGCGGGAAGAACTGCTTGTCGTCCGCCAGCGTCTGCAGGTTGTACTGCTTGATGCCCGGATCGGTCGTATAGGCAAGCACGACATCCACCTTCTTGTCCGCAACCGCCTGATACACCAGCGAGATCTCCATCGGGAACGTCTTGGCGAATTCGAACCCGTACGTTTTGGCGAACGCCTTGTAGCCGTCGTTGTCCCGTTCGAGCCATGTGGTGTCGACGCCGATTTTCATGTCCTTCGCCAGGTCTTTCAGGTCGGACACGTTCTTCAAATGGTATTGGTCCGCCACGTCCTTCCGCACCGTGAACGCGTACGTATTCTCGAAGCCGTAAGGATCGAACCATTGGAAGCCGTACTTCCGATCGAACCCTTCCTGCGCCTGCTTCAGCACTTCCGTGCGGTCCTTCGTATCCTTGATGTCGAAATAGCCGTTGAAAATTTCCCCGGTGTACAAAGTCGCCATCTGGATGTCGCCCTTGTCCATCGACTTAATGACGATCGGACTGGCCGCCAGATCGGGCACGATCTCCACTTTCGCGTCCGTGCGGTCCTCGATCAGGGCTTTGTACATTTCGGCGATGATTTTCGGCTCCGTATACGTTTGCGTGCCGATTTTGATCGTGCCGGACGCCGCCCCCTCCTTTTTGCTTCCGCATGCGCCCAGTACCAGGGACAAAGCTGCAATCATGGCAACGATGAAGATTCCTTTTCTATTCATGAGTTCCTCCTTGCGTTCAGATTAAATCCATGAAGCTTCCGGTTTCTTCCCCGCTCTTCTGGAAAACCGTTTCTCCACTGTGCCGAGCACGCGGTCGGACAGCAATGCCAGCACGATCGCGCAGGCCGAAGCGGAGACGATCAATTCTTCCTTGTTGACGCCGATGCCCGAGACGATGAGCTGCCCCAGTCCGCCCGCCCCGATCAGGGACGCGAGCGTCGTCCAGCTGATGATATAGACCGTCGTCAGGCGGATCCCCGACATGATATAGGGAAACGCCAGCGGAAACTGGATCCGGAACAGCCGCTGCGCCGGGCTATAGCCCATGCCCTTGGCCGATTCCAGGATGGCGGTATCGACGGATTGAAAGCCGGCGTACGTGTTGCGAAGAATCGGAAGAAGGGAGTACAGGAACAGGGCGAAAACCGCCGGCTTGACGCCGATGCCGAACAGCGGGATGAGGATGGCCAGCAGGGCCAGGCTCGGAACCGTCTGGAACAGGTTGGCGACTTGGAACACGATGCCGTTCACCGTCTTGTTGCGGCTGCCCGCCAAGTAAAAGCCGAGCGGCACGGCCACGAGAACGCCCAGCAGGATCGAGACCGCCGAGATCGTCAGATGCTCCCGCGCCGCCGCCAGCAAGTCCGGATACCGGTCCCGCAGAAAACCGATATAATCAGCCCGCATGGACTTCCTCCCCCCCTTCCGGATTCGCGTACACGTCCGCCAAATGGCTCACGACGGAACCCCTTGTGATGAGGCCGACGAATTCGCCCTCTCCCCGAACGACCGGGAGGTTGGAGAGCTGGTGCTCGCTCATCAGGTTCAACGCGACGGACAGGGGCGTATTCGTTTTCACCGCGTGCCGCACGGGCGTCATGACGTCCGCCAGCGTTTTGCCCTCGTCTCCGTAATGGTCCAGGACGCGGTAGATGGAGACCGTACCGAGCAGCCGGTTCGACGGGTCCACGATGAGCAGGGTGTCGACGCGTTTCTTCTCCATCATTTTCACGGCTTCGGCCAGCCCCCGGGTCGGCAGCGCGGTGACCGGCTGATCGGCGATCACTTGGTCTACGGTCGTGAACACTCTCCGTCGGCCTTCTTCCTGCAGCCGTTTCTTGCCGATGAAATTTTTCACGAAATCGTTGGCGGGGTGCCGCAGGATCCGATCGGGGTGCCCCGTCTGCACGATCGTTCCGCCGTTCATCAGGATGATCGTGTCGGCGAGTTTGATCGCTTCGTCCATGTCGTGCGTGACGAAAACGATCGTTTTCTTCAGCTCGTGCTGCAGGCGGATCAGTTCATCCTGCAGCTGCTCCCGGCTGAGCGGGTCCAGCGCGCTGAACGGTTCGTCCATCAAGATGATCGACGGGTCCGCCGCCAACGCCCGGATGACCCCGATCCGCTGCTGTTGCCCGCCGCTGAGCTCCGAAGGGTAGCGGTTCCGGTACACCTTCGGCTCCAGGCCGACCATGGACAGCAGCTCGTCGACCCGGGCCGCGGTTTTGCTTTTGTCCCACCTGAGAAGGCGGGGGACCACGGCCACGTTCTGGGCGATCGTCATGTGCGGGAACAGCCCGATATGCTGGATCACGTAACCCACTTTCCTGCGCAGCGCGACGGGATCGAACGCGGCGATGTCCTTGCCGCCGATCTCGATCCGGCCGGACGAGGGCTCGATCAGCCGGTTGATCAGCTTCATCGTCGTCGTTTTGCCGCAGCCGCTGGGGCCGATCAGGACGGTGATTTCCCCCTCCTTCACTTCCAGATTCAAATCTTTCAGCACTTGATGCCCGTCATCGTATTCCTTGTTCACGCCGGTAAATCGAATCATGAAAACATCCTCCTTTTCTGAAATGCGGCAGAGTACCCGGTTTCTCAGTTCGGAAGGCGGTGTAGAGAGCGGCGATTGCGAAAATGAAGGGGGGAGATGCGGAGTCGAATGGAAGGCGGTTCTGTATAACGTACGTTTACTATATCAAATATCCGGATTGCCAACAACCCTTATGATATATATAAGTTGTTAGTAAAATATTAGAATCGCCCGTCCCCGCGCGGCTTCCTTTACATTCCCATGAAAATTCCGCCCATCGGAGTTAACATTTCCCTGCTATTCTCTTGGAGTGGACTTGCACAATGATGGGACTGGGAAGGGAGACGGACGAAGGATGAAGAAAAAGTGGTTGGCGGCATCCGTGCTGCTGCTCGCGGTTTCGGGAGGCGCCGCGTCTGCGGCGGGCATCAGCGGAACGACGGCGGACAAGGTGAACTATTCGAACAACGGGAAGACGGTGACCCCCGCGCAGCCTGCGGTCAACATCGGCGGCAGCCTGTATTTGCCGATTCGCGCGTTCGGCGAAGCGAGCGGCAAATACGTGGACTGGGATGAATTCCGCGGCAATGTGGCGCTGACGGATAAGCCGGCATTGACCGGCAAGTACAAATTGAACGCGCCGGATCTGGCGGAAGGCATTAAAATGGGGATCGGTTCCTCCCTGACCCACGTGCCGGGCGACCCGGACAACGTGTTCTACTCGACCGCGGACCGCGGGCCCAATGGCGATATCGAAGTGAACGGCGTATCGGGCAAGTCTTTCCCGCTTCCCGGTTACACGCCGACGATTTATAAAATCGAGCTGAATGGCGGCGAAATCAAGATTCTGGACAAGTTCCCGCTGAAGGTGAACGGAACGGACCCCGCCAGCGGCACCTCCCTCATCACCGGGCTTCCCAACATCAAAGGACGCGACGAAGTCCCTTATGACACCACGGGGGCAAACGTGCTCGCTTATGATCCTTACGGCGCCGATATCGAAGGGCTCGCGTATAACCAGGCGGACGATACGTTCTGGATTTCCGACGAGTACGGCCCGTCGATCCTGCACGCGAAACGGGACGGCACGATCATCGAACGCATCGTGCCGCAAGGCTGGGCCGCGCAGGTCGAAACCCCGCTCGTCCCGGCGCGCGAGGCGCTTCCGGCCGTATACGACAAGCTTCGCCAGAACCGCGGAGCCGAAGCGGTGGGCATCACGCCGGACGGCAAGTATATGTTCATGGCCATGCAAAGCCCGCTGCGCAACCCGGACAAATCCACGGACAACGCCCGCCAGCTGCGCATCATCAAGATCGACCTCGCCGCCTTGAAGCCGGTCGCCGAATTCGCCTACGTCGCGGAAGACGCCGCCCAGTTCAAGGGTCTGAAGCAAGGCGACATCGTCATCTCCGACCTCGTCGCGGTGAACGAGAACACGCTGCTGATCGACGAGCGCGACAAAAACGCGGGCGACAAGGCGCAGCTCAAGCGGATTTACGCCATCGACCTGTCGGACGCGACCAACATCCTCGGCAAGTACGACGACGCGAAAGCCGCCGGCAAAACGCTGGAGCAAATGGGCGTCGCCGACCTGAAAGCAAACGGCATCCTCCCGCCTTCCAAGCGGACCGTGCTGGACGCGGTCGCCTTCGGGTTCCCTTACGAGAAAATCGAAGGCATCACGCTGGTCGGCGGCAACCAATTGTTCTTCGTCAACGACAACGATTTCGGAATCGGCAGCACGTCGCCGGAAAACGGCACGGAGCTGTGGGCGTTCGAACTGCCTTACGAGATCAAGTAAATCGGCTTGAAGCATAACAACCCAGCCAAGACCCTACGGTCTTGCCGGGTTGTCGCGTTTTCTCTTGCTCTGGGATCCGGTTGGCAAAAGATTTCGCTTTGCTCCCGGATGAGATGCTCTCTCTCATAAGTTTTGCCACAAGCGTTCGATCGTCACGGCGTCGGCCTTGTTGTCATGCACGTATAACGCATATCGGAGCGACAGGGACTCCCCGCTGCGAAGGGAATAAGGCTCATGGAACAGGAACGCGGCGGACAAAAACTGCAGGTCCTTGTAATCGTAAGTAAGGAACGAGGTCGGGAATCGCGGATTTTCCGGATGGTCCATCAGGCAAATGCCGGCATGGCGCGCTTCCGTATATCCGTCCAGCTTGCCGGTGTAATCGCACCAGCGGAACGGGCGTCCGAACGCTTCTTCGGCTAACCGCGTTCCCAGATCGGTCGTAATGTCCGGTCCGAGGAAATTGCGCTCCAAACGGCAGGACAATCCAGCGTACCCTCCCCAAGGCTCCTTCTCCGTGCATGGAGTCCGGTCCAGGATCAAATCAAGTTCCTGAGCCGTGAATTCCGCTTGCCAGCGCAGCAAATAACCTTCCTCCGCCTCCGTAACGCTGACTTCCCGTTTCTCTTTCAACAGGTTCACCCCGTCCTCCGCGACGTAGGAAATCCCTGTTCGGAAGCCTATTCTTCCGCCCTCGAGCGGCTTAAGGAAATCGGTGACGGCGACGTTGCGTTGTCCGTGGTACATGGACTCCCAGAAATTGCGGCCGTTGATGTACTTCCAGGAAAAGAACAGACCCGTATGCCAAAAGTGATCCCAGGGGCGGTAGGTCGTGATTTTCGTGCCGCCCGGCGTGCGAACTTCGCGAAAAGACGGATTGGGATCCCCTGCCGCCCCGTGAATGTATTCCAGCACCGTGACTCCGTTCAAGCGAGCTTGCCACATCGCCTGCTTCTTGTCGTAATGCGATTCGAATCCCATGGCGATCTCCCCTTGACCTCCTGCGGCTTTATTTGTTCACGTTTACGTTTCCGATTCCGTTCACGACCGCACGCTGGGCGAGCACGACGAAGATCATGGCCGGCAGCGCAAGGCTGGCGGACAACGTCATCAAGCGGCGCCAGTCGGTTCCGTATTGTCCGATGCTTTGGTACAATCGCACGGTCGCGGGTTGCAGATCGTTATCCGTCATCATGGTGAGGCCGAACAGGAAGTCGCCCCAGGAGAACAGAAACGTGAACACCACGATCGTCATGATGCCCGTCATCGCATTGGGGATGATGATCCGCACGAAAGCCCTCATCTCCCCGCAGCCGTCGATAAACGCCGCCTCCCGCAGCGAATCGGGCAGCGAAACCAAATAGGAACGCAGCACGAGGATCGAGAAAGGAATCGTGTTCGTACCGATAGCCAGCGCGGTCCCCGCATAGTTATTCAACAGCCCGGTCTTGCTGAATATCAAGAACATGGGGGTGATCAGCATAACAAGCGGAAACATTTGCGTGATGAGAAGCACGAGCAGATAGAACGATTTGCCCGGCACGTTCAATTTGGCCAAGCTGTACCCCGCCGGAATCGCCACGAAGACGGTGACGGCGATCGTAATGAACGCGATAACCAAGCTGTTGGAGAAATATTGGGCATTATCGACGACGATCTTCCAAACCGAAAGGAAGTCAAAGCTTCTCGGAAACCATAACGGAGGGCGGGAGAACAGTTCGGCCCGGGTCTGGAATACGGAGTTCAGCATCCAGTAGATCGGAAACAGCAAAAACACGGATAACAGCGCAAGCACGACCGAGAATCGCTTTTTCATTTGCCGCCCCCCTAACTTTGCAATTTCTTCGAGACCCTCAAATACACGAAGCTTGCGACCAGGGAAATCAGCAGCATGACGTTGCCGACCGCCGCACCGATCCCGAAATTGTTTTTGGCGAAGGAATATTCGTAAGACAGCGTCCCCAGCAGTTGACTGGCATTCCCCGGTCCGCCCTTCGTCATGATCCAGACCAGATCGAAAATTTTGATGCCGTAGACGACCCCGAGCAAGATGACGATCGCAGAGACCTCCTTCAGCATCGGAAGCGTGATATGCCGGTTTTTCTGGAAGGGACTCGCGCCGTCGATTTCCCCCGCTTCGTACAATTCACTCGGAATCGACTGAAGACCGGCATGCAGTAAGACCATGCAGAAAGGAATCCCGATCCAGATGTTCACGATCACCGTCATTACGAGCGCCGTACTCGGCTGCGACAGCCAGGGAATGCCTTGGTCAATCAAGCCCAATGCATGAAGCGCGTAATTGGCGATGCCGTTGGACCCGCTTAACAGCCAGATCCATACGGTGGACGTGGCCACAATCGGGGTAAACCACGGGGTCAGCAACAGCCCCCGCAGGAAATTGGCGGCCCTGCTAGACTTGTTTAACAGGACGGCCAACAGGAAGCCGATGCTGTACTGGAACAGGATGCTGAAAAACGTGAACAACAACGTATTTCGCAAGGCCGAATAAAACACTCCGTTCTGCAGCAGAGCCCGGTAATTTTCCAACCCGTTAAACGCGCCGTCCCCGTTCATGAACGCCTCGGCATCCATCCGCTGAAACGCCAGATAGAGATTGTAGGTGACCGGGTACAGGTAGAAGACAAGCAAAAAGACGCCTGCCGGCATCAATAACAAGATCCCGAACCATCTGCTTTTGACATGACTCATCTGCGGATCAGTCCTATCGTCGAAATTTCCGGAAAGGGAGAGTCCCTTTCCGGAACCGATCGCTTACTGAATGTTGGCGATCTCCTTGGCGGCCTTGTCAAGCGCGTCCTTCGGCGTCGCCTGTCCAGTCAGCGCGGATTGGATAGCGACTTGCATGATTTTGTCCAGCTTCAAATAACCTTTCTCATCATACATGGGTTTGGCATAAGCCATTTGATCCAGGAAAGGCGTGTATTCCGGGAATTGGCCCTTGAACTCGTCGGATTTCGCTTTGAGCGATGGCAGGTAGCCGAACCCGTGGACCAAGTCGATGTAACGATCTGAATCGGCAAGGTATTCCAGGAACTTGGCCGCCTCTTTCGTCCTGCCCTCATCGCCGGTATTGCCGAGCGAGAAGACTTCGCCTCCGACCGCAACGACCGGTTTCATGCCGGCCTTGGGTACAGGAATCGTTACGACCCCGTATTCGATTCCAGCATCGTTCAATGCCTTGAAATTCCATGGACCGTTCACCATCATCGCCGCATTGCCGGCGACGAACTGATCCACTTCCTGCCCTTGCGCCCAGTTCACGACTTCCTTGGACATCGCTCCGTCCTTGACGAGTTGGGCGAGGAAATCCAGCGCTTCCACGCCTTCGGGAGACGCGACGTTGCTGAAATCCGCCCCGTTGCTCCAGAAGAACGGCTCGAATTGCCATAGCGCTTCGACCGTGTTCGTGGCGGATACGGCGAGACCGTACCTGCCGTCCTTCGATAAAACCTTCGCGGAACTCGCGAGCTCCGCCCACGTCGTCGGGGGATTGATCCCGGCATCGGACAGCAGCTTCTTGTTGTAAAACAATGCCAAGTCGTTCGCGCCGGCGATCTGCACGCCGTACACTTTACCGTCGGTTGCGGTGCCCGCCTTCACGTTCGCGTCGTAAAATTGGGACAAAAAGTCGCCGTTCACGTAATCCGTCAACGGAACCAACGCCCCATGCAGCGGATCGACGGAAATATAGTTCAGGATGATGATATCCGCCACCTGTTTCGCCGTCGCCGATTGAAGGATCTTCTGGTCGAGGTCGGCAGGCGGAGCGCTTTCCAATTTGATCGTCACATTCGGATTTTGCTGATGGTAATCATCGACGAACTTCTTTAAAATGTCATACTGGGTCTCGCCTTCCGAAAAATAACTTAGCAGTTTCAGTTCCACCGTGTTCCCGGACGAAGCGCCTTTTCCGGAAACCGTGCTCGACGCCCTCGCGGATCCGCCCGAATCGGAACCGCCCGACTTGCCGCATGCGCCAAGCACCGCCGTCAGCAATATACTGACCATGACCATGCCCAACCGTCTTCTCATCGCTTTTGCCCCCTATGATGGAGTGGTTCAAACGTTTCCAGCGTTTCTTACTTCGCCGCGGCGTCCATTCCGAACCAAGCAACCAGCGGGTTCACCGGATCCTCGAACGGCAGGTCGATTGTCCGGTGCGTCCTGGCGGACTGGAAGGCGGCCATCGCGATCTGCATGTTGATCAGAGCGGATCCCGAATCCAGATCGGAAGGCAAGCCGGTCTGGACGCTGAGCGCCAGGTGCTCCACCGATCCTTGGAACCCGGACTTTGCGTCGTCCGGCCACTCGAGCTTCCTCGTTCCGCTTCTGCCCACCACCGTGATCGGCGAGCGGATCTCCGGATAGAAGAGGATCATCCCCTCCTCTCCTACCAGCAGATTGCCCGGTTGAACCTCGTCTTCCGACAGATGGAGGATGCCCTGGACCTCGTTGTCGAATTTCAACTGCATGAGAATCCGGTCTTCGACCGGATGTTCATATCGAATCGTTCTCTTGGATACGTCCGCTTGGGCGAATACGTTGCGAACGTTCGCGTCGTGGGTGTAGAACCGCATCATGTCGATCCAGTGAACCCCCCAGGACATCAGATCCCAGCCGTCGCCGACCCAGGCCTCCAGCCGGAGCAAGCGGCCGATTTCCCCGGCGTCTGCCAGTTCCCGTGCTTTAATGAACGGAAAATCGTACCGGCGTTGATGGTTCACATGCAGCACGATCCCTTTCTTGCGGCAGATCTCGTGCATCTCGAGGGCGTCTTTGTAGTGGACGGTCATCGGCTTTTCGCACAGAATGCCCTTCACGCCCGCTTCGGCGGCTGCCAGCACCATTTCCTTATGCAGGCGGGGCCACGTGCAGATGCTGACCAGATCCGGCCGTTCCGCGTGCAGCATTTCGCGATAATCGGCATACACGCGCTCGACCCCGAAGTGATTCGCGTACGCTTGGGCATTGTCCATGGCGATATCCGCGACGGCGCACAGCGTCGTCAACGTCGATGATACATAGCCTTGTCCGTGCAAATACGCGATGCCGAATCCTTGCTTGCCGTCATTCGAGACCGCGTTCGGGCGCCCGCACCCGATGACCGCTGCTCTCCATGTTGTCATGGATTCTCCATCTCCCTTGTCTCTATATGGAACCCGCATGCGCGTCCGTTCTCCGAATCTATGAAAGCGATTACCTCCTTGGCCCGACTTGGTTCCCATTTTAGAATCCGATCCGTGCAGGGACAATTGATAAATCTTTCTTCTTTTTGACCATTTGTCTATTTCGGAGGTACAATGGAATCCAATTACAGAGGAGGGAGGGTGATCGGACCATGCTCGACGCCCATTTCCCCAATATCACGAACACGCTGCTGGTCAGGGATTTCCGGGTCGCCGCTTTCGATTCCCGTTGGTTCGTGGATACCCATTCGCATAAATTGTACGAGCTGCTGTTCTGCTGGGAGGGAGACGTGACCGAGTGGGTGAACAATGAGGAAATCCGCTTCCAGTCGGGCGACGTCTTGCTGCTGCGGCCGGGAGAGCGGCATCGGACATTCAATCACTCCATGAACAACTTTTCCTTTATCGCCATCCATTTCGATCTTGACGATGCCGAGCTTCGCCCGCTGTTGAACCGATCTAGGGTGGGATATATCCGCAAGAGCGAGCTCGGGGATTCCCGGTTGCTCTCCTACGTCCATTATTTCGAATCGTTGGTGCAATCCGCCTTGGTACAGAACCGATACCGGCGAGAGGCGGAGCAGTTGTCCATCGATCTTTCGGCGGCGGACAAGCTGGCGTTGCAAGGATACATCTTGCTTGCGATCTCCGAAGTCGTGAAGCGGTTCGAATCCCTGGACCATTATGCGCAGAACGAATACGCCGCGTCGGCGTCGCATTTCGAGATCGAGATGGCCAACAAAATCGCGACCCTGATCGAGAATAACGTCTATTCCGCCATCTCCGTCAACGAGATCGCTTCCCGTATCGGATGGAGCCGCAGCCAGTGCACGAAGATTTTCAAAAAAGTCTACGGGCAGTCCCCCCGGCAATATCTGAGCGCCATTAAACTCAAAAAAGCCAAGGAATTGCTGCTAGAGAGCGAACTGTCCGTAGACAAGATCGCCGAAATCCTCGGCTTCAGTTCAATCAGCCATTTCAGCCGGCAATTCAAGCGCTGGGCCGGGTTTCCTCCCAATCGCTACCGGCCGAAGCAAAGCCTAGGCAACGCCGCCTTGGCGACAAATGGTCAAAAAACGGGAACATAATTCAATTATCCCGGCAAGCGGATATTTCTATAATGAGAACAATCCGACCGAAAGGCGAGTGATAGCATGCGCGTTGGTTGTTTTGCGCTCGTAGATCCGTTTGCCACGATTGAGCACCAACTCAAAAGAATCAAAGATATGGGATTCGACTATGCGGACGTCACCGATAACAGTGACGGGGGCACGCTCGGCGTCGAATTCGGCTTCTCTTCCGTCATCAGCCTGGACAGCAATCCCTATGACGTCAAGCGGATGTTCGAACAAGCGGGCTTGACGATTACCGCCTACTGCGCCCACGCCAACCTGCTCGACCCGCCCGCGCCATGGCGGTACGGCACGAACCAGATTCTGAAAGCGATCAAAAATGCGGCGGCCATGGGCGTCAACCACGTCGTGACGACCGAAGGGGATCCCAAGACCGAATACGGACACCGACTCACCGAAGACCAACGGATCTTCGCCGTCCTGGACAAGCTCCATGAACCGGTGCGCATGGCCGGGGACTACGGCGTCACGCTGATGCTGGAGCCGCACGGCATCCTGACGGACAGCATCGCCGGCATGGAAAAGCTGCTTCACGGACTGAATTCCGACCATGTGGGCATCAATTTGGATACCGGCAATCTGTGGCTGGGTGGAGGGGACCCGGTCGAATTCATTCGCAAATTCGGACCTAAGATCCACCACGTCCATTGGAAAGACTTGCCTCGGGATATGGAGAAGATCCGCGGCACGGCATTCGGTTGCGGGATGAGCACGATCCCGCTCGGAACGGGAGCCGTCGATATCCGAGGCGCTTTCCAGGCGCTCAAGGAAGTCGGTTTCGACGGCAACACCACGCTCGAGATCGCGGGTGACGATAACGTGCTGGCGAGTCATCGGTTCCTGCAGCAATTGGGTGCGGAATAACCTGGGAAGCAGCGAAAGGACCGTCAAGGAGAAATTCGTCCCTGACGGTCCTTTCGTTTCTTGCCTCGCAGTCGCGAATCGGTTCCTCCCGAATTATACTTTCACCCTGCGCGGGAGTTTTTTCTCAACGCAAGAAACAACCATCCGCAAAAGGATGGTCACAAATGCCCGATTGTCTCATGAACAGAAAGAGGGTACCCCGGGGGTACCCTTCAGACACGCGATGTTTGGCCGCGAAAACGGGACAAGGCTCACACCGGAGTCGAGCCGTCGTAGGTGGCGAGGATCTTGTACAGGTCCGGGCGCCGGTCGCGGAAAATGCCCCATTCGATGCGCTGAACCTCCAGCTGGTCCAGATCGAACTCGGCGGTCAGCACCGTTTCCTCCGTGCGTCCCGCTTCCTCGACCTTATTCCCCGCGGGTCCGGCGATGAATGACGAGCCGTAGAAATTGATCGAGGAATCCTCGTCCGACTCCGTGCCGATCCGGTTCGACGCGACGACCGGGATAAGATTGGCAGCCGCATGGCCGAGCATGCAGGTTTGCCAGTGATCCTTGGAATCGATCGAGCTGTCCTGCGGCTCCGAGCCGATCGCCGTCGGATAGAACAGCAGCTCGGCGCCCATCAGGGTCATGCAGCGGGCCGCCTCCGGGTACCACTGGTCCCAGCAGATCCCGACGCCGATTTTGGCATAACGCGTTTTCCATACCTTAAAGCCGGTGTCGCCCGGGTTGAAGTAGAACTTCTCCTCGTAACCCGGACCGTCCGGAATATGGCTTTTGCGGTAGCTGCCCAGCACCTCGCCGTCCGCGTCGATGACCGCGAGGGAATTGTAGCGGGCGTAGTTCTTCTTCTCGTAGAAGCTGATCGGCAGCACGACGCCCAGTTCCTTGGCCACGCCCCGGAAATGGTTGACGGCCCGGTTCTGCTCCAGCTCCGTCGCGTACTGGTAGTAGCACGACTTTTCCTTCTGGCAGAAGTACGGGGTCTCGAACAGCTCCTGCAGCAGGATGATCTGCGCGCCACGGCCGGCCGCCTCCCGGACCAAAGCCTCGGCTTTGCGGATGTTGTCCTCGATGTCCCAGGTGCAGCTCATCTGCGTAGCGGCGACTTTCACTTTGCGCATCGGTTCGTCCCTCCTCTAATCGGGAGTTCGACTCCCGTCAAACTCCCTCCGCTTATACGGGCATTTGCTGGGTCGTACAGTGGACGTTGCCGCCCTCGCGGATGACGCCCATGCCGTCGACGGTCCGGATTTCGCGGTCCGGAAACGCCGCTTGCAGCGCCTGCGCGGCAAGCCGGTCGGTCTCCTCCGCCTCTCCGCCGAACACGGGCAGGATAATGCCCCCGTTCACGAAATAAAAGTTGAGATAGCTCAGCGTCAGGCGATTGCCCTCATGCTCCCGGTAAGGCGGCTGCTGGATCGGCACGATCTCGAGCCGGCGCCCCCGGGCGTCCGTCGCCTCGCGCAGCGTCCGCAGGTTGTCCTGCGCTATGGCGTAATTCTCGTCCTGCGGATCGTCGCACACCTGCAGGATGACTTTGCCGGGCGCCGCGAAGCAGGCGACGTTGTCCACGTGGCCGTCGGTCTCGTCCCCGCTCAGGCCGCGGCGCAGCCAGATCACCTTATCGATGCCCAAATAATTCCGAAGGTACTCCTCGATCTGCTCCCGGCTCAGCTCCGGGTTGCGGTTCGGATTGAGCAGGCACTCCTCCGTCGTGATCAGCGTCCCTTCGCCGTCGACGTGGAAGGAACCGCCCTCCATGACCAAGGGCGCGTCGAACCGCTTCTTGCCGAAGTGGTCCAGAATGCGCGGAGCCACCTGATCGTCGAGATCCCAAGGCGCGTACTTGCCGCCCCAAGCGTTGAACTTCCAGTTGATGCCCGCCACGTCGCCTTTGCCGTTCTTGACGAAGGTCGGCCCGTTGTCCCGCAGCCAGGCGTCGTTATGTTCCACGGCCAGGCATTCGATCCGCATATTGCCGGCGAACCGCGCCCGGACCGTCTCCAGGTCGGACGGATTCACGATGACCGTGACCGGCTCGAACTCGGAGATCGCTTGGATCGTCTCGGCATACGCGCCGCATACGCCTTCGTATTCATCGGGATAGCACATGGAAGCCTGGATCGGCCAGGATATCAGCGTTCTCGCATGCTCGGCCCATTCGGGCGGCATCGCGTAAGACAACTCTCTAGGGAAGGTCATTGTGCACCTCATGTCCGAAATGGAAATTCGCAAGCGGACGGACGAACGATTGCCGCCCGTACGAACCAATACCCATCATATAATAATTCGGTCCCGTATTGAAGAGGTAGGTCCGCTGCGTTCTGTCGGGCGGTCCTCCCGTCCGATAACGCCGCGGTTCGGGGCTCGGCATACAAGGAACAACCCGGCGCGGCCGTAAGGCCGATCCGGGCTGCGGAGGATTCAATCCTTGAATTTGAACAAATCGGACGACAGGTAACGCTCGCCCGAGTCGGGCGCGAGGCAGAGCACGCGAGCGGACTCCGGCAGTTGCCCGGCGATCTTCACCGCGAAATAGGCGGATGCCGCCGAGGAGGCCCCGACGAGGATGCCCTCCTTGGCCGCCAGCTCCCGAGCCATCGTCTGGGCGTCGTCGTCTTCGATCTTCAGAATCTCGTCGTAGATCGACCGGTTCAGGATCGAAGGAACGAAGCCCGGCCCGGTGCCGGGAATTTTATGCGGGCCCGGCCGGCCCCCCGACAACACCGGCGATCCGGCCGGCTCCACCACGTAGATCTTGAGCGAAGGAATTTTCTTCTTCAGCTCTTCCCCGGTTCCCGTGACGGTTCCGCCCGTCCCGGCCGTCAGCACCAGCGCGTCCAGCTTCCCTTCGAACGCCTCGTAGATCTCTACGGCGGTCGTCTGGCGGTGCGCGTCTGCGTTGGCGGGATTCTCGAACTGCATCGGGATAAAGCTGCCGGGGGTCGACTTCGCCAGTTCCTCGGCCCGTTCGATGGCTCCCTTCATGCCTTTGGAAGCCGGAGTCAGCACCACCTGGGCGCCGTATCCCCGCATGACGAGCACGCGTTCCTTCGTGGCGTTCTCCGGCATCGTAATGATGCAAGGGTAGCCCTTCGCGGCGCATACCATCGCGAGGCCGATACCGGTGTTGCCGGAGGTCGGCTCGATGATGGTCGAACGGCCCGGCGCGATTTTGCCTTCTTGTTCGGCCTGCGCGATCATGTTGGCCGCCGCCCGGTCCTTCACGCTCTTCCCGGGATTGAAAAATTCCAGCTTCATATAGACGGACGCGCCCGATTCGGCAACGACCCGGTTCAGCTTGACGACCGGGGTATCGCCGATCAGATCGATGACCGAGGATACGGCTCTTGCCATAACCGCCACTTCCTTTATTTTTGGGATGTCTATGTCAATCTTCGAGCCCCAGCAGGCGCATGATGTTCCGCCGATGCTCGGCGAACGCTTCGCTGCTGCGGTCCCGCGGCCTCGGCTGGTCGATGCGGATCGTCTCCACGATCTGCCCCGGCCTTGCGCTCATGACATAGATTTTATCGGCGAGATAGAGCGCCTCGTCGATATCGTGCGTGATCAGCAGCATCGTCTTGCCGGAACCGGACCAGATGTCCAGCAGCTCGTTCTGCATCGACAGCCGGGTGAGCGCGTCCAGCGCGCCGTACGGCTCGTCGAGCAAGAGCACGTCCGGGTCCATGACCAATGCCCGGGCGATCGACGCCCGCTGCTTCATGCCGCCCGACAGCTGCGACGGGTAATACCGGTTGAAGCCGCCCAAGTTGACCTTCTCCAGCACCTCGTTCACGCGCCGGATCCGCTCCGCTTTCGGGACGCCGGCCAGCTCCAGGCCGAGCCCGACGTTATCCTCGACGGTGGACCAAGGGTATAGGGCGTGCTCCTGGAAAATCAGCATGCGCGCGGGAGAGGGACCTTCGATCGGCACCCCGTCCGCCAGCGCCTGGCCTTCGGACGGATTCTCCAGCCCGGCGAACATGCGCAGCGCCGTGCTCTTGCCGCATCCGGAAGGACCGACGATGGCCGCGAACTCCCCTTGCTCGATCCGGATGTCGATCTCCTTCAACACCTGCAAAGCGCCGAATCGTTTTCCGACTCCGCGAAGCTCCAGCGTCTGCATCTACCGGTCCCCCCCTCCCTTAATGTACCGCCACCGCAGCAGGCGGCGCTTGAGCATTTCCAGCACGAAATGGTCCAGGAACGTGGCGATGGCTCCGATCACGATGATGTACATGATCACGCCCTCCATGTCCGCCACTTCCCCGGAGAAGCTGATGGCGAAGCCCAAGCCGACCGCCGCGCTGCCGACCATCTCCCCGGCGATCAGGGAGCGCCAGGCGTTGCCGAAGGCCACTTGCGCCCCGGTGATGAAAGCGGGCAGCGTCTCGGGCAAGTACACTTTGCGGAGCAGCTGCCCCTTCTTCGCGCCCAGCACCTTCGCCACTTCGATGTGCGTATGGCTGACGCCTTCCGTCCCGTTCATGACCGACAGCGCCATCGGGAAGAAGCTGGCGATGACGATGATCGTGATGATCGGCACGTCGCCGAACCCGTATAGGATCACCAGAAACGGAAGCCAGGTGATCGGCGGGATCGACTGCAGGATGCCGATCAAGCTGCGCAAATAAACCGCGAAGCTGCGGGAAAGTCCCGCCAGCAGCCCCAGCAGGCCTCCGAGGAAGCAGGCGATCGGAAACCCGATGCCGAGCCGGTACAAGCTGGCGCCGAGCGAGTGCCAGAATGCCGCGTCTGCCAGCTCGTCCCCCAGCCGCGCGAACACGGCGGAGATCGAAGGAATGACGATCGGCGTCCGCAGGTGACCCAGCTGCAGGAGGAGAAGCAGGGTGAGCGCCGCGGTCAGGAACGGCCAAAGCGGCCTCCAAATATTGCGAAGTCGGTTATTCATGCGGTCAACATCCTAGCGCTTATTTTTGTTGGTTCTGCCAAGTCAAATCCAGCGCTTGCTGGACGTCCAGCTTGTTCTTCAGGATGCCCTGGTCGACCATCATTTGGACGACGTCCTGCATGCGGGAGACGTCTTGCTCGTTCAGCGCCCACTCGAACGTCTGGGACTTGATCGCGGAGGAGATGACGTCCTGCGCTTTGACTTCCGTGCCGTCCGTCTTCTTTATCGTATCCTCTTTAATGAATTCCTTCGTAATATAACCCGCGGCCTTGTCCGGATCGTTCTGAAGCATATCAATCGCTTCTTTCTGCGCGTCCAGCATCCGGTTCACGGCGTCGCGGTTGTTCTTCAGCATATCCCCGGTCGTGATGACCACCATGCAGGGGAACGGCCACTCCTTGCCGATTTCGTACACTTCCTTCACCGGGTAAGACAGCTTGGCGATCGAGCTGTAGGGCTCGAACACGAACGCGCCGTCCACTTTGCCCGCCGCCAGCGATTGGATCGCCACGGCCGGCGACACGTATTGCATCGTCACGTCCTGCTTCGCCAAGCCCGCATCCTTCAGCACGACGCCGTTCCAGACGACGTCGGCCGTGCTGCCTTGCTTCTGGGACGCGACGCTTTTGCCCTTCAGCTGGTCCACGGTCAGGATGCCGCTGTCGGCGCCGACCAGGAGGCTGTGGTAGCCGATCTGCGCGCCGCCGACGATTTTCAGATCGGAGCCCTTGTCCAGCCACGACAGCGCATTGGTAAAGCCGAGCACGCCGCCGTCGACTTGGCCGCCGACCATGGCTTTGATCAAATCGGTGCCGCTGGCGAATACTTTCATATCGACATCCAGGCCGTGCTGCTTGTAAATGCCGGCTTGGTAGGCCAGGATCGTCTGCGCGTCGTCCATGACGCTGAGATAGCCCAGGGTCAGCTTTTGCGGCTTGGCCGATTCCGCCGGCGCGCCGCCTTCCGCTTTATCGTCTTTCCCGCCGCACGCGGCGAGACCGAATACCATCGCGATCAGGAGAACGACTCCCAACATTTTCTTGCTTCGTGCCATCATGCCATAACCCCTCCGTCTGTCGAATTTGCTGCCTGTTTAAAAAAGAACGGTTCCGATTATAGCACGAATTCCGAGTATACGCATAGACTTTAAATCGAATTCGAGCTATACTGATTCGTGCGTCGCACCCGAATCCGACGAAAGGGGGATCCCGCGTTTGAAAATATCGGCCGCCTTCTTGCCGCGTTCCGGATTCGGCCGGATCGTTGCCGCGACCGTCGCCGCATGCGTCTGCGCCATATTGCTGGCATACGGCTGGGACAAGATCCGTCCCCCCGCGGCGAAGAAAACCCCGTTCACCCCGGAGCAGACGTATTACCAGCAGCTCATCTACGCCGTGAACGAAATGCATAACCAATTGGCGCAAATGAACGGGCTCCGCCTGCAAGGGAAACCGGCCGAGGCCCCGGACAAGTTGGACCGGCAGACCGCCTACGCGGACTCCTTGATGCCGGCGACGGATTCGCCGCCCGAGGAGCTGACGGTCGCGCTCAGCCTGGCCCAGGACCTGCAGCGGTCCTACAGGCAGTATGCGGCCGCCGTGAAAACCGGCGACTCCTCCCAAGCGGATGCCGCTTACCGGCAGTCGGAAAGCGAATATCGCAAGTTCCAACAGAACGGCGACCTGATCCTGATTCTCTCCGCCTACAACGGCGTGAACCTATACTGCCACTAGCGAAAGGGAGCCCCGCGCGGGCTCTCTTTTCGTTTTACGGCGCCGCTCTCGCTCGTCCCCCGATGGGAGAAAAGTAGGAGTGGGACGGACGGCCCGCCGCCTCACTGGGAGCGCAATCCTATTTTGTCCCTAACGGACGGAATTGGGACCTTTCGGCGATCGTTTTTCCGCGCCTCCCCCCCTATAATGAAGCCATCCAAGCCGCTTCCGAATCGGCAGCGGCAAGAACGGAGAGCCATTCTAGGAGGTACCTGAAACGCATGAGCAACGCCTTATACGCGGAGGAGAAAGCCTTGGGCATTCTCGGAACCATGGAATTCCTCCGAAACGACATCTGTTCGTTCAGCCTGCGAAAGCTGAAGTCCCACCATCCGGAAACGTATCGCCATTCCATTCGCACGGCCAATCTCTGCACGCGCCTTTACGATGCCTTGAAACTCGATCCGGCGGGCAGGGATCGGATGATCCGTTCCGCCTTGATGCACGATATCGGCAAGCTGAGCGTTGATCCGAGACTGTTGGACCAGTTGGATCTGTTGACGCACGAGGAGTGGCTCCGATTGAAGGACCACTGTCCAAGCGGTTTGGAAATCGCGAGGCAGACGGGGATCCTGCCTTACATTCAAGAAGACGTGATTTTATTCCACCACGAGAATTTGGACGGGACCGGCTATTTCGGCCTCAAAGGGGACCAACTGTCCCTCGAGGTCAGAATCGTGCGGGCCGCGGACTGCTTGGATACGATGACCGGCTTCCGCGCCTATGGCCGGACGGGGGACGCGCGGGAAGTATTCGAGGAGATGTACCACTGGCGGGACATCCACTTCGATCCGGCCGTGCTGGATGCGCTCCATCGCCTGATTCGTCCATTACTCGCGAAGGAAGGTGCCGATGATGGCCTCCACCCGATTGGTGAATAATTTGAAGCGGCAATTGATCCAGACGTACCGGCAGTTCGGGCAGCTGACCCATCCGGAGGTCGTGCGGGTCAGCCAGCTGCTGGACCACGCGCTGAACGAGCTGAATGGCCGACCCTCCGCTCGCTCCTCCGGCCATCATTCCCAACCCTAACAATTGAATAAACCCCCAAAATCCGATAAAATATCCAAGAACTCGCCGCAAGCTCGACTATGCCTGGGGGTGGCGTCTAATGGATTATGCCAGAAGCGGAGACACTTGCCTGGATGCCGTATTGCAAGGCGGAATTCCGAGCGGTTCCGCCGTCGTTCTGGAAGGAGCGCCCGGCACGGGCAAAACCACGCTCGCCTTCCAATTCCTCCATTACGGAGCGGTGCAGGAGAACGAGCCCGGCATCTACGTGACGTTCGAGGAGCTCCCGGATCAGCTGTATCAGGACATGGGCGCGTTCGGCTGGGACCTGAGGGAGCTGGAGAAGCGGAACCTGCTTCGCGTCATGTGCATGTCCCCGAAACTGTTCATCGAACAAATTTCCAAAGCCGGCGGTCTCGTCGAGCACGTGATCCAGGAAATGCGGTGCAGACGGCTCGTCGTCGACACCATCAGCCTGCTCAGGTTCGAAGCGGAAGAACTGGGCGCCTACCGCAAACTGTTCTACAGCCTGCGCAACGCCTTGCGCAAATTCGGCATCACCGCCCTGCTGCTGCAGGAGACGGATTCCTCCGAAGCGGACCGGATCCCGATCGAGAACTACGTCTCGGACGGCGTCATCCGGCTGTCGCTGAAATGCCACATGGAAAATTACCGCAAACGGACGCTTGAGGTTTTGAAAATGCGCGGCTCCCCCATTCTGGAGGGAGAACACCATTATAAAATCACGGATCGGGGCATCCACGTCGTGCCTTCCCTGTCCTCGGTCCAGGACAAGCTCCAGGATATCGGCCAGCCGGTCAAGACGGGTTTCCCGAAGCTGGACCGCCTGCTGTTCGGAGGCATTCCCACCGGTTCTTCCTTTCTGGTCGATACGAACAGCAAGGCCAATTACAAGTACTTCATCGCTTCGATCATCACGGAACACTTGAAAGCGGGCTTTCGCGTAATCGCTTTCATTAATAGCCTGTCCACGCTGGAGGACATGGTGACGAAATACCGGCTGTTCGGCGTCGACCTCATCCGGGAAGTCCGCGAAGGACGGTTTTACATCATCGAGCACTACGGCCGCAGCTATCCCGCCGACCTTCAGCCTTCGATCATCGACGTCAGCCATACGGACCCGCAATCGTTCCAGCAAATCCTGAAGGACCGATTGGGCCCGGTCATATCCGAAAGCACGGCGAACGGAGACCATTGGTTCGCTTATTACGATCTGAACTCCGTCTTCTCCCAGCAAGGCATCGACTTCGTACGGCGCTTCTACTCCGAAGAAATGTCGATCGCGCGGTCGGTCGGCCTTACGGTGGTGGCGCTCTGCAATTTCGCGGAAATCCGGAGCGACCTTGCCTCTTATCTGGAGAGATCCAGCAACGGGGTGATCCGCACCTGGGTGGACGGGGGCTACCAGTACATGCAGCTAGTAAAGTCCCCTTATTCGGTCATCTCGGAGCCATTGATCGCCGTCAACATCCCGGAGATGCCTTATATGAAACTGGTGTAGGGAGGATCGACCGATGACGACGAGCGATTTGCTGCTGCGGATCGAATGCACGGCGTTTTTCCGGCAAAATCCGTATACGTTCGAGACGGAAGAAGGCATCGCGCTTCGCCTGGGGAGAGTAGGCGCAGACGTGCGGCCGGCCTTGGAGCATCTGGTGGACAGCGGGATCCTGAACCGGATCGGGGAAGGAAGCTCCGCGATTTACCGTTATCTTCAGCCTTTAGTCCAAGAGGAGCGGGAGTTCCTGTGAGGGAGGGACCCGCCCAGTCTGCCGTGTTGGAGGATATGCTGAGGTTTCTGCGGCTGGACGGATGGTTTGCCGTACTCACGGACCGTTCAGGCGCGAAACGGGACCAAGCACCGGTCACGTTCCTCGATGTCCTGATCCGGGAGAACATCCTATGGGCCTCCCCTCCCAGCCATTGGCTGCATAAACTGGACGGATTGAGCCGTCCGGTCGCGATGGAATTGGACGTCGCCGGCATCTACGTCGGCGTGTCTCCGCTCCAATGGAACCGCGAAATGCTGTATGTCTGGACCTGCGAAGGGCTGGAACGCCAGGCGAAAAGACGGCTGATCGATTGCCTGGAGGAACGCGGCGATCCGTCCGGGGAATGGCGGGCCGCGGTCGAAGCGGCTCCCGAACTGCCGGCCGCCGACAAAGACAAGCTGCAGCGGCAGCTGGACCGGTGGGCGCGGCTGGCCCGGATCGTCGCGGAAAGCCGATCGGAGGGCAGCTTGCAGGACGGCCCGTATGTCGAGATTCTCTTGAAAGCCGCGGAGCGTTGGCGCGACGGGCATTTGGAGACGGCGCCATTCTTAAGCCAATTTCTCCGGGACGCCGGGGATACCGCTTTCGGCGGCTTCGCCCAAGCGGTGGAAGAGGGCGGCGCGTTCCGCATCGCGGAGACGGTTAACCCTCGGCATGGACGGATGGTCGGCGCGGAATTCCGGCTGGGCGAGGGTTTTCTCGGCCAAGCCGCCATGATCGGGGAAACGCTCAGCTGGGGGGACATCCGGCACGATCCCCGCAGCCGATTTTTCGCCCCCTTCGGCATCGAACCCCGGAGCCTGATCTGCGTTCCGGTTTCGGACGGCCGGCAAGCGGTCGGGCTCTTGTTCTGGGGCAGCTGCGCAGGCGACGGGGAACTGCCCGCCGTTACGGCCCCGGCGCAGGCGCTGGCCGCGCTGTATGGCGCCTATCATTCGGCGGCGGAGCTCGCCAAAGCGTATCAGAAGCAGAAAATCTATCTTTCCTCCCTGATCGAAATCACGAAGCTCGTTCAGATGATCCCGGATCTCAAGGGACTTCTGGCCATGCTCGTGGACATCAGCCTGAACCTGGTCGAGCATGCACGGTCCAGCCTGCTTTTGTTCGTGCTGCCGGGAAAGGGCAAAGCCAGCATCGTGTCCCGCGGTTTGGCGGAGGAGCAGGCGCAGGAATACGGCAGGGCGCTGATTTCCCGATTCATCGATTCGCCCGCGCCGCCGGACCGGCCGGTCCAAGGGGATCCCCTTTGGGGCGGAAAGTCCATCGAATGCCCGGTCGTCACCCGCGGCCAAGTCCGGGGCGTGCTCTGCGTCTCCCTCCCCGGTAACCGGAACTTCGAAGAATACTCGGACGTTTTCCAGGCTCTCATGACCCTGGTCTCCGCGGCGATCGAAAGCGCCGCGTCCCGGGAAGCCGTGCCGGAGACGGACCGCGAGGTTACGCTCTTGCATGAATCCATGGGCCAATGGGATCCCGAACGGCATGCGCGGAATGCCCAGGCCGGGCAGCTGGCCGCGGAGTTCGCGGACACTCTGCCGCCGGAGGCCGGCACCGTCTCCCTGGTCTCCTCGGCGTGTCTGGTCTGCTCCTATTCCGCGGAATTTCTCCGGACGTTTTTGAACGATCGAGCGGAAATCGCCGATCTCGTGGAGGAATTCCAACGTTTCCGCAAGGCCGGCGCTTCGGCGGGATCGGGAAGCTGCAGCACGGCCTGCCAGATCATGCTCCTGACGTTCGCGCACTTGGAAGGGAACGGGCGGCCGGAGGCAGCGGAGCGGCTCGGCGCCGTTGCCGAGCCGCTCCGGGAATCGTTTCAACGCTTCCTGAACGGAAGGATCACGGCGGCGTTCGAAACGAGGATCGGCCCCGAGCCGGAATCCGGCGTCCCTTCCCTTCCGCTCGCCGATCTCATGGAGCCGTACAAGCTGTCCTCCCGGGAATTGGAGGTGTACGCCCTCATGGCCCAGGGCCGGAACAACCGGGAAATCGCCGAAGCCCTGTATATCAGCGACAACACGGTCAAAAACCATATCACGAAATTGTTCCACAAACTAAACGTAAGCGACCGCGCGCAGGCGATCGCTTTGGCTTACCGTTCCCATTTCGATTGACAATGGACGGCGGGCCGGCGAGCTAAGGCTCGTCCCGGTTCGCCAGCCTCTCCTGCGCGAGGCGGATCATCTCGCGAACCATCGATCCGCCGATTTTGCCCCCGACCTTGCCGGCCGACCCCGTCGACAACTCCCCGTTGTCCCCGGGCTTCAGCGGAACGCCGAGGTCGCGGGCGACTTCGTATTTCACGTCGTCCGGCCGGCTCGGGTTCACCGCGTATCCTTCCCGTTTCATGACGTCGGCCTTGAAGCTTTGCATCCCCTGCTCCGCACCGGGCACCACGTACCTTCTGCGCCTGGACACCTCGATCCCCTCCTTCGGGCGTTTTCCCTAACATGCCCGGGAGGCGGCGCGGCCATTCCCTTCACTGAACGATCCCGTTTCTCAGCGCCATCACGACCGCTTGGGTCCGGTCCTCGCACCCGAACTTTTGGAGGATCCGATGGACGTGCGACTTTACGGTCCCCTCCGCGATGAACAGCTTCCGCGCGATCTCGTCGTTGCGCAATCCGTAGGCCATTTCCTGCAAAATCTCCCGTTCCCGCTCCGTGAGCGGCTCCATGCCTTCCGGACGGACCGCCGTACCCGGCGCTCCGGGAGACGCGGGCACCTCGGAAGACGCGAGCCGGGACAAGGCCGACGCCGCCGAGCCGGTACGGTACGCCGCCTCGCCCCGATACGCGGATCGGACCGCTTCCAGCATGTCCTCCACGTCCGCGTCCTTGAGCAAATAGCCGACCGCCCCCGCCCGAATGCCCTGGTAGATGTAATCTTGGTCATCGAAGGTCGTTAAAATGACGATTTTGGTTGCCGGCTGCCGGCCCACGATTCGCCGGGCGGCTTCGATGCCGGACATGCGGGGCATTTGGACGTCCATCAGGATGACGTCAGGACGCAGCCGTTCGGCCCGTTCGACCGCCTCTTCCCCGTCCGAGGCTTCACCCGCCAGCTCCATGTCGGGCTGCAGGCCGATCACGTATCCGAACCCCTGGCGGATCATCGTTTGATCGTCCGCAAGCAACACTTTGATTTTGCCGTCCCGATCCATGCGCTCACCCCCTTTTTCGATCCTCTTGACGTTCGGGTTGCCCCTCATCCGGAATTTCCGCGACGATTTCCAATCCGTTCGGGGCGGCCGCGGCATAGCGGAGACTGCCGCCCAGCACTTCCAGCCGGGCTTTCATCGTCCGGAAGCCGAAGCCTTCGCGGATTTCGCCGCCGGGTTCCAACGTTCCGTTATCCCGGATGCGCAATACCGTTGTCCCTGATCCGCGGGAGAGCGCGACCTCGAGGCGGGTCGCACCGGAATGCCGGATAACGTTCGTGACGGCTTCCTGAAGCACCTTGAATAAAACGGCGTACGCTCCTTCCGCCGGCTCCTCGTCACCCAGCTCGGCATGGAACGAATACCGGATGCCGGAGGTGGACTCCATTCGGGAGAGGAGCGCCTTGAGGGAGGAGACGCCGGAGAAAGACGCGTCGTCGGCCAAGGCGTGAACGGATACCCGAATGTCCTGCAGCCCCTGCCGGGCCGTGCCCAGCATCGCCTCCAGCGTTTCCTGCGCCCTGTCCGGGTTTTCCTTGACCATGTACCGCAGGGCTTGGATTTGGACGATCAGCGAGTTCAGGCTGTGTCCGACGGCGTCGTGGATGTCTTTGGCGATCCGCGTCCTCTCCTCCAGCACCGCTTGGCGCATGGAATCGGCCGACGCCTCCTGCAGCCGCTCGTACGCTTCCTGGAGCTCGGCCAAATGGCGTTTGTTCTCCTCGAACAGTTCGTTTCTCTTGATGCGGTTGCGGAGATTGAGCGAGAGCACCGTTGCCAAAGCGGCAAACGACAGCAGGTTGATCAGGGTTTCTTGTCCGAACCGGATATACAGTCCCGAGACCGCCAGCATGACGGCGATCGCCGGGAACGCCGGCAGCGGGGGAAGCTTCGATTGGGCAAGGAAGAAGCGATTCGCGACCACCAGCAAGGCAACGGCCGCCACATAGAGGAGCTTGGCATCCCGGAATATCGCCCACACGGCCGACGTTTCGGCAACCAAGACGCATGTCGCCGCGATGACGAGCCCTTTGGTCCACCGGGCGCGGGGAACCAATAGAACGCAGCAGAACGTGACCCATACGGCCGCATTCAGAACCGTCTGCAGCGGCGGGCCCGAGAAAAACCGGCCGTAAGCCATGAACGCGAAGATGATGGCCGCTGCGGCGAGCGGTCTTGCGTACGTCCGGAATTGATCCGGCATGCACCATTCCCCCTTGCCAGCATTGTAGCCCAGCCCCCGCGCCAATCCAAGCGAAAGGACGAAGAACGGCCGCATTTCTATCTGCAGATAGAGACCGCGGAGGCCGAAGTGCTATCCCCGGAGAGACGATCGAGGGGCGCGCTTTCGGTAAGATGGAGTCATCGTTCATGAATGGGGGAGGAAATGAAAGAATGGATACGCAATACTGGGTCATCCTGGCGATCGGCGCGTTTATGGTATACCGGATTTACCGGCGCGTGCTTCGGAATTTGACGTGGCAGCCGCTTAGCGTGAAATCCTTGACCGTCTATACGGTTCTGTTCGGCGTGGTTGGGCTGTTGTTCTTCGCGGAGGGAGCCTCCCATGCCGTGAGCCTGATTTCGGACTTCGTCGGCATTCTCCTGGGCGCCGCGTTGGCCGCGGTGAGCGCGGCGAATACCCGCTGCGAGCAGCAGGGGGGACAATGGAAGTACCGGACGAACCCCTGGATCGGCGGCCTCGTCATCGTCCTCTTCATCGGGCGCCTCGTTTTCCGCGTGTACCAGTTGATCGAGACGGACGCTTTCTCCGAAGGCGCCTCCGGCACTCTCTCCGCCATGGCCGGCGGTTGGACGTCCGGACTCCTGTTGGTCCTGTTCGCTTACTATGTCGTCTACAATTCGTTGCTGCTGCGCCGCGCGAAAGCACGCGCATAATTTCGTCCCGGGCTTCCAAAATAGAAAGGATGCCTGGAGACGGGAGGGACGGCGGCGCATGTTGGATAACCTGGAAAGCCAGTATGATTGCTCGAACGCGGGCGAAGACCTCCACCAGCTGAAACAGGAGCTTGCGGCCCTTCGCGGGCAAGGCTCGGAAGACGCGGAGACGCAGGAGAGGATCAACCGGCTGGAAAACCAAATCTCGTTCATCCATAACAAATGCGGCATTCAGCCTCGGGGATGAACGTACAACGAACAAGAACGCTAACGGTCATGAACCGTTGGCGTTCCCATTTATCGGGGCTCTCTGATGATCGTTTTCAATTGCGCACCCCTTCGCGGAGCAACCGTTCAACCTCTCAGCCGTCCATGGAATGATCGAACGTATTCTCGATTCGTTTTCCGTCAAAATACTCCTTCTCATCCATCCTGAAGCAGATCCGTATTAAATCCGCATTGGTACGCGATTGCCTCCAGTAAAGTCGATTTTCCGGATCCGTTCTCTCCCACAAAAAACGTGACCGGGTTTTCGAAATCCAAGGACTCAAGCCCTCTAATCGCCGGCACGGTAAAGGGATAGGCGTTCAAGTCGGTTATTTTCTCCCGGAGAAGAGTGACGCTGCGCAAAAACAAAGGAATCCCTCCTGCAGTGTGAATGATTTTGCGCATCGCTGCCCGTTCGTGGAACAAGCTGCCGGATTCGAGATCGGCAGCCTGTCGTCGATGTGCTATCGTTCTGTAATGAGCTAGAGGATAATCCTCAACATGCGGTTGGCTCCTTTTTGAAACTCGTAGCCCGCGGTGATTTCCTCGGTCGATAAGCCTTGTTGGTGTGCAAAGGAGAGGAGATCATCCAATCGATCGTATCTTTCCGCTGCAAGGTTGGTCAAAGGGAATATCCGAATTTCCCGCCTCGTCACTCGAATCATCTCTTGGATCGTTTTTACATGGAAATCGTAGCCGAGTCTGTCCGAGTACATAAAGAGAAAGTGCGCGGACAACGTCATATCGAATTGCTTGTCCTCAAACGGCAGGGAAGGCAAAGTTGCAGGGACATACCGTGCGGGGTGCAGTTTCATATCGTTGAAGCAATCGGTTAATGCTTGGTAGCGATGGTTTTTCAAGTCCTCTATGGACTTGAAATCATCCCATACGTAGCTCGATTGCACACTCTCCATTTTGGCCATGGCGTGATCCAAATCTTGAACGCCTTTTTTCCGCAGTTCCTCAACGTCATGAAAATAGGCGATATCCGATGCGGTTACATCCGCGCCGAGTCGGTTCGCCCATGCCGTGAACGAACAGGCTCCAGCGGGGCAATCCAATATGGACCGCCCCCTTAATTCCGGTTTCGTTAGGTTGAACATGGACAGGTATTCCTCGAATGTCCGGCCGATAAAAACGATACGGCTTAAATCCAATTTCGTCTCTTTGCTCATCTCCGCTCACCTTTCCTCTGCTCAACTCATCTCAACTCCATCTACAAGCATTAAATGCATGTAGATGATTTTACAGCAATCCTATCCATTCTGAAATGAAACATCGTCGCGGCCCCCTCCACTTGGGAGGTTCGTTATATTCACCTTATTCGAATCGTAACGGATATCCATCTCCACAACAGCCTTCATAGTAGTAACCTGCTTCTCTTTCATCCGGCGCGCGGAGCATGGAGTGTCGGGCAAGTTGTCGTATTCCTGCGCACAAGTAGAGACGTTTCCCGTCACCGCGGAGTTGTTGCTTTCGCGCAATAATTCGGCCGACTCTACCCCCGCGTCTTAGGAACTCACGTCCAAATCCCGACGCTCCCACTAAGTTATTGCCCGAAGTTTCGCGCCGACGCTGCCCATTTCCTGTAACACCCGCAATATGTACAGGTCTTATCGGCGGTTACTCCGCATTTGGCGGGTCTACGGAAAAATCGACTGCAGCTTCTGCAGTCGATTGGGTGGAAATCGCGAAATTTTCGAAAATGAACGGTACGTTTTATAGTCGATTGTGTCCAACCTCGGCCATCTATCCGGCGCAAACGTCGGCAAACCATCGCGTTACGGAATGTCGAGCAGTCCCTTGCAAACGTCAGCAAACAGCGCCTTACAACCCGTAAAATCTCGCGGCGGTTCCGCCCAGCACCGCATCCCGCTCCTCGGGCGAGCGGCCGCCCAGCACATCCAGCGTCGCTTCCCACACGCGGCGATACCCGCCCGCCAGGTTGGCGACCGGCCAGTCGCTGCCGAACATCAGCCGTCCGGCGCCGAACGCCCGGAACGCTTCCTCCACGCAGGGCATCCAATCCTCGGCGCTCCAGTCGTTCCAGTCGCAGGCGGTGTTCAGTCCGGACAGCTTCGCGCAGACGTTCGGGTACTCGGCCGCTTCCCCCAGCTGCCGGGCCCATTCCTCCAGGTTCCCGTCCCGGATCGGCGGCTTCGCCAAATGGTCGAGCACCATTCGCAAGTTCGGCACTTTCTCCGCCAAGTACGGCACGTGGCGAAGGTGGTTGGGGTAGACGGCTACGACGTCGAACGGCAGCGCGAACGACGCCAGCATCTTCAGCCCTTCGATCACCTCGTCCCTCACGATCCAGTCGGGATCGGCTTCGCAGTGGATCAGATGGCGGACGCCTTTGAAATACGGATTCTTCGTCAACCGTTCCAACTGCTTGCCGGCCTCATACGGACGATCGAGCGGCACCCAGCCGACGACGCCCTTCACCCGCTCGGCCTCCGCCGCTTTCTTCAGCAAATAGGCCGTCTCCGCCTCGTGATCGGCCGCCTGCACGAGGACCGCGCCGGCGATGCCGGCCTCCTCGAGCAGCGGGGCCAACTCGGGCGGTTCGATATTGCGGTACAACGCCCCGTCGGCCGGCGTCGGCCAGTCGTACCGGACCTTCTCGACGTTCCAGACGTGCACGTGGGCATCGATTCTGAAAGACATGGCAGACGAACCTCCCGGATTACTCCCCGCAGCGAAGCAGGATCTTCATCGCGTCCCCGCCGCTCTCCATTTTCTTGAAGCCGTCCCCCAGCCGTTCCAGCGGAAGGATGTCCGTGACGAGCGAAGCCAGCGGCAGGCGGCCGGACGCGGCCAGCTCGATCGCGCGGGAGAAGTCTTCCCGTTCGTATACGCGCGCCCCGAACAGCTTCAGCTCCCGGAAGAAGAAGCGATGCAGGTCGACCGCCGCCGGTTTGCTGAAAATGCCGACGACGACGATCCGCCCGCGCGTACGCGGCAGCTTCGTCATCAGCTCCGCCCCCGCTTGAGAGGATGTGACCTCGAATACCGCGTCGGCTCCCGCGCCGCCGGTCAGCCCGTTTACCAATTCCGCGACGTCCCGCTCCAGCGGATTCACCGTCAGGAAGCCCAGGCTTTCCAGCAGCTTGAGCCGATAGGGGTTGATCTCGGAGACGAGCACCCGCGCCCCGTTCTCCCTTGCCGCCATGGCGATCAGCGCGCCGATCGGGCCGCCGCCGAGCACGACCGCCAGCTCGCCTTCCTTCACTTCCCCGATCCGGACGTCGTGGCAGGCGACCGCGAGCGGTTCGATCAAGGCGGCGTGCTCCAGGCTCAGGGAATCGGGAATCTTGAACGCGGTGAACGCCGGAACCGTCCAGAACGTCTGGAACGCCCCGGGCGTCTCGATGCCGAGGAACTTCAGCTTGTGGCAAATATGCCCATGCCCGGCCGCGCATGCCGGACACTCGCCGCACGGATGCAGCGGCATGACCGTGACCCGGTCGCCCGGCCTTAAACCTTCGACGCCTTCGCCGACGTCTTCGATCGCGCCGGACATTTCGTGCCCC
The DNA here is from genome assembly GCF_029360585.1 of Cohnella caldifontis. GTDB lineage: Bacteria > Bacillota > Bacilli > Paenibacillales > Paenibacillaceae > Cohnella > Cohnella caldifontis. The sequence continues at coordinate 195,426 of NZ_JAQZSJ010000003.1, read as the reverse complement.
ATGATCTGGGGAAACGTAACCCGGGCATCCATATGCCCGTGGTAAATATGCAAGTCGGTCCCGCAGATGCCCGCGTACCCGACGCGGATCCGAACCTCGCCCGCCCCGGGCGTTTCGGACGGCGCCGCGCCGACCGAGATCGTGCGGTTCCCATGGTAGTACACGGCTTTCATCGACTGCACCACTCCTTCCGGATTTCCTCCATCCTCCGCATCCCCGCGGCCGCAGCCGGACACGCGGAACGACGGACCGTCAGCATGCCTAGACCTTCGCGTATGCCGTCCGCTCGATTTCTTCCCAGTCGAACTGGTAGCCGATCCCCGGCCCTTGGGGAGCGGTGATGTATCCGTCCTCCTCGACCGGGTAGCCGAAGCCGATCGGCCCCGTACCCCATACGAGCACTTCGAAGAACGAATTGTTGTTGATGCCGCAGGCCAGCTGCACGTTCGCCTGGTCGCCGCCGTGGATTTCCGCCTTCATGCCGAAGCTGTCCGCCAGATGCGCGATCCGGAGCGAACCCGTGATACCGCCTTTCAGCACCGTCCCGGTCCGGATAAGGTCGCAGGCACCGTGCGCGATGAAATCCGCGGCATTCCAGTGGGCGCCGTCCGACGTCTCCGCCGCCAGCACCGGAATCGTCAGCTCGTCGCACAGCTTCTTATAGTTCCAGAGGCTGAACTCCCGCATCGGCTCCTCGTACCAATAATAGTCCGCCTGCTCCAGCGCTTTGCCCAAGTAAATCGAGTCCTGCAGGTCGAAGCCGGCCGAACCGTCGTACATGAGGCAGATGTCGTCCCCGACGTGCTTGCGCAGCGCCTGGCACAGCTTCGCGTCGGCTTTGGCGTCGCCCCACGCGTGGAGCTTGATCGCCCGGTAGCCCTTCTCGAGGCAATAGTCGGCAACCCGAAGGTACTCTTCGGTCGTATCGAACGTCACCGTCGAGGCGTACGCCTGCACGCGGTCGCGGGATCCGCCGAGCAGCTGGTAGAGCGGCATGCCGGCTTTCTTGGCCGTAATGTCCCACAGCGCGATGTCCGGCAAGCCCATGTAGTAGATTTGGAACTCCTCCGCCCGGTCCAGCTCCCACATTTCGTGCCAGAGCTGCTCCTTGAGCAGGGGGTCCCTGCCGATCAGCAGGTCCTTCAGCCTGCGCTTCGTATAATCCACCGTCATCAAGCCCCGCTGGGCGACGGCCACGCCTTCGATTCCCTCATCCGTCAGGATGCGGAGAATCCCCATTTCGTTCAGGTGGGATCCTTCCGGCAATCCCTTGCGCCATTTGAACGGAATGGCGACGTTCTGCTTGACGGCGTACGCTTTGACGTCAACGATTTTCATTACGGCTCCCGCCCTTTCCCCTCAACCGATGTTATAGCCGCCGTCGATCGGAATGACGGCTCCGTTGATCCATGAAGAACCTCCGCCGCACAGGTAGACGACGGCGTCGGCGATCTGCTCTGGCGCGCCCATGAACGGCTTCGCCTTCTCCTCGTCGGCCAGCCGCTGCGCTTCCGCGGGGTCGGCGTACATCTGATGGAACCACTGGTCGATCAGCGGCGTGGCGACCCCGCCGGGCATCAGCGTGTTGATCCGCACGCCGCGGTCCCGCAAATCGAGCGCCAGCCCCCGGGTCATATGGTTGAGGCAGGCTTTGATCGCGTCGTACACCACGTTGTTCGGCTTGTTTACGGTGCCGTTGATCGAGCCTACGTTCACGACGGCGCCTTTATGCTCCGTCAGCCAAGGCAGCGCCCGTTGGACCAGGAAGAACGGCGTTTTCATATTCACTTGAAACAGCCGGTCCCAGTCCTCGTGCCGGACGTCTTCAATCGGCTTGTTGCACACCAGCGCCGCGTTGTTGACGACGTAGTCGACCCGGCCCCAGGCGTTCACGGCGGCTTCGACCAACCGGTCCGGCGCGGACGGATCCAGCAGGTCCGCCTGGACGAACAGCGCTTCCCCGCCGGCCTCGCGGATCCCTTGGACCGTCCGTTCGCCGGCTTCCCGGTTGCGTCCGTGAACGACCGTCCGGACGCCGCGGGAGGCCAGCTTCTCCGCGACCGCTTGGCCGATGCCGCTGGTCGAGCCCGTCACGATCGCCGCTTTCCCTTGCAAATTCCGTTCATTCCCCATGCCGTTCCGCTCCCCGCTGATCAAGTTCCGAAGCTTTGTGCCGATGGCCGGACAGCCGGAAAAGCGGAGGAACCTGCCGCCAGCTTTCCGCGAAGCAGTCCCCCGTCAGCCGGTCCCACTCGCGCTCCGCCTGTTCGCGGACCACCCGGTCCGGCACCGCCAACGCCGGATCCGTCTCCCAAGTCATGTACAAAGTGAGGTCGTCGCGGTAAATGTTCAGTTCGACGAACCCTTTATCCCGCAGCTGCGCCGCGATTTCGGCCGGCAAACGGTCGTGAAGCCGTTCGTATTCGCCGACTTTGTCTTCCCGCAGCGTCGCCACCCACAGCGATCTCTCGATCATGTCCGACTCTCTCCTCCGCTCCCGCGAAACCCGCGAATCCCGCGATCCCGTGATGGCCGCGAAAAGCAAAGCCCGCCCCGGTGAAGGACGGGCCGCCTTGCTTCTCGGTTTACTTCCAGGCCGGGTCTTTCGCGGCCTTGGCCTGCTCCGCCCTGCGCTTGTCGGCGTTCTTCAGGACGTCGCTCGGTTTCATCGCTCCGCCGATCATCGCGCTCATGTCTTTGCCGATGTCCATCCATTGCGGGTTCACGTACTTGGCCGTCATTTGCATGTCGGTCCCTTGCTTCGCGCCGTAAGTGTCGAAGAATTTCTGCTGCTCCGGCGTGAAATTGCCTTTGACGCCATCGAAGTTCAGCGACAGGAAGCGCGGCTCGTTCGTCAGGAAGTATTGCAGGTTCTCTTGCTGCGTCAGGAAGCGGAAGTATTCTTTCGCTTCTTCGATGTGCTTGGATCCGGAGTAGATGAACTTGCTGGGCGCGGCCGGCGCGAGGTTCATGATCTGGTTGTCGACCAGCGGGATCGGGAAGAAGCCGAACGTATCCTGTTTGACTTCCGGGAACGCCTTCTCGATCGTCGCCGGCAGGCCCAGGTTGTGAACCGTCATGGCGTACTTGCCGCCGGCCATGTTCTTCTCGGTGTCCGCGAACGTGTTGGAGAAGTAACTCTTGCCCATGTAGCCTTTTTGGACGAGTTCGTTAAACTGGGACAAAGCCTGCTCCATGATCGGAACGTCCGCCAGCTTGATTTCGTTGTTGTTCAGCTTGTCGATCAGGCCCGGATTCGCTTCCTCGAACTTCGGCCCGATTTCCGGGAACCACAGCACGTGGTGCCAGCCGTCGGAGACCGGCTCGTAGATCGGGGTGATGCCGGATTTCTTGATCGCTTCGCACGCGGCGAGGAATTCCTGGTAATTCGTCGGGACCTGCAGCCCGAGTTTCTCGAAAATCTGCTTGTTGTACACGACGTAGTAGTCGTAGGTCGGATCCCAGATCGTCAGGGCGTAGACCTTGCCGTTCCACGTGGCTTGCTCGAGGAACTGCTTGTTCTCCCGCTGCGTCCACTCTTCGCCGGTCAGGTCGACCGCGTTGTTCTCGACGTCGTACAGGGGACCGAGGTCGAATTTGCCGTCCTGGCCGCCGAAAATGTCGGGCGCTTCCTTCGCGTTCAGCTTCACCTTGAGCAGGTTCTGGTACTGGTCGGCCGGGACGATCTGATAGTCGATGTGGATGCCGGTCTGCTCTTCGAATTTCTTGGCGAGCTGCATCTCCGAATCCTTGATCCAGTCTTGGCTGGCCATGTAGGTCAGCGTCACCTTTTCTTTCGGCGCCTCCGAGGAGGCCGAAGGGCTGGCGCTTGCGCTGCCGCCCGCGCCGCCGCTTGCGCTCGAAGCCGGAGAGGGAGAGGACTCCCCGTTCTTGCCGCCGCAGCCGGCCAGCAGGCCGACCGTCAAGCCGAGGATTGCCAGCAAGCCAAAAGCCTTTTTCATCGGATGATTACCCCTTTAGGTCGAGTTGTTGATTGCGCTTTCATTGTATGTCCATACAGATACAGGATGAAATGCACGAATCTGTCTTCTTGCTTGCACTTTTTTTACTGGCCGACCCTCGGTTCATCGATCATCCGGTTGGTGAGCGCGCCTAACCCTTCGATTTCGACCGTTACGACGTCGCCGTCCTGCAGGTACACCCTCCGTTCCGGCGGGTAACCGAGCACGACGCCTTCCGGGGTGCCCGTCAAGATGACGTCTCCCGGCTCCAGGGTCATATGGCGGGAAACGTAGCTCACGATCTCGTCGCAGCGGAAAATCATGTCCGCCGTGTTCGAGCATTGGCGGCGTTCCCCGTTCACCGTGCAGGCGATGGGCAGCGCGTTCGGATCGGGGATCTCGTCCGCGGTCACGAGGTACGGGCCGATCGGCGCGAATTTGTCGCACGTTTTGCCGAGCATCCATTGGGCGGTTCTCATTTGCAGGTCCCGCGCCGACAGATCGTTGGCGTTGCAGTAGCCGAACACGTAGTCCAGCGCCTGCTCCGCGGAGACGTTGCGGGCCCGCTTGCCGATGACGATCGCGAGCTCCGCCTCGTAATCGACTTCCCGGGATTCCGCGGGCAGGGGAACGTCTTCGCCATGGGCGGCCAACGCGTTATTGAATTTGTTGAACAGGATCGGATAAGCGGGGATGGCGGCGTTCGTCTCCTCCGCGTGCTTGCGGTAATTGAGGCCGACGCAGACGATTTTCTGCGGATCGGCGACGCACGGAGCGAGCCGCAGCGAGGACTCGTCCAACGCGGGCACGGCGTCCCCCGCCGCCGACAGCAGCTTTCCGAGCGCCGCAACGGCGGAATCGCCGCCTTCTATCGCCTCCCGTAGGGTAAGCGGCGCCCCGGCGGAGGGAGCCTTTCGGGCCGCCTCCGCGACGTCCACGACTCCCCTCGCGGTTTTGACGCCCAGGCGCGTCTTGCCATCCATCCAGTATTGCAGCAGTTTCATCGGTTTTCCATCCCTTCTCCATGCCCCGGCCCGAAACGGACTCAGGCGTTCTTGCCGAACACGACGCCCCCGTCCACGTACATCGGCGATCCCATCATGAATCTGGATTCGTCCGAAGCGAGGAACACCGCCGCATGGGCCACGTCCTCCGGGCGGCCCAGCTCCCCGCTGAGCTGCCGTTTCTTGATCGATTCGATCGCGGCTTCGGGATCGTCGTAGGAAGTTTTCAAATAATTTTCCACGAACGGCGTCAGGATCGTCCCGGGCAGCAGCGCGTTCACCCGGATGTTATACGGCGCGTAATCCACCTGCATCGACTTCGTCAGCGCCAGCACGGCGCCTTTCGTCGCGGAATAGACGGCGCGGCGCGCCAGTCCGATCTCCGCGGCGCAGGAGGACATATTGATGACCGAGCCGGACCGCTGCTCCATCATGCGCGGAAGGACGTATTTGCTCATCAGGTAGACGCCGCGCAAGTTCACGCTGACGACGCGGTCCCATTGCTCCGGCTCCAGCTCGTGCAAGGCGCCGACCCCGCTGATGCCCGCGTTGTTGAACAGCGCGTCGATGCGGCCGTACCGCTCCATCGCGAAAGCGGCGGCGGCTTCGGCCGATGCCGGGTCGGTCACGTCCACCCGGACGAACGCGGCCTCGCCTCCGGCCGAGCGGATCGCTTCCGCGGCTTGCTCGCCGGCCTCCGCGTTGATTTCCCCGATGACGACGGCGGCGCCTTCCTCGGCGAACCGTTCGGCCGTCCGCCGGCCGATGCCGGAGCCGGCGCCGGTGATGACCGCGACTTTGTTTTTCAGCCTCATGTTCGAGTTCGCCTCCCTTACCCTTTGACGGAGCCGGCGGTCATGCCGGCGATGATGTAGCGCTGCCCCAGCAAGTAGAGGATCACGACGGGCAAGCTGGTCAGCACGATATCCGCGCTGACGAGGTTCCAGTCCATCTGGAACTGGCCGAAGAAGTTGTACACCGACAGCGTCATCGGCCATTGGCTGGCGGAATTCAGGAAGTAGAGCGGCAGCAGGAACTCGTTCCAGGAATTCAGGAACGCCAGGATGAACACGGTTACGGCGGCCGGCTTGAGCAGCGGGAAAATGATTTCGAAGAACAGCCGCCCCGGCCCGCAGCCGTCGATGATGCCGGCCTCGTCCAGCTCCCGCGGGACGCCGCCGACGAAGCCGTACAGGATGAATACGCTGAGCGGAATCTGCACCGCGGCGTACAGGATGATGATGCCGGCTTGCGTGTTGACGAGGTGAAGCAGCTGCATCGCCTTCATCAGCGTAAAATAGTTCAGCGGCATCGCCAGCCCCAGCAGGATGAACAGGTAGCTGAAGCGGTTCAGCCGGGTCCGTCTGCGGGAATAGACGTACGCGGCCAGCGAGCAGAGCGCGACGCAGAGCGCCGTGGACACCCCCGCGTACAGCAGGCTGTTCCACAAAGAATGGCCGAGCTTGCCCTTTTCGAAAACGACCGAGAAATTCTCGAAATGCAGCGATTTCGGCAAATCCATGCCCATCGAGCTCGCCTGCGCGCTGTCTTTCAGGGAGTTGATCACGATCAGCACGAGGGGCGCGACGGTAATGACGGTAACGATCCAGACGACGACGTTGACGGCCAGCTGCCTCATGACGCGCGCGTTCAATGCGATTCCTCCTCCCGGCTCATCCATTTGACGACGAAGTAGCCCAGCACCGTCATGAACAGGAACAGCACCGTGGACAGCGCAGTTCCGACCCCGTACCGGCCCATCGAGAACTCTTTGAACACGCCGGTATAGATGACCTCGGTCGCGTAGCCCGGCCCCCCGTTCGTGAGGACGTAGACGGTATCGAAAATTTTCAGTCCGTACAGCAGGTTCAGCACGATCGACACGGTGAGCGCCGGGGCGAGCAGCGGAAGCGTGATATGCCAGATCCGTTTCCAGAAACCCGCCCCGTCGATCTCCGCCGCCTCGTCGTAATCTTTGGGAATCGTCTGCAGGCCGGCCAGCAGGATGACCATGATGTAGCCGGCGCCTTTCCAGACGTCCACCGCGATGATCGATTTGAACGCCCACTTCAGGTCGGTCAGCCATTGCTGCTCCAGAACGCCGAGGCCGAGGGAGCGCAGCGTGACGTTCAGCAGCCCGGTATCGGGATGCAGGACCGATTTGAAAATGAGGCCGACGATCAGCATCGGAACGACGGCGGGCATGAACATCATGGCGCGGTGCATGTTTTTGAGCCGGACGGCGTTACTCAGCATCAGCGCCAGGACGAAACCGATCGCCGTCTTCAGCAGGATGGTCGACACGGTGAACACGAGCGTGTTTTTGATATAGGACAGGTACATGTTCTCGCCGGAGAAGACCTGCCGGAAATTGTCGAGCCCGATGAAATGGACCGCCGAATCGTAGCTGTTCCAGTCCGTGAAGGCATACAGGATGCCCGCGACGCCCGGCAGGACCAGCAGCAGGACGTAGAGCAGCATGGCTCCGAGCGAGAAATAGTAGGGGTACGTCCTGTTGTCGTTCAATGGAATCCCTCCCGTGCAACCCAACATGAATGCGCTTACCTTTCCGGTATGCGTTTTCATTATAGAGTCGGGCAGCGGGAGCCGCCATGCAGAAAACCGACCAGATGCGTTGCACTTATTTTACCTGCGCCTTCCCTTTGACAAGCCGGCGGGACGCGGTCACAATGGAGCCAGGAGGTGTCCCATGCTTCGCCGCCGGTCGATCCGCTCGGTCCTGTTCGTGACGTATTCCGTCATCATCGCGCTGATCCTGTCCATCTCGCTGCTGCTTTTTTACCTCTGGTCGTCGGACACGCTCCGCGAGAAAGCGGCGGATTCGCTCTCCGGAACCTCCCGCTCCGTCAAGGAGAAGCTGGATTTGGAAATTCAAAAAATGGATACGGTTTCACAAAACATCCTCTATTCGAACTTGGTGAAGGAACGGTTTCTGAAGCTGTCCGGTTTAAACGAACCCGGCGCCAATCCGCAGGATGCCACGGTTAACGCGAAAGAGCTGGCGGAGGTGCTCGTCGCCGCGAACGGGCCGGCGCTGCCCGTGCAGCAGGTGAACTTGTACGATTTCGAAGGCAACCTGTTCGGCTCGGGCTTTGACAACCGGCGAACGACGGTCGTCCTGACGGACATGCCCTGGTATCGGGAGGTCATGGAAGGCGACTCCGGCAAAGTGATCACGACGCCCGCGGTGGACGAACAGCTGGCGCACGTGCTCCCGACGCAGGAGGAGGCGTATTCGATCTCCCTGCTGCGCCAATTCACCGATAAATACAATACGCCGGAAGGAATCGTGGAGGTCAAGCAGTCGGTGAACAACCTGTTCAAAACCGTCGTGTTGACGCAGCGGGAGGGCGTCATCGTCTACAACGACAACGGCGAGCTGATCTATCCGGCGGGGCCCGGGCACGAAGCCGAATCGGCCTACGTCCGCCAATTCCTGGCCCGGCCGGCAGGCGGTTCGATCGTGAATCCGGCGACCGGGGAGCGGGAATTGTTCGCGATCTCGCATTCCGAATTCACGGGCTGGAACTCGGCGGTGTTCCTGTCGGAGAAATCCCTGTTCGCGCCGCTGAAGACGTTTACGACCGCTTTCACCGCGCTGTCCGGGTGCATCCTGATTCTGGCGTTCCTCCTGACGTTCCTGGCCGCCCAGCGGATCACGAAGCCGATCGCGCGGATGCACGCGCTCGTCAAATCGGCGAATCTGGACAGCATCGCGGCCTCCGCCCTGTCCGAGCCGACGAGCGGACTGAACGAACTGGACCGGCTGCAGCTGGCGTTCGGCAAGATGGGCGAGCGGCTGAAGTATTCGATGGAGCAGCTCATGATGGCGCAGCAGCAGGAGATGCAGGCCAAGATGCTCGCCCTGCAATCGCAGATGAATCCCCATTTCCTGTACAACACGCTGGCCACGATCGGGGTCATGGCGGAAGAGAACATGAACCGGGAAATCGTGGGCATGATCGAGAATCTGTCGGATTTGCTCCGCTATATTTCGGCGGACGGCGACTCGTTGGTCGAACTCGGCACCGAGCTGTCCCACACGGAGAAATTCCTGGGCTGCGTCGGATTCCGCTATGGGAACCGGTTGTCGTATGCCTTCGATACGGACGACGGGCTGCTCCAGGTGCCGGTTCCGAAGCTGATCGTGCAGCCGCTCGTCGAGAATTCCGTCAAATACGCCACGAAGGGAGTGCCTCCCTGGAGCATCGGTATCCGTGCCTATGCCGAGGGGGAAATGTGGCTCGTGGAAGTGCGGGATAACGGGCCCGGTTTCGACGAAGCGAGCCGGACCCGCATCGAGGAGGCCGTCCGGAGGATCAACCGGACCGGGGAAGCGCCCAGCCTGACGGTGGACGGCATGGGGCTGCTGAACGTATACGTTCGGCTGAAAATCATGTATGGAGAACAGATGGTGTTCCGGATCGGGGAGGCGCCCGGCGGGGGCGCGCTCGTGACGATCGGAGGAACCCGCGCAACCGGGGGGAACGACAAATGGACAAGCAGCCGATAATCATCCGCACCGTCGTGGCGGAGGACGAAGAGCTGATCCTGCAAAATCTGGTGAAGAAAATCCAGGCGGCCGACGCGGCCTTCCAGATCGCCGGCACCGCCATGGACGGCGCGGCCGCCCTGGAACTGCTGGGCCGGTCGCCCGTCGACCTGCTGATCACGGACATCCACATGCCGGTTATGGACGGACTGGAGGCGATCCGGCAGGCGCACCTGAAATTCCCCCGCGTCCATAAAGTCATCGTCAGCGGCTACGACGAATTCGAATACGCCCGGCAGGCGATGCAGCACGAGGTCGTCGACTACCTGCTCAAGCCCGTCAAAACGAGCGAGCTGGAACTCGTGCTGGGCAAGATCAAGATGAAGGTGCTGCAGGAGCGGGAGGAACGGAACGCCGCGAAGGTCGCCACGCTGGACAATCACGCCTACACGCCGGAGGAAATCGTCCGCTCGGTCCAGCTGTTCCTCAAGGACAACTTCGCCAAAGAGCTGAATCTGGAGGACATCTCGCGGCAGTTCAATTTCAATCCGTCCTATTTGACCAAAATTTTCATCAAGCACACGGGAGAGCCCCCCTCCAAGCACCTCATCACGCTGCGGATCCGGGAGGCGAAGCGGCTGCTGGCGGCCGAGCGGGACTGGTCCGTCAAGGAGGTCGGCGAACGCGTCGGTTATCCGGACCCGTATTATTTCAGCCGGATTTTCAAGCAGGTCACGGGCTGCACGCCCAGCGAGTACCGCAGCCGGGGAGAGTAGGCCTTTACCTCAACGCTTCGGCCATCGCCCGGCCCGCCGTCCGGCCCGAGAACAGGCAGCCCCCGAGGAATGTCCCTTCCAGCGCCCGGTATCCGTGCATGCCGCCCCCGCCGAACCCCGCCGCTTCTCCTGCCGCGTATAGCCCCGGGATCGGCTCGCCGTCGGTGCCCAGCACCCGGCCCGACAAGTCGGTCTGCAATCCGCCCAGCGTCTTGCGGCTGACGACCCGCAGCCGGACCGCGATCAGCGGGCCGTTCTTCGGGTCCAGAAGCTTGTGGGGCGGAGCGACGCGGATGAGCTTGTCGCCGATGTAGCGCCGGGCTCCACGCAGCGCCGTGATCTGCAGGTCTTTCGTGAACGGATTGTCGATCTCCCGGTCGCGCGCCCGGATTTGCCGTTCGATCTCTTCGCGATCGAGCAAGTCCTCCCCGGTCAGCCGGTTCATGCCGGCCACCAGCTCGTCCAGCCGTTCCGAGATCACGAAATCCTCGCCCCGGTCCATGAATGCCTGCACCGGACCCGGCGCGCCCGGCAGCACCCGGGACAGCACCTTCCGGATGCTCTTGCCGGTCAAATCCGGGTTCTGCTCGGACCCCGAGAGCGCGAACTCCTTTTCGATGATTTTCCGCGTGAGGATGAACCAGGAGTAGTCGTATCCCGTCTTCCGGAGCGCCGCCAGCGTGCCCAAGGTGTCGAAGCCCGGGAAATTCGGCGCCTGGAGCCGCCGCCCCCGCGCGTCCAGCCAGACGGAGGACGGGCCGGGCAAAATCCGGATGCCGTGCCGAGGCCATACCGGATTCCAATTGCCGATGCCCTCCGTGTAATGCCACATCCGGTCGCGGTTGACGATGCGCCCGCCCGCCGCTTCCGCGACGCCCAGCATCCTTCCGTCGACGAACGCGGGAACGCCCGACAGCATGGACTCGGGCGGGCGGCCCAGCCGCTCCGGCCAGTTCGCCCGGACGAGCTCCGGGTTGCCGCCGATGCCGCCGCTGGACACGAGCACCGCCTCGGCCTGGAACTCGAAGCGGCCGACCGCCTCGTCCGGGCTTTTCTCGCCCCGCGCCGCGGGACTGGGGGCCAGGACGGAGCCGCCGACGCCGGTGACCGCCCCTTGATCCCGGATCAGGCGTTCTACGCGGTGGCGGGGCCGATAGTCGACTCGCCCGCTGCGCATATGTTCCCGGACGCGGCGCTCGAATGGCGCCAAAATCGCCGGACCCGTGCCCCATACGACATGGAACCGGGGGACGGAATTCCCGTGTCCCTCCGCCAAGTAGCCGCCCCGCTCCGCCCACCCGACGACCGGAAAAAAGCGGACCCCCATGCCGTGCAGCCACGCCCGCTTCTCCCCCGCCGCGAAGTCGACGTACGCCTCCGCCCAGCGGCGGGCCCAGCGGTCTTCGTCTTCCCGGTCGAAACCTGCGGATCCGAGCCAATCCTGCCAGGCCAATTCGCGGGAATCCTTGATGCCCAACCTTCGCTGCTCCGGAGAGTCGACCAGGAACAGCCCCCCGAACGACCACCACGCCTGCCCGCCGAACGAAGCTTCGGGCTCCTGGTCGAGCAGCAGCACCCGCTTCCCCGCGTCCGCCAATTCCGCCGCCGCGACCAACCCGGCCAGTCCCGCTCCCGCCACGATCGCATCGTAATCCATGTAACCGCTCCTCCCGATTTTGCCGCGCATCTGATCCGACCCATGCGCCGTAAAGCGCCCGAATTCCCGCGAGTATTGCCCCAAATTTTGGAACCCACTATAATCAATATTGTAAAGCGCTTACAACCACTTGAACAGGGGGCGGGGAAGATGCTGTCCGAGACGAAGTACCGCAACCGCGCGCTCGCGATTTGGAAGGAAGAACGGGAACGGAAGGAAAGCCCGGCCGCCGCCTCGCCGCGGGCCGATTCCGCAGCCGACCCCGGCCGCCGTTTCCGGGGCCGACTTCGATCCTTCGTCATCAGCCTTCTCAAGATCCGCAAGTCCGCGCATGGACCCCTGAACAGCAATCTTGCCCGATAAGGAGTCCGACGGATGAAAAAACCATGGATGGCCAGCTTGATTGTCGCCTGCGGATTGACGCTTGCCTCGCAGGGCTCGGGGGCGGCAGCGCAGAAAAAACCGGCGGCTCCCGTCGATCCGATGACCGTCACGCAGCAGCTGAACCTAAAGGACGACCAAGGAAAGAACTGGGTGCTCAAAAACGCGAAAGAGTACCGGATGAAATGGTCCTACGAGGATCCAAGCCGGTATCAGCATTTCGAAGGCTTCCTCGCCCCGGACGGGAAGCTGCTGTTCATCATCGCCTTCGACTATGCGATGGGGCTCGATTTGAACGGGAAGGTCGTCTGGAAGCAGCCCCTGGAGTCCGGATTTTACCAATACAACTTCATCGGCGCCGACAATACCGCCTACTTCTTGGAGGTTGAAGAGCCCCGGCTCGAGGTCTTGGGAGACGCCGAACGATTAGACGACTCGGAGAAGCGGCTGTCCGGAATCGAACGGGTTGACGTCCGAGGCCGCTACGTCCGAATGCCGCCGGTGTCCGTCTATGCGCCCCAAGACGAAAACGGCTTCTCCATGGGCTATCCGATGTACGCCGGGGATGCGAAAGGCAACCTCCTGCTCCTGACGACGGAAGGGTTGGCCGCTTACCGCCCCGATGGAACGGTCGCTTGGAAGCAAACCGGGTTTACCTACAAAGACCGGACCTACGACAGCTTCGCCCTCAAAAATCTCTTCTCCGATGAAGAGGGATTCTCCTATTTGCAATTCGAAGACGACCTGCTGAAAATCGATTCGGCGGGCGTCGTCCAATGGAGAACGGCGATTTCGGAAAACGCGGATTATTTCGTCTCCGGCCGCTATTTGATCGCCCAGACGTTCGACATGAAGTCCCTTCAGCCCGCCTATCAAGTTTATGCGGCCTCCGCGGACGGCAAGCTCACCCTCGTCACCGATCCCAAGGCGCAATTCCAGACGATGAACGGCTGGAGCGACCAAGCGGGCGGCGTTTATCGATTGGACGATCGGACGAGTACGTTAACCGACACCGATTCGCGTACCGGAAAAATCAAATGGACGCACAAGCTGACCCCATGGGAGAAAATGCTGGGATACTCGCTCGCGCAATTCACGATGCGGACGGATTCCGCCGGCAACGTGTATTTCAGCGCCAACGTCGGCACCGTTTATTCGCTGGACCGGCAAGGCAAGCCGCGGTTCGCGGTCACGATGTCCAACTCGATCATCGCCTACTCGGACATCATTCCGATTTCGGACAAGCAGGTCGTCATCCTGAACAATAACCATATCGCGTTTTTCGAGAAGAAGGGTTGATCGCCCGCCGAAAAGGGGAAGCGCCCCGGAGCCGACGCTCCGGAGCGCTTCTTGCTTATTTCACGGCCCGTGTCCCGTAGGCGCGGTCAGCCCGGCCCGGTCGACCAGCTTCCGGCTTTCTTCGTTCAGGCCGGCGACCTCGGCTTGCTTGCCGGCTTGTTCGTATTTCTGGACCGCCTTGGCGATGGCCGTCACGGCGGAATGGTCCCACACGTGCGAGGAAGAAAAATCGATCACGACGCGCTCCGGATCGTTCCGGTAATCGAACAGCTCCGCGAAATGCGCCATCGTCCCGAAGAACAGCTGCCCGGCAATCCGGTACACCTTCGTCCCGTCCGGCTTCAGCTCCGCGCGCGCCTTGATGCTCGCCATTTTCCAGCCGAAGTTCAGCGCGCTCAGGATGACGCCCGTCACGACGCCGATGGCCAAATCCGAGGTCGCCACGACGATCGCCACCGTCACGACCATCACCAGCGCGTCGCTGCGCGGGATTTTGGTTAGCGTCTTGAGCGAGCCCCAATCGAACGTACCGATGGACACCATGAACATGACGCCGACGAGCGCCGCCATCGGAATTCGCCGGACGACGTCGCCCAAGACCAGGATGAGGAACAGCAGGAACACGCCCGCGACGAAGGTCGACAGACGCGAACGGCCGCCGGACTTCACGTTGATGACCGTCTGGCCGATCATCGCGCAGCCCGCCATGCCCCCGAACAAGCCGGAGACGATGTTGGCGATGCCCTGGCCTCTGACTTCCCGGTTCTTGTCGCTCTTCGTTTCCGTCATCTCGTCCACGATGGTCGCGGTCATCAGGGATTCGGTCAGGCCCACGATCGCCAGCGCCAAAGCATATGGAAGCATGGTGCCGACGACGTGCAGCGAAAGCGCGAGATCGGGGAGATGGAAAACGGGCGGCGCCTGCGTGATTTCGCCCATGTCGCCCACGGTCCGCAGATCCAAACCCATGGCCATGGACAGCGCCGTCATGACGATGATCGCCGCGAGCGCGGACGGCACGGCTTTCGTGAGCAGCGGGAACAGGTACACGATCGCGAGCGTTCCCGCCACCATCGCGTACATTTGCCAATTCGCGCCCCGGAAGTTCGGAAGCTGGGCCATGAAAATGATGATCGCCAGCGCGTTCACGAACCCGGTCACGACGGAATGCGGGATGAACGTAATGAATCGGCCGAATTTCAGCATGCCCATCAAAAACTGGAGGATGCCGGTCAGGATCGTGACGGCGAACAAATATTCCAATCCGTATTTGGCGACGATCGGTCCCATGAGCGAAGCCATCGCGCCGGTCGCGGCCGAAATCATGCCCATCCGCCCGCCGACGATCGAGATCGTCACCGCGATGCAGAACGACGCGTAAAGGCCGACCATCGGGTCGACGCCGGCCAGGATGGAGAACGCGATCGCCTCCGGAATAAGCGCGAACGCGACGGTCATGCCGGACAGCACGTCCCTGCGGACGTTGAACAGCCAGCTGTTTTTCAATTTCGCGTACAGCAAATAAAAGTTCCTCTCCTTCTCTATTTTCCTATGATTTCTTGGTGGCTTGCCACTCTCAGGCAAGCCGGGGCCGATGTCACAATGAGACTTATTATACTGTAACCCTAGCGTGTTCTCTACCCTTTTTTGTCAAGGAATGTTCGGCAACGCCGGATCATCGGAATTATAAGAAAACCGTCAGGGAGAAATTCGTCCCTGACGGTCCTTTGTTTCGTGCCTCTGAAGTCACTCCTCAGCAATTTTCCCACGAACATCTTCAATCCTAATGAACATGACCATTGGGATCCGTTTGTCCAGAGGGACGGGGGTTAAGCTTGCGCGGCAAGCTTAATCAGCGATTGCCCCCTACGTTGGCGGGGGTTAAGCGTGCGCGGCAAGCTTAATCAGCGATTGCCCCCTACGGTGGCGGAGGTTATGCTTGCGCGGCAAGCTTTCTCAGCGAGTGCCCCCTACGTTGGCGGGGGTTAAGCGTGCGCGGCAAGCTTAATCAGCGATTGCCCCCTACGGTGGCGGAGGTTATGCTTGCGCGGCAAGCTTTCTCAGCGAGTGCCCCCTACGTTGGCGGAGGTGAAGCTTGCGCGGCAAGCTTAATCAGCGATTGCCCCCTACGTTGGCGGGGGTTAAGCTTGCGCGGCAGGCTTAACCAGCTCTTGCCCTACGTGTTGGCGGGGGTTAAGCTTGCGCGGCAGGCTTAACCAGCTCTTGCCCTACGTGTTGGCGGGGGTTAAGCTTGCGCGGCAGGCTTAACCAGCTCTTGCCCTACGTGTTGGCGGGGGTTAAGCTTGCGCGGCAGGCTTAACCAGCTCTTGCCCTACGTGTTGGCGGGGGTTAAGCTTGCGCGGCAGGCTTAACCAGCTCTTGCCCTACGTGTTGGCGGGGGTTAAGCTTGCGCGGCAGGCTTAACCAGCTCTTGCCCTACGTGTTGGCGGGGGTTAAGCTTGCGCGGCAGGCTTAACCAGCTCTTGCCCTACGTGTTGGCGGGGGTTAAGCTTGCGCGGCAGGCTTAACCAGCTCTTGCCCTACGTGTTGGCGGGGGTTAAGCTTGCGCGGCAGGCTTAACCAGCTCTTGCCCTACGTGTTGGCGGGGGTTAAGCTTGCGCGGCAGGCTTAACCAGCTCTTGCCCTACGTGTTGGCGGGGGTTAAGCTTGCGCGGCAGGCTTAACCAGCTCTTGCCCTACGTTTTGGCGGGGGTTAAGCTTGCGCGGCAGGCTTAACCAGCTCTTGCCCTACGTTTTGGCGGGGGTTAAGCTTGCACGGCAGGCTTAACCAGCTCTTGCCCTACGTGTTGGCGGGGGTTAAGCTTGCGCGGCAAGCTTAATCAGCGGTTGCCCCTCGAGCTGGCGGGGGTTAAGCTTGCGCGGCAGGCTTTAGTCAATCCCACTACCGCCTGCTCTTGGTCACGGTCGATCCCGCCTTCCTGCCCATGCGGTAACGTTTTTCACCGAAACCCCATCCTCCCCGTCACGGGTTCCGATTCTAACGGACACCGCAGCCGCTATTGGATCAAATCCCCTCATTTTCAAAACGTAACGGACACAGCGGCCCTTATCCGTAACCTTTTACGGATATACTTGGGGTTTTTCCCCCAATAAGCGCAACTCTGACCGTTAAAATGCGCTTTGCCGAGGAGCGCCCCTGATAGCGTCCGCTGTGTCCGTTAGCCTTACCGCCCCAGCGAATGGGGCAGCCGGCGTCGGTCGCTCTAAGAAAGGGATGGAGCATGACTTCACGCCGAAAAGTTATAAATTCTGATCGGTAGAAAAAACCGTTGCCGGACGGAAATCCCTTCCGCCCAACAACGGCTTGATCGGTTATGGCTATGCCTTAAACTACTTTACGGGGCTGATCATCTAACCGTCTGGTAATAGAGACCGATGGCTCCGGAATCGAACGTTTTATTTTCGATGAGTTTAAGATTGATTTTCTCCCTGAGACCTTGAAATAACGGCAATCCGCTGCCGATCAGGACGGGAGAAACCGTGATTTTATACTCATCGATTAAATCAAGCTGCATCAGGCGGTGCGCGAGCCTAGGACTGCCGAGGATGACCATGTCCTTGCCCGGCTGCTCCTTCAAGTTCAGGATTTCTTCCTTGACATTCTCTTTCACCAGTCTGGAATTGTTCCATTCGACTTTCTCCAGCGTCGTGGAGAAAACGATTTTGGATGTTTGCTCAATCCACGCGGCATGCTCCAGTTCATGCTGCGAAGCTGACGGGTCCGAAGGCACGGACGGCCAGTAACCGTGCATCATCTGATAAGTCCCGCGTCCCCAAATGACGGCGTCGGCCGTACTCAGAATTTCTTTCGCGTGTTTCTCCAGATCCGCATCGTAGGAAACCCAGCCAATGTCCATTTCGCCGTTCGGCCCTTCTACGAAACCGTCAAGCGATGCGTGCAAAAAAAGAACGAGTTTTCTCATTTTCAGTTCCCCTCTGTCTTCGCTCAATCCCGGCTGCGAAGCTTGGCCAGCAGACGGAGCATCTCGACGTACAGCCAGACGAGCGTCACGAGCAACCCGAACGCCCCGTACCATTCCATGTATTTCGGCGCGCCGCCGTTCGCCCCCGACTCGATGAAGTCGAAGTCGAGCACGAGGTTCAGGGCCGCCACGATCACGATGACGAGCGAAATGCCGATGCCGATCCAGCTGTTGTCGTGCAGGTACGGAACCGTGACGCCGAACAAGCCGAGAATGAAGCTGAGCAGATAAACGAGCGCGATGCCGGCGGTGGCGGCGAACACGCCCAGCTTGAAGTTCTCCGTAGCCTTGATGACTCTCGTTTTATAAGCCAGAAGGAGCGCGAGGAAGACCCCGATGGTCAGAAGCGCGGCCTGAAGCGTGATGCCTTGGTACAAGGATTCGTAATTGGCGGACAAAGCGCCGAGAAAGACGCCTTCGGCCACCGCGTACACGGGCACCAATATCGGGGAGACGCTGGGCTTGAAGCTGACGATCAGCGCCAGGACGAACCCGATGATCGCGCCGCCGATCGCGTAAGGAACGACATTCTGTCCCGTGAAATAGCCGGACCAGGATACGAAGGCGCCTCCCAGCAGCAGGGCCAGCGTGATGAACGCTTTGTTCACCGTGCCTTCGATCGTCATGGCCTGATTGCCGTAAGAAGCTTGCTGCCTTTCGAAAGTCTTGTCGTTCAAGGTAGGATTGCCGCTGCGTCCGATCAAGGGATCACCTCATAGGCAAGATTTGTCTAGATTGTACCACAGCGCCCAGGAAGTTCCTACAGAAAAGGACGGGCGCCCTGATCAAACGCCCGTCCCGCGAATCCGCCGGCTTCCTTACGGCCGTTCCAGCAATCCTTGCTTCTGATCCTCCGCGGCCATCGCCTTAACCTCGAAATTTTTCTTTTTCCCGGTCGCCGTATAAGGCAATTCGTCGATGAATCGATAATAGCGGGGCCGTTTGTACTCGGCCAGCATCGGATGCTCGCTGCAGAATTTGTGGAGCTCCTTGGCCGTCAGCGACGGATCGGCCTTGATGACGTATGCGGTGACGGCTTCTCCTCGAAGCTCGTCCGGCACTCCGACGACGACCGACTCTTTGACCTTCGGATGCTGGTTCAAAACCTCCTCGACCTGGACCGGATGGATGTTCTCGCCGGAGGAAATGATCATGTTGTTCTTGCGCCCGACGATCGTGACGAACTCGTTCTCGTCCCAGGTGCCCATATCGCCGATGTATATCCAGCCTTTATAGAATACCCGCTCGCTCTCCGCCGGGTTGTTCACGTAGCTGTAGGTCGTTTTACCCGGAGCCTTCACGATGACTTCCCCGACTTCGGTTCCGTCCTTGGCCGCCAGATCGTCCGGCTCCGCCCGGCGGTCGGGATACACTTTCACCACCGCGACCTCGTCGTCCGTGCAAGCCCGGCCGGCCGATCCGGCCATCTCCGGCAAGTCGTACGGACGCAGGAACGTGTTCCAGAACGCCTCCGTCGTGCCGTATCCGTTGAAAATGTTCGGCGTCAGCGTCTCCTGGAATTTGATGCAGTCGTCCCTCGACAGCGGCGCTCCCATCGTGACGATACCTTTCAGCTTCGAGAGGTCGGCCGGATGCTTCTTCTGCGTCTCGTACAGCATCTTCAGCATCGGCGGCGCCCCGATCAGGAACGTCAAATCGTATTTCTCCGCCAATTCGAGGCACGTTCTAGGGTTGAAATGCCGGAGAACGACCACTTCCCCGCCCACGTACAGCGTGGGGTTCGGACCGCCGGAATAGAGGCCGCCGCGGTGGAACCACGGGCTCATGTTCATCGTTTTGTCCTTCGGGTTCAGCGGAAAATGCATCGCCACGTCGTGGGCGGAGAGGATCTCATTGATGTTGTTGAGCGGTACGCCTTTGGGCCTTCCCGTCGTCCCGGACGTGTACAGGCGCGTCGTCTCGTCGTAGATGTGGGCGGGACGGCCGACGTCCGGATTGGCGTTCGAGCGGTTCCGCACGTATTCGGAGTACAGGATGTGGCCTTGCGGCGCCTCCTGTTCCCCCGCGATGTCGACCATGACGACCCGCTTCGGCTTATGGTTCGCCATGGCGAGGGCTTGTACGGCCGTTTCTTTCACTTCGGCGTCGTAAATAAACACGACGGGTTTGCTGTCGTCCAGCGTATAGGCGGTTTCCCCGGGAGACAGCCGGAAGTTGATCGGGCTGTTGATCGCCCTGATTTTCTGGGGCGCAAGGAAGCTGAAGACGAATTCGGCGGAGTTCAGCAGCTGGTACATCACGATATCTTGCTGGCCGACTCCGTCTTCGAGCAAAGCGTGGGCGAGCCGGTTCGCTTCCCCGTTCAGTTCGGCGTACGTCCACGTACGGTTCCGCAAAGGGCAGGTGACGGCGGGACGATGGGCAAACCGGTGCACGTTGCGCAAAAACCCGTTCAAATACGTGAACTCGTGCTCGAACGTTTCTTTAAACATACTGACGTCGTACGTGAATGACTCCATGGGATCCGTCCTCTCCTGTTACGTGGGATAAACTGCGTACACTCTTGCGTGCGTTGCTAATTAGGGCTCGCGATAGGCCCCGACGATCAGCGACGTGTTCTGCCCGCCGAATCCGAAGGAGTTGGACATCGCGACATTCACGGCGGCTTCCCGCGCCTGGTTTGGCACGTAATCCAGGTCGCACTCCGGATCGGGAACTTCATAGTTGAGCGTCGGCGGGATGACGCCTTCGCGGATGGCTTGGATGCAGGCGATCAGCTCCGTCACTCCGCCCGCTCCCATCAGGTGGCCGGTCGCTCCTTTGGTGGAGCTGACGGGTAGGCTTCGCGCCTTCTCGCCGAACACGGTTTTCAAGGCGACCGTTTCGATCTGGTCCCCCATCGGGGTCGACGTGCCGTGGGCGTTGACGTAATCGACGTCCTCCGGCGACAGGCCGGCTTGGTCCAGCGCCTGCCGCATGCTGAGGACTTCCCCGCGGCCTTCCGGCTCCGGGGACGTGACGTGGTACGCGTCCGCGCAGTTGGCGTACCCCAGCAGCTCGGCCTTGATGTCGGCCCCCCGGGCCCGGGCGGCTTCCAGCGGCTCCAGGATGACGGCGCCGCCTCCCTCGCCCATGACGAAGCCGTCCCGGTTCCGGTCGAACGGCCGGCTCGCTTTGGAAGGCTCGCCGTTGCGGGTGGACAGCGCCCTTGCCGAGGCCAGTCCGGCGTCCATCAAGCCGCACAGTATCGATTCCGCGCCGACCGCGATGACGGCGTCGGCCAGTCCCGTCCGCAGCAGCAGGGATCCGAACCCGACGGCGTCGGCGCCCGAGGAGCAGGCCGTGTTCAGCGTGTAGCTCGGTCCCCTGAAGCCGTGCAGGATGCCGATGTGGGCCGCGGCGATGTTCCCCAGCATTTTGGGGACCAGATGCGGGGTCACCCGATAGCTCCCGCTGCGGGTCATCTGGTCCTGCGTCTCGGCCGCGGTGGAGATGCCGGCCATCGCGGTGCCCAGCACGACCGCCACCCGCTCCGGGTTCGCCCGGAGCTTGCCGTCCGCGAACGCTTCCTCGGCGGCGGCCAGCGCGAATTGCATGAAAACATCCGTCTGCGAGACCAGCTTCTTGGGCAGGAAATCCGTCGGAACGAATCCCTTCACTTCCGCGGCGATTCGGACGGGAAGCCCCGTCGGGTCGAACCGGGTAATTTCCGCAACGCCTTGAACGCCCTTCCGCAGGCTGTCCCAGTAGGCCGGCACTCCGATGCCGACAGGGGTCACCGCGCCCATTCCGGTGATCGCGATCCGTTCTCTGTTCATTTGGCGCGTCCTCCTCCTTCCCTTTCGCTGCGGATCATTCATCTTGGAACACGGGCCACCGATCCATCATCGAGGCCCACAGTCCGGGATGGCGTTTCTTCAGGTTGTAGGGGTTTCCTTCCGGATCGACGTACGCATGGGAAGTCGTCCCCTCGGCCGCAAGCTGTCCGTCCGACTTGTAAATCCGGTAGTCGAACGCCAGCCGGCTCCGGGTCAAGGTCGTCAGCGAAGCGCGGACCGTAATGCGCTCTTCGGGCTTCAGCATTTTCTTGAAACGGCAGTCGGCCGTCAGGCAGACGAGGGAAATCCCGGGATGATGGAACGTCTCCATATAAGGGAATCCGTGATCCGCCAGAAACTTCATGCGGGCGTTGGTGAACCAGTCGAACGTCCGCGCGTAGTAGTGGATCCCGGCGGCGTCGCAGTCTCCCCACGTGACGGTCATCTCGAGGTCGGTGCCGGGATAAGTCCCGTTCAAAGCGGCAGCCTCCTTTCCGTTGTGCTTCTTTGCAGAGAGTAATTATACTCTTGGATGCGAAAAATTTTAAATATTTTTTAGAATTCCGCCCCTGTATCCGGATGCGCCCTTATGAAATCCATCTCGCGATCCCGTAAGCGAACCCGGCGGCCAGACCGCCGACGAGCATCGTCTGCCAGGCGCTCTTGAACGGCTTGGAGCCGGTGAATTTTCCCTTGATCCAGCCGAACAGGAACAAGGCGATCAGGGTGAGAACGGCGGATACGAGCAGGGCGGTATCCGAGCGGGCAATGAACATGTAGGGGGAGAGCGGAATCAATCCGCCCAGCACGTAAGAAAGCCCGATCGTGAGCGAGCTGTCCCGCGCCCGCTTCGGTTCCGGCTTCTCCAAGCCCAGTTCGTGCTTCATCATGAAATCGATCCACATCTCGTCATCCGCGCAGATCGCGTCCGTCGCGGCGGAAAGTGCGGGCTCGGGGATGCCCCAGCTCTTCAGGACTTCCGCGACTTCCTCGCGTTCCCGGTCCGGCAGTTCGACGATTTCCCGACGCTCGCGCGCGAGTTCGGCCTCGTAATGCTCCCGGTCCGTCCGCGCGGCCAAATAGCCGCCCAGCCCCATCGCGATCGAACCGGCCGCGATCTCCGCCGCCCCGGCGACGACGACCAGCGTCGTATGCGATACCGTTCCGGACAAACCGGCGGCGAGGGCGAACGGAACCGTCAGCCCGTCGGACATGCCGATCACGATGTCGCGGATCAAGTCCGATGCCGTGAAGTGCTTTTCCTCATGGACGGGGGCGGTATTCTCTGTTTCGCGTTTCAATTGGCTGTCCTCCTTCGGGGTTTCCAGTTTAATGTCATCATACCCGATTGCTTCTTTTTCGTTCAGTCCCGGAGAAGCGAGCAGGCGTGCGAACGAGGCGCGGGCGGTGCTGTAACCGGATTTCACCGGGTTACGGCAGGCGAACGAGGCGCGGGCAGAAACCGGCCAATGAAAAATGCCCCTTCCGCTTGGAAAGGGGCAGTACACGAGTCAAATATTCGGTTTACCGGCGGGCCTGGGGCTGCCCTTGCGGCCGTCCTCCCGCATGCCGCGATTCGGTCGGCCGGGGCTTCCCGCCGGCTTGTCCCGCGGCAGGCCGCCCCCCGCCTTGCCGGGGGGTTCCGCCCGTCTGTCCCGCCGCGGTCCGGCTCGCCGGCTGACGGGGCTTGCCGGATTGTCCGGCAGCCGTCGAGCCGCCCTCCTTCGCGGAGGCGGCCCCGTCCGCCGACAGGGGCCACGGGTGCTCCTGCACGACGGGAACCTTCTTGCGGGTCAGCTTCTCGATATCCTTCAAATACGCCAGCTCCTCCGCGTCGCAGAAGGAAATCGCGGTTCCGCTGAGGCCCGCCCTGCCGGTCCGGCCGATGCGGTGGACGTAGGTTTCCGGAACGTTCGGAAGGTTGAAATTGATCACGTGCGACAGTTCTTCGATGTCGATCCCCCGCGCCGCGATATCCGTCGCCGCGAGCACGCGGACCGCGCCGCTCTTGAAGTTGTTCAAGGCGCTCTGCCGCGCGTTCTGGGATTTGTCGCCGTGAATGGCCGCCGCGGCGATATTCGCCCGGTTCAGCCCTTTCGCCACCCGGTCGGCGCCGTGCTTGGTCCGCGTGAACACGAGGGCGGATTCGATCGCGGGATCCTGCAGCAGATGGATGAGCAGCTTCATCTTGTTTTCCTTGTCCACCAAATAGACGGACTGATCGATCCGGTCCACCGTGGAGGATACCGGCGTCACTTCGACTTTCGCCGGATCGTGCAGCAGCGAGTCCGCCAGCTGCGTGATTTCGGGCGGCATGGTGGCCGAGAAGAACAGCGTCTGCCGCTTCGCGGGCATCTTGGCGATGATCCGCTTCACGTCGTGGATGAAGCCCATGTCCAGCATGCGGTCGGCCTCGTCCAGCACCAGCACTTGAACGCGGCGCAGATCGGCGATGTTCTGATTCAGGAGGTCGATCAGCCGCCCGGGCGTGGCGATGAGAATGTCCGCGCCCTTCTCCAGCGACTCCTCCTGCCCTTTCTGGGACACGCCTCCCACGATGACGGCGCTCCGCAAGTTCATAAACCGGCCGTAAGCCCGGATGTTGTCGAAGATCTGAATGGCCAGCTCCCGCGTCGGCGTCAGGATCAAGGCGCGGATGGGCCGCCTGCCCTTCGGCGGCACGGGCTGTTCGTTCAGTCGTTGGAGGATCGGCAAGGAGAACGCGGCCGTCTTGCCCGTGCCCGTCTGGGCCACGCCGAGCACGTCCCGCCCGGCCAGCGCGGGGGGAATCGCCTGTTCTTGGATCGGCGTCGGCGCCGTGTAGTTTTCTTTGGCCAGCGCCTGGAGCAGCGCCGGAATCAGCTTCAAGTCTTGAAAGGTCATGGGAGTCTCCCTTAGTGTTTTTCCCAACGTATAGGATACAGCTATCATACCATCAAAGCCGGCACCGCCCAAACTTCCGCCGGATCGCCCTATTGAAAACGCCTTCCCGAATGTGCCACAATAAGTTAACGAACTTAGACTTTCCGTAACAATCGTAGCGGCAAGTCATTTTTCCGAGAGTTTACGAGGAGGGAATCATGATGCGGACAATGAAACTGGGCAGCAGCAACCTGGAGGTGCCGGTTATCGCGGTCGGCTGCATGCGCATCAATTCGATCGATAAAACCGAGGCGGAGCGTTTCGTCCGGACGTCGCTCGAGGAAGGCGCGAACTTCTTCGACCACGCGGATATTTACGGCAAGGGCGCGTGCGAGGAAATTTTCGCCGACGCGATCGGCATGAACCCGAGCATTCGCGAAAGCATGATCCTGCAATCCAAATGCGGCATCCGTCCGGAGGCCGGCACGTTCGATTTCTCCAAGAAGCACATCCTGGCTTCGGTCGACGGCATCCTGAAACGGCTGAAAACCGACTACCTGGATATCCTGCTGCTGCACCGTCCGGACGCGCTGGTCGAGCCGGAGGAAGTCGCCGAAGCGTTCGACCGGCTGGAGGCTTCCGGCAAAGTGCGCCATTTCGGCGTCTCCAACTTGAATCCGATGCAAATCCAGCTGTTGAAAAAGTCCGTCAAGCAGCCCATCGTGGCGAACCAGCTGCAGCTCAGCATCACGAACGCTACGATGATTTCCCAGGGAATCAACGTCAACATGGAGAACGACTCCGCGGTCAATCGGGACGGCAGCGTTCTCGATTTCTGCAGATTGAACGACATCACGATCCAGCCTTGGTCGCCGTTCCAATACGGCTTCTTCCAAGGCGTGTTCCTGGACAACCCCGAGTTTCCGGAGCTGAACAAGAAAATCGACGAGATCGCGGAAAAGTACGGGGTCAGCAACACGACGATCGCGATCGCCTGGCTGCTGCGCCACCCCGCGAAAATGCAGCCGGTGACCGGCACGATGAACGTTCAGCGGCTGAAGGATTGCTGCAAAGCCAGCGACGTTCACCTTACTCGCGAAGAATGGTACGAGATTTACCGCGCGGCGGGGAACAAGCTTCCCTGAGCCGATTTTGTAACGCGCGGCAAGAGCAGCCTTCCGTCCGCAAGGGCGGAAGGCTGTTTTCTCGTAGAGGATACCCGTCACCCCTCCCATGGCGATTTCCCTCTCGCTTGGAATGGCGGAAGTGGGTAAAATACAGCTAAGCGCGTCCATTTACTTACTAAATTTGAGAAACAGTAAATTCTATAGTAAAATATGAGGAGATAAGGAGGGGCGAACCCTATGGAAATCGGAATCAGCACGTTCCTGGCGACGACGCCGGACCCGTCCAGCGGAACCGCGGTGGGCCACGCGGAACGGCTTCGCCAAGCCGTGGAGGAGATCGTCCTCGCCGAACAGGCCGGGCTGGACGTATACGGAATCGGCGAGCATCACCGGGCCGATTACGCCAGCAGCGCGCCGGCCGTCGTCCTGGCGGCCGCCGCCACGCTGACCAAACGGATCCGGCTGACGAGCGCCGTCACGGTGCTGTCGTCGGACGATCCGGTCCGCGTGTACCAGGCTTTCTCTACCTTGGACGCGGTTTCGAACGGGCGGGCGGAAATCATGGCGGGGCGCGGTTCGTTCATCGAATCGTTTCCGCTGTTCGGGTACGACCTGAACGATTACGACGAATTGTTCGAGGAAAAACTCGAGCTGCTGCTGGAAATCTGCCGATCGGAGAAAGTCACCTGGCGCGGCGGCCACCGTCCCGCCTTCCGCAACTTAGGCATCTATCCCCGCGCCGTCCAGCAGCCGCTTCCGGTCTGGATCGCGACCGGCGGGAACCCGGAGTCGTCCGCCCGGGCGGGCATGCTGGGCCTTCCCGTCGCCTACGCGATCATCGGCGGCATGCCGGAGCGATTCGCGCCGCTCGTGAACCTGTACAAGCGGGCGGCCGCGCAGGCCGGGCACGATCCGGACCGGCTGCAGATCGCGACGCATTCGCACGGCTTTATCGCCGACACGAAAGAGGAAGCGGACCGCCTGTATTTCCCGGCCGCCAAAGCCCAGATGGACATCATCGGCCGCGAGCGCGGCTGGCCGCCGTATTCGCGGGACAGCTACGACGCCATGGTCAGCCCGCGGGGCGCCCTCTACGTCGGCGATCCGGAATACGTGGCGGAGAAAATCGTGCTGCTGCGCCAAAACCTGGGCGTCACGCGGTTCTTCCTGCACGTCGACGTTAGCACGGTTCCGCACCGGGACGTGCTGCGCACGATCGAGCTGCTCGGCACGAAGGTCGCGCCGATCGTGCGGAAGGAAATCGCGCGTACGGAACGGAATGAGGAATAATAAACGGGAGCGCCTCGATCGATCGCGAGGCGCTCCCGTTTTGAGATGCAACCGGACTTCCGTATCTTGTTAATCGCGGATCTCCGCGATGATTTCGATTTCCACGGGGGTATTGAACGGCAGCTCGCTCGTTCCGATCGCGGACCGGGCGTGCTTGCCCTTCTCTCCGAATACCGACACGAGCAAATCGGAAGCCCCGTTCATGACGTAAGGCTGGTCCGCGAAACCGGGCGCGCTGTTGACGAAACCGAGCAGCTTCACGATTTTCTCGACGCGGTCGAGATCGCCGAGGTAGCCTTTCATGACCGCCAGACAATTGATGATGGTTTGACGGGCCGCCTCCTGGCCTTGTTCGATCGTCACTTCGCGGCCAAGCTTCCCTTCGTACATCAATTCCCCGTTAATCCGGCAGTCCTGGCCCGACAAATAAATCAAGTTGCCCGTCCGCTTGCACGGAACGTACGTGAACCGGGGTTCCGGCGAAGGGGGAATCGTGATCCCCAGCTCTTGCAGTCGTTGTTCTACTTGTCCCATATCGAAATGCCTCCTAAGCGAATTCTAGTTGCGTGGATTAAAAATCGCAGCCTCTCGCGTCTACCGGAATCGTTTCCTCCAGCTTGCCGCGGCGCACGCCGAAAACCCGGCCGTTCAGGTTCGGGATGACGCAGGAATGGTTCGGGATGATTTCCACCCGGTCCCCAACCCGCAGCGAGACCCGCTCCGGGTCGAACCGGACGAAGCCGTGCTCCTCGTTCAAGCTGGCGATCTCCGCCCCGGGAAGGCCGACCAGCCTGCCGAAGCCGTTGCCGTGATGCGACTTGTCGCTGGTCAACGTTTTCGTTCCGGCGTCGATCGTCGCCATGCCGGGCAGCGGAGTGCTGATGACGGTCGCGATCACCCGCAGCGCGCAATCCCGTTCCTCGGCAAAACCGATTTCCACGGCCGACACGTCGTAGAAAATATAGTTGCCGGCGCGCACCTCCGTCACGGCGCCCCGCAAATGCTCGCCGAGGAGAGACGTGGGCGTGGATCCGGAGCTGACGACGGAGACCGGGATGCCCGCCTTTCTCAGGTCCGAAGCGACGCGGTTTACGGTTTGCGCTTCGTATTTGGCGTACTCCGCGATCTCGGGGACGGTGTTTTCTTTGTACACCAATCCGAAATAACCCATGATGCCCTCGATTTCGATCCCGGGCAGCCGCTGAAGCTCCCGCGCGAAGTCGACGGCGTCCTGCCCCGGCTGCCGGCCGCCGCGATGCAGCCCTCCGTCGATTTCGATCAGAACTTTGACCGGTTTGCCCGTCTTCTCCCCGACCGCCGATAAACCGACGGCCGATTCCAGGCTGTCCACGGTGACCCTGACGTCGATCTTCCGATGGAGCGCCGCCAGGCGTTCCCGATTATCCTCGCCGACGATCGAATGCGCGACCAGAATATCGTCGAAGCCCGCTTCCGCGAACACTTCGGCTTCGGACAGCTTGGCCGTCGTAATGCCGCGAGCCCCCGCGGCCAGCTGCATGCGGGCGAATTTCACCGATTTGTGGGTTTTGATATGCGGACGGTGGTCGATTCCCGCCGCGGACAATTTCTCCGCCATGTTCCGGATGTTGTTTTCCACCGTATCCAGATCGACGATGACCGCCGGCGTCGACAGTTCCTTATACATCCTTGGCACCTCGATTCCCGTTTCTGTTGTCAGCCGCGAAAGCCCATCACGGTTTCGATCAAAATCGCCGCCGCGTCGACGACTTGCCGCAATTCCACCCATTCATCCTTCGTGTGGGCTTGGCGGATGGAGCCGGGGCCGAACACGACCGCAGGCACGCCGACGCGGGTCAGCTTGCTGGCGTCGCTGCCGTAAGCTGCCCCCATCAACTCGCCCCTGGCCCCGTAACGCAGAGCGTTGTCCCGCAGCAGCCGGACGATCGGTTCCTCCGGCGAAACCTCCATGGAGTAATCCAGAATGAACGGATCGCTTACGCTCAGGTTCAGTCCCGGATCGCGTTCCCGAAGCGACTCCAGCTTCCGCTTCATCTCCCGCCATACGCTTTCCGAGTCCTCGCCCGGAATCGTCCGGCGGTCGATCGTGATCCGGCAGGCGTCCGGCACGGTGTTCGGGGCGACTCCTCCCTGGATCATGCTGACGCAATGCGTCGGCGAACCGACCCATGCATGCTTCCGGCTCTCGTAGTCGGCTTCCCATTCGCGCAAATGCCGGATGATCTTCGCCATCTGCTCGATGGCATTGACCCCCGCGCGCGGGTTGGAGCTGTGGCTCGCGACGCCGTGGGCGTCCACGTGGAACCGGACGACCCCTTTATGCGCGACGATGAGATCAAGCTCCGTGGGTTCGCCCACGATTGCCGCGGCATATGCCCGCTTCCCGCAGGCGATATCGTCCGCCAGCGCGCTGACGCCTTTGAAGCTGATTTCCTCATCCGCCACGGCCGCCAGATGGACGTCCGCGGGAGGCACGAGGCCGTTTCGTTTGATCGTCTCCAGGCATACCATCATCGCGGCCAAAGAAGCTTTGGTGTCGCAAGAACCGCGGCCGTACATTTTCCCGCCTTCGACCTTCGCGGCGAACGGGTCGACCGTCATCCCATGGACCTGCACGGTATCCATATGCGCTTCCAGCAGCAGCGCTTTTCCTTGACCGGCCCCGCGCAGTTCTCCGACGACATTCGCCCGGCCGGCCTCCACGGCTTGATCCGTCCATTGCAGCCCGTTGCTCCGGAAGAACTGCCGGACGTAACAAGCCACCTCTTCCTCGCCGTGCCCCCCGGGAAAACCCGGATTGACGCTGGGAATCGCGACCAAATCCCGCAGCACCGTCTGGACGCGCTGCGGATCCACCAGTGACCTATATTTCATCTTCCCGGAACACTTCCTATCCCTGGATTCGCCTTCGTGCCTTACCCGTTGTAATTCCTAGGGACTTCCAACCGTTCGAACCGATGCGCGGCCTCCGCCACGTGGCGCCACGCGTCCCGCAGCAGGAACGCGGCATGGCCGGGAAACAACCCGTCGATCCGAAGTTCGTTCACCTTCCCGATGCTTTCCGCGTAACGGTTCAAGCGGGAATCCCACGTGGCCAGCAACGAAATGCGGCCCCCGCCGAAAACGAGATCGCCGGCGAAAAGCAGCTTCCGTCCTTCCGCCTCGAGCAGAAAGCCGGCATGCCCGTCGCTGTGGCCGGGCGTTTCGATCACTCGCACCGATAAGCCGCCCACCGCGATGACATCCCCTTCGTTTACGGTTTCCGCCGCGAAAGCCCGAAACCGGTAATCCTCCGGGTAGGTTCCCGCTTGGATGGCCGGCGCCAGCGAGATGGCCTCCAGATCGGGACCGGCCCCGAAGCGGACGGCGTCCGGCAAGGCGTAGATCGTCGCGCCGAGTTTGCCGGCGAGCGCGGAAGCTCCTCCGGCATGATCCGCGTGGGCGTGCGTCAGCAAAATCGAGCGGATCGCCGCCGGATCCAATCCGTCCTTCCGGACCTCGGCGAGAATGGCGTCCGGATCGAGTCCCGCGCCCGTATCGACCAGGGCCATCCCCGAACCGCCATTGATCAAATAAACGTTGCAGTCGTATTCGTCGGTCAATTGAAAGCCCGCGTATCCGCTGCCGACCAAGTGAACCCAATCGTTCACCTTCATCTCCTTCACCTCCGCATGCAGATCGTCGAGACGTTTTCCGATTATCTGATTTTGCGCTCTCTCGCATAGGCGAACAGGATGACCAGAATCAGCAGACCCATCACGAATTCGCGGCCGGCCGAAGAAATATCGATGACCGTCAGCACGTTCTTCAGAATGATGATCAGAAGCGTGCCGGCGATCGTGCCCAAATAGTTGCCCCGTCCGCCGAGAATGGAAGTCCCGCCGAGCACCACGGCCGCGATCGACAAGAGCTGGTAAGGTTCCCCGAGGGTGAGATAGGTGCTGCCCATGTATCCGAGCTGCAGAATGCCGGAGAGTCCCGCGAAAAGGCCGCACAGACTATACCCGATCATCTGCAGTTTCGCCGTATGCACGCCCGACAAGACGCTGGCCTTCTCGTTCGTTCCCAGCGCGATCGTCTGCCGGCCGAATTTGCTGAGATGCAGGAACCAGTACGTGAAGACGGAAACGACCAGCCAAATGAACACGACGTTCGGCAATCCGAAGAACCAGTCGTTGTTGGCCAATTGATTGAGCACCGGGGACATCCCGCTTGGCGGCGTTCCGTTCGTCGCGATCAACATGAACCCGGTGATCAGGCTGATGGTCGCGATCGTCATGATGAGCGGCGGCAGCTTGAGATAGGCGATGCCGAGCGCGTTCACCAAGCCGACCGCGGCGCCGATCCCGAGTCCCGCGGCGATGCCGGCGTACGGCCCCATGCCCGAGTGGGCCATGACGGAAGAAGCCGCCACCGAGGACAACGTCACCGTGCTGGATACCGAAAGATCGATCCCCGCCATCATGACGACG
This sequence comes from Cohnella caldifontis, assembly GCF_029360585.1. Classification (GTDB taxonomy): domain Bacteria; phylum Bacillota; class Bacilli; order Paenibacillales; family Paenibacillaceae; genus Cohnella; species Cohnella caldifontis. Next base: position 164,300 of record NZ_JAQZSJ010000003.1, on the reverse strand, counting down.
ATCGTTTGGCCGGCGGCGATGATGCCCAGGAATGCCGCCGTCTGGAGCGTTTGAATCAAGGAAGCTTTCGTCGCGAAGCCGTCGATCGACACGGCGGTAATGACCCAGACCAGGAGGAGCACGGCGAACGCGACGACCGTCGGGGAGAACGAGAGGGGCAGCCGCCGGGCCGGGGATGCGGATTTATCGGTTCCCATCATGCTTGCCCTCCCTTTCTGCCTTGCGCGATCGTCTTCAGGCCGATGGCGACGACGAGGATCAAACCTTGCACGACGTATTGATAGAATGGCGAAATGCCGGCGAAAAACAGAATGTTCATCAGGGAACCGACGATGATCGCGCCGATGACGGTGCCTTTCATCTGTCCTTGTCCCCCCAGGAAGCTGATGCCTCCCAGAATGGAGGCGGCAACCGAGTTCAGCGTATACGGCGAGCCGATGTTCGGGTCGCCCGAACCGATTTGCCCGCTCAAGCCGACGCCCGCGACCGCCGTGAATACGCCCGCCAGCACGTACGCGGTGATTCTCGCGCGGTTGGTCCGGATTCCGTTCACGTAAGCGGCATGCGCATTATTGCCGGTCGCATAGAGGCTGACGCCCGGGCGCGTGTTTTTGAAAAACTTCCAGAACAGCAGCGGTATGACGACGAGAATGACGCCCGCCGGGACGACGGCCACCGAGGTGACCCATCCCGTGAAGGTGGGCGCGACGTGTCCTCCGGGCACCGGGAGCACGAGCAAAGCGACGCCGTGCCATAAGTAAGAGGTCGCCAGCGTGACGATAATCGCCGGCAGGCGGCCATACGTCACCCCAAGCCCCGTGAAGAGACCCGTCGCGGCTCCGCAGAGAATCGTGGCGACGATCGAGAGGGCGATTCCCCCCGGCGAATCCTGCATCGTCACCGCCGAAATGCTGACCATGAGGGAAAGAACGGCGCCGACGGACAAATCGATCCCGCCGGTCAACATGACGGCCGTCTGCGCCATCGCGACCAGAATCAGCGGCATGAACTGAACGGACAGCGTGGAAATCCGCGCAAACGTGAACATTTGGGGATCCAGCGCCAGATTGACGATCAGGAGCACCGCGAAAAACACGTAAAGGGGGACCAGCTCCCTATGATGTCGAGGCAAACGAAGTACGCGGAACATGTTATCCCCCCTGTTTAATCACCGACGCGCGTACGAGGTTCCGTTCGGTGAGTTGTTCGCCCATCAATTCCCCGTTCACCTGATGCTCGTAGATGACGAGTACGCGGTCGCACATCCCGATCAGCTCCAGGGCGTCGGAAGACACCATGATGATCGACACCCCGCGTTCGGCCTGGGCGCGCAGCAATTCGTAAATCTGTTTTTTGGTGCCGACGTCGATGCCGCGCGTCGGTTCGTTGAGCAGCAGCAGCCGGGGCTCCCGCTCCAGACATTTGTTCATCGCGACTTTCTGCTGGTTGCCGCCGCTCAGCGCGCCGACGGGCTGCTCCTGGTTTTGCGCCTTCACCTGCAGCCGTTCCATCGAGCGTTCGACGATTCCGTTTTCCTCGCGCGATTTCACGGTCCCCCATCGATTGGAGATGCGGTTCAGGCTGACGAGGCTCGTGTTGAACCGGATCGAATGGGGCAGCAGCAGGCTTTCCGTTTTGCGGTCGGCCGGGATATAGGCGATGTCTTGCTCCATCGCTTGCCGGGTGTTTCTGGCCCGATAAGTACGGCCTTGCCACGTGATCTTGCCGCCGGTAACGGGAGCCGCCCCGAACAGAGCCTTCAGGATCTCCTCCTGTCCTTGGCCCTGCAGCCCTCCGATTCCCAGAATCTCGCCTTCATGGAGAACGAAGCTTGCCTCCTGCACCTTGTCCGACTTCAATCCGTCCACGACCAGCACTTCCGGACGGCGCATCACGCTATCGATATCCGGTTTGGCGGGGAATAGATCCGTAAACTGCCGACCGGTCATAAGCTCGATCAGATTGGAATGGTTGAATCGTCCGATATCGTCCGTCGCGACCCACTGCCCGTCCTTCAGTACGGTCATCCGGTCGCACAAATCGAAAAGCTCCTGCAAGCGGTGGGAAATGAAAATGACCGCCATTCCTTCTTCCTTCAACTTCCTCAGGATGCCGAACATGATGTCGACCTGCGTCGGATCCAAGGCGGAGGTCGCTTCGTCAAGCACGAGAAGCGCCGGATTCTGGTCGACCGCCTTGATGAATTCGATCATCTGCTGTTGGGCCAGCGTCAAAAGGTGAACCGGAGTTTCGGGATCGAGGTGCCCCAGCTCGACTTCCCGCATCAATTCGGCGGCCCGCGTTCTCATTGCCTTTTTGCGCAATCGGCCGAAGGGGCCCGTCCATTCCCTGCCCAGGAAAATATTCTGCGCGATCGTCAGATGGGAGCATAGGCTCAGTTCCTGGTGTACCGCGTAAATCCCCAGTTTGTTGGCTTGCCCGGGCGTCAGCGACGAATGGGCTTCGCCGTTCACGGAAATCGTGCCGGCGTCCGAAGGATAAACCCCGGTAATCAAATTGATCAGCGTGCTTTTGCCCGCCCCGTTCTCTCCGATCAGCGCATGGAATTCCCCTCGGGCGATCCGCAGCTGAACGGGGTGAAGGGCCATGTGCCCTCCGAACGATTTGGCGACTCCGGACAGCGTGAGATAAGGAACTTGCTCATGGTGCGCCTCGTTCATGGCCTTGCCTCCGAGTCGGTGATGTGGGATGAAGAGAAATCGTGCATACGGGGCAACGGAACCGCTGCACCTCGTATACACGATTTGTCATCGAGTGCTTAGGTAACGGGGTTACTTCTCGAGCGGACCGAGAATTTGCGTGATTTCGTCTTCCGTGAGGTCCTTGATCGGGAAATAATCGTCCGGGTAATCGTTCGGAACGTAATCCTTCAAGGTGTTGTCGTCGATCGTAGGCAGTTTCACCTTCACTACCTTCTCGACCTTATAGCCTTGGAGGGCGCGGATCGCCTGATCCAGCGACAGGGCCGACAGCCAGTTCGGGTTCGCCGGCGCGAACGAAGAGAATCCCTTCGGCAGCAGGTCGTTCCACTGTTTCAGATAGCCGTTGTAGTTCTCGCCGGTAACCGGGATCAGCTTCATGTTCTTCTGCTGGATGGCTTTGATCGCCGCCGAAGACATGCTGCCGCCTTGCGAGAAGATGCCGTCGACGTCCGGATTGGCGTCCAGCGCGGGCAGGATCGCCTGCATCGCCGGACCTTCGTTGTACTCGCTGTGCAAGTTGGCGACGATTTTGATATCCGGGTATTGATCGAATACTTCCTTGGCGCCCGCCCAGCGCTCTTCGCTGACGGCTACGCCGGCCGGCCCGTTCATGGCGATGACCTTCCCTTTGCCGCCGAGCTTGTCGGCCAGCCATTGCGCCATGACGGATCCCCATTCCTTGGTATCCGGGTTGACTTTGCTCGTGATCTTGTCCGTGCTGGGCAGCGAGTCGAATGCCACGACCGGGATCCCGGCGTTGACCGCCTTCTCGAGCACGGGATTCAGCGCGGTCGCCGATCCGGCGTCTACCAGGATGGCGTCGTATTTCTGCGAGATCATGTTTTCGATTTGGGAAATTTGAACCGAAGTGTCTCCGTTGGCGTTCGTGACGACGACTTTGTCCAGCACGCCTTGGCTTTTCCAGTATTCGGCCCGGTCCGTCAAAAACTTGTTCGTCTCCTGCATCCAAGAAGGCGTCAGGTAGATCGTGGACCATCCGATCACGTATTTGTGATCCTGCGCCGCGGCCGTTTGGCCGGCTTGGCCGCTCGCCGCGGGGGAAACGGACGGGCTCGCGTCCGAATTTTCCTTGATTTGTCCGCACGCCGCCGCGAACAAGGTTAACGAAAGCACGGCGGCCGTAAGGGTAAGCCGTTTCAATTTGCCAGTTTTCATCGTGGTGTCCTCCATATGGGTCCGTATGACTTGCGGCTTGCCTTTCGATGAGCGTGGGGATGATCGCCTGATCTTCGGAACATCCCTGGATTCGTTTCATCACCTCGGTTCCGCGATCCGTGTCGGATGGGCGCGTGGGCAAATCGAATGTATTACTAATTTTTTTTCAGCATAACTGAATGTTTTTTATGTGTCAACAATCGTTCCACAAATTCTTTTTTATTCGCTAAAAAATTGTTTTGGTTTTTGTCGTGAATGCGCTACCTGTTAGTTTATATAACGCAATGCGCAAAATTCTTTTGCTTTTTCGCTCGTTTTCCGCTATTCTAGAGTTCTAAATTTTTTTTAGATCAAATGAATTATTGTTTGTTTTTTTCTTTTCCTATGCTAAAATTTCCATATTGTGATTACATGCGGGAGGCCTGGATCATGGAGTCTGTCGATAACGAGCTCGAATTTCTCAACGCTCTCGTGGACGGGATCGCGGCGCAATTCGGCGATCAATGCGAGGTCGTCTTGCATGATCTGCGAAAGCCGTACGAGAGCACCATCGTCGCGATCCGCAACGGGCATATCACGGGGCGGAAAGTCGGGGATCCCGGGACCAACTTGGGGCTCGAGATTTTAAGGGGCACCACCCAGAACGACCACCGGTTCAATTACATCACGCAGACCAAGGACGGAAGGCTCCTTCGGTCGACTTCCATTTACATCAAGAACGGCCAGCAGAAAACGATCGGCGCGCTATGCATCAATTTCGACATCACCAATCTGGTCGTGGCCGAAAAAACGCTGCAATCCCTGACCACCAGCAACATGCAGCCGGAAGTCAACGAGTCCTTCGTCAGCAACGTCAACGATTTGCTGGACGCCATCGTGCAGGAAACGCAGGACATCATCGGCAAACCGGTCGCGATCATGACGAAGGAAGACAAAATGAAGTTCATCCAGCTGCTGGATCAAAAGGGAGCGTTCCTGATCAAAAAAGCCGGGGATAAGATCTGCGGCTACCTGAACATTTCCAAATACACGCTGTATAACTATTTGGAAGAAGTCAAAAGTACGGAAAACGGGAACTAGAACGGGGATTCACGGACTTTTCGGCGCCCTCATGCTAAAATGGATGGGACATCAGGAGCCGGGGGGAACGGAAATGCCGATGGAGGTTCGGCCGCTTCGGCGCAACGTCGGGATCTTCGCGCACGTGGACGCGGGGAAAACGACGACGACGGAGCATCTGCTGTATGAAAGCGGGCGGATCCGCTCGCTCGGGAGCGTCGACCGGGGCACCGCCCAGACGGATTGGCTGGACGTCGAGCGCGAGCGCGGGATTTCGGTGCGGGCGGCGGCCACTCGGTTTACCTGGCAGGACGTTTCGGTGAACTTGGTCGATACGCCGGGACACGTCGACTTTCTGTCCGAAGTGGAACGGTCGCTTCGCGTCATGGACGGCGCGGTGCTGATCGTGTCCGCCGCGGAAGGCGTGCAGGCGCAGACCGAGGTGATCTGGCACGCCCTGCGCAAGCTGGGCATTCCGACGATCCTCTACGTGAACAAAATGGACCGCGTCGGGGCGGACGGCGGGCGTACGCTGGAGGAAATCCGGAAGCTGCTCTCGCCGAACGCGGTGCCGGCGGCGATTCCGGACGGCGTGGAGGATGCGTTCCGCGGCTTGGTCGACTTATGGGATCCCGCGGTTAAACGGAGGCCCGAGGCCGCCGCAGCCCGGATCGCATTGGCGGAAGCGATCGCGCAGACGGACGAGGGGTTGCTGGAACGTTATTTGGAGGACGGCGCGCCGGAGGACCTTCGGGAGTGGCGGCCTTTTTTCCAATCGCTGGCCGGCCGCGGATCGCTATTTCCCGTGCTGTACGGCGCGTCCGCCCGCGGCATCGGCATCCGGGAGCTGCTGGACGGGATCGTGCGATATTTGCCGGCACCCGCCGGGGACCCGGATGCCCCCGTCTCGGGCGTCGTGTTTAAACTGGAACGGGACAAAACGATGGGGCGGATGGCGTACGTCCGCTTGTACCAAGGCACGTTGCGGAACCGGGATACCGTCCGGAACTTGACCTTGGGACTGGACGAGAAAATCACGCAGATCCGCAAAGTCGAAGGGCGCAAATCCGAGGACGTCGGCCTGCTGGAGGCCGGCGATATCGCGGTCGTCTGCGGCATGCAGCACGTGCGGATCGGCGACGTCCTGGGCAGCGGCGAGCGGGTGCCGGAGGAGGCCCGGCTGGCGGTTCCGCTGCTCACGGTGCAGGTCCGATGGGCGGACGAGCCCTCTTATCCGAAAGTCGTGGCCGCGCTGCAAGAGCTGGCCGACGAGGATCCGCTGCTCGACCTGCAATGGCTGCAGGAGGAGCGGGAGCTGCATTTGAAGGTCATGGGGCCGATTCAGCTCGAGATCCTGTCGCGCCTGCTGGAAAGCCGGTTTGGGCTGCAAGGGGTGTCATTCGGTCAGCCTTCCGTGATTTACAAGGAAACGCTGTGCGGCGAGGGCGAAGGCTTCGTCGCCTATACGATGCCGAAGCCTTGCTGGGCGATCCTGCGGTTTCGGATGGAGCCGCTGCCCAGAGGGGCAGGCTTGGTCTACGAGTCGCGCGTCCGCGCCGAGGATCTGCTGCCGCAGTATCAGAACGAGGTGGCGCGCCGGGTGCCGGAGGCTTTGCAGCAAGGCATGTTCGGGTGGGAGGTCGTCGATCTGCGCGTGACGCTCGCCTTTGGCGAACACCACGTGTGGCACACCCACCCGCTGGATTTCGTCGTCGCCACGCCGATGGGCGTCATGGACGGCTTGAACCGGATCGGCACGAAGCTGCTCGAGCCGATGCTGCGCTTCCGGTTGACCGTGCCGGAGGAATTCGGCGGCAAGGTGATGAACGATCTCGTCCAAATGCGGGCCGTTTTCGAAGCGCCTTCCTTGCATGGCGACCGCATGACGATCCACGGCCGGGTGCCGGTCGCGACCTCGCTCGACTACGCGGTCAAACTGGGCTCGCTGACGAAGGGCCGCGCCGCGCTGTCCACGTTCTTCGACGGCTACGAGGAGTGCCCGCCGGACGTGAAGGCGGAACGACCCCGCCGCGGCGTCAATCCGCTGGATACGGCGAAGTACATCTTGAGCGTGCGCAACGCGCTGTCTTGAACGAGGCCGGGAAGATCGACTCGGGCCTCGTGTTTCCGGCAGCGGCTTCGGGCTACGTCTCCCCGACAGCCGAATATGGACGTCGGCTCGGACCCGGCAAAGCAAACGCATCCCAGCCGCTGCTCGTTCCCGAAGTCCGGTGTCCAATCGTCAATCCCCACGCACTCCCGAGGGCGGTCTGCCGACCGCAGCCGCATGTTCCCCGCGCACTCCCGGAGCGGGATTCCGCCCTTCTACTCCGCCTATTTCGGCAGCGTCACGCGGAACAGTGTTCTTTCCGGACTGCTCTCCGCCTCGATGCGGCCGCCGTGCAAATCCACGATACTTTTGGCGATGGCGAGCCCCAGGCCCGAACCCCCCGTGTAATCGGAACGCGATTTCTCCACGCGGTAAAACCGGTCGAACAGATGCGGCAAGTCGGTGCTGGGAATCATGGCGCCGTAGTTCACGATTTCCGCGACGATCGTCTCCCCCTCTTCCCTCAGCCGCAGATCGGCGAATTTTCCCTCTTGGCCGTACGTGACCGCATTCTGGATCAAGTTCTCGAACACGCGCACGAGCTTGTTGCCGTCCGCCGGCACGATCGGATGCAGGACCTCGAACGCTTGCCGGCATTCCATGCCGGCCTCATCGAACTGCGGCTGGAATTGTACGGCCAGCTGGTCCAGCATTTCGGCGAGATCTACCCGCTCCTTCTGAAGCACCATCCCGCGATTCTGCATCCGAGTATATTCGAACAGGTCGTTGATCAGCCCATGGAGCCGTTCCGTTTTCTGATGGAGCACCTGCGTGTAGTACCGGAGCTCCACTTCGTCCCGGTACCGGTCCGTATTGATCAAATTCAAATAGCCCACGATCGAGGTGAGCGGCGTCCGCAGGTCGTGGGAAACGTTCGTGATCAGCTCGTTCTTGATTTGCTCGGAGCGGCGTTCCTCTTCCATCGCCCGCTTCGCCTGCACGACGATGTTGTTGATATGGGCCGCGAGCTGCCCCAGCTCGCCCCGGTCGCGAACGGACACCTGCCGGCTTAAATCGCCCGCGGCGATCGCCTCCACCTCGCCCATGATTTGCCGGATCCGGAGCTCCGTGTAACGGTAGCTCTCCCTGACGTAGAACCGGTACAAGTAAAACCCGAAAAACGCAAGGTAAAGTAACGTTAACAGGGTGTTGCCGTCCATGCTGCCGCTGACGAGGAGCAGCACGAATCCCCGGACCGTAACCCATCTTTCATAAGCGAACGTCAGCGCGGGAAACAGCAGCGTCAGCGTGAGCGCCGCGAGGACCGCCGCTTCGAGCACGCCCCTCAGCGCTCTCCATCCGGACAGGGATTTCAGCACGGACAGCGGATCATTTTTCAATTTTGTATCCCACTCCCCATACGGTCTGGATGAGATCGCCGGTCTGAAGCGCGGCCCCCAGCTTCTCCCGCAGATGGCTGATGTGGACCATCACCGTCTTGTTGGAGCCCATCCCGGCTTCGTTCCATACTCTCTCGAAAATTTCCTCCGAGCTGAACACCCGTCCCCGGTTGCCGGCCAACAAATACAGGATGTCGAATTCGATGGCGGTCAGCTTGACGTCGATCCCCCGGACCTTGACGGCGTGACTTTCCCTATCGATCAGCAAATCCCCGATCCGGATCGCGCCTTCGGGCACCGCCTGCTGCTGATAGCCCGCCCGGCGGAGCAACGCCTTGACCCGGGCGGTCAGCTCCAGCGGGTTGAACGGCTTGATCATGTAATCGTCGGCGCCGGTCATGAGGCCCAGGATCTTGTCCATGTCTTCGACCTTCGCGCTCAGCATGAGGATCGGGATCCGGCTCTCCTGACGCACGCGCTTGCACAGTTCCATTCCGTCCATTTTCGGCATCATGATATCTTGAATCATCAAATCGACCGGATGGCGTTTCAGCTTCTCCAGGGCTTCTACCCCGTCGTGCGCCTTCAGCAGCGCGTATCCTTCGTTGCGCAGATAGACTTCGATCAGTTCCGCGATTTCTTTATCGTCATCGACGATCAGGATCGTTGCAGGCATGCTTCTTCACTCTCGTAGACGGATTTGGTTGGTCCCATTATAGCATGTTCGGCGTATACCCGGGGGACGCGAGCCGCGACGCCGGCGACCAGCTCGTTGTCGATCGTTCCGGCCCAAGCGGACAGCCGGCTCAGCGGAAGGCTCCGGCCCCGATCTTCCCCGAACAGCAGCGCGGCGTCTCCTTCCCGCACGTCATCGATCTCCGTCACGTCCGCCATCATTTGGTCCATGCAGATCAGCCCGATCTGCCGGGCCGGCTGCCCGCGGATCAGGATTTCGGCCCGGCCGGACAACGACCGGGGATACCCGTCGCCGTAGCCCGCCTGGATCGTCGCGACGACCATCTCCCGCGGCGCGACGAAACGCTGCCCGTACCCGATCGCTTCGCCGCGGCGCACCTTCTTCACCATGGCGATCCTGGCTTTGAGCTGCATAACGGGTTTCAGATCCAGCTGTCGGGACGCCTCCCCCGAATAAAGGCCGAACAGCATGAGGCCCGGCCGGACGGCGTCGTACGCCGCGTCGACTCCGTTTACGATGCCCGCGCTGCTCAGCGCGTGAACCATGCCGACCGGCCAACCCTTCAGCCGACGCAGCGTTGCCTCGAACCTCGCGGTCTGCATCCGCGTATAACGCACGTGCTTCGGCGCCAGCAGATCGGCTGCGGCCAGATGGGTAAAGGTGCCGCCAACCTGCAGCCCTTTCATCCGGAAAACGGCTTGGACGGAACGGATGTCGTCGTGCGGAAACCCGATGCGGTTCATTCCGGTATCGATCTTGAGATGCACCGGGATGACGCAGCGCTGGCGGACCGCGAAATCGTTCAGCCTCTCCGCGTACGGGCTCGAGTGCACCGTCTGCGTGATTCCGTGTTCGGCGAGTAGGGGGAATGCGCCGGGCGGCGACGCGCCGAGGATCAGGATCGGCTGCCGGATCCCGCATCGCCGAAGCGATACGGCCTCTTCGACGGTTGATACCGCGAAATGCCCGACTCCCCACTCCGCAAGGCGGCTGGCGATGACGCGGTCTCCATGGCCGTAGGCATTCGCTTTGACGACGGCCATGATATTCGTCGAATCCGGCAACAGCGATCGCGTCAGCCTCAAGTTATGCGCCAAGTGGTCGAGGTTGATTTCGGCCCAGACCCGGTGCAGGTCTCCCGCTTGCCCCCGCATCCTTCAGCCCTCCCCGAATGCCAGCCGGATCAGCTTGTCGAGAAAATCGGAATACCGGATCCCCGCCGCCTCGATCATGCGGGGATAACGGCTGGAAGCGGTAAAACCCGGCATCGTGTTGATTTCGTTGAACAGCACGCGGCCTTCGCGGGTCACGAAGAAATCGACCCGGGCCAATCCCCGGCAGCCCAGCAGCCGGAACACCTCCATTCCCAGCCGCTTCACTTCCTCTTGAAGCGCCGGGTTGATGCGGGCCGGCACGTGCTGGCGGATCTCGCCCAGCAAATACTTGTCCTCGTAATCCAGAAACTCCCGGCTCGGCTCGATTTCGCCGATCACGCCCGTCTCCAGCCGGTCGTTCCCGTATACCGCGCAGCCGACCTCGATACCCGGCACTTCCTTCTCGCAGATCACTTTGCCGTCGAACCGGAAGGCATGCCGGACCGCGGCTTCCAACGCTTCCGGGCCGCGCACTTTGGTAATGCCGACGGACGAGCCCGAGTTCGCCGGTTTGACGAAGACGGGATACCCTCCCAATCGCCACTCCACCTGCTTGTCCAACGCGGAAAGAATCCGTTCGTCCCGTTCCGTGAAATAGAAATACTCCGTCGTCGGAATGCCAGCCTGCTTGACCAAGTCCTGTGCGAGGGTTTTGTCCATGCTGATCGCGGAACTGAGCAGGCCGCAGCCGACATACGGAATGCCGGCCAGCTCGAGCAGCCCCTGCACGGTGCCGTCCTCGCCGCCCCGGCCATGCAGCACCGGGAACGCGCAGTCTACCCCGACCCGCTCGTACCGGTCATCCCCCTGCAGAACCAGCAGTCCCCGATGGGAAGCGTCCGGGCTCAGGACCGCCGGGCGGCAGGACGGGTGCTCATGCCAAGTGCCGTCGCGGATCCGGTCCGGACCGCCTTCGAAGCGGAGCCATTTTCCGTTCTCGGTAATGCCGATGAGCAGCGGTTCGTAGAAATCCCGGGGAATATGTTCGATGACGGCAGCGGCCGACTCCAAGGATACCCGGTGTTCCGTGGATTGACCGCCGAATAGAATCGCGACTTTGATTTTATCCATCCCGATGCTCCTCCTGTATATAGGGCGAAGTGATGAGCATCAGTATAGCGGGAAGAAGCTAAGAGAAGGGTAAGGCAAGGATAAGAAGGGGAAAAGAAAACGTAAAGTTTTTCTTAAGACGGGGGAGGGAAGCGGCTGGCTTAGACCGCTCCCCTGACGGCAGCCAGCAGGGCCTTCGCGACGGATTCAAGCTCGGATCGGATTTCCGGGTCCGTCACTTTGCCGTCCGGACCCAGCTTGCCGCTGTTGAAAAAAGGGATCGCCAGCGTGCCTTGTTCCGGAATTTTCGCGTTCATCATCCCGAGCGTCCCGATCAGCGAAGCCAGCGCGGTCGCCCCGCCTTCCGGGTGCGGCGACGCGCTGATCGCGGCGACGGGTTTATTCACGAGCTCGCCCGACGAAACGATCCAATCGAGCGCGTTTTTCAAGGAACCCGGCACGCCGCGGGCATACTCGGGGGTGCAGATCACGACCGCGTCCGCTTCCCTCAGCGCTTCGCGCCACTCCCGAACCGCTTCATGAACCGCCTCTTCGTCTTGATCGAGGTCCGGGTTGAAATGCGGAAGTTCCTGAATGCCTGCCCGAGCAGTCGGCGAAGTCGACGACCGCGCCGAACGGTCATACCGTCGATACTCGGCGCTCTCCTCTATCCAGTCCCTTAGGGACTCCAACAGCAACGTATGGGACGATAATTCGCGCAAACTCCCGGAAACCGCCAATACGACTTTTTTTCCATGATCCATGCTTGACCCTCCGAATTTACATTTTCAACATCACTTTAAACCATGACGCTAATGTCAGGGCAAGCGAGGAAACGAAGAAGGCTGCCCTCCGGCGAAAATCCGCCTGAAGGACAGCCTTCATCCTATTAATGTCCGCGATGCTTTTCCTTCGCCTTCCGCACCTTCAGCTCCCGCTTGCGGGCGAGCAGGGCTTCCCGCTTCTGCCTGGAGTCCGCGCGGCTTTCCAGCTTCCGCTTCTCGTGCTCCAGCTTCAGCGCTTCTTGGGCGAAGGTCGAGATTCCTCGGCGTTTCGTTTCTTCGGAAGCTTGCCGGGCCAGGCGTTTCGGACTGATCTTCCGGGCTTCGGCTTCGGCGCGCCCCACGACCGCCTCCCGCGACAACGCGCCGACAAGACGCGGCATCACCTGGCGCACGAATTGCAGAACTTCCTCGTCGTGCGGCTCCGGACCGAACACGTGCCGGGCGGCCTTCAGCCTCCCCCGATCGAGCTCCTCCACGACGCCGACCCAGAACTGTCCATCATGGTAAACCGTAAGCTTCATTCGGCATCCCCCTCTAAGCGAATCGAAACGACGGACACCCCGAGGGGGGAGGTTACTGACAGGACGAAGAGACGGCCGAGAAACGTCTCCCGCCTGCGCCCGGACTACCGACCGGACCGTGTTTTCTCGTTTCGGCAACATTATAGTCCGCCGCCGCGCAAGGACCAATCAGGGAGCGCGGTTTTCGCGGCCTGATGGTAGTAGAATGCCGCCTTTTTATATGCGCCTTTCTCGTAATAATAGGAGCCCAGCTCCGTGGACAGGTTCCGGAAATGGTCGTGCAGCCTCCGCTCCCGGCATTGCTCCAGCACCTTTTTCATCGCCTTCTCGTACGCGGCCTCCCGGGCCTGAAGCTTGCAGACGCCGGCTTGCAGGATGTCGAGCTCCATGTCGTAATAGGCTTCCTTGTTCCGTTCCGCCAGCCGCCGGGCTTGCCCGAGATGCTCCTCCACGCGCAACCAGTCTTTCTGCTCGATGTAGATTTCCACCAGCCGCTTGTGGACCTGGACCGATTTCTCCTCGAAAGCGCCGCCCGCATACAGCTCCAGGGCGGTCTCAAAGCGCGATACCGCCTGCCCATAATCCTTGCCCGCTTGGTAAACGCGCCCGATGCCGTACTCGAACACCGCCCGCAAATTCCGGTTCTCCCGGTCCCAATCGCAAGCGCTCGCCTCGGACAAACAATCCATCGCGTCCTTGGACTGCCCGACAAGCTGGAATTGGATCGCGCGGGCGTACAGGACCATGGCCAGCCGGTCGGGGTTCCCCAGCTTCCTCTGGTAAGCGAGGGATTTGCCGGAGTAGTGCAGGCTGACGAACTTGTCCTCGCCCAATTGCTGCTTCACGATGCTGAGGCTGAAATAATATTTCGCCCTTTCTTGGTCGTCAGCCTCGGATAGGTACGTCTCGCACCGCATCAGATATTCGTTGGCTTGCGGGAGCAGGTGAAGGTCCGCTAACAGCTTGCCTGCATTCAGGCAGTAGCGGAAATAGAGGCGGTCTTCCGCCGACGGATCGTAGGAAGGAATGACCCGGACGGATTGCTCGAAACGCGCTTTGGCTTCCTGCAACCGGAATCGGATATAAGCATGTCGGATCAGAACCGTGAACATCATCAGCAAAGCGCGGTTGCCGTGCGGCTCGTTCACTTGCACCTGAATGAGCGCCAAATCCTCCTCGGCGATCTCGTCCTGCCGCCAGAACCGTTCGTAAATCTCCTCCAACGAAGCTTCGAACCCCTCGGGCGCTTCTTCCGTCAACAAAGCGGGTTCTACCTGCAGCCGTTCCGCGATTTTGCGGACGAACCGGTCCGTCGGCAGCGTCTGGTTGTTCTCGACTTTGCTCAAATACGCAATCGAAGCGATGCCTTGCACCAGCTCGCCCTGCGTCATTTGCTTGATCCGCCTTAAATTCCTTATGCGCTCGCCGATCCTCATCTTGGCACCCCGGTTGGTTAAATGGCCGCGGAAAAACGCCGAAAAAACGGCCTCTAAAATCGTTCGGTTTTACCCGGTTTTCTATACGAAACATACTCCATTAAGATAGGGGAGCACAAGTTATCCCCCACAAATATAACGGAACCGAAAGGACGGAGTTCGGAAAATGATGATCGATCGCGGCGTGGAAATGATAGAATTGCAGGAGGAGGCGTTCGGGCAAAAAACCGCTTTGCACCCCGTTCTGATCTGGGACGAGACGTCCGCGGCGCTGATCGATACCGGGATGCCGGGCAGCTGGGAGCGGATCAAGGCGGCGATGGCCGACTGCGGCGTCGCTCCGGAGAAGCTCGCGGCGGTCATTCTCACGCATCAGGATTTCGACCATGTCGGGTCGATCGAGGAAATCCGGCGCGAGCTGGGCGACCGCGTGAAGGTGTACGCCCACCCACTGGACCGCCCGTACATCGAAGGCGATTTGCCGCTCACCAAGACGACCCCGGAAATCATGGAGAAAACGTTGGCCGCCCTGCCCGAAGAGCCCCGGAAAAAGGCTTTAGCTTTATTCGCGAATCCGCCCAAGACCAAGGTGGACGCGGCGTTGACCGACGGACAGCTCCTGCCGTTCGGCGGCGGCTTGCAAGTCATCCATACGCCCGGCCATACGGAAGGCCATGTCAGCCTGTATTTGCCGCAAAGCAAAATCCTGCTCGCGGTCGATGCCATGATGATCATCGGGGGCAAGCTGCACGGCCCCGTTCCGCAAACGTCGCTGGATTTGGCCGAGGCCCGGCGTTCCGTCGCCAAGTTCCTGGACTACGATATCGAAACGGTCGTATGCTATCACGGAGGATTGCTCGAATGGGAGCCGATGGAGCAAATTCGGCGGATCGCGGCGGAGGCTGACCGGGCGGGAAAAGAATAGGAGGTTTCGATTGCAGATCGTATTGGATCGGGAGACGTTCGACTCCACGCCGGACGGCGAACTCGGCGGCGCTTGCTTCGCGCCCGTGATCCCGCTGGTTCGCGCGAAATCCATGGAAGTCAAGGAGGAAGTCTACCGTCGGATGACAGAGGGACAGAAGGCGCTGTTCCTCTTCTACGCTTTTTACAACCATGCCTGCCATTCCATGCGGGAGTATTTCTGGTGGTGCGCCTACGATTACGCGCAGCCGAAGCTATGGGCCGGTTTGAAGGAAGCCCTGCGGTATTTCGGAGCGGAGTCCATGCGGGAGGTGCTCGAGGAGACCGGGAATCTGCTGGAGAAGCACGGCTTTCCCGTTAGCCTGGAGGCGTTCTCCCTATCGCCGGAAGAGCTGGACCGTTGGCCCGAGTTGCTGCCGGACGTCCAATCCTTGTACGCCCGTTTCACGGAAGCGGCTCCCGCCGCCTTAACCCGGATCGGCGCAACGATTCGCGGCCGCCCCGGCGAATTCGTCGCATTTGACAACCCATGAGGTGCACCCATGACCAACAAGGTTTCCATCTTCAAAACGCCCGAAGGCAAAGAGAAATTCCTGCGAACCTACGACGAGTGCTTGCAACGCCTGTGGGACAAGCCCTACGAGACTTTATACGCGGAAACCCGCTTCGGCAAAACGCACGTGCTGGTCAGCGGACCGGAAGACGCGCCTCCCCTGGTGCTGCTTCACGGCATGACGTTCAACTCGATCATGTGGTACCGCAACCTTCCCGAACTGAACCGGAAATACCGGACGTACTGCATCGATACGCTGGGCGACTACGGAAAGAGCGAAACGGCCGTGCCTCTGAAATCGCGCGAGGATTGC
This sequence comes from Cohnella caldifontis, assembly GCF_029360585.1. GTDB lineage: Bacteria > Bacillota > Bacilli > Paenibacillales > Paenibacillaceae > Cohnella > Cohnella caldifontis. The sequence continues at coordinate 148,459 of NZ_JAQZSJ010000003.1, read as the reverse complement.
GTCCGCTGGATCGACGAGGTGCTGGACGGCCTGAAGCTGGATCGGGCCGGGCTCATCGGCCATTCCATGGGCGGCTGGCTCAGCCTCAATTTCGCGCTGGCCCGCCCGGAGAGAGTGGAGAAGCTGGTGCTGCTGGCGCCGATCATGTCCGTCCAGCGGCTCCCGCTGAAATTCATGTTCAAGGTGTATCCGGTCATGGCCCGTCCGACGCGGGAGAAAATCCTGAAGCTGTGGACCTGGTTCCTCGCGGAGGGAAACCGGCTTGATAAGGAGATCGAGGAAATCATCGTGCAGGGGTGGCTGCACTGCCGGCCGCAGATGAAGGTGGTTCCTTGCGTGTTCAAGCGTGAGGAAATGAGCGGGCTTCAGCCCAGAACGCTGTTCCTGGCCGGGGATCAAGAAGTGGTGTACCGCGCGCTGAAAGCCGTCGCCCGCATCCGGGAGCTCGTGCCGGGCATTCGGGCGGACATCATCCCGCATTCGAACCATTGCTTCATCGCGGAGCAATACGAGTCGGTCAACGCGAAAATCATGGACTTCCTGGCGGAGGGCTGACGGCATTGCTTTTCGGCTGACCGGAGGCCTCGATCTCCTTCCAACGGATGGCGAGTGCCGTTAAGTCATCTACGAAAATGCGCATTAAATTCGGACGTCTGCGTACGGCCAGCGGATGATAGGTCAGCCCGGCGGGGATGCCTTGGAACGCATGCCAGCTTCCCCGCAGCGCCTTCACGGTCGGATCCTCCGCCAACGGAAACATCGCTTCCGCCACGACGTTGCCGAAGCCGAACAGCAGCCGCGGCCGCTTCTCCCCAAGCTGCAGGTCGAGGTGCGGCGCGCATGCGGCCCGCGCGGCCGGTTTATCGTAAGCGCGGATCGGTCTGCATTTCAACAGATACGTCACGTATACGGTTTCGATCGGCAATCCCGCTTCCCTCAGCCCCAGTTGCAGCGTCTCCCGCGTTCCGCACAGAAACGGGTTCCCTTCCCGATCCTCCCGGGCCCCGGGATTGTCCAGGATCAGCACGATCGGGGCGTCCGGATTCCCTTCGCCCCAGACGACGCGGGTCCGCTGCCGAGCCAACTCGCAGCGCTCGCAATTCCGCGCGTGCGGGGGTGCCGCCTCCTCGGGCAAAATCGAAAACATTTTCAGCCATCCCCCGGTTTCGTTCCGTTTACTCTTCTTTATTCCCCTTTTGCTTGGCGTTCAAATAAGCTTCGATGCCGTCCAGAATCCGTTCGAGGCCGAAATCGAAGTCGTCCCCTACGGAGTTCTCTTCCTTACTCTCTTCGGTGTACACGCCGGACTCCACGATCGGATGCAGATAAGGGAATTGATCGGGCGTCACCAGCTGCTTCAGCGCCTTGCTGTAGGCGAGTCCGCTGATTTCGTCCTGACTGGCTCCCGCCTTCAAAGCCCGATCGAAATCCCGCTGAAGAATACCGGTCGAGCGAGCATAACTGCTGAGCAGCAGCACGATCGACATTTTCTCGAAATCGTTCAGCGCCATTCCCCGGAGCGTCCGCATGACCCAATCCACGACCCGAAGGTTATTCGGCGTCATCGGAACCCCGCTAACCGGAATTTCGCCGAACCAGGGATGGTTCCGGAATACCTCGATACAAGCCTTGACGTATTCGCGCAAGCTTTGCCGCCAGTCCTCGCCTTCCCGTTCCGGAGGAATGGGGACGTCGCACACCGCGTCCTGCATCAGCATCAGCAAATCGTCCTTGCTCGGAACATACCGGTACAGGGACATCGCGGTGAAACCGAGCGTCTCCGCCACCCGGCTCATGGAGACGGCGGAAAGTCCTTCTTGATCGGCGATCGCGACCGCGGCGTCGACGATTTTTTTCAAGCTTAATTCCCGCTTGGGCCCGCGCTGCGGTTCCTTGACCAGGCCCCAGCTTAGGGCGATGCCGCGCGGCAGGCTTTTCTCAAGCTCTTGGTCCATCGGTTCGTCCTCCAGGTCACCGGAAAATTTAGGGTTGCCATTTAACTGTATACGTTATATACTGTGTATGCAATATACAGTGTACAAAATAAACAGTTTATATTCTAAGCAGAAATGAGAGGATGAAATCCGATGATTCCAGCCATCGAAATCCGAGGCTTGCGCAAGGCTTTCGGGAAACAGACGGTACTGAGCGGCATCGATCTGAACGTGCCGGCGGGCACGATTTTCGCGCTGCTCGGACCGAACGGCGCCGGCAAAACGACGCTGATCCACATTCTGTCCACCTTGGTCGCGCCGGACGCGGGATCCGTGCGGATCGCCGGGCACGATCTCGTCGGCGGCAAAGACGGCGTCAAGCGCTCGATCAGCCTGACCGGCCAGTTCGCCGCGGTCGACGAGGTGCTGACGGGGGAAGAGAACCTGCGCATGATGGGGAGGCTCTCCGGGCTGTCGGCGTCGGAAGCGAAAGCGCGCGCCGAAGAGCTGCTACGGCGCTTCGACCTGACCGACGCCGCCCGCAAGCGCGTGAAGACCTATTCCGGCGGCATGCGCCGCCGGCTGGACCTGGCGGTCAGCCTAGTCGTGCGGAAGCCGATTCTGTTCCTGGACGAACCGACGACGGGCATGGACACGCACAGCAGGCGGGCTTTGTGGGACATGATCCTGGGACTGGCCGAAGAGGGGGTCACCGTGTTTCTCACGACACAGTATTTGGAAGAGGCCGATCAATTAGCCGACCGAATCGCCGTGATCGCGGGCGGCAAGATCGTGGCGCAAGGCACCGCCAAAGAACTCAAGGCCCGCATCGGGGAAGACGTGCTGGAGCTGAGAGACGAGAGGGACGAGGTATTCCGCGAAATTCCGACCGGCGGCAGCGTCGGGGAAATTAAGCGGCTGCTCGACGATCTGGTCCGCAGCGTACCGGAAGGAGCCCGTTTGAACCTGCGCAGGCCCAGCATGGACGACGTTTTCGTGGCGCTGACCGCGACTCCAAAGGAGGAATCCGTATCATGACCACCCGCACCCTCGCACCGGCTCAGAGCAAATCCGCGTCTTTCGGCGCGGCCGGCGCCGTATTCATCGGGCGAAGCCTTCGCCACAGCCTGCGGAACACGGAAGCGTTGATGATGGCGATCCTGCTTCCGATCATGCTCATGCTGCTGTTCACCTACGTGTTCGGAGGCGCCCTCGATCCTAGCGGGCATTATGTCAACTACGTGGTGCCGGGCATTATCCTGCTCTGCGCCGGCTTCGGCTCCTCCAGCACGGCCGTCGACGTGGCGACCGACATGACGAACGGGATCATCGACCGGTTCCGGACGATGCCGATCGCCAGCATGAACGTCATTACCGGACATGTCACGGCCAGCTTGGCCCGCAACCTTCTGGCCACCGCGATCGTGATCGGCGTCGGATTATTGGTCGGGTTCGAGCCCAGCGCCGATTTCCTCGAATGGCTGGGAGCCGCTGGCATGATCACGCTGTTCATCCTGACGTTCACTTGGCTGTTCGCCGCCATCGGCCTCGTCGCCGGCACCCCGGCAGCCGCTAGCGGATACGGCTTCGCTCTGCTGTTCCTCCCGTATCTCTCCAGCGCCTTCGTTCAGACGGATACGATGCCGACATGGCTGCAATGGATCGCGGAAAACCAGCCGATCACGCCGGTTATCGAGACGATCCGCGGATTGCTCACCGGCACGCCGATCGGCAACCAAGCTTGGCTGGCCGTCGGCTGGTGCCTGCTCCTCCTGATCATAGCCATCGTCTGGGGCTCCTGGTCGTTCAGGCGGAAGGCGGGACGGCGGTAACGGAATCGACACCCGGCATTTGCGCCACGTCAATACGCAGCGGTCCTGCTTAACGGACACCACGGACGTTATTCGGCAGGAAACGGCTCTTCTCGGATTCTAACGGACACTGCGGACCTTAATGGGCCCAAATCGCCGTCCTACCTGCTTCCATAAGGCGAATAAGCGCCACGGTGTCCGTTAGAAATTCAAAGTGGCGATTCCATCCTGAATAGCGTCCGCTGTGTCCGTTAGACTTGCATTGCGCATGTGCAGCAGCCGCTGACCGGAACGATGACGAACCGTTCGGTGACGAAAAAACAGAGCCGGCTCACGAAGCTCCCTTCGTACGCGGACTCTGTTTTTATCATGAATATAGGGTCAGGACAAGCGGTAGGTCGCGAAAGGTTCGCCGTAGAGAAAAGGTTTGCTGAGTTCGTCCAGCGCCTGCTCGGTTTCCGGATCGAGAGTGACAGTAAGGCTCTTCAGGTTCTCCTCCGCCTGTTCGGCGCGCGTGGCGCCCACGATCACCGTGGAGACGGCCGGCCGCCCCATCAGCCAGGCGAGAGACAGCGCGCTCGGCGTCACGCCGCGTTCCGCCGCCAGTCGGCTCACGCTCTCCCCCAGCCGAAGGTTCTTTTCCTCCAGAAACCGCCCGAAGCCCGGATCGGTGTCCGCTCTCGAACCGGAGGGCGTTCTCTCCGCTAAGGAGTATTTCCCGCTCAGAATGCCGCCGGCAAGCGGAAAATACGGGATGATGCCAACTCCTTGGTCCAGACAGAACGGCACCAGCTCCCGCTCCGGGGTCCGGTCCGCCAGCGAGTAGCTGGTCTGGGTGGAAACATACCGCACCCATCCGCTTCGGTCGCTGATGCCCAGCGCCTTCATCAGCTCCCAGGCGGCGTAATTGGACGCTCCGACATAGCGCACTTTCCCGGACCGTACCATATCGTCCAGCGTACGCAGCGTTTCTTCCAACGGCGTATGCGGATCGAACGTATGGATCTGGTACAGGTCGACATAGTCCGTTCTCAGCCGCTTCAGGCTGTCTTCCAACTCCTGCTGCAGATGGTACCGGGAGGACCCTCTCTCGTTCGGGCCTTGTCCCCTCACCAGTCCGGCCTTCGTCGCCAGCACGGCGCGCTGCCGCTTGCCGCCTTCCAGCGCTTGGCCGATGATCCTCTCCGACTCGGTATTCGCGTAAATATTGGCCGTGTCGATGAAATTGATTCCGCTGTCCAACGCACGGTGGATGACCCGGACGGACGCGGCTTCGTCGGCCCGTTTGCCGAACGCGTTGGTGCCCAGCCCCAAAGCCGACACTTCCAGCCCGCTGTTTCCCAGACGGCGATACTTCATGGCTCCCACTCCTCTTCCATTCCTGTCTCGATTCAAGATGATCGATCCGACTCTACCGCCATTTTAGCCCATCCGCGGCCATCCTCCAAACCGGCCGATCCTTTACCGGAGGCCCAATGGAAAACGCCAAGCTTTTATTCGATTTACGCCTCTTGCTGCGGTTTCAGCTCCAACGTGTCCAGAAGCTCGGTTAACCCCTCCAGGGCACTGTCCAAATGATCCTCATTCGCGGATAACGTCACCTGATAGAAACGTCCATCCGCCTCGAAGAAAACGGACGTTCGCACGAAGCCTTTCCAATCATCTTCGGTTGCGTAGTACGTCAGCCATTTCGCGGGATGTCCTTGGAACGGATCTTCCGTCTCGTCGATGACGTAGGAATCGGGATTCGCCAGCAGCTTCTTCTTCTCATCCTGGTAGAAGGTATCCAAATCGGTATCCGGAGGCAGATCCGACGGAAGCGTCGCGCGGACGGCGAATGTACTCCCGTCGTAAGATTCCAGCGCCAGCTTGGCAGACGGGGAAGTCTCCTCATCCGCGTTCCATGAACCGTAAGCAGTCACTTTTACGGAACCGTCGGAAGAAGCGAACGTCTGCTTGCTGCGGATCATCGCTTGATTGCTGCTCCCGTCCCATCCCACTTTCGCGTCCAGCGACTCCGCCACGAACCGCAGCGGCACGAACGTGCTGCCGGAAACGAGAGTCGGCGGGACCGCCAGCGTGATCGTCTTTCCGTTCACCTCCGCCGCGGTTTGGCCTACCTGCATGCGGATTCGCGTGCCCTCCTTTTCCCCCAGAATCGTTTGGGTATCCGCCATCCACGTGATGCTTAAACCGAGTTTCTCGAAAAGAACCCGAAAAGGAACCATCGTGTTGCCGTCCTGGATGAAAGGAGGAACGTCGAACGGAACGGACTCCGCGTCGAGCACGACCTGAATCTGCGCCGGGGATTCCGCCGCATTCGCGGTGACGGCAACTCCCTTGTTTTTCAAACGGCTGATCACCTGGCTTGCCTGCGCGTTCAGCGGGTTGCCCGCCACGGATACCTCGATCAGGTTCGGAATCGACTCCAGCACGCCGATATCCTGAATAAGGTTATTTTCCACGTAAAGATACTCCAGCGTGGGGTGGTTTTCGAGCGGGGACAAATCCTGGATTCGGTTGCCGTCCAGAACGGCCCATTCCAGCTTCAAGTCCCGCAAGGGACCGATATCGGCAATCTGGTTGCTTCCGGCAAGCAGATCCGTCAGGTTCGGCAGTTTACTCAGCGGCTCCAAACTCTTGACTTGATTGCCGTCGATGACGAGCTTCTCCAAAGCGGTTAAGCCGGACAAAGGCGAAAGGTCCGCGACCTGATTGCCGTCCAGCGCCAGGAACGTCAAGTTTTTCAGTTTGGCCAGTGGCTTGATGTTTCTAACGCTTTGGCCGGGCAGAAACAAGTTTTGCAGGTTGACGGCATACTCCAACCCTTGCAGCTGGGTGATCTTGTTCTTGGATTCGGGAGGGAACAGGGAATCCAGTTGCTGAAGATCGCTTGCTTTTAGCTCTTTCCCGGACGCCAGCCCCAATTCCAGCCGAATGGCAGCGGCCAATGCGGGGTCCGTGATGACGGAATTGGCCCACACGGCCGTTGCCGGCAAGAACGCGAGGAGCAGGATAAACGCGAGGACTCTCTTCAATCGTGATGTCATCAATCAACGCTCTCCTTCATCTGCATCTCGATGCTTCCGTATGTTTTATCGGAATCGATCTCCGTATCGTGAAATGGAGAGAGAGGAGACCGGTGCGCGAGGCGGTACGCATGAAGGGGCTTTGAATCGATTAGCGGGAAAACTCCCTCTGAATTTGCACATTTTGCAGAATCGGAATAAATAGAGGGAAATTCCCCCATAAAAACGTGCCGCAGCGAAGTTCGGGGTGAATTCGTAAAATAATTAAAACTTTCCGTAACGTTGAAAAACCCGGCATCATCGGGATGCCGGGTTTGCCATCTTAGGTTCGCATCAAGTCCGCGGAAGACGGGAGCGTTCTCGCTTCCGTATTAGGTACCGCAGAAGGTCCGATACGGGACATCGCATGCCTCCGGCAGCGCGGCGTATTCTTCCTGTTCGGGAGAATACGCATAGGGATCCGCCAACGCGGCCAGCAACCGATGCATCACGCTAAAGTCTTCCCGTTCCGATGCGGCTTCCAGCGCTTCCTCCACCCGATGGTTGCGCGGAATGACCGCGGGATTGCTCTCCCGCATCAACCGGCGGGAAGCCTCTTCCGATTCTTGCCCCCGGCCTCGCCGTTCCTCCCACCGCTTGCGCCACTCCGCGAATTCTTCGGAGGCGAAAAGGCCGTTATCCTCCGGCTGATCCAACGTCAACGCGCGGAACGTGTTGGTGTAGTCCGCCCGGTTGCGCTGCATGAGGTCCAGAAGCGCGGCGACCAGCGGTTCGTCCTGCTCCTCTTCGCCGAAGAGGCCCAGCTTCGCCCTCATCCCCGCGAGCCAATTCCGCTGGAACTGCTGACCGAAAGCCTCGAGCTCCCCCTCCGCCAGCTTCACGGCGCGATCCTGGTCGGCATCCAGCAGCGGCAGCAAGGCTTCCGCCAGTCGCGCGAGATTCCATGCGCCGATATACGGCTGACGTCCGTAGGCGTAGCGGCCTTGCCTATCGATCGAGCTGAACACGGTCGCGGGGTCGTAGACATCCATGAACGCGCAGGGGCCGTAATCGATCGTTTCCCCGCTGATCGCCATGTTGTCCGTGTTCATGACCCCGTGGATGAAGCCGACCAGCTGCCACTTCGCGATCAGCGCGGCTTGCCGCCGGATCACCTCGCGCAGCAGCGACAGATAGCGGTTCCCTTCGCCGCCGATCTCCGGAAAATGGCGCTCCAGCGCATAGTCGGCCAGCGTGCGGAGATCCTCTTCGGTTCCGAAATTGGCGGCATATTGAAACGTGCCGACGCGCAGATGGCTGGCGGCGACGCGCGTCAGCACCGCTCCGGGCAGCTCCTTCTCCCGTTGGATGCCCTGACCGGTCGCGATCACCGCCAGGCTTCGCGTAGTCGGAATGCCCAGCGCATTCATCGCTTCGCTGATGACGTATTCCCGCAGCATCGGCCCGACGGCGGCTCGGCCGTCTCCCCCGCGGGAATACGGCGTCCGGCCCGAGCCTTTCAGCTGGATATCGAACCGTTCGCCTCCCGGCGCAATCTGTTCGCCAAGCAGAAGCGCGCGGCCGTCGCCGAGCATCGTGAAATACCCGAATTGATGCCCCGCGTAAGCTTGGGCCAGCGGCTCCGCGCCTTCGGGAACCCGATTGCCGGCCAGCTCCGCGACCCCTTCCCCGCTTTTTAGCGCCTCCGCATCCAGTCCAAGCGATGCCGCCAGAGGCTCGTTCAGCACGACCAGCTCCGGCGCGCGCACCGGAGCGGGGCTTTGCATGGAATGAAAAAATCCGGGCAAACGGGCGTAACTGTTGTCGAAGTTCCATCCCGCCCCGGGTGTTTTGTTCTCCGTCATTTTGCGCTCCCCGATTCCCTTCGGATTTGGGACTAGTATAACTTCCCTTCCCTTATTTTACCCGTATATCGGCAACAGCGCCTCTCAGCCGGAGCATCGCGTTCAACCGCTCCGTACAGAGCAGCATGGCCGCGGCCAAAATGACGAGATACGCCGGAAAAATCGCCAGCGACGCGACCGAGGCCAGAAACCCGAGCAGCGGGGGCACGAGCGTGCTCCCGGCGTAGGCGACCGCGATCTGCCATCCGATGATGGTCTGGGCGTGCTTCTTGCCGAACCGCACCGGCGTTTCATGCAGCATGCACGGAAAGATCGGCGCCAAGCCGAGCCCCGTGACGATCAACCCCGCGAACGTGAACTCCGCCGGCAGCGGAAGCACCACCAGCGCCCCGCCGGCTAATGCCGTCACCTGGCCCGCGCGGATGAGCATCCGGTTGCTTACCTTGAACGTGATGAACCCCGTGATGAATCGGCCGACGGTAATGCCCGCGTAATAGACGGAAATCCATTGCGCCGCCGCCGACGCGTCCAAAGCTTTGACGTTGACCAAATAGCTGCTTCCCCACAACCCTACGCCGGCTTCCACACCGCAATACAACAGGAAGGACGCCAAGGCAAACGCGACGCCCCGAATCCGCCACGGGCTGGACGGCGCGGCGCTTTCCTCTTCCGGAACCCCGCCCTCCCGGCCTTCCGGTTCATGCGCGTTCCCCGATTCCCGGGCACCCGCGGACGCACGCCCCCATAACGGCAGCGTGGCGAAAAGGATGACGACCAGGCCGAATTGGAGAACGGAAATGGTCAGGTACCCGTCCCTCCAAGAAGATGACTCCGCGATGAAACGGGACATGACGATCGGACCGATCGTCGCCCCGACGCCCCAAAAGCAGTGCAGCCAGCTCATGTGGTGCGCCTTGTAATGCGCGGCCACGTAGTGGTTCAGCCCAGCGTCCACCGAACCGCCGCCCAAGCCAAGGGGGATCGCGAGCAAGACGATCCAACCCCATGACGGCGCGAAAGAGAAACCGAGCAGCGCTCCCGCGGTCAGGATGCAGCTGATCAGCGTGAGCTTCCCCGTGCCGAACCGCCGAAGCATATATCCGCACGCCAAGCTAGACGCGATCGTGCTGGCGGTAATGAGCATGGACAGCAGGCCCGCCGTCTCCAGCGGAGCATGGAAATCCAGCCGCATGACCGGCCAGGCCGCGCCCAGCAAGGAATCCGGCAGCCCTAAGCTGATAAAGGCCAGATAGATGATGATAAGCAAACATTGTGCGGCCATTCGAATCTCCTATTCCGTCCGTTCGAAGATGTTGTAAAACCGCGAGCCGTCATGGAACGTCAACAGCATGGAGCCCGCGAGAATCGCGACGATGATCGCCAGCGCCGCGAAATCCGCTTTGCCGAAAGGCCGGGCGTTGTACCAGGTGCGGGTCCGCCCGTGCCCGAAAGCCCGCAGCTCCATCGCCGCGCTGACCGTCTCGATCCTTTGCAGGCTGGTCAAGATGAGCGGCATCAACACGGCCGAGACGTTCTTGATCCGGGCGCCGAGCTTTTCTTTCTTGGACATGTCGATGCCCCGGGCTTGCGCCGCGAACGAAATATTGTGGAAATCGCGCTGGATGTCCGGGATATACCGCATGGCGATGGAGACGGCGTACGCGATGCGATAGCTGACCCCGACGCGGTTCAGCGACGCCGCGAATTCGCTCGGGTCCGTCGTCAGCAGGAACAACAGCGCCATCGGGATCACCGTGAAATATTTCAGCAGGATATTGAACTGGTAGAACAGCTGCTCCCACGTCACGTTGTAACGGCCCGCGATGTGGAACCACTCGTGGCTCGTGCCGTAGATTTTGACCCCTTCCGCCGGGGAGAACAGATACACGGCCAGCTGGTTCAGCAGCATGAAAAACAGGATCAAGTATAACACGAAGGAGTAGTCCCGGAACTTCACCTTCGAAATCTTGAACATGACCAAGCCGAAAAGGAACATGGCGAGCAGGCTGCGGGTATCGTACGTGATCATGGCGGTGACGGACCAAAGCGCGAAAAAGATGAGCTTGACCGCCCCCGTCAGCCGATGGATCGGAGACTCGAGCCGGGTATACGTCAGCATTTTGGCTTTCATCGTGCCCGAATCCTCCTGTCGTAGGCGATGAATCGGCGGACGAACTCCTTAGGTTCGCCGACGCCCGCCCTTCGGGCCAGCTCGTACACCGACGTCTCCTTCAGGTTCGCGGTCGCCACGACGGCCGGATCCGTGAGGATGGCGGCAGGGCGGTCGTCCGCGATTTTCCGGCCGTCCGCGAGCACGATCGTCCGATGGGCGTATTCCATCATCAGATGCATATCGTGCGTGATCATGATGACCGTGATGCCGCCGCGGTTGAGTTCGAGCAGGAACTCCATCATTTCGTTGTAATGCCGGTAGTCCTGGCCCGCGGTCGGTTCATCCAGAATGAGAACGTCCGGCTTCATCACCAGGATCGATGCGATCGTCACCCGCTTCTTCTGGCCGAAGCTGAGCGCCGAGATCGGCCAGTTGCGGAACTCGTATAACCCGCAGATGCGCAGCGCCGCAAACACGCGTTCCTTGAGTTCTTCCCCGGACACCCCCCGCACCTGCAAGCCGAAAGCCGTCTCCTCGAACACCGTGCCTTTGGAGATCATCTGGTTCGGATTCTGCATGACGTAGCCGATATGCCGGGACCGCTCCTTGATCGTGTCCCCGCGCATGTCCCGTCCCCGAAACAGAATCCGTCCCCGGCCCGGATGATGGAAGCCGCAGATCAGCTTGGACAGCGTCGACTTCCCGGCCCCGTTCTTGCCGACGATGCTGACCATTTCCCCTTGTCCGATGCGAAGCGATACGTCGCGCAAAATTAAGCGGTCCGCGTCGTAGCCGAAGTCGACTTGCTCCAGCTCGAGCACGGCTTCCCGCTCTTCCGGAATTTCCTCGCGATCCTGGCTCTCGTACCACGACTTCAACTTCCCGATGACGCCGTCGTCCAATCGGACGGAATCGATATGCTCCGGCCGCCCATCGGGCGTGATCCGGCAGCCGGCATATTTGAGCGCGGTAATGTACAGCGGTTCCCGGATGCCCGTCTCCGCCAATAGATCCGAGCTGAGCAGCTCGCCGGGCGTCAGGTCTGCCCGGATCCGGCCCTCGTGCATGACGACGATCCGGTCGACACGGCCGTGCAGCACGTCCTCCAGGCGGTGTTCGATCACGATGACGGTCTTGTCGGGCCGGCTGCCGATCCGTTCGATCAGCTCGATGGCGCTTTTGCCGGTACGCGGGTCCAAGTTGGCGAGCGGCTCGTCGAAAAGCAGGATGCCGACGTCGTCCACCAGCACCCCGCCTAGCGTCGTCCGCTGCTTCTGCCCGCCGGACAGCTCATGCGGCGACGACCGCAACTGGGCAAGGATATCCACGGCCTCCGCCGCCGCAGCCACCTTCCCGATCATTTCCGCTTGGGGAACGTTCTTGTTCTCCAGCTTGAAGGCGATATCCTCCGCCACGGTCAGCCCGACGAACTGGCCGTCGGGATCCTGCAGCACGGTTCCCACCAATTCCGAGAGCTGGAAGATGCTCAAACTCCGCTGTTCCTTCCCCTGAATCCGCAAAGAACCCGTCATCGTCCCCGGATAAAAAAAAGGAACCAAGCCGTTGATGCAGTGGGCCAGCGTGCTTTTTCCGGAGCCCGACGGACCCACGATCAGCACCGTCTCTCCCTCGTACAAGGTGAGATTGATGTCCTGCAGCGTAGGTGCGGCTTGCGCCCGGTATTGAAAGCCGAAGTTCTCGAATTCGATGATCGGTTTCTTCATGTTGATCTTCTCCGGTCTTCATAAGATATGGCGCATAAAGCAGAGCAAATCCCCCAAAAGTGACGTTAAGCTCGCAGCTTATTCCGATTACTTTTGGGGGAGCCCCCGGAAAACAATAAAAAAGCCGGCGGGTCGCACCGGCTCGTCTTCTTCCTTACGCCTCTTTCGTCAAGCTTCCCTGTTTCGTTCTCGTCTTCGCGTACGCGAGCAGCAGCAGCGTTCCCAGCACCGCGACGGTCACGATATTCGAAGCTCCGGCCACCAAGCCCTGCGTAAACACCTTGTCGGAGGGCTCGGCGTAAATGAGGATGTCGAGCACCGGCGCGATCACGAACCAGGCAACCGCGTTGGCCAAGATTTGGATCAGGTTGAACCGCACGATCTGCTTCGCGCCGAATTCGCCGTCATGGATGCGGATGCTTCGGGCCGCGAATCCGACGACCAAGCCGACGACGCCGGAGGCGATGACCCAGCTGAACCAGGGAGAACCGTAGAAAATCGCGTCTTTGAGCGTATGTCCGATCAGACCGATCAGCAGGCCGGCAATCGGCCCGTATAATACCGAGAACAAAGAGAGTACGGCATAAGTCGTTTCGATGTTGGTATCGGGCAGCCCCGACGGAATCGATCCGAAACGGCCCAGGATGACGAACAGCGCCGCCCCGATGCCGATCGCGACGACCGTGATAATCGACAAGCCTTTTCTCATCTCGATTTCATCCTCCGGAAGAAGATTTTTCCTAGATTATATATCGGAATATTAGGAGCTACAATGAGGAATTTTCAATAATCATCGTAGATTGTCGAATGCCGACAGCCGTATTCGGCAACATATCCGTGAAACAAGCCGCCGAAAATACGATCCAAGCCGACGGCGGCGCTAAATTCGCTTTTGGCGGCGTTCCGCTAATATCGGTTTCAAGGAGGGGGAATGTTCCTTTCGGCCGCGGTGTAGGAAGCGGACGGACCGTTCGCCTTTCCCGGCGACTCCCCCGAGATTCCTTCCATGAACTTCGCGGAAGGCCCATAGAAGTCCATCCGGCCGACCTCCCTCATGCTGACGTATTCGTCCCCCGCTCCCAGGATCAGATGATCCAGCAGCGGAATGCCGATCATGGCGCCCGCCATGACCAACCGGCGGGTGACGGCCGCGTCCTCCGGACTCGGCTCGGGATCGCCGCTCGGATGCGAGTGGGCGCAAATGATGGAGGCGGCATTCGCCGCCAGCGCGGTCTTGTAGATCTCCCGAGGGTGAATCCACGTGCCGTCCAACGTCCCGACGGAGACGATCTGCATGGCCGTGGGACGGCACTTGGCATCCAGACACAGCAGCGCGCAAAGCTCCCGGTCGCTCTCTTTCCCCAGAAACCGGCGAAACACTCCATGCGCGTCGGACGGCGTCTCCACCCGAATCCGCGACAAGAACGAAGACTCCCTCACCAAGCTCAACCGGACGACGTCGATCCGCCTCCACGCGGACGTTCCCGCGCGCTTGCGCTTTCGTTTCCCCATAGCTCCTCCTGATTCGGAAAATGACGTAACTCCGTTTCCGCGGCCCGCTAGCCGGATGACTCCCGTTCTTCGATCCCCAGCAATTCCGCGACTTGTTTCCGGTATTTCTCTGCTTTGCGGGTGCCGCTGATCAGATTGGACAACCGGTACTCCGGTATGCCGTAACGGCGGCAAAACTCCTTCTGGTCAAGCTTCCGCTCGGCCAACCGCTTCTTGACCGCCCAACCGAAGGCCGTAATGGGCCTTGTCCTTCGCAAGCATAGTCCTCCCCCCATTTTCCCGCGCCATGTGCTATAATTTGTTCGGGCAATCGGATTGCCATCGAATTCCTATTATAACTTATTTAAGTCATTTTTGGAAGTCTATTATGACTTTTTTAAGTATTTTTGATCCTAATGAGGGTGCCGAACCGATGCAATCGATCTATGAACGAATCGAAGAGCTGATCGCGACGAGGAAAATGACGAAGAAGGCGTTCTGCCAGGAGCTTGGCATTTCCACCGGCAATTTCGGGGACTGGAAGCGGGGCGTTTCCGTTCCGTCAGCCAAGAAGCTGATCGAAATCGCGCAGTACTTCGACGTCAGCCTCGATTGGCTGATGACCGGCAAGGAGCGCGGGGCGGAGGGCATCCAGGAGCAGCGGAACGGCTATCATCCGGGCGCCGGGCAGCCGGACGTCCGTTTGGAGCAGTTGACGGAGAAGGAACAGGCGTTCATCCGGGAGTATTTGGAGTTCGCGGAGTATCGGAAGAAGAAAGGAAAAGCGTAAACCTGCAGTTCGCGCGAAAGTCAAAGGCAGCCTGGCTCCCTCATGCGGGGTTCAGGCTGCCTTCTATTTTGCGGCGTCCTTAGGCGTAACGTTCCAGCATTTCGGCCAGCCTCCGGCGGATCTCGGTCTTGAGTTCCGCCGGCTCTATCAGGCGGGCTTCGCTCCCCAATCCGATGAAAAACTCGGCGAAAAAGGGAAGCTCTCCGCGCGGCACGCCGCCGTCGATCAAGCCGCTTCCGTCTTCCCGCACCCGCAGCAGCGGCGCCAGCCACAGTTCGCCTTCGCAGCGCTGGACGCCGGCCCGGCTCAGCTCCGCGCGGAGGCGAACGGGCTCCCGCGGCTCCGCGGCGAACCGGCGGCTGAGGCGGACGTCGCCCAGATCGAGCGGCTTCGCGTCCGCATCCGGCTCCGCCCGGCGGATTCGGTCGCACCGGAAGACGCGGAAGCCCTCGCGCAGGAAGCAGTAGGCATTGCAGTACCAGAAGCCGTTGTGCGCGTACAGGCAGACCGGCTGGATCCGCCTCCGGCTCTCCTCCTCGTCCTTCGACTCGTACTCGATAAGGAGGACCCTCTGTTTTACGGCCGCGTCCAGCAGGACGGACAAGCAAGGCGCGTCGCCCCGCCGGGTCGGGGTGACGAAATCCACCCGGTGTTTCATGCCGTCGATCCGATCCCGCACGTCGCCGGGCATATGGAGATAGAACTTACTGAGCGCCGAAGCCGATTCCGCTTCGAACGGCAGCGAGGAGTAGTGGCGCAACGCGTGCACCGCGAAGAACATCGCAACCGCCTCTTCCTCCGTGAACGCGATGGGCGGCAGCACCCGCTCCCGGACCACCTGGTAGCCTCCGTGCGGACCTACCTCCGAGTATAGAGGCACTCCGAGCTCGCTCAGCTCTTGGAGATCCCGCAGGATCGTGCGTTTGGAAACTCCGAATTCGTCGGCGAGTTCCTGCACCTTGAACCGGCGTTTCCGGTTGACGGTCATCATCAGCTCCATCAGGCGTTTGGACTTGGGCACATGCTCGCCTCCTCTTTTTTCCGCGACATCCCTATTCACCGACCGCCTCTCCGTTTCCCGGACGACGGCATGCGGATGGGGCTGCGGCAGCGTTTTTCATTTTACGTTGGGTTGATGACATGTTCTGTCACCATTATTCCCTACGATAAGGTCAGCAAGCAATCCCCATCGTAGGAGTGATCGACCATGCTGCGCCATACCGCGTTGTTTTTCCTCATCATGTTCATGATCGGAACGGATACGTTCCTGATCTCGCCACTGCTCCCGACCCTGCAGGAGCAATTCGGCGTATCGACGGGCATCGCCGGATGGATGATCGGCGCCTACACGCTCGGCTCCGCTGTCTTCGCGTTGATCGCCGGGCCGTTGTCCGACGGCTGGAACCGCAGGACCGTCTTGCTAAGCGGGCTCGCCGGCTTCTCCGTCTCGACCGTGCTGTGCGGCTTCGCGGACAGCTTCTGGACGATGTGCCTGTTCCGCGTCTTGGCCGGCATCAGCGCGGCGTTCACGGCGCCCCAGGTGTGGGCGTCCATTCCGGCGGTCATCCCGCGGGACCGCATCCCGAGGACGATGGGCCTCGCCTTCTCCGGACTCGCCGCCGCCCAGGCGCTTGGCGTCCCGATCGGGAGCTGGCTGGCGGCCTCGAGCTGGTCCGTCCCGTTCTGGACGATCGGCGCCGTCTCCGCGCTTCTGGCCGCCGCCGCGTACTTCCTGCTGCCCGACATCCGGCCGGCCGCGCGCGCGGGAGAACGCCGGACGTCGATTCTGCGCCGGTATGTCCCCCTGATCTCGAGCGGCAAGGCCCGGAGCGGCTTCCTGGGTTACTTGCTCCTCCACCTGGGAAGCGGAACCGCGATGGCCTTCGTCGGCAAATGGCTGGCGGACGGCTTCGATCTGCCCGTCGGCCGGATCGGCAACGTGATGATGTTCCTCGGACTCGGCACGCTGCTGGGCAGCCTCGTCAGTCCGTTCGCCGTACGGAAGCTGGGACGTACGGGAGCGGTCTCCGCCGGGATGGCGGCCGTCGCGATCCTTTACGCGAGTACGCCGGGACTCGCGCATCTTCCGTTCGCCACGGCCGTCTACCTGATCATTTTCGCGATCCTGGGGATCATCTTCCCGATCGTCATGGAGATGCTCACCTCGCTGAACGCGCAGATCCGAGGGACGATTTCCAGCTTGGCCAACTCGACGATGAACGGCGCGAATACGCTGGGCGCTTGGATCGCCGGCCTGCTCTTCGCGCAGTTCGGCGGGTTCTCGTCGATCGGGCTATTCTCGGCGGGCTGCCTCGTCCTCTCGCTCGGCGTCTTCCTGTTCGGCGGCTTGCTGGGGAGAAAGGGCGCACATGCCGGCCAAGATTCCGCAACGGCGTCGTAAACCGCATAAGGCGCCTCGGGCCTCTTCGGAGGCCATGGGCGCCTTCCGTCTAGACGGATGAAGCCAATGAACCATCCGCCTGCCCGCCATTCTGATCCCGTGTCTTACGCGAACATGTATATACTTTGAACGGCCAACGTGACGGTAAGCAGAGCCCCCACGCCTGCATGCTCCGCATCCGGAACGATGTGGTCGCGGATTTTCGGCAGGAACTTATACGTGCGGGAAAAATACTTGTCGTAATCTTGTCGGACCGAAGCGGGCTTGCCCGTCCAATAAGGTATCCACCAAGCGAGCAAATGCATCGCCATAATGATCGCCGTCATCGCATACCCGACCCGCGCCCACGCTCCTTCAAAATAAAAGCAGGCGGAAATGAGGATGAGCGGCGGGTAATTGCCCAGCACTTCGAACTTTCTCAGCCTCTTGTCTCTAGCCCGGATATCGTTGAACGGAAACAAATCCACGAAATCGATCACGATTTGGTACAGCAGGAATACAATCGGAAGAATCACGTTGAGCATATGCAGGTTCATGGGTGCAAGATCCTTTCAGATGATCGATGGTTTAATAAAGCTTCTAGCGTACTTTGCACTTCGACCCCTTCGCGGAACGTTACGATCTCGCTGCTCTGCCCCCGTATCGCCCGCACGACGTGATCCACGAGCTCCAACAGATGGTCTTTCGGCTGTAAAGCGACCTCCGCAAACTCCTCACCTTCTTCGGCCCACAGCAAGCGGGACCAGTTGTACAGTTTCGCTCGGCCTCGGGTACCGTAGAAGGTGAGCGAAGCTTCCTCTTGGACGGCGGCCCCGCTCAGACCGTCGATCACAATGGAAACGCCAGGGTCCGACGCCAACCGCGCGAACGCCGTGAGGCCCGTCTCGCAAGCTGCCGGATCCTTCGGATACTCCATTCGGGAAACGACCTCGCAGGCGGCTCCGCAATGATGCCGGATCAAGTGCAGGAAATGCGGCAGCACTTCCCTCGCGAATCCGCCCTGCTCCCGCGTGGAGATCCATTCGTTGCGCTGCCACGAGCGGGGCCATTGCGGGAAGAACGCTTTGATTTCGATTCTCCTAAGCTCTCCCAGCCTTTCCTCTTGCAGCAGCTTCGCGAAAGCCCGATGAGCCGGCCGGTATAACGTCGGGAAATTCATCGCATGCATGACGCCGGCCGCTTCCGCCGCCTGCAGCATCTCTTCCGCTTCGATCAGCGAATTCGCCAGCGGTTTCTCGCAAAGCAAATGCTTCCCTTGCTTCAAAATATCGAACGCGATCGGGTGATGGAACTTCGGAGGAACCGCCAAATAAACCAAGTCGACCGGTTCCCGTTCCAGCATCATGCGATAATCGGAATAAGCGGCCGAACCGCTCTCCCGTCCCGCTTGTTCGACCAATAACGAAGCGTTGCGGTCGCATAACGCGGCGACCTCGATGGCGGGATGCTCCTCGAACGCCCGTTTCACCGCGCTCCCGACGCCGCCCAATCCGATGATTCCGACTTTGATTTCCCCCATTTTCACGATCCCCCTGCCGCTGTTGGTAAAACTATCGTAATCCCCCTCTTTCTATTAGACAAATTAATTGTTATGATGACTATCATTAGATTCGTTAATTCAACGAGGTGCGAAAATGACCCTGCTCCAGATGCACGTCTTCCTCGCGATTGCCCGGACGGGGAGTTTCACCAAGGCGGGGGAAACGCTGAACTTGACCCAATCGGCGGTCAGCCAGACGCTGGCGGGGCTGGAGGCGGAAGCGGGGCTGACGTTGTTCCATCGCGGAAAAACCGGGGTGACGCTGACGGATGCAGGAACGACGCTTCTGCCGTACGCCCGCGAGATGCTCCGCAGCGAGGAACGGTTCGGGCAGGCGGCCGCCTCCCTGAAAGGGCTTCAGACCGGCAGCCTGACGATCGGATGTTTTCCCAGTTTCATGGCGGGACATATGCCCGAATTGATCAAAGGTTTTCGGGACCGTTATCCCGGACTTTCCGTCGCATTCCGGGAGGGGAACTACGACGAGATTCACGGCTGGCTGCTGGACGGAACCGTCGATGTCGGATTCAACGTCTACGCCAAACCGCCTTTGCGGTTCATCCCGCTCATGGACGACCCCATGCGGGTCGTGATGCCGAAAGATCACCCGTTCGCCAAGCGGAAGGAAGTGTCCGTGGACGAGCTGCTGAGCGAGCCGTTCGTCCGGGATACGGGATGCGAGCATTATTTGGCGCAGCTGTTTCCGGATCCCTCCCGGCAGCCTAACGACCAGTTCGGCGTCAGGGATACGTTCGCGATTCTATCGATGGTGCAAGCCGGGTTAGGCATTACGGTGCTGCCCCGGATGTCCGTCCCGGCGAAAGGGTTCGACGTCCGGACCTGCGAACTGAAGCCAAGGCTCGTCCGCACGATCGGGCTCAGCCTTCACGCGCGCCGCGCGCTCTCTCCCGGGGCAGAGGCTTTGATCCGGCATGTGGCCGAATCCTTTAAGAATGCGGGATAAGGAGGAAAACATCGGCTCGGTTGAAGCCTATTGCCGGCTGAAGGAACGGTTTCCGAACAAGATCAAACTGAACGCCTTATACGCTTTGGAAGCCGGCCTATGGAACATTCACTGGCTGGAGTCGGCCCCGGAAATCAAGGATCAGCTGAAACTCGAAGCCGCGCGGCGAGCCGACGCTCTTCCTTCGCGGACGAACCCGGCAACCGCGGCGAATTGCGCTTCCGCCACGCCTTCCAGCGTCACGTAGCCGCGAGGCTTATGCCGCTCCAGCAGCTCCCAGAACAGCGGGTAGTTCAGGCCGCCTTGTCCGGCCGCCGTCTCCTTCAAGCTGCCGTCCGGCTCCCGCCGGAGGTCCTTGGCGTGCGCGCTGACGATGCGCGTGCCCAGGCGCTCGAAGGCGCAACGGATGATCTCGTCCTGCCGGTCGAACACGGAGGCATTCATGAGGTTGCAAGGATCGAGCACCACCCCTACGCAGGAGGAGGGGAACCGGTCGATCGTCTCCGCCAGCGTGTCGACGGAATCGATCAAGTGGCGCTGCGCCGCCTCCAGCCCGATCGTCACGCCCCAGCGCTCGGCTTCTTCCACCAGCTCCTCCAGCGCCCGGTCCAGCCGTGCCCAATGCTCCTTGGCGCGGGAAGGATCGGGCGGCACGCCGACTTCGGTCGCCACGGTCGGCGCCCCGAAATGCCGCGCATGCCGCAGATGCTCCTTGAACCGGTCCACGTTGTGCCGGTACAGCTCGTCGTCGAGCTCGATCAGGCTCGCATAGCAGCCCAGGACCGCGATCCCGACGCGATGGTCCGCGAACGCGCCCCCCACTTCGTTCGCCAGCCCCGGACTCATTTTCCCCAGCGAGAAGTCGACATCCGAAATCGCTTTGGACAGCGCAAGCTGAACGTAGTCGAACCCCGATTCGGCCGCCTTGGCCGCAAGCGGCTCGTAAGGCTGTTTCCCTAGCAAATGCGCCAAAATCCCAACGGACACGCCCATCGCTCCCATCTGTCTATTTCTATCGGACTTCCCTCGATTCGGATGAAGCCGCGATCGGCGAAGGTTCCCCGTTCTCCACCTCTCTCAGGATTCGATTCAGGTCCGTCAAAATCCCCCCGATCTCCCGCAGCGCTTCGGGGGATTCGATCCGGGCAATCCCGTCCAGGCAAGACAGCTGCACGGAGCGGGCCCGTTCGATGCAGGCCCGGTACGTCTCCTCTCCTTCCGGAGACGCCTGCGTGACCCGTTCGCCGAAACGTTCGACGCAGGCCGCCGCGGTCCCGATCGCTGCGCCGATCCTCATCAGAACCGCCGCGGCTCCGCGATCGCCCTCCATTTCCGTTATATCCGCCAAGCTCCTGCGTATGCCCCTTATCTGCACCGTGACCTTCTCCAACTGTTCCATCCCGTACGCGAGAATCTCGATCCGGGCTCTGCTCCTCGCGAGAAACGGACTGTACTTCTGGCTCTGCTTGGCCAACCGCAGCATTTGGAGGCCCTTCTCCGTCTCCTCGATCAATCCTTCCACCGACGCGGAGTCGTTGGCGGCTTCGCCGGATTCGCCTCCCAGCGAGGCGGCCAATGCCCGGAGCGTCGCGGCGGCGCGCCGGCTCAGCCGAAGCAGGGAAGCCTCGGCCCGGGGAATCGCGTTCGGCGGCACCACCGCCGCGTTGATCGCGACGGCGACGGCGCAGCCGATTGCGGTTTCGAGGATTCTTCCGACGGCGTAGCCCTGGTTTTGGCCGAAGGCCAGCACCAGCAAAGCGCTGACGCCGACTTGGGAGATGATCGGACTGCTTAGGCGCAAGGAAGCGGACACCGCCATCCCGACCAGAATCGTCAGGAAAATGGACAACGTGCCGATTTGCAGCCAATGCCCGATGAATAAGCTGACCGCCACGCCCAGCATGATGCCGACGATTCTTTGAAAAGCTTTCTCCAAGGAATCGGCAACGGTCACCTGAATGGTGAGAATCGCGGCGAGCGGCGCGAAGTAGGGGTAGCTGTTCGAAGTGGACAGGGTGGCCAGCCACCACGCCAGGGCGGACGCGATCGCGGTTTTCACGGTCTGCAGCGTCAAGCCGAAACGCGCCAGCATGCGGTAACTCAGCATGGGATTCCTCCGGAAGTTCGCCTTGTTACGATTGTGCCCTTCATCCCGCGGCCGGAACCGACGCGGCCAGTTCCCGCTTGAGATGCTGGTAGAGCTTCTGGCTCGCGAGCTGGAACGGATAGGCCGAATCCTTGCAGAGAATCCCGTAGGTCATATGGATGAGGCTTCCGCCGATCCTTCTGGCCGTCGTCCCGGGAGCGAGGGGTTCCGCCATGATTTTGGGAACGAGGGCGATTCCGAGCCCGTTCTCCACGTAATGCTTCAAAGCCGTCAAACTCCCGATCTCCATCGTGTCCAACCGGATGTGCCCGTTTTCCTGCATGACCCTCTCCAGCTTCCGGCGGTACGGACAAGTCTCCGACGTGATCAGCACGCGATTCCCCTCGAAATCCCCCGGCTCGATGACCTCTTTTCCCGTCAGCGGGTGGTCCACGGGCAGCAAGGCCATGAACTCTTCCTGGAACCAGGGCTCGAAATAGAACTCGGTGCCGATGCAAGGCGCCGTGCAGAGCGCGAAATCGAGCTCCCCCTTCAAGGTCCGCTCGCTCAGCACCGGGGTATTCGAGATTTCCAGCGAAATTCGGATCTTCGGGTATTGGGCCATGAACGGCTTCAAAATCCTCGGCAAACGGTAGCTCGCGGTCGGTTCCGTGACCCCGACGCGGATATGGCCGGCCGCCCCCGCTTTCCAGTCCGCCAAGCTGGTCTGAAGATGCTCCATGTTTTTCACGATTTGCAGGCTCTGGTCGTAGAACAGCCGGCCGGCTTCCGTGAGGCCGACGTCTTTGCCGCGCTCGAGCAGCTGAACGCCCAGCTCCGACTCCAGCTTCTGGATTTGCATCGTCACCGTGGACTGCACGTAGTTCATCTCTTGCGCCGCGCGGTTGAAGCTGCCGTATTTCACGATCGCCTGGAACGTTCTCAGCGTCTTGAGATCCACCGTTTTCCCTCCCCGCCGCAGGGTTCAATTTTTTTGAATCTTTCCTTCAATTAGTTCAATTATACAGAATCCAATATTCTCCTTACAATGGTCCATACAAAGACATACGGGAGTGGATGGAAAATGGAACTTCGGAACAAAACGGCGCTGGTGACGGGCGGAGGCACGGGGATCGGCAGAGCGGTCAGCTTCGAGTTGGCCGGGCGGGGGGCCGCCGTGATCGTGAATTACTCGCGTTCTCAAGCCGAAGCGGAAGAAACCGCGCGGCGGATCCTCGAAGAAGGCGGACGCGCGATCGCGCTGCAGGCGGACGTCTCCCGGGACGACGAAGTTCGGGCCATGGTCCGAAGCGCCGCGGAGCATTTCGGCACGGTGGATCTGCTTGTTAATAACGCCAGCGTTACCCGGCATATTCCGATGGATGATCTGGAGTCGGCCACGGGGGAAATATGGGACGAACTGTTCGACGTCAACGTGAAGGGCATGTTCTTTTGTGCGCGCGCTGTTGCCCCCTTCATGAAGAGAAACGGCGGCGGCGCGATCGTCAACGTCGGCAGCATCGCCGGCCGGACGGGACTCGGTTCTTCGCTTCCTTACGCCGTGTCCAAAGCGGCCGTCCACGGACTGACCAAGTCGCTGGCCCGCGCGCTGTCTCCCGATATCCGGGTCAACTGCGTCGTGCCCGGCGCGGTCGCGACGAGATGGTGGGCCGGCCGGGAGGAGCAGATGCGGCGGCTGGCCCCGAATCTGCTGCTGCAGCGCATTTCCGCGCCCGAGGACATCGCGCGGATGATCGCGTCGGCCCTGGAGCAGGAAGCGATGACCGGCCAGATCATCACCGTGGACAGCGGGCAAACGTTGTAAGTCCGGACCGCGAAAGGAGGCACGACCGATGAAACCCTCTCGGTATTTCAGTCTGCTGATTCTCACGACGTTCTTGATGGGCGTCGCTTTTCCCGTCGGCAAAATCGGCCTGGATTATGCCCCGCCCTTCTTCCTGATGGGCATCCGTTACGTGCTGGCCGGCGGGCTGCTGGCGCTGATCGTCCGGAACCGTCCGCAACCCCGCGGCAGACAATGGCTGCAGGCGGCGGCGATCGGCGTGCTGCAGTCGGCCGGCGTCATGGGCTGCGTCTATTACAGCATGCGATGGATCACGTCCGGCGAGTCCTCCATCATTGCCGCCACGAACCCGCTGCTCGTCATCATCCTGGGATCCCTGTTGACCGGAACCGTATATCGGGCCCGCGTCTGGGCGGGCGTCGCCGTCGGGTTCGTCGGCGTGTTCCTGACGTTCGGCTCGCATATGGAGTTGAATCCGGGCACGTTCATCTGTTTCCTCGGCGCGGTGAGCTTCGCTTCCGCCACGTTATTGGTGAAAAAATGGGGCCATTCGTTCGATATGATGGTGCTGACGGCCTATCAGATGCTGGCAGGGGGGATCGCGCTCTTCCTCCTGAGCGCTCTTTCGGAGCATCCCCGTTTTGAATTTACGGCGACTTCCGTCGCCGTGACGCTGTGCCTCGTCGTCCTGTGCTCCATCGTCCAGTTCTCGGTCTGGTACTACCTGCTTCAGCAAGGGGATCCCGGGAAAACGAGCTCCTTCCTGTTCCTGATGCCGCTGTTCGGCGTGCTGTCCAGTTGGTTGCTGCTCGGCGAGCAGGTGCAATGGTATGTCGGGTTCGGCGGGGCGTTGATTTGCGCGGGGGTATTCTTGGTGAATTGGCAGGGAAAAGGAAGAGGAAGGCTGAACGCGCGTATGGCGGCCCTCCCCAAATCAGAGGCTTGACAGATTTGAGTGGGAATATTGCCCACCCTTCGGATCGAAGATATACTGGGGAAACGCAGGCTTGTCCCTACTCCATCATTCGAGGTCATCCTTCCGGAAACGAAAAATTACCGTTCGTTTGCCCCCTATTCGGAGGGACTGGCGGCCGTGCGCCCCGAGAAGTCCATGTATTCCACAAGTGGATCATCAAGCCGACGTACACGGACGTGAAAGACTTTCAGGAAGGTTTGGCGATCGCAGGCGACAAACCGGGGAATTATTATGCCATCGACAAGACGGGGAAAAAGCGGTTCACCTTCCCCAAAGGCCACTACCCTCTGGAGGGATTCAGCTACGGATTCGTTGTCGTCAGCGTCCAGGGAAAACACGGCACGGAAGGATATATGATGTTCTTCTTAAGAAGAGCGTGGCCGACGCGAAGTCGTTCCGTTACGGCTTGGCCCGGATCCTCACCAGCGGATATTCGAGTAACACAAAAGCCAGGTTCCAGTACATGAACACGCAAGGCAAGATCGTCTATCAAGTCACCCATGACCAGGTAAGCAGCCTGAAATGATTTTGCAAGAAAAACCGTCAGGGAGAAGTTCATCCCTGACGGTCCTTTTGATTCGTGCCTCTGAAGTCCAGCTGTTGCCCTCGGGTTGGCGGGGATTAAGCTTGCGCGGCAGGCTTTAATCAATCCCACTACCGCTTGATCTTGGTCATGGTGATCCCGCCTTCCTGCCCATGCGGTAACGTTTTTCACCGAAACCCCACCCTTCCCGTCACGGGGTTCTGATTCTAACGGACACCGCAGCCGCTATTGGATCAAATCCCCTCATTTTCAAAACGTAACGGACACCGCGGCCCCTATCCGTAACCCGTTACGGATATACGTGGGGTTTTTCCCACAATAAGCGCAACTGTGTCCGTTAAAATGCGCTTTGCCGAGGAGCGACCCGCATAACGTCCGCTGTGTCCGTCAGCCTTACCGACTCAGCGAATGGGGCAGTCGGCGTCTGATCTTTCAAAGAAAGGGATGGAGCACGACTTCACCCCGAAAAATTATAAATTCTGGCGATTCAAGGACCAAACCGAGCCATCCCATCAGCAGGATGCCGGTTTTTTTCACCTGCGGACAGAATGCATTCTTTCATGGGAATTCCGCCAATGGAGGTCCCCACTAGACGGGATGTCGCCTACCTTAAGCCCGCGTCCGTTATTCGGCCGCGAAACGGTCGATCTCCTCGAATGCCAAATGGTCGGTAAGCAGCCGGCCGTAATGCGCCGTGCGCACGATCCCCCGTTCGTCGAGCAGGAACTCGGCCGGAATCCGGTGGAAGTTCGAGCCTTGCTCGGGCGTCAGCGGGAAGCCGGCGGACGCGGCCTCTTCCACGAATCCCTTCGTGCGTTCATCCGCCAAAGTCACCTGAACCTTCTCCGCGGAAACCTCGACGCCGAACAAATCATAAAGGGCGGCACCGGGATCGGCAACGAGCGGAAAGGAGACATCCTGAGCCCCGACATAAGTCTTCATATGGGACAAAGGCGATTCGAACACGGCGATGACTTCCAGCCCCTGGCTTCGCCACTGCGGATAACGCTCCTTGAAACGGCGGACGCGCAAATTGCAGAGCGCGCAAGCCGAGAACCGGAAGAAAGCCAGCAGCACCTTGCGGCCGCGGTAATCCTCCAAAGATACGGGATGGCCATGGATGTCGGCGGCGGCGAATAGGGGCGCGGCCATTCCGGACTGTAGGCGGATGTTGGACATGGAAAACTCCTCCTCATTGAAGCGGATCAGATGCGAAAACATCATACCAGGAGGAGCCCGAACACTTCCGTGACCTAGTCACGCAACTGCGTCTCCAACGCTTGCCGGCGGAGAACCCGCACCCAGCCCCGCCCCGTCTCTACCCATCCGCAGTTCCGGAATCGCCGCAGCGCGCGGCTGACGACCTCGCGGGCGGAGCCGATTTCCGCGGCCAACTCCTGATGCGTGACGTTCAGCAGAGACTGCCCCTCCGCGGCGCGATGCAGCAGCGCTCTCGCCAGCCGCGCTTCCAACGGCTCCGTCCGCCTCGACTCCGACTGCTCGCTCATGCGCAACATCCCATCGAGCAAACCGCCGAACACGGAGCTCCGAAGATCGTCGTAGGCGTGCAGCCAACGCAGAAAACTCCGTTTGGCCACGAAGAGCGCCTCCGTATCCGTCTCGGCCGTGAGGGCGCCCGGATAATCGCGGCCGCTGAGGCCGCTCAGCACGAGCAAGGCGCACACTTCGCCCGCCGACAGCTTGGCCATGACGGACTCGCTTCCGTCCGCGGCGATCCGGCTGATCCGCGCGGTACCGCTCAGCAGGAACATGCCGTAGGAGGCGGCATCCTCCCGCTGGAAGAATCGCGTA
Source organism: Cohnella caldifontis (assembly GCF_029360585.1). Lineage (GTDB taxonomy): Bacteria > Bacillota > Bacilli > Paenibacillales > Paenibacillaceae > Cohnella > Cohnella caldifontis. Next base: position 121,596 of record NZ_JAQZSJ010000003.1, on the reverse strand, counting down.
CCGGCCGGGAAAGCCCGCACGGTCGGCCGCGCCTCCGACCATTCCTCCGATCCGACCGCTCGCAAACAAGGGAACGCGTCCAACAGCCGCGCATCCGGCAGCGTCGTTGCCGAGTCTCCTCGCATCATTGCGTTCACCTGCTTTCCTCGATCGCCTCATTCTCCTTGCCCGCATGCTCCAAATGGGCGAATCCCCAGCTGCACATGTCGGTCAGAATCCCTTCCAGCGACCGTCCGTGATCGGACAGCGAATATTCCACCTTCGGCGGAATCGTCGGATACACTTTCCGTACGATCAGCCCGTCCCGCTCCAGTTCCCGGAGCTGGTTCGTCAACATGCCCTGCGTGATCCCCGGGAGAAGCCGCCTTAGCTCCCCGAACCGTTTCGTTCCTTCCTTCAGCAGGATGAACAGGATCAGCGGCTTCCACTTCCCCCCGATAACCTGCAGGGCGGTCAGAATCCCCTGCCTTCTGGCGGGACGTCCCGCGCCTTCGCCCACGATCCCCACTCCCTGTCCGAGCGTTTTTCCCAATATCTCTCCCCTCTAATTTACATGAGCGGCGCGGTTTTCCATAGTACGATTTCGATCCGTACTTAGTACTTCGCAACGTACCACCCGACATGCCGGACGCGGCCACCCGTACGTTTTTCAAGACTGAGTCATCTGAAAGAGCGTACTTTTCAAGCCTGCCGTTCGGATCGATAATGGGGGGGCTTAAGCGCGCGCGCCATCTTTTCGGAAGGCAAGGTGATTGTGGAAATGAAACTGATGGTAATGGTGGCACACCCTAACCTGGAAACCTCCCGCGCGAACGCGGCTCTCGTGAAGGAGCTGCAGCGGCGTGAGGCGGCGGATATCCGGCTGCTGTACCGGGAGTATCCGGATTGGAAGATCGACGTGGAGAGAGAGCAGCGACTGCTATTGGCGTACGACCGGATCGTATTCCAGTTCCCTTGGTACTGGTACAGTTGTCCCGCTTTGCTCAAAAAGTGGATGGAGGACGTGCTCACGTTCGGTTGGGCGTACGGTCCGGAAGGCAAAGCCTTGAAGGGGAAAGAGTTCATGGCTGCGATTACTTCGGGGGGAACGTTCAATTGCTATCAGGCGGGCGGGGAAAATTGGTTCACGATCAGCGAATTCCTGAAACCGATCCAACGCACCTTCACCAAGTGCAACGGCGTGTTCCTGCCGCCTTACGTGCTCTATAACGCCAATCGGGCTTCCGAGGAAGAACTCCTCGAACAATCGCGGAGATACGCGGAGCATATCCTGTCCCCCGCGCCGCTTCTCGTACACTGAGCCTTGCGCTGGACTTTGTCCGCCGGCGCGAAATCGGGCGAATCCGTTTATGCTACAATGGACACATAAGCATACCGACTGCAACTGTAATCCTCCGGCATTTTCATTGATTCGTAATCGGTTAAAAAAGGTGTCCTCCCCCAGACGTACTGACTTCCATGACAATGCTGCGGGGGCGTTGAGGAAGAAAGTTTCTTAACGGCTCGCAATGGGCCGTTTCCGGCACTCTTATTTCCGACTTCCTCGACTTCTTAGATTGGATCATCTAGAAAGGGGCCGCCCATGGGCATGAAGCTGACCAAGAAATCGATCAAACAATGGTGCAGCCCTTATGCGTATCAGAAAGGCGAGCGATTGAGCCGGGCGGATAAGGTCCGGTTTCAGCGCTTCGATCCCGAAGCTCGCGAATACGCGGCCGAGGTGGACGGGACCAGCCGCGAGGAGGTCCGCTTGGCTTTCGATTGGAGCGGCAAGCCGAATGCCCGGTGCACGTGCCCGGCCATCGGTTCTTTCGATTCGTTCTGCCACCATATCGCCGCCGTGCTGATTCGGCTGTACGACATCCAGCAGACCGGCGGTTCGGCGGCTCAGGCCGCCGCCTCGCTTCCCGCGGAAGCGGCGGCCGATCCGCAGGAACGCGTCCCCCTTGCCGAGCGCATTCTCGGCTTGTTCGACGACGGTCCCCGGCGCCCTATTCGCAATCAAACCTTGGCGGAAACGAGAACGCCGCTGGAAGCGGAGTTCATCCTCCGGCTGCTGGCCGTGCGCCGACACGCCGCCCTGTTCGGCATCGAGCTGAAGATCGGACCCAAAGCTTTATATATAATCAAGAACCTCGCTTCTTTCTTGGACCAGCTGGACCGGAGGGAAAGCTATCCGGTATCGCCGAGATTCAGCTACGATCCCGAGCTCCACAGCTTCGCGAAGGAGAACGAAGCCGTACTTCGGGCGTTGATCGATACGGTTCGGGAACGTTCCGCCGAGCCCGAAGCGGGCCGCGTACACTCGGGCGCGGGCGGCGACCGCATGCTGCTCGTATCCCCGCGGGCTTGGAACGGCTTGTTTCCCTTGCTTGCGCAAGCGCCTAAGGTCACCGTAATGGATGGGGACCTCACCTACGACGGCGTCATTCAGTCCGACGAACCGCTGCCTCTTCGCTTCGAGTTCCGGGAAGCCGCGGCGACCGGCGGGTATCTGCTGCGCGTACGCGGATTGGAGCAGATCACGCTCTTGGAGGAGGCTTACGGCATGGCCTTCCTCCAAGGCCGGCTGGTCCCGCTTCCGGCGAAACGAAGCCGGCAGCTCGCGGAGCTCCAGGCGATCCTCGAACAATCGGGCACGCCGGACATTCCGATTCCCCGCGGCCAAATCGCGGCTTTTCTCGAGAAGGCGGTGCCCGGCTTCCGGAAGCTGGGCCGCGTCGACATCGACCCGGCCGTGGCGGCGGGCATCACCCAAGCCCCGCTGCAGGCGAAGCTGTATCTCGATCGGGTGAAGGACCGGCTGCTGGCCGCGGTCGAGTTCCAATACGACGAAATCGCGATCAATCCGCTGGAAGACAGCCGGATACAGGAAGGCGCGGGCCGCGTGATCGTCCGCGATCTCGAACAAGAGCGGGAGCTCTTGGGCTTGATCGAACAAAGCCCGTTCGTGCGGACGGAATCCGGTTATGTCATGAGCGACGAGGAAGACGAGTTCGACTTCCTGTATACGGTCTTGCCGCAGCTGGAGAAACGGATGAAGGTGTACGCCACGACGGCGGTGAAGCTGCGGGTGATCCAGCCGGGAGAGATGCCGAAGACCGGCGTGGAAGTGTCCGCGGACGAGCGGATGAACTGGCTGGAATTCCGCCTCGACATGGGATGGATCCCGGAAACCGAAATCCGCGGCCTCATCCGTTCGCTCGAGGAGAAACGGAGATACTACCGCCTGCCGAACGGCTCCCTGATGCCGCTGGACAGCGCGGAATTGCAGGAACTGGCCCGCTTCCTCAACGAAACGGGGCTTCTTCCTTCGGAGTTGAACGGCAAGCGGATCCGGGTTCCCCTGCCCCGCGCCATTCATTGGATCAACCGCGAGTCCCCCGCCTGGAAGCTGGACAAACCGGTTCGACGGCTGCTCGAGAACCTGCGGAATCCGGACAATCTCGATTTCCCGATCCCCGCCTCGCTCGCGGACGTGCTGCGGGATTATCAGAAACTGGGCTACCAATGGCTGAAGACGCTCGCCTATTACGGGTTCGGCGGCATTCTGGCGGATGACATGGGGCTCGGCAAGACGCTGCAGAGCATTGCTTTCCTCCTGTCCGCGCAGCCGGAAATCCGGGAGCGGCGCGCCCCCGCGCTCGTCATCTCGCCGGGATCGCTCGTCTACAATTGGCGCAACGAACTGCGGAAGTTCGCGCCGGAGCTGCGGGTGCTCATCGCGGACGGCACCCAGGCCGAACGCGCCGAGAAGCTGCGCGGCTCGGCCGAGTTCGACGTCGTCCTCACGTCGTACCCGCTTCTGCTGCGGGACGCTCCGCTCTATGCGCGCCAGACTTTCCATACCTTGATCTTGGACGAGGCGCAAGCGTTCAAAAACCACGCCACGCAGACCGCGCGGGCCGTGAAGGCGATCCAAGCGAGCCACCGCTTCGCCTTGACCGGAACGCCCGTCGAGAACCGCCTGGAGGAGCTGTGGTCGATTTTCGACGTCGTGTTCCCGGCCTTGTTCCAGGACTTGAAATCGTTCGGGAACTTAACCGGCCAAGAAGCGGCCAAGCGCGCGCGGCCTTTCATGCTGCGCCGGTGGAAGAGCGACGTGCTGCAGGATTTGCCGGAGAAGATCGAGGGGGTCAAACCCAGCGAACTGCTGCCCGAGCAGAAGAAGCTGTATACGGCGTACTTGGCCAAGCTGCAGCAGGAAACGCTGAAGCATCTGAGCGTGGACGGATACCGCAAGAGCCGGATCAAAATCTTGGCCGGCCTCACCCGGCTCCGGCAAATCTGCTGCCATCCCGCCTTGTTCGTCGAAGGCTACGAGGGAAGCTCCGCCAAGCTGGAGCAGCTGATCGAGATCGTGGAAGAAGGCCTGGCCAACCGGAAACGGCTGCTGATCTTCTCCCAGTTCACGCAGATGCTCGGCCTGATCGGCAAAACGCTGAACGATCAAGGCGTTCCGTTCTTCTACCTGGACGGATCCACGCCCGTCCGCGAGCGCGTCGAACTGTGCAGCCGGTTCAACGACGGGGAGCGGGACGTCTTCCTCATCTCCATGAAAGCCGGAGGCACCGGACTCAATTTGACGGGGGCCGACACCGTCATCCTCTACGATCTGTGGTGGAACCCGGCGGTCGAACAGCAGGCGGCCGACCGCGCCCACCGCCTGGGGCAGAAGAACGTCGTGCAAGTCATCCGCCTCATCGCCCGGGATACGATGGAGGAGAAAATGTACGAGCTCCAGCACCGCAAGAAGCTCTTGATCGACCAAGTGACGGGCCCCGATCCGGATGGGGCTTCTCTGTTGACCGAACAAGAGCTTCGCGAGATTTTGATGTTATAAGGGCACCTCTACCCTTCGACTCAGCCCTCTGCCCGACCGGCGGTTGCCGAAGAAGACGCTGCGAAGTTGCATGGTTGGGAGGGGTCATCTATACTGAGATTGATGAATCACTAACTTCCGAGAGGATGGGATGGCGAATGGCGAAAACCGAATCGGTATCGGTGAATCGGAGATCGGAGATCCTATCGGCGGCGATCGAGGTGTTCGCGGAAATCGGCTATTTCCGGGCGACGACGGCTCAAGTGGCGGAACGGGCGAGCATCTCGCAGTCCTATGTTTTCCGGTTCTTCGCTACCAAAGAGGCCTTGTTGCTGGCGGCGATCGAAGCTTCTTGGCAGCGGGTCCTCGATTCGTTCCGCCAAGTGGTGGAATCCGCGACGCCTGAACAACTGGAGCACGATCTGATCCTTGTTTACGAAGAAATCCTCGCCAAACATCAAAATGAGGTGCTGCTGCAGATGCAAGCCCAAACGATCCGGGAGCCGGCGATCCAAGACGCGATGCGGGACGGATTCCGGCAAGTTCGCGTCACGGTGCTGAACGCATTCCGGAAAGCAGGCCTTCCGCAGCCGGAGGAACGGACGATGCTGTTCCTGGCGCGCGGCATGTTGTGCAACGTCGCCGTAGCCCTGAATATGCCTGAGCTGAAAGAGTTCTGATATTCTGCGGCAAAAAAGTGATTGATTGATCACTTTCCATCGTGTATAGTGGTGAAAGACAAGTGATTGATCAATCAATTTATATTGTTATTTTTTTGAACATTTGTGATTGATCAATCACTCATAAATTCTAAAGGAGAGATGTTCCATGAATGCATCGGTTCAACCCGCCGCAGCGGCAACGCGTGCGGTATCCCATCGCTGGTGGGCGCTGATCGCGCTGGCGCTGGCGCAATTTCTGGTCGTGCTGGACGCCTCGATCGTCAATATCGCGCTGCCGTCCCTCGGAGAAGAGCTTATGCTCGGCACGAACATGCTCAGTTGGGTGATCACCGCTTATGTGCTTCCTTTCGGCGGTTTTCTGCTGCTTGGCGGCCGACTGTCCGATCGATTCGGGCACCGTCGTCTATTCCTGATCGGCGTCACCGGGTTTGCCGCCGCATCCGCGGCGGCGGGACTCGCCGACTCGGGGGCCTGGCTGTTAACGGCGAGAGCGGTGCAGGGGGCTTCGGCCGCGCTGCTCGCTCCGGCGGCGCTCGCCCTTGTCACCCGGTTGTTCGCGGATCCTCGGGACCGCGCGAAAGCGCTCGGCATCTGGGGTGCCGTCGCGGGCATCGGAAGCGCGGCAGGCGTACTGCTCGGCGGCGTGCTTACTTCTTCCTTCGGCTGGCCGTCGGTGTTCTACGTGAACGTTCCCGTTGGATTGCTGGTCGTCGCGGCTACGCCGCTGCTCATCGCGAAGGATGCGGCAGGCGACAGCGCCGGCCTGGATATTCCGGGAGCGGCGACGGTAACGGCCGGCATCGTATCGCTCGTGGCCGCGCTCTCCGGAACGGAGAGAGTCGGCTGGGCTTCTCCGCAGACGTTGATCCTTGCCGGACTCGCCGTCGTTCTGCTCGTTTCGTTCATTCTCTGGGAGAAACGTGCCGCTCAGCCCCTTATGCCGCTCGGCGTTTTCCGGAACCCTTCGATCACCCGGGGCAACCTGGCCATGTTTCTTATCGGCGGCGCGACGACCGGACTGTTCTTCGCCCTGTCGGTTTACATGCAGCAAGTGCTTCAATATAACGCCATGACGGCGGGACTGACCCAGCTTCCGCTGGCCGGAGCGTTAGTCGCGATCGCGGGAGCCGTGCCGGCCGTCGTCAAATCGATCGGCACGCGCCGTACGCTGGCCGGGTCCTTGATATTGCTGGCAGCCGGTTTGATCTGGCTTTCGGCGGCGCCAAGCGAAGCAACGTTCGCGGCCGATCTGCTCGGCCCGACCATTGCCATCGGCATCGGCTTAGGCGGTGCCTTCGTCTCCGGAACCGAGCTTGCGGTGCACGGTACAGCCGACAGAGACGCGGGGCTGGCCAGCGGACTGGTCAATACGAGCCAGCAAATCGGGGGCGCGATCGGGCTCGCTCTACTGACGACGATCTCCTCGGCCAGAATCGATCATCTCCTGGGCAAAGGAACGGCCGCTGCGGAAGCTTTAACCGGCGGGTTCGCCTGGGCGTTCCTTGGGGCTGCCGCGTTCGCGCTGATCGGCGCGGTCATTGTCCTCGCCGGCTCGGCCGGCGCCGCAAAATCCAATACGGAGGAGAGATGATCATGCGCAAAGCTTTGGTCGTAAGAGCAGGCCGCGGTTTTGGAAAAGCGTTAATCGGAACGCTGGCCGGAAGGGGGGTTGAAGTCGTCGCCTATACCGGATCGCCGGAAAAGACGGCGGCTTTGAGGGAATCGTACTCCGGTTCGCCGGGCATCAGGATCGTGCAGGGAAAAGCGGATCATCCGGGCGAGTTGGCGGCTGCGGCGGAAGGCGTGGACGTGATCTTCTGCGGTCTGTATCTGACCTACGACGAGAAACCGGAGAAAGCCCGGCGGATGCTCGATGCCGTACGGGGCGCGGCGACGCGCGGCGGCGCCAAGATCGTGGAGCTGCAAGGGATTTATCGGCCCGCCGAAGCGCTGCGCGATGCACCCGGCCACGGGGCGCAACGCGACATCCTTCGAATTTCGGTTCCGGAGCTGTACGGCCCGACGGCCTCCAACACGCTCACGCATTACGCGATTCGCAAAATCGTGCGAGGCAAGGCGGTGATGCCGTTCATGGACCTATCCGTTCGAAGGGAGTATCTGTATCTGGACGATGCCGCCCGGCATGCGGCCGAACTCGCCTCGATGGAATCCGCGTACGGGAAAAACTGGCGCTTGCGGGGCGGACCGCCTCTCTCTTGTTCGGAGCTGCTCGGCATGGCGGGCGCGATCGCGGGCCGGGAGGTTCGCTACGAGCGGTATGCCGAATGGAAGCTTCGCTTGCTGCGTTGGTATGAGCCTCGGGTCCAGGAGCTTCTGGAGCGTTTCAACCGGGGCGAAGAGGATGCCGTGGCAGCGTCCGTTTATGACGGCGACCCTTCCATCTCTTACGAAACGGGCCTTGCCCTGACCTTCGGACGTCTCGAGGGCAAGCCCATTTAACCGGCGGAGCAGCAGGACGAGCACTTCAACTTTCAACGCGAATCGAGGCCTTCCGGGCGGTTCGGCCCGGCCTCGGGAAATTCAGCAGCAGGAAGCCCGCTATGAATAACAAGGTTCCCCCAATGAGATAGAGCGTGATCGGATCGCGAAAAAACAAGCGGGCCCACACGATCGTGAATAGGACGGTGCAGTTGCCGAGAATGGCGACGGCCGCGAACGGCACCCGTTTGATCGCTTCCGCGAACCAGAAAAAGCTGAGGCCCGTAATGGCGCCGAGCAGCACGAGGGCTCCCCATGCCCACGCCGTCATCGGTCCCGTGAACCCGTGCGATTGGATCGGGATCGGAATCGTGACGACTAAGGTACTCAAACAGAACATGGATAGGTTCATGCTGCCGTTATCCATCGTCTTGAGCAGGATGCGCTGGCTTAAGACGTGCACGGCCGCGCCGGCGCCGGCCAGCGTGAAGAGCAGCGTCGTGAGGCCGCCGGTTCCATGCACCAGCTCGCCGACCGGCGCGCCGTTCCAGCCGACCGCGATGACGCCGGCGACGCATAACGCCGCGGCCGCCCAGCTCCGGGCGGTGATTTTCTCCTTGAACAACAACGCCGCCGCGAACAGAAGCACGACCGTTTGCACCGGCTGCACCACGATATTCCCGTAGGAGAACCCGATTTTCAAGGCGAAATTCTCGAGCGCGTAATTCGCGGCTTTTCCGATCGCCCCGATCCAGATCCAGGCGAGACCTAGACGGATCTGGATTTTGCCGTCCCGGATCCACAGATAGATCCCGAGAAACACGACGCCGAAGAAAAAACGGGCGAAGGAAATCACGGCGCTGTCGGTCATCGCGGACGCGGTTTTGACCAGTACCCCGACGAAGCTCCAAGCCAGCGTGGCCAGCAGGAGCAGAACATAACCCAAACGGGTTCACCTTCTTCGTGATCGATTAACGCGAATCCGCCGCCGTCGCCAGGCACAGCCCTTTCAAATGAGCCTCCAAACTTTCGATGTTCATCCGCACGTGCCGGTTGTCGCCTTCCAGCTTGCTCAGCATGATCCCGCCTTCCATGACGGACAGCGTGAAGGTCGCCAAAGCGTCCGCGTCCAGGTCCGCTCTGAACTCGCCGGAACGAACCCCCTCCGAAATGATGCTCTTCATGATGCCCAGCGTGTTGTCCATGCCTTGGCGCGCCCTTGCGCGCAAAACCGGATGGCCGTCGTCGCTCTCCGTCGCCAAATTCAGCAACGGACACCCGCCGGCGAACGGCGGGTGATCGACGACATTCTCGTATACCCTCAGAAACACGAGCAGCTTGCCGATCGCGGTAGATTCCCGTTCGAGCGCCTCGGTGATCACGCGGTTCACGACGCCGCCCGCATGCGCGTAGGCCTCGAGGGCAAGCTCGTCCTTGCCGGCGAAATAGCGGTAGATGCCGCCTTTCTTAATCCCCGTAACCTCGGTGATGTCCGATAAGGAAGACGCCGCGTAGCCTTTGCGGTTGAACAGCTCGGCGGACTTCGCGATGATGCGCTTGCGGGTGATTTCTCCTTTGGGCATGATCATTCCCTCCCTGAACGCGCCGAATGTTGGTTTCATTATAGCAAAAATCGCTTTCCATCCGTTCTTCCTCATGCTATAGTAAAAAATACCGATCGGTATCTTTTTTTATGAATTCATTATCGGAAAGTCTGGTGGTTGATGAATATGTGGTTCAACGAACCGAAACAGGCCTGGATCGGATTGGGCGTTCTGTGGATCGTCGGGTTTATCGGCGCTTTGATGCGGTTTATCATGGCCTTTTTCCAAACGCGGATTTCGGAGGATTTGGGTATCGGCAGAGGGTTCATCTCCATGGCCTGGTCGACGAACTTGCTCATCGCGGCCTTATGCGCGCCGCTGGGCGGATGGCTCGCGGACCGGTACGGACCGAAAAACGTGCTGCTGGCCAGTTCGGTCCTCGGGGCTGCCGGTACGGGGATCGTCGCGTTCGGACACCAGGAGATCGTATTTTTCCTAGGTTACGGCGTCGTCTGCGGGTTCGCCGGCATCGGCACGACGACGGTCTACCTGCTCCTGTTCGATTGGTTCCGGCATCATCGGGCCAAGGCGACCGGCTTGCTGGCGAGCGCGTCCTCGCTGGGCCTTGCCGTCTGTACGCCCATCTTCGTGTCCGCGAGCGGGCTGACTTGGAAGGATGCTTTCCTCGCCTCCTTCGCGCTCGGCATCGTCGTGGCGCTGCCCGTCATTTACTGGGGAATTCGCGAACCGCAACCCCGAGCCGAAGCGGCGGGAGCGGCGGCGACGGAGGAACCGGAAGAGGCGGAAAGCCGAATCGGGCAGCAGACCGCAGGGTCCCGGCTTCGCGCCAATGCCGCGTTTCTGCCTCTCTTCCTCATCGTCGCGGGTTCATTGTTCGCCTGCGGGTTTAACATGGGGACCGTCGAAATGAACCTCGTGGCCATTCACCAGCTGGCGAACGTACCCCCGGGCATGATCGCGTTATCCATGAGCGTGCTCGGCATCATGGAGATCGCCGGGTCGCTCCTCATGGGGTATCTGCTGGACCGCATCCATAAGCTGGTCATGATGACGGTATTGTACGGCATACGGATCCTGGGGTTCAGCCTGCTTTACCTGCATCTCGGGTGGTCCCCCGTCCTATTCGCCGTCGCATTCGGCGCAACGTATTTGAGCACGGTGCCTGGAGGATTGCTAGTCGTCAAACAATACTTCCAGGGTCACGGCAAACAAACGGGCTGGCTGCTGCTTTTCCATCAAGCCGGAGGGATTCTCGGCGCGTTCGTCGGAGGCGTTTCCTTCGACTACTATCGCGATTACCAGGTCTTGATCGGCGTGGACGTCCTCATGTGCGCGCTTGCCGCGCTTGGATACTTCTATCTATACGCGACCCGTAAACGCGGTTTGCGTCTGCGTCTTGCATGAGAGCGGAAGAGGAGGAACGGCATATGCTGTTGAACGAACTACTGGAGGAAGCGAAAAAGAACTTCGAGGCCAAAGCGCCCGAGGACGTGCAAACGGAGATTTACCGCTTGATGCGCGAGCAGGAGCAGTCGGAAACCGCATACGGCTTGCAGCCGGGGGAGCGGGCGGAAGACTTTACTTTGAACAACGCGAACGGCGTCGCCGTGAATTTGCGCGAGCGGCTTGCGGCGGGTCCGGTCGTGCTCGTCTTTTACCGCGGGGGGTGGTGCCCGTTCTGCAACATCCAGCTGCGGGCCTATCGGTCCGCGTTGCCGGAGATCGAGGCGTTGGGCGCCCAATTGGTGGCCGTCAGCCCGCAAAGTCCCGACAACGCGCTCTCCCAACAACAGAAAGAGGACCTTCGTTTCCAGGTCCTCAGCGACACGAACGGCATGGCGGCCGCCCTTTACAAAGTGCTGTTCGAGGTTCCGCCTCGCCTCCGGGAGCTCATGGCGGGCAAATTACGGGTCAACCTGGCCGAATACAACGCGGCGGACCGCTGGATCCTGCCCATTCCTTCGACTTTCATCATCGACGCGTCAGGCATTGTCCGATCCGCGTACGTCAACCCGGATTTCATGAAACGGATGGAACCGCAGGATATTCTGGATCGACTGAAATCGCTGTAGTCATTTAAGCGCGTGCCGGCGCCTGTCCCCTGTGCACGACATTGCATACGGCCAGCGAGTTCCCGTCCGGATCGAAGAATCCGCCGATTCCGTTCATGCGGACCCCGCGCGCGCGCAGCCCCGCCAGCACGGGGTCCGCGTTCGCGGAATAAAAATCGAACACGCTGTGGGTTACGTTCGTACGGGTATCCGCGAATCCCAGCCGGCGGTCGTCTTGCGTCTCGACGAGGTAGACGTTCGGCACCCCGAGCCTCTCCCCTCCGTCGAGATAGAGCATGGCCGCGCCCCCGCTCTCCGGGCTGCCCAGCACCTTCATCCCGAACACTTCGGCGTACCAATCGACCGCTTGGTCCAGGTCTTTCACCGGAACCTCGACGCTCGCGATTCGCCACGCGTACGGATGCGCCCTCTGCGGTTCGTCGCTGCCTTGGCCCCGGAATTCCACGTTGCAAACGCCGAAGGAGTTGCCGTCCGGATCCCGAAATCCGAAGCCCGGCCGATTCGGTTCCCGCTCCCAATCGATTTCGTTCACGTCGACGCCGCGTTCCGTCAGGAAGCGATAATACCCCTTCAGATCGTGGGTGTAGAGATCGATCACGCTTTGCGTGTAGCCGTACCGCGTATTCCGGAACGTCAATCTCCGCTTGTCTTCGGTCTCTACCAGATAGAGGGTCGGCACGCCGATCGAGCCGGCGCCGCCTTGGAAATGCAGCATGGCCGCCGTTCCTCCGTCCTGCCGCTCCCCCTGAAGCTTCGCGCCCAGCATTTCCGCGTACCATTCCACCGCCCTGCGCAAATCGGAGACGGGAATTTCGATCGAAGCGATGCGCGGAACGATCGCGCGCATGACTTCATGCTCGAGGTTTTGTTCGAAGCCGTCTTGCTTCGCCGCTTCCTCCATCAACGTGACCAACTCCTTTTTCAGCGAATCTTTCGCCCGCCGGATCCGGCTTTCCGCCGCATCGACGGATATCTCCAGCATCTCGGCGGTTTCCTTCAGCGTAAAGCCGCCGACGTAATAAAGCGTCGAGGCCAGCCGCTGGGGTTCATTCAAGGCGTTCAAAGCATCCAGCACCTGCCGTCTCCGGTCGCGCTGCAGGACCAGCTCCTCGACCGTATGGCCGGCTTGCTGCTCCAACGCTTCGTCCAACGGCGCGTATCTTCCGGCCGTTCTCCGCGAATTGAGGCTAAGCCGCCTGGCGATGGAATAGAGCCAGCTCCCCAGCCTGTCGGGTTTTTGCAGCGCGTGCAGATTCATGTACGCTTTGAGAAACGTCTCCTGCGCGATATCTTGGGCGCCATGATAATCCCGCACGATTCCGTACGCGACGGCGTGCACGACATTGGCGTATTTGCGGACGATCGCGCCGAACGCGCCCCAATCGCCGAGCTGCGCGGCCCCCACCCATTCCTCGTCGCGACTCACCTTCGTTTCCTCCTTTCGTTAGGCAGACACATAGGGACGGTTCTTTCCGTCGGGTTTCGTTTAAAAAAAATTCATTATATAGAAAAAGACTTCGACGCGAACGGTCGAAGTCCTGAGGGAGAACACGATTTTTTCGGGCTAATGGCCGGACGTTTCCTCTGCCGCGGGGAATTCCACCTCAAATCGGGCATTTCCCCTCTGGTCGAAGGGATTGGGGCTGCTCCATTTCATGATCGGAAAAACGCGGGCAAGTACGGTTTGTTTTGTTCCAGCATCTCATCCAGCAATACTTTGGCCTTGCTCACCGAAGGCACCAGCGGATGGCTGGCCATCGCCTGGAGCGCGATCCCCCTGTCCCCGCTAAGCGCGGCTTCGATCGTCAGCCTTTCGTACGTTTTGACGGCGGCGATCAAGCCTTTCGCCTGCTCGGGCACCTTCGAGACGGGCAGCGGGATCGGCCCCTTGCCGGTAACGACGCAATTGACCTCGATGGCGGCGTCCTCCGGCAGGAATTCGAGGATTCGGCCGTTCGGCACGTTGAGCGTCTGGATGTCGCGATTGTCGTTATGGAGCGAATCCATGAGATTCACCGCCGCCTCGGAGTAATACGCTCCGCCCCGCTGCTCCAGCTGTTTCGGCTTTTCCTTCAACTCCGGGTTGCGGTACAGCTCGAACAGCTCGTCCTCCACCCGCTTCACGACCTCGGCGCGCGTTCCGTGCGTTTTCAGGGATTCCAGTTGCTCGGCCAGCATCGCGTCGGTCAGGTAGTAGTATTTCAGATAATAGGAAGGCAGCCCTCCGAAACCGCGCAGGAATTCGGGGTCCCACTCCGTCATCGGCACGTTCTTCCCGACGTATTCCTCCCGCCGGTCGAGCAGTTCGGCCAGCTTGTCTTCCCCTTCGACCTCGATCCGGGTTACCCAATGCAGATGGTTCAAGCCGACGAATTCGGCATAAATGCGGTCGGCGGGCGCGCCGTACTTCCGGCTGAGCCATTTTTGCAAGCCGATCGGCGCGTTGCACAGCCCGATGCTCTTCACCCTGGAATGGCGCGTGATCGCTTCGGTGACCATGCCGGCCGGATTCGTGAAGTTCAGGAGCCACGCGTCCGGCGCGAGTTCCCCGATGTCCCGGCAAATGTCCAGCAGCACCGGGATGGTGCGCAGCGCCTTCATCATGCCGCCAGGCCCCGTCGTCTCCTGTCCGATCACGCCGTGCCGGTTCGGAATATGCTCATCCCATTTGCGGGCTTCGAGCAATCCGACCCGGATCTGCGTCGTGACGAAGTCCGCGCCTTCGATGGCGCTGCGGCGGTCGAGCGTCAGCCGGACGTCGATCGGAAGGCCGGCCTGGGCGACCATGCGTTTCGCCAGCTCTCCGACGACTTCCAGCTTGCGCCTTCCCGCCTCGATATCCACGAGCCACAGCTCCCGGACCGGGAGCCGTTCGTAACGGTTGATGATCCCTTCGACGATTTCCGGCGTATACGAAGAACCCCCGCCGATCACCGCGATTTTCAGCCCGTTGCCTGTTCGTTTTCCCATGTTGCCATCCGCCTCCCGGTCATGATCTGCCCGCGGCGGCGGGCCGGTGCGCCAGCGGCTCGCGGATCGTCTCGCCGTTGTCCAGGCGAACCCAAGTCTCGAACCCGGGCTCTCCTTGCCGGAGCCGGATGACGCGGGCTCCCCGCGGGAACGTCTTCCTGCCGTAGGTGTGGTAGCCCGTGGCGCGGCCGTAGCCGAGACGGATGCCCCCGAGCTCTCCCCAATAATCGTTCAGATGGTCGTGGCCGCAGAACGTGCCCATGACCCCGCCCGCTTCCAGCATCGCGGAGAAAAACCCGGAATTGACCCGCGGATAGCCGGGGATTTCTTGGCGGCGGCCGTAGCAGGTTTGCGACTTCCATACCTGCTCGTACTCGGGCAGCGGAATATGGAAGAAGACGAGCGAGGGCAGCGGGCGGCCGCCGTTGCGCTCGTTCAGCGTACGCGATTGCGCGAGGAACCAATCGATCTGGCTGCGGCGGATCCAATCGTAGCCGCCGATCTCCGGTACGGGCGAATAGCTGCCGGTATCCAGGAAGTACAACGCGGCAGCCGCCGTTCCCGCCGTATCCTCCACGCATAGGACTGCGTTGCCGACGCCGTCGACGCCTTCCGCGCCCGGTCCGTTGGCGTTGCCGGGAAGCTCCGCCAGCGTCTTCATCAGCTCCGGACGGGACACCGCCCCTTCCCCGTCATGGTTGCCGAGCACCGCGGCCCAGGGCAGCCCGCTCTCCGCCGCGGGCGCCGCGGCGGCGCGCAGGGACTCCCGCGGATCCGCGCAGCCTCCGCCATAGATCAAATCCCCCGTGAAGACGACGAAATCGGGCCGTTCGGCCTCCAGTACCCGCTCCATCAGTTCCCGGGTCCGCAAATCCTCCGGCTCTCCGTTCTGCCAGTGGAGGTCGGTGAATTGTACGATCGTGAACGTCCCGTCATCCCTGCAACGTAAAACCGCACTCATGATCGTTCACTCTCCGTCATTCGTTTCGCGTCTGAGCCGCCTTAAACCAGCGCCGCCCGATAGTGGGACAGCAGCTGCGGAAACCCGCCGATACGGCGATCCGCCTGCTCCAGTTCCCCGGCATGATGGAAGCCGGCGTAATCGCAGCCGATGACGGTCAGCCCGTTGCGCTTGCCCGCCTCCACGTCGGACACGCGGTCTCCGACCATCCAGGCCTTGCCGACGCCCCGCTCCGAGAGCAGCAAGCGAACGAGATCGGCCTTCGACGCCGTCCGGTACCCGCCCGCGCTGTAAATGCCTTCAAAGAGCCCCGACAGTCCCTTCGCTTCTACGACGCCCCGCACGTAAGGCTCCAGACCGTTGCTGGCGACGAACAGCCGCACGCCGGCCTCCCGCAGTTCCCGCAACGTCTCGCGAACGCCCGGGTACAGCTGCCCGATGCCGGCCTTCAGCCCTTCGAGCTGGTAGGCGAGCAGCAGCTCGTTCGCCCGTTCGTGGACGGCGACCGGCTGGTCGGGCAATACATTCTTCCAGATGTCTTCCAGCAGCAGGCCCAGCGAATCGATAAACCGCTGCTCCGGCGGACATTCTCTCACGTACAGCTTCTCTTTCTTCAGCTGCGCGAACGTCTGGCGGTAGGCCGGAAGGAGCAGCGTCTCCGTCCGGAACAAAGTTCCGTCCAGATCGAAGATCATCGCCTCCGGCACCGTCAGAAACCGCACCGCATACGTTTCAATCATGGGCATGCGTTCCTCCGTTCTCCTCCAGCAGCTTGCGCAGAACGCCCGGCCGGTTCGTGATGATGCCGGACGCCCCCCATTCCAGCATCCGCCGCATGAGCAGCGGGTCGTCGACGGTCCACGGGTAGACTTGCAGCCCGCGCCGCGCCGCCGCGGCGGCGAAGCCGCCATTCAAGCAGCCATGGTACATGTGCATGGAATACAGGGCAATGCCATTCTCTCTCTCGAACGCCTCGTAATCGAACCATTCCTCTTCTTCGTAGAGCAGCCCGACCCGCAGGGAAGGCGACAGCCGTTTGCACCGGACCATGCAGTCGTGGTCGAACGAAGACAGGAATACGCTGCCGGTCCGGCCCGTCCTCTCCAGCAAGTCAACGAGCAGGCGCTCGACGCCGGGATGATCGAAGCTTTTGATTTCCACGTTGATGCCGATCCGGGGCGGCACCAGCTCCAGCACTTCTTGCAGCAACGGCAGCCGCTCGCCCCGATACTTCGCGCCGAACCAGGCGCCCGCGTCGAACCGCTTCAACTCCGCCGCGGTCATCTCGGCGATGCGGCCCGTGCCGTCGGTCGTCCGTTCCAGCGTTTCGTCATGGCAGACGACTAGCTCGCCGTCGGCGCTGACGTGAATATCCAGCTCGATCGCGTCGCATCCTTGCTCGAGCGCCAGCCGAAACGCGGCCAGCGTATTCTCGGGGGCTTCGGCGGAAGCGCCGCGATGGGCGATGACCAGCGGCCGCGCCGTTAAGGCGAAGTCGGACATGGAAGTTCCTCCTGTTCATTACGGATCGCCAGCTGGCTGCGCAGCGAGCGCGATTGCTCCGGGCTCAGCTCATGACCGGCGCCATCCATGGCGGCCAGCACCGCCCCGATCACCGGCTCCACGTCCAGCTTGACGATCCAGGCTTTCGGAGCGAGCTTGGCCAACGCCTCCTTCAGCGGGCGGATCGTCCAAGGCTCCCCCTGCGCGCGCGTCAGGATGCTGCCGACGAGCACGACCGGGAACGTCTCCCCGCCCATGCCCAGCTTGCCGATGACCGCTTTCGCCGACATCGCCAGCTCTTCTCCCTGCCGCTCGAGCAGGCCGATCGCCGCGGCATCCCCTTCGCGCGCGGCCTGGAACAAAGCCATGACGAGATGAACGGGCACCTGCAAATCGCGGTCCAGGAAGTCGTGCTTCATCGCTTCCACGCTCGCGTATCCGAGCCGCTCCAGCACCCTCCGCGTAAGTTGCGTAGGCTCCGCCCGTCCTTCATCGGCGCGGATGACGGCGCGGAACGCCTCCTCCGACAGGATGAGGCCGCCGCCGAAATCGCCGTACCGGTAGCCGAAGCCGCCCAGTTGGAATTCCTCGCCGCGAAGATTGCGGCCCATCGCGTTCGTTCCGGCTCCGCATACGAGCACGACGCCGTGCGGCCGGTCCGCGCCCGCGCGCAAACCGATATAGGTATCGCAGACGACTTGGACGCGCCTTAAGCCCATTGCCGCCGCGATCGGATTCAAAATCTCGTAGTCGGCCGGCCTGTCGGCCCCCGCCAGCCCGATGCAGGCAGCTGCAATGTCCGCCCTGCCCACGCCGGCCGCCGCGAGCGCTTCGTCCAGCGCGCGGTTGACGTTCGCTTTCATTTCCTCGACGCCGTTCTGATGGTTGCCGTTCCCGCTTCTCCCGACGCCGAGCACGCGGCCGGTTCCGTCGGCGATCACGCAGATCGTCTTGCTGTTTCCCCCGTCCATCCCCATGAAGTACAACGTTCTCCACTCCTTTCGCTGCTGCGATTCTGCGAGGTCACGACTTGACGGAGCCCATCATCAACCCGCTGATCAAATAACGGTTCAGGAACGTCACGATCAGGATCGGCGGGATCATGCTGATCACGCCGACCGCGCACATCATCGGATAATCGATGGAGGTTTTGAGCACGAACTCCGAGATGAAGACGTTCAGCGTCTTCAGCGAAGGCGAGAACACCATCACCGTGACGAACATGCTCCAGCAGCCGAGGAACGTGATGATCGCGACCGCCACCAAGCCCGGCGCCGTGAGCGGAAACACGATCGCGAACAGAATGCGCCACCTGCCCGCGCCGTCGATCGTCGCCGATTCCTCGATTTCGTACGGCAGCCCCGCGATGAAACCGCGCATCAGCCAGACGGCGATCGGCGCGAAAGCGGAACAGAAGACGAGGATAATGCCCGGATAGGTGTTCAGCAAATGCATATCCATCATGAGCTGGTACAGCGGAATCATGACCGCGTAACCGGGCAGCGCCATCGTGGCGATGCAAATGAAGAACACCCAGTTGCGCCCCGGAAACCTGACCCGGGCGAACGCGTAGCCGGACAAGAGCGCGAGGAAAATGACGACGATCATCCCTCCGACCGAACCGATCAGGCTGTTGAGCGACGTTTCCCTCATCGTGGCCCAGACGTCCCAGCTGTTCTGGTCGAAGCCGAACAGCTTGCCGTAGCTTCCGAAATTCGGGGCGTCCGGGAAAATGTTCGGCGGAAGGGCGGTCAGATCCTTGACTTTCGATATGCTGGTGATCGCGGTCCAGATAACGGGAAGAAGCGACCAGGCGGCCAGCAGCAGCACCGCGCCGGCGAATCCGATACGTCCGATCAGCTTCACGAGGCTTCCTCCTTGTACATGGACTTAATGTACGAGTAGTTGACCAGCAGCGTAATGACCGTGACCAGGATGGAGATCGCCATGCCGTAGCCGAATTTCAAGTCGCGGAAAGCGACCGTATAGTTCTTCATCGTGATCGTCATCGTGTCCAGAGAAAATTGGTTCATGATATACGGCTCGTCGAACAGGTTCATCGAAGTCATCGTCGCCATGCTGATCGCGATCGTGATGCCGGGCGCGAGCAGCGGCAGCGTGATGCGGCGGAACTGCTGCCACTTGCCCGCGCCGTCGATCGAGGCCGATTCATAGAGGTCGTTCGGAATTTGCTGCAGGAACGACAGCAGGATCAAGGAGGCATAAGGCAGGTTCCTCCACACGACGATCAAGCAGACGAGCAGAAGCGCCACCCATTTGTTGACCGTCCACAGCTGGTATTCCGATATCCAGCCCCACCGCTCGAACAGCACGTTCGCGATTCCGTATTGGGGATGGAAAATCCACCGCCAAGTCACTCCCCCCACGACGGGGGGGAGCGCCCACGGCAAGATCATGACGGCCAGCACCAGAAACCGGATGCGGAAGTTCCGCCGGAGCAGCAAGGCGGCCGCCAAACCGAGCAGCATCTCGAACAGGACCGTGACGACGACGTAGAACCCCGTGTTGCCCAGCGTACGCCGGATGCTCGGATCGGTGAACAGCTTGGCGTAATTTTTGAAGCCGACCCAATGGATATCGTCCGGATTGGTGAGCACCATGTTCTTGAAGCTGTAGACCAAGGAAAGGGCAAACGGAATGAGGACGAACAGGATGATCAGCAGGACAAACGGGGCGATCATCAAATACGCGTCCCCATACCGCGCGCGATGCTGCCTAAACATGTCTTCTTCCACCCCCGGCCGTTAGAACTCGCACCGCGATCAACCCTTATCGATGTTTTCCGTCGCTTTGATGATCATGTCCGCGGTTTTATCCACCGACCAATGCTCCTTCAGGCCGCTGTTGATCGCCGTGTAGGCCGCTTCGGAGAACTCGGCGTACCAGGAAGGCTGGCCTTGCAGGAAGATCGCCTGCACGTCCTCCAGCTGCTTCGCGTAGACGTCGCCGTGCGGAAGGTCGCCGGACTCGAACAACGCCTGAATGACCGAGTTGCGCGTAGGGAAGATGCCGCCCTGCGTCTTGTACGTTTCTTTCATCACGTCCGGAGACGCCAGCCATTTCAGCACTTCGATCGCGGCTTCTTTATGCTCGGCGTGCGCCGGGATCATGATGCCTTCGGGCATGGCGGTCGTCGTGTGGTGGGTGCCGTCTCCGGGCACGAGAATCGGCTTGACGTAGTCTTTGATCTGGGAAGTCGCGGGATCGCTCGCTTCGTTGATCTGCCCGGGACCGGCCAGCAGCTTGATCGAGCCGCGGCCCGACTTGAACGTCTCGATGACTTCCTCGTACGGTATGCCCAGCGCCTTCGGATCGATCAGACCGGCGTTGAACATTTCGAAGATATAGGACAGCGCCTTGTAGGAAGGCGAATTTTTGTCTTTCAGGTTCAGATTCCAGTTGTCGTCGAATACCTGACCGCCCAACGACTTGGTCATCAGCATCCACTCGTGCGTCGTGTTCTCGCCCGCTTCCAGCGTCGTCACGATCGGATACTCGTCTTTGCCCGAAGCTTTGATCTGCTTGGCGGTTTCGATGACGTGCTCCACGGTGTCGACCGGCAAATCGCCGACGTAATTGGAGTTGACCATCGAAATCCGGAAGTCGTTGAAGAACGGCAGCGCGACGATATTGTCCTTATAGGTGAAAACGCTCAGAATGCCGATATCCGACTTGACGTCGTCCGCCAGCACGTCCTTCAGGTCGACGTTCCATTTGGCCGCGCCCATCTGGCCGACCCACGACCAGTCGATGTCGACGATGTCCGCGGGAGCGGAGCCGCCGGCGGAAGTCGTGACGATGTTGTCGTGGATTTGCGAGAACTTCATGTTCTCGACTTCGACCTTGATGCCGGTCTGGTCGGTGAACTTCTGGAAGAAATCCGGCGTGAACTTGTACCAGGGCGGCATCAGCATCTTGACGGTCTGGCCCGCGTAAGGCTTGGCGTCCGCCGGCGCGGACGAGGATGCGGATGGGGATGAAGCAGGCGCGGAAGCGGAAGGCTGGGTGTCGGCCGATTCTTTCTTGCCGCCGCAAGCGGCGATCAACATCAGGACGAGCATCAGAGCGATCATTCCAAGCAAACGTTTTTTGAACACGAAAACGCCACCCCTTCGATTGGATGAATCTGATTGGGATTTCCGGAACTTCGCTTTCCTTACCGAATGGAAACCGGTTTCTATAGATGGTAAAAAAAATCGCTTTGCGGCGGGCGATCAGGCGCGGCCGGCCGTTAAGGCCGGCGCGCGGATTCCCGTACGATCAAGTTGACGTCCACCCGGTGATCCGGAGGCGGGAGCTCCGCTTCGCGGATCATGTCCAGCACGGCGTTCGCCGCGATATTGCCCATCGCTCTCCGCTCCTGTCGGATGGAGGCGAGCGGAGGATGAAGGTACTCGCACAGCGGCAAATCGTCATACCCGACGATCATCAGCCGGTCCGGAACCTCCACCTGCAGTTCCTTGGCCGCTTGCAGGACGCCGGCGGCGATCGTGTCCGCCGCGCAGAACACCGCGGTCGGCGGCTCCGGCAGCGTCAAAAGGCGGCGCCCCAGCTCCGCCCCGCTCTGGGTGGAATACTCGCCGGCAAGCGCGTATTCGGCGGGTACGGGCAAACGCTCTTCTTCCATCACGCGGCGATAGGTCATCATCCGCTTCGCCGATTCGAAGCTCCAATCCGGCCCGGAAATATGCGCGATGCGGCGGTGGCCCTGGCCGATGAGGTGCCGAACGGCGAGCTCGGAGCCCCGCTCGTCGTCCGAGGAGACATAGCCGACGCGGCTCCCGGACAAGTTCCGGTCGAATACGACGCAAGGAATACCGCTGTCCAGCAAGCTTCGGACGGATGCGGGCTCCGGGTAATCCCCGAGCATGATGACGCCGTCCACTTTATACTCCTTGGCGAATTTCAGGAAGTCCTCGTCGGGGCTGGCGGCGAACATCAGCACGTGGTACTTCTCTTTCACGAGCGCCTCCCGGATGCCGGACACGACCTCGCTCCAGTATACGTGGACGATGAACGACTCCAGCAGGTCTTCCGACACGAACAAGCCGATCAAGTTCGATTTGCCCGTCGTCAAGCTCTTGGCGAACACGTTCGGCGTGTACGTCGTGCTTTCGATGGCGTCGAGCACTTTCCGCCGGGTCTCCTCGCTCACCCCTTTATAGTTATTCAATACTTTCGATACCGTCGACTTCGCGACTCCCGCCTTCTTGGCGACATCTGAAATGTTCACTTCATGCTCCTTCAACGTTCCGATGGAAACCGGTTTCGATAGTATTATAAGCGTTTCCATTTCCAGGCGTCAATTTCTTTTTCGTCGTCTAACGGTTTTTTCGGAGCCTTCCCGAACGCTGCGCTTAATAAGATGATTGGACTGTGGAAAATGCAGGCCGTACGCTATAGCGGCGATATGCTCGCGGAGTCCGCGAAATAGAGCACCTCGTGCGCTATTGCGGCGATTTGGCGTAGTTTTAGCAGGCTCACATAAAGCAGTGAGGCACCCCGAAGGATGCCTCACCGTTACCGCCGAAAAACTTTTATCGAAGTCCTTCAAAGACGAGCGACCGCGATACGCGGAATTCAAGTTAGAAATCGAACTGGAAATCGCGGTCCGTCAGCGGCTCCACGTGAATGGTGCGGACATAGCCGTTGCCTTTCTTGGAGAAGAAATCGTGCTGCTTCGTGCGCGTGCTGATGCCGTTCAGAACGATCGGGTTGATGTCTTCCTCGGGGAAGAGAGGTTCAAGCCCCAGGTTCATGAACGCCTTGTTCGCGTTGTACCGCAGGAACGCCTTCACTTCTTCCGTGAGCCCTACGGCCCCGTACAGCTCTTCCGTATACCGCTCCTCGTTGCCGTGCAGGTAGCGCAGCAGCCCTTGGAGCGTCTCGACGGCGGCCGACCGCTCGTCTTCGTCCAGTTCCGCGAACACCTCTTGGGCCAGCAGGCCGACATATAAGCCGTGGATGCTCTCGTCCCGCAGGATCAAGTCGATGATCTCGCCGCTGCTCGTCATTTTCCCCTGTCCGGCCAGGTAGAGCGGGTAGAAGAAGCCGCTGTAGAACAGGTAGCTCTCCAGCAGCACGGACGCCGCCATCGCCAAGTACAGATCCTTGCGCGTTTGAATGTTGCCGTAATATTGGGAAATCGTCTCCGCCTTCAGCTGGAGGCAAGGGTTCCGTTCCACCCAGCGGAAAATTTCGTCGATCTCCTCGTTCGTCGCCAGCGTCGTGAAAATGCTGCTGTACGATTTGGCGTGGATCTGCTCCATCATGCCCATGAAGCCGAGCACCGCTTTGCGCTGCAAGCCGTCCACGTGCTCCAGGATTTTCGGCATGCCGATCCCGCCTTGGACGGTATCGAGCAGCGTCAGCCCGCCCAGCACTCTCTTGTACAGCTCGCGCTCGTTATCGTTTAACGTCATCCAAGACATTTTGTCTTCGGACAGCGGAATCTCTTCGTCCGTCCAGAACTGCATGATGTTCTGGTTCCAAAACATGATCGTGAAATCGTCGTCCGGACGGTTCCAGTTGACCGCCTTCCAGCTCTCCATGGCCTGTCTCTCCGTTCTCGTATTCTCGTTCGAATCGCGTTTCTCTTACACGGAGCAGCTGACGCACTCCTCGACGGACAACCGGTTCGTCCGGGTATAGTAGAGCGACTTCAGCCCCTTCTTGGCCGCGTAGATATAGTACCGGGCAAGCTGCCGCGTCGTGACGTCGCTGTTGACGTGCAGCACGGTCGAGATCCCCTGGTCGACATGGGCCTGAATTTCCGCGATCAAATCCAGCACTTTGAATTGATCCATATTATAGGCCGACTTATAGAAGAAAAGGTTGTCGCGGCTCAGGAACGGCATCGGATAATAGGTCGTCGAGTTGGCGTATGTGCGCGTCTCGATCGGTTCCACGATCGGCATGACGCTGGACGTCGCGTTCTGGATATACGAAATGCTCTGCGTCGGCGCGATCGCCAACCGGTATGCGTGATAGAGTCCATGCTCGCGTACGGCGTCCCTCAGCCCTCTCCAGTCTTCCGGAGACGGGACCGGGATGCCCTCGAACAGCGACTTGACCTTCTCCGTGACCGGACGATAATCGGTTTCCAAATACCGCTCGAAATACGTGCCGTCCGCATAGTCCGACCGTTCGAAGCCCGCGAACGTGACGCCGCGCTCCCTGGCGATTTCCATGCTTTTTTCGAGAGAGTGGAAGTTGATCGTCATGAAAAAGGCGCGCGCGAAATCTTTCGCCTCTTCGCTCTCGTACGCGATTTTGTTCTTGGCGAGAAAGCCGTGCAGGTTCATCGCGCCCAGCCCCACCGAGTGCAGCTCGCGGTTCGCTTTCGCCACGCCCGGCGCGTTCGAGATGTTCGTCATGTCGCTGACCGCCGTGAGCGCGACCATCCCCGCATGCACCGACTCCCGCACCTTTCGCCGTTCCATGACGTTGGCGATGTTCAGGGAAGCGAGATTGCAGCTGATGTCCCGGCGGATCAAGTCCGGCTGGCCGTAATCCCCGATCTCCGACGTCTCCTGCATCTGGAAGATTTCCGTGCACAGGTTGGACATTTTGATGCTGCCCAGGTTGCGGAGCGCGTGCGCGCGATTCGCGTTGCTCTTGTTCATGATGTAGGGATAGCCGGATTCGAGCTGGATCGTCGCGATTTTGACCAGCATGTCCCGCGCGCCCATGACCTCTTTCTTGCGCACGCGGCTGTCCGCCAGCAGCGTGTCGTACATCTCGTCGAGGTCCATGTCGTCGAGATGCGTTCCGTACGCCTTGTAGACGGTATAAGGCGCGAACACGTGGAGCGGCTTGTTCTCCTCCGCCAGCTTGTAGAACTTGCTGGGTACGATAAGGCCGATCGACAGCGTCTTCAGCCTCGTTTTCTCGTCCGCGTTGATTTTTTTGCTGTCCAGGAACTCCATGACGTCCCAGCCGAAAATGTTGTAGTAGGCGGCCCCCGACCCGCGGCGCTGGCCCATCTGGTCGGCGTAGGAGAACGCGTCCTCCATCAGCTTGAGCACCGGCATGATGCCCTTCGCCGCGCCTTCGACCCCTTTGATCGGCTCCCCGCGCCCGCGGAGCTTGGACAGGTTGACGGCCACGCCGCCCCCGATCTTCGACAGCTGCATGCAGGTGCCCAGCACGAAGTTGATCGAGTTGAGCGAATCGTCCATCTCCAGCAGGAAGCAGGAGACCATTTCGCCGCGCCGGCTGCGGCCCGCGTTCAGGAACGTCGGCGTCGCCGGCTGCAGCCGCTGCTCCATCATCGCCTCGGCCAGCGCCCGCGCGGTCGCCGCGTCGCCGCCGGCCAGATGCAGCGCCACGATCGCGACCCGGTCCGGGTAGTGCTCCAGATAGAGCGACTTGTCGTTCGTTTTCAGCGCGTAATCCGTATAAAACTTCGACGCCGCCATGTAGGACGGAAACTCGAATCCGTAGCCGTGCGCAATCCGGTAAACGTCTTCGACCTCGGCCTGGGTATAATGCTCGTACACATTCTCGTAATAGTCGTTCTCGACCATATAACGGACTTTCTCCGTCGTATTCGCGAACCGGAGGCTTTTGCGGTAAACCTCTTCCATGAACGCCTGCGCCGCTTCCCGGTCTTTGTCCAATTGGAAAAAGCCGTCCGCGTCTCTCTTCATCAGCAAATTATTGAGTTCAATGTGCCGCAACCAAGCTCACTCCCTGCATGAATTGTTCGACGTCCCTGCTCGTTCCCGACAGCTCGAATTTGCTCAGCACGGGCACCCCGTACAGCTCCGAGATCCGGTCGGCACTGCGCGCGAAGCCTTGCCCCCAGTTGCGGTTGCCGCTGGCGGACACGCCGATCAAGTGCCGGTGGTTTTTTTGCAGGAAGGAAGCGACTTTATCGGGAACCTGCCCGAATCCGGTCGTATAGGTGACGAGCACGAAAGGCTCGTCGACGGTCATTTCCTCCCGGATTTGAACCGCGGGCAGATTCAGTTTTCCGACGAACCGGCCGACATTGCCCGTCTTCGAATCGTAGACTACCAGCATGCGTGCAATCTCCTTCCGTTCCCTCGACGCCGAGAATTGAAAAGGCGCATCCGGCCCGTGGAAGGGCCGAATGCGCCAAGGCGAGCAAGCGAATATACGCATACTTGCGTCTGGACGAACGGACACCTTCCTGTTCTCCGCAGGGGTCGTGTCAATGAACAGGCAGGTCTCCTGGCTCGAGGATCCAAGCATTCCGTCCGCCTTCCCGGCCCGTTCGATGGAACGTAAGCCAGTGGCCAATCGGGACGATACTCCCCTCTTACAGTGGCGGGACCGCGCCGGCTTCGCACCGGACTTCCCTATTAAGTCTCTCGTTCTCGCAAACGATCAGACACCCGTTCAGAACTATATGTAGTTGATAGATTCAAATTTATATCAAGATATGGGCTTTGTCAATCGCAAAAAAAGAGATGCGCCGCCGATGGGCGTCCGCCCCCTCTAGTTGCCGAGGATGAACGCCATGAGCGATTTGTCGTTCTTGAAGCTCCAGTCCACGAAAATGTCCGATACTCCGGCGCCGCAAATTTGGTCGAACCTTCCCTGCCGGTGTAGATAGGTTTTCTCCAATTCGTCTTTGGTCGATTTCAGTTCGAATGCGAAGCCCTTCTTGATCAAGGCTTTTTCGATGGCGATCAATATCCCGTTCCGTTCCACCAAATAATGCCGAGGGGATACGACGTAAGTATGGATCTCGTCGGGCGCTCTTTGCACGAGTCGGCTGATCCGGACGATCTCTTGCTCGAGCAGCCGGGTGTCGAATGCCGCATGGGGACTTTCGCCTATCGATTCATCCAACTCGAACATCAGAACGCCGGAATTGTTCGGAAAATTCCAGTCCTGATAGTACTCCTTTACTTCCCGCTCCAAGGAGACGCGGATGATGCCCTCCAATTCCCCCAAGATCCGATCGATGATCGCGGTCCGGGCTTTCTCGACCTGAAAGTCGGACCCTTCGCGCATCAGAACCTCTTCCATCGGCGAAATAAAGCCGCGGATATGGACCAGCATGTGTTTGCCGCCGGCGAAGGTCTGGCAGATCTGAGGGCCGCGGCCGAAATTTTGCCGGAGCAATTTGCTCACGTAACCGCTGATCGCGTTCGATTTCTCTTGATCCACGGAACCCGCACCTCCCTACGTTCTTTATTCGCTATTTCGCCGGGGCTTAGTCCCAAAAAGCAAAAAAAACCAAGACCGCCGAAGGACCGAGCCTTCCGGGAATCTTGGTTTCTCTTTCGCTTCCTTGCGGCTTACCCGTTCTTTAAGCAAAAGAGGATATAGCTGCGGTCCTTGCGATAATCCCATATCATGAATAACCCTTCGACCGCCCTTCCGAAGACGGCGGAGAACGACTCCTTGCGGGCCGCGAACCGCTGCTTGATTTCCGCCGACCTCTCTTGCAGGATCGAGACGCTGCCTTTTTCGAACAGAAGCCTTTCGATGGGCAATAAGACGCCGTGGCATTGTACGGCATAGAGGTTCGGATGCAAGGGGATCAGGTCCAGCCTCTCGGGGGTTTTGCAGGTATCGGAGCAGAGCTGCTTGATCCGTTCCGCGAGTTGTTCTCCTAGACGGGAATCGGCATCGGACCGGTTCCCTGCGTCGGAATGGCCCGCCTGATCGTTCCCCATCAACAGAATGCCGGCATTCGAATCATAGTCCCAATCGCTGTAATGGACGTTCAAAACCGCGCCCAGCACCTTTTCGGCTTCCAACGCGAACTCCGAGCATACTTTGTCCATGACGGTGGAGCGGAAACGATAAGCCAGCAGGTTATGGCCGCCCTCCACCAGCGCTTGCTCGGCCGGCGTCGCGAAATTGTGGACGTGGACGGCGAACCAGCTCCGATCGTGCGTAACGAAACATTTTTCCGGGCCCTTTCCGAACCTCTTTTTCAGTAATTTGCTGAAGTAACTCGTGAGGTACACCAGTTCTTCCTGAACCAGGAGCTTATTCATTCTCTAATCTAATCTCCTTTAATAAAAAAGGCCTAACCCCTTTAAAATTTAAAGAAGTTAGGCCATGGAAAGACGTGCTATCGCGAGATAGTTTCTCCCATTTACCAGTCATATTCATTTGGCAGCGAACCAAGTACTATTTTATCATCCCTGACACAAACTCTCAATATCTAGATTTGGGGCAAAACGATTTCCACGCAAGTGCCGTCCTTGCCGGATTGAATGGCGAAACGCCCCAGATGGTTCTCGATGATCTGTTTGCTCACCAGCACCCCGAGCCCCGTGCCGCCTTCCTTCGTCGTGAAGAACGGCTCGCCGATCCTTCCCAGAACGTCTTCGGGGATTCCGGGGCCGTTATCCACCACCCGGATCCGCACCGCGTCGTCGATGTTCTCGGCTTCGATCCGCAAAGCCCCTCCGTCCGCCATCGCCTCGATGGCGTTCTTCATGAGATTGATCAAGACTTGTTTGATCTGGTTCTCGTCGGCGAAAATTTCGGGATTCCGGAGCCCGTCATGCCGGCTGATTTCCACGCTGCGGAGCAGCGCTTGCGGTTCCATCAGCTTCGTCGTCTGGTCCAAGAGGGTGCGGACATTCAGCCGCTCCATCTTGATCTGGCTCGGTTTGGCCAGCAGCAGGAGCTCGGTGATGATTACTTCGATCCGGTTGATCTCGCCGAAGACCACGTCGTAAAACCGGTCCGCGTCGGCGCGGTTTCCCTTCATCAGCTTCAGGAATCCTTTGATCGCCGTAATCGGATTGCGGATTTCATGGGCGATGCCGGCGGCCAGATGTCCGGCGGCGGTCAGCTTCTCGCTAAGAATGGACTGTTCCAGGTTATTCTGCGTTTCGATCCGATTCAGGTTGGTAATGTCGTTCAGCAGAACGAACTTGCCGATCAGTTCCCGGTGATAAAAAATCGGAAACATGAGCATGCTGACTTCCGCCTGGCCGTTCGGCTGCATGCCTGCCGGAAGCTCGAACGATTGCGCCGTCTCTTGGGCGATGGATATTTTCCCGCTCGGAAGAAAATCGTACAGGTTCATGCCGGTCAACTCGGATGAAGAGCGCCCGAAAAGCTGCTTGCAGCAAGGACTCGCGAAGATGAAATCCCCTTGCAGATCAACGACGAAATAGGCATCGGTTTCATCCGATACGATCGAAAACCGGCTGCCGGTCAAGGAATCCACGTACTCCCTCAGCAGCAAGTCCTTGATCCGTTTGTTGTTCGGCATGGGTTCCGCCCTCCTTCCTTTTCGTGAAAAAAAGCCGATCCAAGAGGAATCGCCGCTCCTCTTGTTTCGGCTTTAAATTTTTAGCGCGATCCGTCTAAAAATCCGTAACCATATGAAATTGGATCATGTTAAGGCGATTTCCATAGATACGGACTTCAATCCGGCTCCAAGGCCAATATATACGATATTGGTCCTTACTTCAACCGAAAAAGGTTTACGTTCCGTTTACGTTCCTTTCATTCGTTTCGATTCGCACAATGATAATATACGACGTATGGCGTCATTCCCTTAAGGAGGCATCATGGAAACGAACTTGCCAGAGGCGGCCGTCGTGACTTTGCTCGAAACCAGCGACGTGCACGGCCATTTTTATCCGACCGATTACCGGGGGCCGGAGGACAAGCCACTCGGACTCGCAAAGCTATCCAGCATCATCCGCAAGGAAAGGGCCGGGAATCCGTCGCTGCTCCTGCTGGACAACGGGGACCTCCTGCAAGGAACGCCGTTCATGTACCACTACGCCAAGTACGGCGGCGAAGGCATCCATCCCGCCGCGCGGGCGCTGAAGGCGCTGCGGTACGACGCGGCCGTGCCGGGCAACCATGAGTTCAATTACGGGCTGGACCTGCTCCGCGGGGCGATCCGGGATTCCCCCTGCCCTTGGCTGTCCGCCAATATCGTGGAGGAAGAGAGCGGCCGGCCGGCTTTCGGGTTGCCCTACCGGGTGTTCGCGACGCCCGAAGGGATCCGGATCGCCGTGCTCGGCGTCACCACGCACTATATTCCGAATTGGGAGGATCCCGCGCACATTCGGGGACTGGCTTTCGAAGACGCGCTGGATGCGGCCCGGCGCTGGGTCGCGTACATTCGCGGCAACGAGCGCCCGGACGCGGTCGTGGTCTGCTATCACGGCGGCTTCGAGCGCGACCCGGCGACGGGCGCGGCGACCGAACCGCTGACCGGCGAGAATCAGGGGTATGAAATGTGCCGAACCCTGGAGGGCGTCGACGTTCTGCTCACCGGTCATCAGCACCGGCTTCTGGCCGGCGAAGTGAACGGCGTGGCGATCGCGCAGCCGGGAAGCGCCGGACAGGCGATCGCCAAAGTTCAATTGGAATTCGGGAAGGCGGAAGACGGAGGATGGGCGATTCGCCGCAAAACGGCGGAATGGTTGCCGGTGGAGGAATCGACGCCGGCCGACCGGGAGTTCCTCTCCTTGTTCGCCGAGGACGAGCGAAAGACGCAGGAATGGCTGGATCAACCGATCGGCACGGCGGAAGGCGACCTGTCGATTCCCGATCCGTTCGCGGCGCGGCAGGCCGATCACGCGTTCACGGAGTTCGTCAACCGGGTGCAAATGGAGGTGACGGACGCGGAAATTTCGTGCGCGGCCATTTTCACGAACGAGGCCAGAGGATTCAAGGAACGGATTACGATGCGCGACGTGGTATCCAACTATATTTATCCCAATACGCTCAAAGTCGTCGCCCTGACCGGACGCGACATCCGGGACGCGCTCGAACGGAACGCCCGCTACTTCGCGCTCGACGAGCGCACGGGCGGCCTGCGCGTGTCGCCTTCTTATATGGAGCCGAAACCCCAGCATTTCAATTACGACATGTGGGAAGGCATCGAATACGAACTCGATATCTCGAAGCCGG
The DNA here is from genome assembly GCF_029360585.1 of Cohnella caldifontis. GTDB lineage: Bacteria > Bacillota > Bacilli > Paenibacillales > Paenibacillaceae > Cohnella > Cohnella caldifontis. The sequence continues at coordinate 90,682 of NZ_JAQZSJ010000003.1, read as the reverse complement.
AAGGACAACGGGTCGTCAAGCTGCTGCGGAACGGCGCTCCGCTGGATCCGGACGCGGTGTTCGAAGTCGCGATGAACAGCTACCGCGCCGGCGGCGGAGGCAATTTCGACATGATCCAGGGCAAGCCGGTCGTGCGCGAAATCCCCACGGACATGACCGAGATTCTGGCCGACTATATCCTGGAACGCCGGGTCATCCGCGCGGCTTGCGACCATAACTGGAAAGTCGTCTATTGACGTTGCCGTCCCAAGCAAGGGTGCTAAGAGCTTAAATACAACTAATCATCTCATTCTGCCCCATTTTTAAGGTGCTAAGAGCCGAAATGCATTTATTCATGGCCAATCCTTCATTTTTTCGAGAGACGAGCTCTGCTAATTGCATTTTGGCCGTTAGTCATCTATTTTCTGTGAAAACAGAAAAAAATAACTGTATTTTAGCCCTTAGTCTTCGCCTTTGGAGATCCATTGCGCTTCACCAACGGTTTCTCCTGCTTAGGAGTTATAAATTCTGAACTTTAAATGAAAAGGGCGTAGTCTTCCGCGACTACGCCCCTTCGTTTATCCTTTCACCAATCTCGCGCGGAGCTTGTTGGACAGCAGTTCGATGATCAGGATGAGCACGACGAGTCCGATCAAAATGGAGCCGACCTGGTTCCATTTATAGCCGTTCATCGCGAAGGTCAGCGGGGCCCCGATGCCGCCGGCGCCGACAAGGCCCAGGATCGCGGCCTCGCGCATGTTCATGTCGAACCGGTAAATCGTCACCGAGAGAAACACCGACAGCAGCTGCGGAAAGATCCCGTAGCGAATCTTCTCGAAGGTCGTGCATCCGATGGAGGTCATCGATTCCAACACGCGGGTGTCCAGCTCTTCGATCGCGTCCACGTAGAGTTTGGCCAGCATCCCGATGGACGTGAGCCCGATCGTCAGCACCCCCGCGAACGGGCCCTGGCCCGCCACGCGGATAAACATCAGGCCGTACACCAGAGCCGGGATCGTGCGGATGACGATCAGCAGCAGCCGGGTCAGCCAGGAGACCGGCTTGGGCACGATGTTGGAGGCCGCCAGAAAGGCGAGCGGAACGGACAGGACCGCGCCGACCAGCGTTCCCAGGAAAGCGATGGCGACGGTCTGCGCGAGCAAATACAGGACGCTTTGCTTGGAAACCTTCAATAACAGGTCGAGATCCGGATGAACGATTCCTTTCAAAATATTTCCCGCGATCTTCAGACCGCTCTCGTTCATGCCTTGGAAGCTGACGGCGGTCAGCGACCATCCGAACAAAAACAAAACGATCAACGCAACCATCAGGATGTACCCGTAATTGCGCGGGGAAGCAAGCAGTTGCTTCTCTACTGTCGTCATCGTACGAATTTCTCCTTAAATCAGCTTTTTTCGGAAGTGCTCGCTTACCGTTTCGATCAGATAAACCGTGACGACCAGCGCCAGGATAATCATGCCCACGCGCGGATAATCGCGCCAGCCGATATTTTCGTTGATGATCAATCCGATCCCCCCGGCACCCACGTAACCGAGAATGGCCGCATAGCGGACATTCCCTTCGAAGCAGAAGAGCGAGGTCGACAAGAAGCCCGGCAGCACCTGCGGGAAGATCGCGTAGCGAAATGCCTGAACCCTGGTCATGCCGGCCGATTCCATCGCTTCGAATGCGCCCATGTCGACATTCTCGATCTGTTCGTACAGCAATTTCCCCACATAGGAGAGCGTGAACAGCAGAATGGCTGCCACGCCCGCCGTAGGACCCAATCCGAAAATAAACTTCGCGATAATCGCGGACACGAGCGTAGGCAGCGTTCGAATCAAGCTGAGAACCGTTTTGAAAATGGCCGTTACGACGCGGTTCCGAATGATATTGGAGGAGGACAGGACGGCGAACGGCAGCGCCAGCGCCGCCCCGATCATCGAGCCGAGCAGCGACATCTGGAGCGTCGCCAGCAGCGCGCTCCACACGGGGGAGAAGTAGCTCCATTTCGGCGGAATCATCTGCCCGATGATGACGAAAAACTGATCGATCCGCGTAACCAGCATTCTCAGGTTAAAGTCGGTCAGGTTGACGGACAGAACGGTCGCGACCAGTAGAACGAGCAGGATCAGCGGGATGCGGGTCCGCTTCTCCTGCACGGTTTTGCCGTTTGGCAGCACCACTTGTTTGGGAGGAAAAATTTTATCGTACATGCGCCATAAACTCCTCGGGCGACGGGTTCATTTCCTCGATCTTGCCGCCGTAAATATCGTCCAGGATTTCCTTCGTCACACGCTCCGATTTGCCGTCGAAGACCACTTCGCCCTTGCGGATCCCGATGATGCGGTCCGCGTATTCCAGCGCCACTTCCACGTGGTGGATGTTCATGATGACGGAGATGTTCATATCCCGATTGATTCTCTTGAAATCGTCCATGACCATCCGGGACGTGACGGGGTCCAGGGAAGCGATCGGTTCGTCCGCCAAAATGATGTCGGGGTTCTGGGCGAGCGTGCGGGCTAACGCGACCCGCTGCTGCTGCCCGCCCGACAGCTGGTCGACGCGGACGAACGCCTTATCGAGAATTCCCACTTTATCCAATGCCTCGAGGGCTTTGATTTTCTGTTCTCGGGTAAAGACGCCGAACCACTTGCGCCAGAGCGGCAGGTCCGGTACGAACGAGACCAGCACGTTCTTGATCACGGTCGTTCTCGTCACCAGGTTGAAGGATTGGAAGATCATCCCGATCCTTCTGCGGAAACGGCGGATTTGGCTTCCGCGCAGCTTGGCTACGTCCACCCCGTCTACATGGAGCTGGCCGCCCGTAATGTCGTGCATCCGGTTGATGCACCGGATCAGCGTGGATTTCCCCGCGCCGGAGAGACCGATGACGGCGACGAATTCGCCTTGTTCGATGGCCAGATTGATGTTCTTCAGCGCGCTCGTGCCGTTGGCGTACGTCTTATCCACATTCTTAAACTCGATCATGAAGATTCTCCGATCCTGAAAAGTAGAAAAATGAGAACATCCATGGGTCCCGAATGTTCTCATTTTTTCGAGTGTACTAGCAGCCTTGGGGAAGGCGGTTACTTCTTCATGCTTTTGATCAAATCTTGGGCTTTTCTTTCGTTGTCGTAGTCGGAAGCCTGCGCGGGCTTGTAGCCTTCGTGGCTGTATACCGCGATGACCTTCTTGCCTTCTTCCGTTCCCGCGATGGCGATGAAAGCGTCCTGGAGCGCTTTTTTGAATTCGTCGGTCATGAGCTTGTCGTTCTTGCTGACGCTGATCGTATCGTTGTAGATCCCTTGGGTCACGCCGATGACGTTCGTTTCGTCCCAGATCGTCTTGCCGCGTCCGAAATCGGTCGTCCATTTTTGCTCATAGTCTCTTCTGGCGTCCGCATAAGCCACGATCACGTCGGCTTGTCCGGCGGCCAGGCTCGCGAACGAACTGCCATAGGAGTCGGACGTCGTGACATGCGCAAGGTCGGTAATGCTCTTCTGGTAGTTGCTTTGCAGCCACAGGGTCGGGTAGATGTAACCGGCCGACGAAGAGGTCGACATGACGGCCCAGTTGGCGCCGTTCAGATCGTCCCAGGTCAGTTGCTGGCCGCCGTTCACTTTCGCCGCCAGCTCTTGGCCCTTCTTGGAAGGACCGGCGATGAAGAGGGCACGGTAGTAGGTGGCCTGATCCGCCGTCGGTTTGGTCGGCTTGTTGTCGTTCCAATCTTTGGCGTTGTCCGAATCGTTCGACAGTCCGGCCCGCGTGGCGGTCAGGATGACATCGGCGCCGTCGCTGTACAGGGCGTACGTGCCGCCCGGGATAAACCCGACATCCGTCGTGCCGGCCGTCAGGGCTTCGCCGACCGCTTCGTACGTCGTACCGACGTCGATCGTGACTTTGCCGACGTTATAACCTTGCGATGCCAATTGGTTCTTCAGCAGGTCCTTGAGCGGATCCGTCGCCGTAATGATTTGGTCCGGATCTTTGGAAGGAACGAAGCTGACTTTCAGCTCCGGGATTTCCTTGGCGGCAGCCGAAGCGTCTGCCGAAGGGCTGGCGGAAGAAGCTGCAGGGCTTTCCGAAGCGCTCGCCGAAGGACTTTCCGAAGCGCTTCCTGCGTCATTGTTGTTCGAGCCGCAACCGGCGAGAAGACCGACGACCAATGTGAGGGCGGCGAAAGGCATCCATTTCTTTTTCAACTGCAGAGACCTCCAATTTTTCCCCGATATTGTTGTCGTTTGCGAGAAGCGGATGACCGCTCCCGAAACCTATCCCCACATTACTAGACTTTTATTTTCCCGGTGTTTAACGAAATCCCGAATAATGTAATGACTTCCGAATTTTTATCCCGCTTCGAAATCCTTATATACGCTTAACATCCCGATCACGATACCCGTACATAGGCCCGGTACACTGATCTAGCAATCACAAAATTTTCGTTGGGAGGTTTGCTGAAGAATGAGATTCGCCCAGCTCAAAAGACTGTCTTGGATCGCGCTAGCGGCCGTCATCGTGCTGTCGAACGCGATGGGGCTCATTTCCGCCCGGGTATCCGCCGCCAATGCGGACGGCTCCCTGACCGTCGCCGAGGCCATCGCCAACAATACCGGAACCGGTACGGTAGAAGGGTACATCGTCGGCCATGCCACGGGTTCTCTGTCCGCCAACTTTACGGCCCCGTTCGGCAACGATTTCAACTTCCTCATCGCGGACGCCGCAGGAGAACGGGACAAATCCAAACTGCTGGACGTCCAGCTCACCACGGCCTACCGCGCCCCGTTCGGACTGCAGACGAATCCCGGCATTATCGGCAAAAAGGTCAAAGTATCGGGATCGTTGGCCCTATACAACTCGTTCCCGGGATTGAAATCTCCTACGGCCGTCTCCTTCGTCGACGATACGACGAATCCGGATCCGACGGGCAACGTCGTCTCGATCGCCGACGCCAAGAAAGCAACCGGCACGGTAACCATCGAAGGCGTCGTGACCGCGGACAACTCCGCCATCGGCGGAGGCAAGCTCTCCACGTTCGTGCAGGACGGCACCGGCGGAATCAATATTTTCGGTTTCTCCGCGGACGGATTCCCGGATTTGAAGGAAGGCGACCGGGTCCAAGTCACGGGAACGATCACCGCTTATCAGGGCTTGACGGAAATCAGCCCGTCCTCGATTACGGTAATCGCGCAAAACCAGCCTCTCCCCGCGCCGGTTCCGGTGACCTTGGCGGATCTGCAAGATCCCGCAAAAGCGGAACCGTACGAAGGCCAGCTCGTTCATTTTACCGGCTACTTCAAAGTCGTTCCGCAGACCCCGGCCGGCGGCGGATACAATGTCCAAGTCGTCGACCGGCAGTTCAACGGAACGACGGTCCGCATTATGGACGGCTCCCTGGACATGGCTGCTGTCCAGCAGGACAAATGGTATGACGTGACCGGCATTCTGGGTCAATACACCAGCTACCAAGTCATTCCGCGCAAAGCGTCGGACGTCGTGCTTTCCGCCGATCAACCGCCGCTGTATCCGTCCGCTCCCGGCGAGTACGAAGGGACCGTCGACAGGGTCGTCGACGGCGACACGATCGCGCTGCAAAGCCCGGTGCTCGGCGCGACCAACGTTCGCTTCCTGAATATCGATACGCCGGAATCCGACGCTTACCTCAATCTGAACGGCGGAGTCCAAACCCCTGCCGACCAGAACCAATTGGATCTTGGCCTCGCCGCCAAGCATTACATGGAGACGGTCCTGAAGCCCGGAGACAAAGTGATCCTGAAGGTCGGAGAAGAAGCGACGGACGACTACGGCCGCTTGCTGGCGCAAGTCGTTCGCGAGTCCGACGGCCTGAACGTCAATTTGGAAATGGTGGACAAGGGATACGCGGTCACGTATTTCATCTGGCCGATCGGCACCGTAGAAGAGTACAACCTGTACCAAAATGCCGTCAAAGCCGCCATGGACCGGAAGATCGGCATCTGGGATCCGGCCAATCCCCTCCAGGAGCTGCCGTTCGCGTTCCGGGCGCGCTTCTCGGGCGAAGGCTTGAGCCGCCCGGTCGGAAACTCGGACACGAAGATTTATGTCGATAAAGAAGATTGGGCCAGCGTTCCGGTAGAGAAGCGCATTTTCTTCAACACGGAAGCCGAGGCCCTCGCGAACGGCTACACGAAAGCCGGGCAAAATCCGGTCCCTCCCCTTCCGAACGGCACGGGCAAGAAGGTGCTGTTCGACCACACGCACGGCCAAACCGCCGGAGCGGCCGACTGGGTCATCGACGGCGGCTTCTCCGATTTCGCGGACGGCTTAAGAGCGGACGGGTTTACGGTGGAGTCCCTGGACCGCCAAATCCCTTATACGTTCGGCGAGCAAGCCGTCACCTACGACGCGCTGAGAAATTACGACGTCTTCATCATCGGCGAAGCGAACATTCCTTATAAGAAATCCGAGCAGGACGCCATGCTGCAGTACGTTCAGAACGGCGGCAGCATTTTCTTCATCGCCGATCATTACAACGCGGACCGCAACAAAAACCGTTGGGACGCTTCGGAAGTCATGAACGGCTACCGCCGCGGCGCATGGACGAACCCGGCCCAAGGCATGTCGGCCGAAGAAGCGGCTTCCCCGGCCATGCAGGGCGTTCAAAGCTCGGACTGGCTGGCGGAGAACTTCGGCGTCCGCTTCCGCTATAACGCCCTTGGGGACGTAGACAACCTGACGGACGTCGTTCCCCCGAGTCAGTCGTTCGGCATTACGGCCGGCGTCGGCTCGGTAGCCATGCACGCCGGCTCGACGCTCGCTATCCTGGATCCGACGAAAGCCAAAGGCCTCGTTTACGTGCCGACCGACGTTCCCGTATGGGCCAATGCGGTCGACAGCGGCGTATACAACGGCGGAGGCCGCGCCGAGGGTCCGTTCGCGGCCGTCTCCAAGCTCGGCGCCGGCAAAGCGGCCTTCATCGGCGACTCCTCGCCGGTCGAAGATGCCACGCCGAAGTATTTGCGCGAAGATAACGGATCGAAAAAGACCACCTACGACGGCTTCAAAGGCGAAGCGGACGATGCGGCGTTCCTCGTCCATACGGTCGAGTGGCTGGCCAACCAGGAGAGCTACACCAGCCTCACCCAAGTGGCAGGGCTGCAATTGGATCAACCGACCCCGCTGCTCCCGTTCGAGGATCCGGCCCAATCGACGGAGCCGAAGCCGGAACCGTGGGCCGCTCCGGACCCGGGATATCGATGGTATGATCCGACGACCTTCAAAGCCGGCTCCTACGGTTCGACCCAACAATCGGTTCAACCGCAATACGCCTTCGTGCACCAGAGCACGCTGCCGAACGCCCAGAAGTTCCAAATCCGCGTGACGGCCGATCACCTGCTGCCCGGACAGACGCTTTCCGGTCTCAGCGTCGGCATCTACTTGGCGGGCGGCAAACAGATCGCCAAGTTCCAAAATGACGACGGCACCTGGCCGGCCGGCTACCAATACAGCTCCGCTTTCTCCGTTACGGCTGACGGCTTAGGCCATGCCTTTAAAGATTTAACCGTGCAGATCGACCCGACCGCGGCCGGTCCGGCCAATCTGCGCCTGAAAGCAAACGGCAACAACGAGCTTACGGAATCGGTATCCGTCGGCAACGTTCCCGCCGAGCCGCTGCCGGAAGACCATCCGCCGGTTCCGGCGAAGATCGCCGTCGCCGATGCCCGTCAAGCCGCGGGCAACACGCTCGTAACGGTCGAAGGCGTCATCACCTCCGAACCGGGACTGTTCGGCGGTCAGGGCTTCTACCTGCAGGACGATACGGCCGGCATTTACGTGTACCAGACGGCCGCTGGTTTCCACGCCGGCGATCGGGTCTCGATCAGCGCGAAGAAGACCGTCTACAATACGGAGCTCGAATTGTCGGATCCGGTCGTGCTCAAGAAGATCGGTACCGCCGATCTTCCGCCCGCCATCGTCCAATCGGAGCTGAATGACGGCAACCAAGGTCAGCTCGTGAAGCTCGAAAATGTCACCATTCAAAATTACAAAACGGCAACGCCCGCGGGATCCTTCGAGTTCGACGCCGTGAACGGGTCGAATTCCACGCACGTACGAGTCGACGGCCGCACCGGCATCCGCTACGCCGACTTCCAAGCGAAGTTCCCGGCTGGCAGCCTCGTGCACGTCACGGGCATTTCCTCGATCTTCAACGGAACGTACCAGTTGAAGCCGTTGGCCATGAGCGGCGTCGCGCTTGCGGATGTCACGCCGCCGACCACCGCCTGGCTCGCGGACGGCCTGACGGGCGAAGGCCATTACAATACCCAGGATGTAACGTTGACGTTTACGGCCCAAGACGAAACCGACGGCTCCGGCATCGCAAGCACGTTATATCGCTTGAACGGCGGAGCATGGACGGCCGCGCAAGGACCGGTAACCGTCTCGTCCGAAGGAAAGCATCTCGTCGAGTTCTACTCCAAGGATAACGCCGGCAACGCCGAAGCTCCGCAAAGCCTGTGGATCTGGATCGACAAAACGGCGCCGGTCGTCTCCTATGAAGGCACCGCGAGCTTCTACCAGACGGATTCCTCCGTTAACCTTACGGTCTCGGCCGCGGATGGCTTGAGCGGAGTGAAATCCGTCCGTTATGCGCTGGACGGCGCAGCGATCGCGTCCGTCGAGTCAAACTCTCCGCTTGCCATGTCCGCCGGGGCTCACACGCTCCAGGTTACGGCCGCGGACAACGCCGGCAATCAGGCCGTCGTATCGATCACGCTTACGTCGGCCATGGATATCGATCACTTCGCCGGATTGATCAGCCTCGGCGAGAGCAAGGGCTGGTTCGCGAATCACGGTACGGCCCAGAGCCTGATCGCCAAAGTGAAGGAGATTCAAAAGGCCGATAAGGATCAAAACGCGGCGAAGAAGCTGGAGGAGCTCGAAAAACAAATCGACAAAGCAGCCGGCAAGCATATCGACGCCGCGTTTGCCGACCTCCTTCTGAACGATCTGGCCTATCTCCAGTCCGCAGCACGGCCATAAAGACGCAAAAGCGGTTGGGCAGGAAATCTGCTCAACCGCTTTTTTCATGCTTTCCCGTCTGCCCAGGCAATCCGGGGATCGACGTACCGAACGAGGCGATACGCATAAGGCGTGAATCCTTGCTTGGGCCAGAATCGCGAAGCCTCTACATTCGTCATTCTCCAATCCGCGATGCAGTTCGTAAATCCCTCTCTGCGCGCACGGTCCAAGCCGTGTTTGACGAGGGCAGCCCCAATCCCTTGTCCCCGCGCCTCCGGAACGGTCGCTCCGACTCCAAGACAGATGCAAGATCCGGGGAACATCCTGTCGATATCCAGGTTGTCAGGAGGGTAAAACGCCTGAAATCCTAAAATTTCTTCCTCTCGAGCGGCCACCCAGAAATAAGCGGAAGGATCCTTGATCAGTTGAACGTACCCCTCCTGGAATTTCGCGCGATCCTCGCCGAAAGCCGGAGCCCATACCGGAGCCCCCGCTTGATGTTCCATGATCAAGGTTGAAATTTTTCGTACCGCCGGCTCGTCTTCCGGCCCGGCCAGCCGAATCCGAACGGCAGGATCCGCAAATTCCGGCAGCTGAACGGCGGGAATCGTCTGAACCGCGTGGACTTGTTCATAGGCAAACCCCAGCCGGAGCCAACCGTCGACAGCCGCCTCGTCGCCGCTCGGAACGAGAACGTAATGCCGGAACGAGCCGTTCGCCACCCAATCGGAGGCGATCGCCGCGTACATCTCCCGATAGAGCTCGGAGCTCTCTCCGGCCGCGATCGCGGCTCCGGCATAATCGACCCAAGTATGGCGCCCGCGGGCTTTATCCGTCTCCAGCCTGCCGATCAGATAACCGACCAGCTCGGAATCGCGGAAAGCCGCGATCCCGCTGACGTTCTCCCGCTCCCATACACCCTCGATCGCCCGTTCGGCCTGTTCCGCGGTTTTGAAGGCCGATGTCAGTTTTGCCGCCGCTTCGACATGCGATCGTTGAAAAGCCGCCCATTCGATCTTCCGATCCCTCATCCGCCCGTCTCCGATTCCAGGTATTCGAGCAAATTGCGTAAAATCACGGCGTACCCGTTGGCGAACATGTGGATGCCGTCGATGGCGAATTCTTCGTTCAAATTCCCCTCCGAATCTACGAGCCCCTCGTTGACGTCAATGAAAGGATAGCCGTGCTTGGATGCCAGCCGCTCGATCGCTTCGTTCGCTTCCCGGATCGCCTCGTTCGTCCGTCTCCGGAATACCTCTTCCATGGCCGCCCGGTCCACGAAAGGAAACACCGCCTTGGCATTCACGGGGTAATAAGCCATGACGAACACCCGGCACTCCGGCAGCCGCTCGGCAATCCGGGTCAAAATCTCGTCGTAATTCGCAAGCAGGCGCTCCACCCGGTAATCGGGCGCGCTGATGTCGTTGGTGCCGATGTTGATGAATATTTTGGAAGGCTCCAGCTCGAAAATGCATTCCTCCATCGACGCCAACAGCTCGGTCGTCACATAGCCGGCGATCCCGCGGTTATAGATGCAGGATGAGTGCCCCAGCGTCTGCATCAGCTCGTGGATCGGGAAAAACTCCATCAGCGAGGAGCCGACGAGGACCGTCTGCCCTTTCCGGGCGAGCTGATTGAGAATTTTGTACTTCCTTGCCTTCTCTTTCTTCTCGTCATACGCCGCTGCCGGTTGAATCGCAGGCTCCGTCATGTGAGGTCCGCTCCCTTCCTCGCCTTCGACGGCGGCTTGAATGCCTGAACGATCTGCGCGACGACGAGAACGATCACGCCGGAGTAGACCCATATATCCGCGAAATTCATCGTGGCCTGGTCCGAGAAATGCAGGAAATCCGTGACCCGGTTGTAGACGACGCGATCGATCGCGTTGCCGATCGCCCCTCCGATGACAAGCGCCAAGCCCGCCTGCATGGGCGGCGTCCGGAATTTGCCCTTGCTTCGCAGGTAGAACGCAACGGCCGCAAGGATCAAGACCAACAAAGCGAGCCATCTTCCGTATCCGTGAAACAGATTGCCGGACGTTCCGTGATTCTCCAGGTTGATCAGCGGCACGACGCCCCAAAGCTCCGTTGTCTCGCCAAGATCCAGATTCGCGCGGATCGCGGTTTTCGTCGCGACGTCGATGACAATGGAAGCCGCGATAATGAAGTAAAAATACATGGAATAGACTCCTCTAAAGTGAGATCGAAATCGGTACCGTTCTCCGTTGCCTACTCTCACCTTACTTCAAAATCCGCTTCGCTTTCAATTCATTTTACGGCCTAACCCTGTATAAGCCGGAATCCACCCCCGACATGAAAGGCGTCCATTCCCCGGCCGAGTAGAGCCGAAGGCGATGCATGGCGCGCGTGCAGGCCGTGTAAAACAGCTTGCGCTCGCTTTCCCGGTTGTACGCGAGGGAAGACGCGTCGTAGATCAGCACCGCATCGAATTCCACGCCTTTGGCGAGATAGGCCGGGATCACCACCGTTCCTTTCTCGAAGACGAGCGTCTCCTTCGTGATCAGCCGCAACCCCTCGAAGCCTTGGGCTTTCAACGTTTCGTAAGCCTCCTGGCTTTCTGCCGCGGTTTTCGTTATGACGGCGATCGAGTCCATCCCTTCCGCCATGAGCGCCGCCAAATCCTCTACGATCCGCGCCGCCCTTTGTTCAACGCTGTCCGCCATCGTGAGGAGCGGCTTTTCGCCGCTTCTGTCGAAGGGGACGATTTCCTCGCCGCCCGGCAGCAGCGGCTTCGTGAACTCCACGATCTCGCGGGTCGAACGATAGCTGCGGACCAACCGGATCAAATTCGTCTCGTCTTCGCCGTAAAGGCGAAGCAACGGGGAACCCGCTTCCCGCAAATTCGTCGCTTGAACGAAAATCGCCTGGTTGAAATCGCCGAGCACCGTCATGCGGGCGCGGGGGAACAGCTTCTTGAGGAACGCGTACTGGAACGGCGAATAATCTTGGCCTTCGTCGACGAATACATGCCGCACCACCGTGTTCGTCCGGGCGCCTTCGAATAGTTCCTGAAGAAACAAAAACGGGGTCGCATCCTCGTACAGCAGTTCCAGCTTGCTCAGCGCCTCCTTCGTCTGGCGGCAGATTTCCGGCCATCGTTCGGGCACTTCGGCTCCGTCCGTCATTTCCCGATACGAGACGGCATCCCCGAACAGTTGATCGTACAATCCGATCCCATCGACGAACGCGAGCCGCTTTACGTCCCGCCGGAGCGGTTTGAAGCTCTCTTTGACGATGAACTGGCGCAGCAACTCTTCTTCCTGCCCGGCGAAGTCGAACGCTTCCCCCTCCCCCAGCATGTTCTCGGGGGACTCTCCGAGCGCATCGACATAAGGTTGGGTAAAATCGAACAGCGCCTCTTCCCGCCGGTATTTCTTGAGCAGAACCCGGTAAGCTTCGGCATACTGCTCGTTGTCGAGATAATCAAGCTCGTCTTGTACCCAGGTCGCCTCTTGCTCTTGGCGCTCCAGCACGGCCAGTTCCTTGAGCAGCCACTCGCGAAGCAAGCCGACGCGATTGGCCAGGGAGATGGACGGGTCAAAGCCGTAGAATCGCGATTCCATTTGCTCGGCGGTAATCAAATCGCGGTCCCGGAAACGGATGGCGCGGAACCTCATCCCCTTCTTCTCCAGCCGCTTCGCATAGTTTTGGAGGGCTTGCAGGAAGGCTTCCGACGCCTTATATCGAATCCCCGCCAACCGGGCTTCATACTCCGGCGCCGCTCCCGCCGTCAGCACGTATTCGATCTGGTCGAACGGATCCTCCAGGCGCAGCTTGGAACCCAGCCAATACGACAAATACTCCTGAAAGGTCGTCTGCTGCATGTTCTCCTCGCCGAGCTCGGGCAGGACGGTGGATACGTAGCTGTTAAACATCGGGTTCGGGGAGAACAGAACGATCTGGTCCGCCTTGAGACGCTCGCGGTGCTTATACAGCAAGTACGCGGCCCGCTGCAAGGCCGCGGATGTTTTGCCGCTGCCGGCCGCCCCTTGGACGACGAGCATCCGGCTCTTATCGTCGCGAATGATGGCGTTCTGCTCTTTCTGGATGGTCGCCACGATGCTCCTCATTTGCGAATCCGCGCCTTTTCCGAGCACTTGCTGAAGCAATTCGTCGCCGATCGTCACGCTCGTATCGAATACGTTCCGGAGCTCGCCCTCCCGGATCTGGTATTGCCGCTTCAGCAGCATCTCCCCCGAAATCCGTCCGGCAGGCGTATCATAATCGGCTTTCCCCGGGGAATAGTCGTAATACATGCTGGCGATCGGAGTCCGCCAGTCGTACACCAGAAAGTCCATGCCGTCCTCGTCGACCAAGGACGAGACTCCGATGTAAATTTGCTCGCGGGAGCCCAGACCATCCTCTCGGAAGTCGATACGCCCGAAGTAGGGGGACGGCAGCATCCGTTTCATGTTTTTATAACGCTGCAGACGTTGCCGATGGCTGCGTTCCCGTTCGGACAACAGCGCTTCCTGCTGTTTGATGCTGTAGAACGTTTCTTCGAAATCTTCGAACGTGCTGGCGTTGACCGTCACTTCCTCCCAGAACCGCTTGCGAAATTCGGTCACCTGGCCGCGGAGCCCGGACACCTCCGGTTCCAGCTCGGCGATTTGCGAGCGGAGCCTTTCCGTCACCTTCGCCAACCGCTCCCGTTCCTGCTGCCAATCGTTCGCGTTCAACATCTCACCCGGCACGCTCCTTTTTCGGACCTGAATTCAGAAGCAAAATCATGTTTGACAATCCGCTTGCACGTGTGATAAGATAATAGTGAAGATAATTGTTATGATGCTACACACAGGCATTTTTATGAAGATAGACTGATTTATCATACCACGTCGCATTTGCGCGTGCAATAGAGATTGCAAAAACAGAACCGGCATTTTGCCGGTTCTGTTTTTGGCTTCTCTTTATCGGCTCAATCCCTGGGAGAATCGACGGAATCGGCCACCCTCAGCGTCAATCGATCCAATAAGAGGACGCAAGCCTGGTCCTTTTCATCGGTTAGTTTTTTGAAGGCTTGAACATCAGCCGCTAAGCCTGCATATTCGTCCTCCAAGTCCTTCGCTGCCTTTTCGATTTCCTCAGGCTCGGCGAACGCGTCCATCCCTTGTGCGCCCTGCTTCTTCAAGGCTGCCATCCGAGCATCCAGTTTTTCGGCCAGCTGGTCGTATGCTTGCGGGGCGGTTGCCGCGCCGTCCAGCTTCATCTGCACATACCGGTACACGTAATAGTGATACCATCCGATCTCACGGTTTCCGTTATGCCCCCACATCGTTCCGCCGCCATTGCGGATATAATCGATCGTGGAAAGATGGCCAATGGCGTCGGCTAGCACCTTCTATACTTCCGTCGCTTTGGAATCCAATTCGCCGTTCCGGGCCAGCAGCCGGTCCGTCTCCTGTTCGAAGCAGCTCCCGATTTCAGCGAACATCGCGTCTTGCCCCGCTTCTGAGGCGTCGTACCCCAGCTTTTCGCTCTCATCGTAATACGCGTGGACGATATCCTCCTCCGTCATGTCGGCGGCAAGCGCTTGTCGGCATAATCGGACTCGGAAAGACTTCGCCTTGTAGTAAGCCGTTACGTCTTTGACCGTCGAGACATTGCCGGAGGAATAAAGGTCGTCATCCGACTCCGTATCGGAGATGAATTCTTGATTCCCCTGAAGGAATGTCGTCGCAGCCGTAAAGGGCACGACCCCCTCCTCACCCGCTCCGGTAAAGTAATCGGCCAGCACGAGCACGTCTTTGCGGCCGTCCTGATTCACGTCTTGAAACGATACCGCTTTGACGGAATCCAATTGCCACCCTTCCGTAAGCTTCGGTTTCGGAAACGTGTACAGAACGTTTTTATGCGAATCTTGCAAGGAAAGCAGCAGTTCCGTGCGCCCATCCTCATTCGTTTGCTCGGCCGACACGAAGCGGACTTTACCCCAGGAATCCAAGGTCGTATCAAAGGACTGATCGGCGATTTCTTTTACTTGAGGTTGGGGAGTCCGGCCAACCTCGGGGGATTCCCGGACCGGCGCGACGGCAGCCGGAGTCGTTGTTTCCGCCGCCGGCGTCGAGGTGGTTGCAGGCGGCGATTCGGGCGAGGAAACGTTGGAGAAGTGGCTGCATCCCGCCGTTAGGAACAGGAGTACCCCGAGCACGAGTCGTTTCATGAGAATGATTACTCCTTTTGATATCGATCTTTGAGCACGTTGGAACCGATCCCCGCGCCCACCATCAGAATCAACGGTCCGAAATTCCACAGAAACTTTCCGCCGTATAAATTAACGTCCAACGACGTCGTCCGGTTCAACAGAAGCACGCCGAGTTTCATCGCCAAGAGCGCGACTCCAAGCAGAAAGATGACGTCGAAAAGAAATTTCAACCGAGGATAAGCCAATCGTCTGCTGTCCTGTATCACCTTTTTCGTCAACTCCTCATCGCTTCTTAATAATTCATCGAGGGAAATGCCGAAGAGGTCGCTGATTTTGAACAGGATTTCGATGCTCGGGTAGTTCTGGCCGTTCTCCCATTTGGAAACCGACTGTCGGCTGACGAACAGCTTCCCGGCTAATTCTTCTTGCGACCAGCCCATCTTCGTTCTTTCCGCCTTCAACTTCTCCCCGAATACCATGGCGTCAACTGCCTTTCCTTTTGGATAGAGTCAGTATCGGATCAACCGCTTGCGGTTGTAAAGAACGCGTTGGTTGCGCGGCCTCGCAACCTCCGGTTGCGCCGCAAAAGCCGGAACCGCTAGGTGGTCGGGTCGGCGGACAAGAGCTGCGTGGCGGATTGGATGAACGTTCTCGCGGCGGGAATGAGGTATTTGTCGGAGCGGTAGAGGATCCCCATCTGCCGGAACGGGGGGTCGTCATGGATCGGAATGAACCGAAGCGACGGGTCGCCGACGGACCGAACCAGATGGACGGTCTGCACGGTGGCCCCGATATTCGCCGCGACGAACCGGAACAGGGACGGATTCGAGGTCGTTTCGACGATCACGTTCAGTTCGAACCCGTGTTTCCGGCACACGTCGTTCACCAGCCCTCTCCCCCAGAAATCCGAGGGATAGAGGACGATCGGCAAGTCCTTCAGCTCGGCGATCGACACCGATTCCCGGCGGGCGAGAGGATGCCGTTCGGATACGACGAGGCCGTATTCCTCCCGTTGCAGCGGAAGCACGGTCAGGCGGTCGTCCGGCAGCGGGGCGAGCCCGATTCCGATGTCGATCGTCGTATCGAGCACCAGCTTCGCGATGTCGATCGAGGATATCATCCGCAAGGCGACCTTCGGAAACCGCTGATGGAACTCGACGAACAGCGGGGGCAGCCGAAAATCCAGCTCCGAAGGCAGCACGCCGATCGTCAGCCGCCCTCCTTCATGATGCCGCAGCTCGGCCAGCTCGTCGTAGGCATTCTGCAAATGGGTCAGCAGAGTGCGGCTGTGCCTGTAGAGCACGTCTCCCGCCAGCGTCCTCACGATCCGCTTCCCGATCCGGTCGAATAACGGAGCGCCGATTTCCTCCTCCAGCGCTTTGATCTGGAGGCTGAGATTCGGCTGGGAAATCCCTAGCTTGTCGGCCGCCCGGGAGAAGTGCAGTTCCTCGCAGACGGCGATGAAATACTCCAAATGCCGAATTTCCATCCGGGGTGGCTCTCCTCGCTTAATCATTTGTTATAAAAATCATTATTATTGTTTTCATTGAATTGATCAATGGTCACATATGGAATATGATGGGTTCAATTCCACCGGCGAGGAGAGATGATCATGCGAAACCACGCTTCCCTCTTCATGGGTATCGCGTTATTCCTGGCATCCTTGAACTTGCGGCCCGCGATCAATTCCGTGTCCCCGCTTCTGCAAGCCATCCGCGGCGATCTTGGCATGAGCGCCTTCGCGGCCAGCCTGCTGACCTCGATCCCCGTCCTGTGCATGGGGATCTTCTCGCCTCTGGCTGCTCGGCTCGGACGCCGGTTGGGCATCGAGCGCGTCATCGGCTGGTCGCTGGCCGTAATCGGATTGGGCAACGCGATGCGGATCGCGACCCATTCCGGCCTCATGATGCTGCTCACCGCGTTCGTGGCCGGCGTCGGCATCGCGGCGGTCGGCCCGCTGCTCTCCGGCTTTATCAAGAGCCGCTTTCCAACCCGCGTCCCGGCCATGATCTCCCTGTATACCGCGGCGCTCGCCATCGGGGCGACGGCCGCCTCGGGAATGTCCATTCCGCTGCAAGCCGGGCTGCACGCTTGGCAAAATTCCTTGGCGGTCTGGTCTCTGCTCGCGCTCGTCGCCTACGCGTTCTGGCGCTTGACCGCCCAGCGGGCGTCTTCGCGGCAGGAAAGCGTCTCCGCCATCGCGTCGTCAGGTTCGAAGTCGGCGTGGCGCAACGGGAAAGCCTGGCTGCTGACGATGTCGTTCGGCGCTCTTGCCATGCTCTTCTATTCCTTGACGGCCTGGCTGCCGCCGATCGTGCAGGAGATGGGCTTCGGCAAAGCTTATGCCGCGGGCATGCTCACCTTGTTCTCGATCACCCAAGTGCCGGTCGGACTGCTCCTCCCGATGCTGCTGAAGAGGGTTCCGTCGCGCTTCGTCTGGCTGCTGACCGGTTCCGCCTTCCTGCTCGTCGGTTTCACGATGCTCGAGCTGTCGCTCGTCCCTTGGCTCGCCGTCATCCTGATCGGCTTCGGCCCCGGCATCCTGTTCCCGCTGAACCTGATGATGCCGATCGAGGCCACCGGCAACGCCCAGGAGGCGGCCAATTGGTCGGCCATGACGCAATCCTTCGGTTACGTGATCGGCGCCATCGGCCCGCTGGCTCTCGGTTTGCTGCACGACGCGACGGGCGGCAGCTCCTCGGCGCTCGTGGCCGGGATGATGCTGATCACGCTTGCCATGTTGGCGATCCAGTTCTCGCTGTTCCCGGCCGGGAAGTCCCGCAGGCGTGTGGCGCTGCAGAATTGAGCCGGGAATCGAAAACGGGGGCACTCTTGGAGTGCCCCCGCGATCGTTTTAGGAGTCGGCTTGGATGAGTTGCTTTATCGCTTCGTGAAGGGGAGTGAGCGGCCGGCCGAGCACCTTCTCGAAATCGGCGCTTTCAACCTCCAGCGTTCCTTCCCGGATCCCTGCTTGAATCGCGACGAGAATCGGGATGACGAAGTCCGGTACGCCGGCGTTCTTCATGATCTCGGCATAGGCGGCATCGTCGACTTGCCGCACCTCGACTTCCCGATTCAAAACCGCGCCGAGCGCAGACGCCAATTGCTCCTGGGTAAGCAGCTTGCCGGACAACTCGTAAGTCTTGTTTTCATGTCCGTTTCCGGTAAGCACGGCTGCCGCCGCATCCGCATAATCTTGCTGAAGCGCCCAACCTACCTTGCCGGAACCCGCGGACGTCACCCAAGGCGCTCCGGCAAGTACGCCTTGCATGCTGGGAATCTCGTTTTCCAGGTACCAATTGTTCCGGAGGAAAGCATACGGGATACCCGTTTTCAAGATCGCCTTCTCCGCGGCTTGATGGGGCGGAGCCATCGGGTTCTTGCTTTCGCTTGCATTCGCGATGCTCGTATACGCGATGAATCGGACTTTCGCGCGGGCTGCGGCTTCTACCGCGTTCGTATGCTGACGAATCCGCGTCTCGTTGTCCCCGTCCGCGGAAATGATCAAAATCCGGTCAACCCCGGCAAAGGCGGAATCCAAAGTTTCCGGACGATCGAAATCTCCTTGCCGAACCTCGACGCCTCTTGCGCGGAAGCCTTCCGCTTTATCCGGCTGGCGGACGCTGACCGCCAGCCGGTTCGCCGGAACGGTTTTCAACAACGCGTTCACGACCTTAGATCCGAGTTTCCCGGTTGCGCCGGTCACTAAAATTTTCATTGTTGTTTCCTCCCACTGATTGTAATGGTTCATGTTATAACCACAATTGTTACAACCATTTTATAAATAAAAGCTCTCTTGGGAGCTTTTATTCGAATTTGGCGATCAGCCGGCCTAATGTCGTTTGCGCCAGCCTCCGTTCCATCTCGGACTGGGCGTCCCTCAATTCCGTTTGGAGGACTTGCTCGATATTCCGGCCAACCAGACAAGCCGGATTCGGCTTCTCGTGAATGCGGAAGAGTCGATTCTCCTCCGTCGCGTTCACGGCGCGGTAGACGTCAAGAAGCGTGATTTCGTCGGGAGCTTTAAGCAAGGTTGCGCCTCCGACGCCTGGGCGTACGTCCACCAACCCCGCTTTTTTCAGCATGCCCATGATTCTCCGGATCACCACGGGATTCGTATTCACGCTGCCTGCGATAAAGTCCCCGGTGCAATCCTGCGGGCTCACCGCGATGAGGGACAAGGTATGCACCGCGATCGAAAAGCGCGTACTGATCTGCTTCACAGGATCACCACCGATGTAACCATCATAGTTACAACATAACGCCGTGTCAAGGCCGAGAGCGAAAATGCTTCCGAAGGAACGGCATAGGAGGGGGTTACTTAAACTGGCCGATCGAAATATTGATTTTATAATAGCCGTAGGCCAGAATCTCGTCTAAAAATTGCGAGAGCCGGTTGTGGTCGGGCACTTCGACTTTCAAAATAAAACAAGGTTCGCCGCTTACGCGGTGGGCCTCTTTGATTTCATCGTGTTCCCGGATGAATTGCTGGAACTTCGTATGCTTATAGTCCTTGATCATCACGGTGACGAATACGCAGTAGATGTTGCCGAGCAATTTTTCGTTTAAACGGACCGTATAACCCTCTATGACGCCTAACTTCTCTAACCGTTGAATGCGGTTGGCTACGGCCACCCCGGACATATGGACGATCTCCCCGATTTGTTTCCATTGCAATCTTGAATTATTTCGCAAACACCGGATAATCTCCATGTCGATATGATCGATCACCGAAATCGCCAATCCTTTCATCGGCTAAGTGAGAGGACGCAAACGCTTTCACGGGCGTATGTAAGCAAAATAATGCGGCGAGTAGAATGGTTGCAGAGGAGGAATCCTCCAGAAATCCATTATACCAGACGAGGTGACCGTTTTCGTGAAAAGGCTCTTGATTCTATTGTCGCTGTCGTTAACGTGCGTGATGGCAGCCGGATGCTCGAACGACAAAGCCAGTTCGGCAGGCCGTTCTCTCCCTAGCGCATCCTCTTCTCCCCATGATCATCTATCCGACCCGACGGAAAAAGCCGTTGCCGACAACCCCGCTACGAAATCCGAAACGAAATACACGCTGGATGCGGAGGTTTCCAAAGAGAAAGACGGCTACTACTTGAAAGTCAGCACGAATTTAAAGCTCTCCAGCGAACATTATGAGGGAGCTCCGGCAGAAGGCGAAGGACATATCCATCTTTACCTGAACGGCGTATTGGTAGGTCCGATCAAGGACGAGTCTCCCTATCTTCTTCCCGAGATGCCGAAAGGCAAAAATACGATCAAGCTCGTATTGGCCGAAAATAACCATTCGGAAAGCCTCGGCGTAACGAAAGAACTGAGCATCGAAGTTTAGTTTCCCGACTCGGCGCTATCGCGCGACCGTTCTGAAATAACGATAAACCTTGCGCAGCTTTTCCTTTTGCCTGCCTTTCGGGCTTTCCATTCGGCCGAACTCGAAGAACTTCACTTTCTTGATGCCCACGAAACGGAACAGCGCCCTCCGCATTATGATCTTGTGGGCGTTATGAAGCCACAGCAACGGATAACGGGCCGGACCTTTCATGGTGGAGACGCAGACGACCGATTTCCCCTTCAGAAGTCCCTCCGGGAAAAGTCCGCCCTTGTCCCTGTAGGCGAATCCCGCGGCAAACATCCGGTCGATGAATCCGAGCAGCATCGCCGGCGGGCGCCCCCAGAAGAGCGGATAAATAAAGACGAGTTTATCCGCCCATGTCACGAGTTCGCGGTATCGCGCGAGATCCGGGTCGGCGTGCATGTCTCTCCTGCGTTTTTCCGCGTTAAAAACCAGTACCGGGTTGAACCCTTCCCCGTACAAGTCCAAGATGCGGATCTCCTCGATCTTGGGATTCTCCTCGCACCCCCGGACGACTTCCCGCAAAAAAGCATAGTTCAAGCTCAAAGTCTTCGCTTGAATGACAAAGACTTCCGTTGGGGCAAATTACCATCACATCACTTTCCAACGGGAGCTGCGGTTCGCATGAAATCGAAATCTCCGAGTGTAGCCGGCGTGATTTTATCCCAAATGTCCCTGTGGGGGATTCGAAATATTTACGGCGTGGCGGGGGACGCGATCATCCCGCTGCTCGATGCGCTTCAGCATCAGGACGCCATCCGGTATATCGCCGCGCGCCATGAATCGGCCGCGGCTTTCATGGCCTCGGCGGAAGGAAAATGCACGTCCCGCATCGGAGCCTGCATCGGCACCAGCGGCCCGGGACTGGCCAATATGCTGAACGGCGTTGCCGATGCGGCGGCGGATCGGGTTCCCATGCTGGTCGTTACGGGCCAGGTAAAAACCGACCAAGTCGGCACCGAAGCCAAACAATACGTCGAGCAGCAGCAGCTGATCAGTCCGTTGGCCGTATTTTCCGCTTCCCTATTGCATCCGGATGCCGCACTCACCGTCCTGAACCGAGCGATCATCGAAGCCATCCGGAAACAAGGGGTCGCCCACATCAGCGTCCCCAAAGACGTGCTGGCTCTCCCCTGCCATGGGTCCGCGCGTGCTCCTACGGGCTTGCTGCAACACGCCTATCCGGTAAACCTGTCTCAGATGGACCTCTGCATAGACGCGTTAAATGCCGCCCGGAAACCGATGGTCTACATCGGACAAGGGTCCAGAAACGCGGCGGTTCCGATCCGGGAACTGGCCGAGAAATTAAGCGCGGGCATTATCGAAACGTTGGGGGCGAAGGGGACGATCCCCGCGGATCACGAATTGCATATCGGAGGAATCGGGGTGGGGGGAACCGAAGAAAGCGCCGAGCTTCTGAAGCTGTCCGATTGCCTGCTGATCATCGGAGCGAATTGGTATCCGGACACGTATGTGCCACGAGAGACGCGAGTGATCAAGATCGACACGGCGCCCGGCAGCATCGAATCCCAGCAGGATATTACGTTCGGACTCGTCGGGGATGCCGCGGAGGTTGTCCGTCTGCTGATTCCGAAAATCACCCATACCTATCGTTCGGAATGGCTGAACCAGGTGAAGGAAACCAAATCCGCCCTGATGCGCAGGCTGGACCGGGAACGCCGGCCCGGCGGCCGGACCATCACGCCGCAAGCGCTCATGGCCGCTTTGGAAACGTACGTCGCGCCCGACGGAATCATCGCCCTGGACACCGGAGACCATACGATCTGGTTTAACCGGATCTTCCGCGCGCAGGGGCAGTCGGTCCTCTTCTCCGGAAAGTGGCGCACGATGGGCTTTGGGCTGCCCGGAGCCATATCGGCAAAATTGCACTTCCCGAACAAGGAAGTCACGGCGCTGGCGGGGGACGGGTCTTTCCTGATGACCTCCATGGAGCTGTCCACGGTCGTGAAATATCAGACGCCGATCAAAATCATCGTCGCGAATAACGGCACGCTTGCCGCCGAACAAAGCAAAATGGCCAAGGCCGGCATCCAGCCGTATGGCGTGGATCTCACCAACCCCGACTTCTCCCTGCTGGCGCGCGCGTTCGGGATTAAAGGCATCAAGGTGCGGCACCTCGACGAGTTGGAGGATGCCTTGCGCGAAGCGTACACCGGCGAGGATCAGGCGGTGCTGGCGGACGTGCATGTCACCGATTCTTCGCCGCTGACTTAGGGTTCGTCCCGCCCCCGGATCAAACTTCCCATTCGTCGCGCAGCTGCTCGTACAGCCAGATCAGGAACGCCGTGTCGTTCGGCGCGATGGATGCGAGCCGGGGGCCGACTCGGCCCGCGAAATGCCGAGCGATCGGCCGCGCGAGTTCCGCGAGACGCTCCCGCGGGACGAACGGCAGCCGCTCCGCCCAAGCGGCCAGCAGCTCCCAGTCCGAATAAGCGATCGCTTGGCGGCTCTCCGCGTCCAATTCCATGCGGGGCAACGACATTCGCCATTCCTCTATGCGTTTGTCGATCTTCTTGCGAAGCTTCAGCCGCTCCTTCTCCTTCTCGACGACGACGATCGTTCCCGCCACCATATCCCCGATCCTTCGGTCCCTGGAGCTGCACAGCACGACGATCATGCCAAGGAAGTACCCGATCGGCAGCATATCGAGCAAGCGGAACAGATTCCGAATGAGGACCGCGAACAGTCCGGCGTTCCGGCCGTCCGCCTGGACGACGCGGATATGGACCGCCCGCTTGCCGAGCGTCTGGCCGCCCATGAAATATTCAAGGGAAACGTAATATCCCGCGCCGACAACCGCTCCGACGATAAGAAGCGCCGCTTGCGCATAGTCGCTGCCCCCGATGAGAACGGAGGCGATCCCCAGCGCGATATAAAACACGCCCAGTATCAGCGTGTCGATCAATTGCGCGACGGCGCGCATTCCGACCCCCGCCGTCGGGAATTGCAGCTCGACTTGCTCGGGGGTGACGACGGACACTTCTTTCTCCCACGAAACATTCATCTTAAGCTCCTCGTTTCCGGCAACTTATGGTAGTATGTTGAACAAACAGGAGGTCGTAGCGATGGATCCCGCGCAGCGAATCAAGCGATATAAAGACGATTGGTCCGAGCTGGAGCGCCTGCTGGGCGCGCTGGACAAAGTCCGCGGGCCGATTCGGGCGGAAGATATCGACCGCTTGACGGCGCTGTACAAATCCGCGTCGGCGCACCTGGCCGCGATGCGGACGCAATGGCCCGGCGACTCCACGACAACGTACTTGAACCATCTGGTCGCCCGGGCGCATCACGTCCTGTACCGCCAAAACGAGAAAGGGGCAAGCCGCGTCCGGCAATTTTTCGGCGTGCTCTTCCCTTCCCTGATCCGGCGACGATTTCCGTTCGTTCTTGCAGCCGGGGCGCTGTTTCTGCTCGGCATGATCGCCGGATTCGCGGCCGTATGGGCGGATCCGCTCAACATGCATCTGGTGCTGCCCGCCCACATCGCCGGCACCATCGATCCCGCGGCCACGGACCAACCGCGGGGCGATCTGCACAGCCCTCTCGTCTCGACGGAAATCTTCATCAATAACATCCGCGTCGCCATGCTCGCCTTCGTAAGCGGCGTGACGCTCGGATTCGGCACCTTGTATCTGCTTGCGTATAACGGCCTGCTCATCGGCGCGCTGGCCGCCGTCTTCATGCAGGCCGGAAAGAGTTACGTCTTCTGGGCCTACATCTTGCCCCACGGCGTCATCGAGCTGGCGGCGATTTTCATTGCCGGCGGATCCGGTCTGTACATGGGGTATCGGTTTTTCGTTCCCGGCGCCTACACCCGCAAGCGCCAGTTCCTTCAGGCTGCCAAGGAATCGGTCCAACTGCTGCTCGGCACGATACCGCTGCTCGTCGTCGCGGGCATCATCGAAGGCTACGTTACGCCTTCCGAGCTGACGCTCGGCGTCAAGTACGCCGTAGCCGGAGCGACGCTGGTTCTGCTCGCGCTCTATTGCTTCTATGGTTCGATTAGAGGGCGTTCCGCGCCTTCAAATTCAAGTATTCATTGACCGCACTGAGCGCCAGCCGATCGGCCGGCACGTCCATGACTCGAATGCCCGAACCCGCCATGCGGCTGACGTATTCGCCGCGGTCCAGGCGGAACTTGTGCGCCAGGCTCTGGATATAGGCGGTCCGCTCATTCGCCGGCTCCGCGCGCGCCCACTCGTGCAGCAGCGGGTCATTCAAAGAAACGAGCAGCGGCACATGGCTCTTGCGCAGCCGCCGCGCGTAGACGGGAAGCTCTTGATCGTACAAGTAGCTTTCCATATCGGAAAACAGCACGACGAACGAACGCTTCTTGATCTGTCGCAACACATGGGACAAAGCCAGGCCGAACCCGGATTCGACGAAATCCGATTTCAGGTCGTAAACGGCCATCGTGAGCTGATGCAGATGCGCAAGCCCCCGGCCCGGGGGGACGTACGTCTTGATTCGGTCGGAGAAGGCGAGCAACGCGACGGAATCCCCTTGTTTCAAAGCGGCCGCCGCCAGCACGAGCGCGGCTTCCAGCGTACGGTCCAGCTTCGTCTGGTGCTCGAGCTCGACCCCCATCATCCTCCCGCAATCCAGCAATATCGTGACGACCTTCCCTTTTTCGGGACGGAGAATGTTCGTCATCAGTTTCCCGCTTCGGGCCGTCGCCCGCCAGTTCACCCTGCGCGGATCGTCTCCCTGGGCGAAGTTGCGGATCGAGTCGAAGTCCGAACCGGCCAGGTGCGGCTTCGCCAGCTTGCTTCCGTCGAGCACCAGCGAGTCTTGCGCCGAAGCCAGAACGCCGCGCACCCGCGATAGATCGGGGACGATTCGAACTTCGCCGGGACAGGTCAGCCTCGTCTGCTTCTTCCACAGCCCGATTCCGCCCCAATAGCGAAGCATGATGCTTCCGAACGTATAGCACCCCCGCTCCTGGCCCGCCGTTTCGTATTCGAAGCAGGCAGCGCCGTCCTCCATTCGTCCACGAAGCACGGTTGGCGGAATCCGAATATCCTGCTCCTCCTCCCGCTGCGTTCGATACGCCGTGAAAGCAATCGGAATGTCGTCGGCCAGCTCGACATGCAAGGGAAGGCCCGCCTTACGGTTGTTCAGCTCGAGCCTGACCTTGAAGGACTGGCGCACGTCCGCCGTCTCCGGCAGCGTCCGCCTGGCAGAGAAGCGCCCGCGCGCAGGCAGCAGCAGCCAGTCGACGGCGCTAAACGCCGCCAGAAGCAGATAAAAACTCCACGACGCACGGACGCCGTAACCCAGCGCATAAGCCGCCCCGATCAGAACGGAACCGGCAGTCGCAAGGACGACAAGGCGCCGGGTCGGAACGACGGACTCGTCGCCGAGCCGCTTACCGAGGAACCGGAACGGCTGCGAGCGTTTCTTGGACGACGTGGTCACCGTTTCCACCCTCCAGTTCCGCTTGCGGCGTCAGCAGCAGCCGATGTCGAAGCGCGGGGCGCGCAACCAGCTTGACGTCGTCCGGCGTCACGTAGTTTCTTCCTTCGAGCGCTGCCCAAGCTTTGCTTGCGTTCAGGACGGCGATCCCGGCGCGCGGGCTTGCTCCAAGCTGCAACCGCTTGGATTCGCGGGTTTTGCGGATCACCGCCGTAATGTAAGCGATGATCGAATCGCTGGCGACGACTTCCGCCGCGCGCGCTTTGGCTTCCCGGATGTCTTCGAGCGACAGCGCCGGAACGGCCGCTTGCTCCCGCTCCGTCTCGAAGGGAACGTGCTCCCGCAAAATTTGCCGTTCTTGCTCTTCGCCGGGATAATCGAGCGTCAGCTTGAACAGAAACCGGTCGAGCTGCGCTTCCGGCAACGGATACGTGCCTTCGTATTCGAGCGGATTTTGCGTGGCTACGACAAGGAACGGCTCCGGCAGCCGGTGCGTCGTTCCGTTGATCGTGACCTGACGCTCCTCCATCGCTTCCAGCAGCGCCGCTTGGGTTTTCGGGCCGGAGCGGTTGATCTCGTCGGCCAGCACGATGTTGGCGAACACCGGACCGCGGACGGTTTGGAATTCGCTCTCCTTCATGTGGAAGATGACGCTGCCCGTAATATCGCTGGGCATCAAATCCGGCGTAAATTGAATCCGGCGATACTCGCCCCCCATCAGGGCCGCGAGCGTTCGGGCCATTTTCGTCTTGCCGAGTCCCGGCACGCCTTCCAGCAGCACGTGCCCACCCGCGAGCAGGGCCG
This sequence comes from Cohnella caldifontis, assembly GCF_029360585.1. Classification (GTDB taxonomy): domain Bacteria; phylum Bacillota; class Bacilli; order Paenibacillales; family Paenibacillaceae; genus Cohnella; species Cohnella caldifontis. Next base: position 63,936 of record NZ_JAQZSJ010000003.1, on the reverse strand, counting down.
CCGCCATCAGCCGGATGTTCGTCTTCTGTCCGTACAGCCGCTGTTCCATCGCGTCCAGCAGCCGTTCCATACTTGCGCTCACAACGCTCACTCCTTCTCCAGCAGCGCGATCATCTCGCTATACTCACGGGCGCGTTCCGCGAACGCGCCCGGTGCGGCTTCGCCGCGATCGAGCGCCTGCGCATGCCGCAGCAGACGCGTAAGTCGGGCCGCCTGCGTTTCGCTCAGGCGGCTTCGTGCCGCCATCGCCGCTTCCTCCGGCGACGCTTCAGGCCGCAGCCCCCAGCGCGTTAGCAGCAGCCGGCGCAGGGCGCGCGCCTGGTGCGCGAGTGCTTCGTTGCGGAAGCCCCGCCGCTCGTACCAAGCGGCAACCGCACGCAGCGTCTCGTCGCCGCGGCGCACCGTCCAGGCCCGCGGCGTATACGCAGGGCCGAAGCGCTTGCCGCGCTGCCACAGCCACAAGAGCAGAGCGACGGCCAGCGCGGCGCATGAAGCGGTCAGCCAGGCCGGGAAAACGGCCAGGAACCCTCTCGCATCCTCGTAACCATGATGGTACTCATCCACCCACAGGGCGGCGCGGCTGCCGTCATCGGCCAGCCAAGGCCACACGAGATCGAAATGATCGTATCTCAGCACGTTCTCGTTCGTCAGCCATTCGGGCGTTACCGCCGCGATGACCGTACCGTTGCCGATCGTTTTACGCGCCGCGATGATCCCGTTCGCGTCGCGGATGAGTTCGATCACGCCGTCTTCCGGCACGATCCGCTGCTCCGTCCCGACTTCCGCCCGGTATTCGGCAGCCTCTGCCCCATCCTCCCGCGTGACGACGGCGACTCCGGGCTTGGCGGACGACCCTTCCGTCCGGAAGGCTTCTCCTTCGCCCATCACCCGGCTGAAGAGAAGCAGCTCGTTGCCCCGCTCCACCCACTCGAGCAGGTTCGTCCACTCGCCCTCGTCCGCGACGCCCGGCTCGACCGCCAGCAGCGCGTGTCCGGTCCCCGCGGGCAGCTCTCGCCACGGGCGTCTCCATGTTTGGACCGGCGCCGCCTTCTCCCCAAGCAGCTCGGCGACGCCTTTCGTCCCGTCGACGTCGGCGGAGAACGACACGTAAGGCGGCATCCGTTCCGGCTCCGGCTTCACCATCGTCAGTCCCAGCGCAACGAAGAGCACAACGCAGACCGCCAGCCCGATCGCATGTTTGTTTCCGTTCAGCAAGCGAAGGATCGGCGCCATCCTATCTCGCCTCCCTTACGGCGGCCAAAGCGTCGATATCGCGTTGAATCGCCAGAAAGCTGTCCTCGTCCGCGGGCTCGTTGCCATACCAAACCCGCTCGAACAGCACGGCGTTCCGCTGAAACAGCGGAACCGCATTCGCGCGGTTCCGTTCCAACTCGTCCCGGTAATCCCAGTCCGTCTTCCAGTTCTCGATCCGGATCCAACCTTCGTGCTCCATCAAGAACAGCAGCGACAGGAACGAGCAACGGATGCTCTCCCGGATCCGTCCCTCCGATTTCGCTTGCTTCGCCATCGCCGCATACTGCTCGTACGTCATCGCGATCTCCGACGGCCCGACGAGCGCCTTGCGCCGCTTCGCTTCCCGTTGGAACGCGACTTGCCGGGAAAACCAATAAATCGCCCCGCACAGCGCAATCAGCACCGCGCCCAGCAGCGCGTACGTCGCGGCGCTCGCCGCTCCCTCCGGCCATCGGGCGGAAGGAAAAAGTCCGGCCGCCTTGTCCCACAGCCACGTCCACACGCTCGCATGCGGGCGGGCATGGCCTCCATGATCCTGCAGATAGGCCGTATATTCGTCCCGGCTCAGGATTTCGCCGAGCCTTCGTTTGTCCTCCAGGAAATCGGACCGTTCGGCCATCACGGCTGTTCGGCTTGCGGCTCGGTTGCCGACGGACCCGGCGCGATCCGGCCGATCATCTGCTCCAATCCCATTCCGTCGCGTACCTTCAGATCGTGATAGCCGACCGCGTAGGCGACGATCGCGATCGGCGCGGAGATCAACGTGACGATCACCTGCAGCAAGACGAAGAGGACGCTGTTCATCGGCACGACCAGAAGAAGCGATACGACTACGAGATTAAACAGATAGATCAGCAGCAACAGCACGAAGAACATCACGAACATCCTCCAGAAGCTTCTGCGCGTCAAGCTCCAGCTGCTACCGATGCCGACCGACGCTTCCTTGAACGCCACGAACGGGAGGTAATACATGAAGCGGAAAACGAAATAGTAGAGTCCCAGCACGATTCCGATGACGAGCAAGGCGATCAGGATGACGGCGAACGCGCCCGACGCCGCCGAACCGCCGCCCATTCCGAAAATGCTCACGCTGCTGATCGCCCCGACGATCGTAAACACGATCACGACGACCAAGAACAGACCGAGCACAATCAAACCGAATACGATCGAACTGCCGAGCAGCCCCCAGAACCGTTTCAACGACTGACGAAGCAGCCGGAGCGCGGACGGGGCCTCCTCGCCTTGCAGGACGCCGTGCACGAGGAACACGACCGAAGCCAATACGACCGGCGTCAAGACGAGAAATAGGAGACCCGTGAGGACCACGGCCCATTGATATCCGCCGTTGTCCTCGGAGATGATCGGCTCGGCGCCGCCGGAGGAATCATTCACGATTCCTTGGATGTCCAAGATCGATTGTACCGACGTTTGGTCCTGCGTCATCGCCTGCACCAGGTAGAACGGACCATAGCAGATCAGGAGGATCAGCACCAGCTTCGAGAAATGCTTGCGATACAATCGAAAAGTTAAATCGAGCATTCTGCCGATTCCCATCGGCTTCATGACCTCTTGCGGCATGCAGCGGCCTCCTAGGTTCTGGTTAAATTTCTCTTATTATACTACACGATTCGTGCAGAAGTTTTGTCGAATCGCGGCGATTCTTCGATAAAAAACGCCAACCCCCGTCATAATGACGGGGCGATTGGCGTCTAAAGTAACGTAGCACGTATTGCGAACATTAATCGTGCGAGCTTGCCCGTTAGCGAACCCAGACCCGGAGCGGACCGATCGACGTCCAACCGGACGCAAGCGCCGCCGCGAGATCGTCGTCCCGTTCATAGCCGACCATCGGGATCCCGGGAAACTGTTTCGAAACGATGCTCACGATGTCCGTCCAGATGCTTTCGTTTGTCCTCCCGGTCGAGAAGACGTTGGAAATCCCGATCGCATTCCCGCCCAAGCTCGCGATAAACCCGGACAAGCCGTCTGCTTCTTCGCGCATGTAGATTTTCACGTCATTTCGGCGCAATAGATCGGTTCGGATCACCGTCTCCGTCCCGTTCGCGACCGACCATGGAAGCAGATCCTCTTCCGAAGCAACCGCGTGCCATTGCCATGAAGATTCAGCAGGCTCCATGCCAATCGCGGGTGCATGGTAAATCCACTCTGCCTCGAATAACACGTTGAACCCGCGCGATGACAGGTCCAGATTGGCGTAACTGTCTTTCATGCTTGCGAATTCCCTGTTTTCCATGAAATCTTCTACATCTCTTAACGTAACGTCCGGATGGATCGTAATGGCATCGGGATAATAGGGAGGCGCCTTCGATAACGCACCCCATACGCGTTCGTTCGAATCATGGGCGATTCCGTGCGAATCGCATACGATCGCACACCAAATCCGGTTGTTGGCAACCGCCAAATCCACAGGTGCCCTCAAATCATTCCTCCTAGACATAAACAACCGTTCCTCCTACTTCAACATCCAGCAAAATTCCGAACGGTACGCGCTGGGCGAATAGCCGATATGCTTGCTGAAGCTCCGGTTGAAATGCGCCGAATCCTTGAATCCGACCCTGCTCGCGATCTCGTCCCTCGACAACGTCGTATTGCGGAGCATGGAGCTGGCCATCTGCATCCGGAACCCGTTGAGATACGCCACGATCGAATAGCCCGTGTACGCTTTGAATTTCTGGTTCAGCGTCGTTTTGTTCGTATTGAATTTGCGAGCGATGTCCTCCAGCTTGAGCTTTGATCCATAATGAACATGCAAATACAGCAGCACGTCTTCCATCCCGTCCGCCGCAGCGTCGGGAATGCCCTGCGGTCCCGTCTCCCCGCGCTGATACGCCCTTCCGACCAGGAACAACAGCTCCAGCAGGAGGGAACGGCTTCGGCAGGGCCAGCTGTTGTCCGGCTGATGCTGCAGATTGAAGCCGATGTCCTCCAGAATTCTCTCCGCATGCCGCGATAAGGCCGGATCTAGCGGGATGCATCCGTAGTAAGCCTCCGTCCGCTCGTCGAAAGGCTTCAAGCACCATTGATCCTGTCCGTCCGTCAAGGACAGGTCCCCGCCGCCGGAACGGTCAAACGTCAGCTTCCGATTGATCACGTTCGGATGGAAATAGAGGGACAGCGCCGATATCCCGGTTCCGTCCAGCAGCTCGACGTCTTCCCGCTCGCGGAAACAATAGACCGCCTGGGGTTGCAGCGGAAACCGGCGATCGTTCACGCGTACGACTCCGGCGCCCGATTGGATCAGCAGCAATCGATACCGGTTTCCGTAGCCGCCGACCTCTTCCATATTGCCGCGCCCGGCGTAAACCATATCCAGCCGGAATTGCGGATAAAAACGGGTCCCGATCGTACTCATCTCCATGCGGAAGCCACCCTTGTCCGTAACGAAATTGTCGATCCGTCAACCATTCTTTTCGATTTGCAATGGGATCCGGACGTAGACGTTGATACTATTTTAAATGTTCCGATCGCAACCCAAAAGGGGGATTTCGCATGAGCCGCAATCGCGTTTCTCTTCTGGCCGCCGGCGTCCTGGCCGCCGCTGTCCTAGTCGCACTGCAAGCATGTTCCAACCCGGCCGAACCTTCGACCGCCGCCTCTCCATCCGGCGCGGCGTCCTCGCCGGCCGCAACCGCCGCTTCTTCCGCGTCGGCCGCCGCAGCTTCGGAATCGGAGGAACCCGACGCCAAGCGGGATACGGAGACGCTGAAGAACGACACGGGCAAAACGTTGATCAAGAGCTTGGGGACCAAGTTCGGCAAACACATCTCCTTCGCCGTCGTCTCCTCGAAAGGCACCGTCGTCGTGGCCGATCCGAACACGATTCCGTTCACGCACGGATTCATCAAGGCGGATATCATTACGTCGACCTTCGTCAATCACGATCATAAGGATTCGTATTTCCTTCAATACAATCCCGACGCCCGGGTATCCGAGATGAAACCCGAGAGCTTCGCGGTCAAGGACGTCAAGGTAACGGGGATCGCGGCTTCCCATACGGGAGATCCGATCGATGCGAACGCGCCGACGGACGTCATCTATGTCTATGAAGTCGACGGTCTGCGAATTGCTTACTTCGCCGGATTGGATCAAGAACGGTTGACCGAAGACCAGCTGAAACAGCTCGGCGCGATCGATATCGCCCTCTTGGCGTTCAAAGACGCTCCCGCATGGCATGTCAAGAAAGAAGCGTCCATCATGATCCTGAACGCCTTGAAACCGCGCCTCGTCTTGCCGACCGAGTTCGATGCCAAAACGGCGGAAGAAATCCGGAAGGCGGCGAACGTCACCGATGGAGGAGAAGCGGATCAGCTTGCGGTCAGCAGGGAGGATCTGAAAGCCATGAACGGAACGCGCTCGATTTTTCTCCGGGCGCTGCTGGATTAACCTAGCCGCCTACGATCAAGGGGCTGACCCTCCGGTCATTTCCGACCGATAGGGACAGCCCCTGCCGCATGTTTCGCGTCATCGACCGTTATAGTTCCGGATATGGAGGAGACACTCTTCCGCGGGAAGAGGCCGGCTTACGATAAAGCCTTGAATGGCATTGCACTTCTCTTCCGACAGAATCCGGATTTGGTCTTCCGTTTCGACGCCTTCGGCCGTCACCCACAACCCCAAGCTGTGCGCCATCGCGATCACGGCCCTTACGATCGCCCCGTCATCCGCGTCGTTCACCATGTCGCAAATGAACGAACGGTCGATTTTCACGTTTTGGATGGGCAAATGCTTGAGCATCGACAAGGAAGAATAGCCGGTGCCGAAGTCGTCGATGGCGATGCGCACGCCGAACTCGCTCAGCTCGCGCAGCTTGTCGCTGCTGACCTCCAGATTTTTGATGGCGGTGCTCTCCGTGATTTCGAGGCACAGCAGACCGGGCGGCAGGCGGGTTTCCGCAAGCGCCGTCTTCACCAAGTCCACGAAATCTTTCTGGTGAAGCTGGCTAGCCGAAATATTCACGGACATGACCATTCCGGGAAGTCCCTGATCGATCCAGCTTTTCATTTGGCTGCAGGCTTCCCGCAACACCCATTGGCCGATTTCCGTAATCCATCCGGTTTCCTCGGCCAGAGGGATGAACTCCGTCGGATAGATCCATCCGCGATCCGAAGAGTTCCAACGGATTAATGCCTCGACTCCGTAGATCTTGTCTTCGTTCAATTTCACCTGCGGTTGATAATGAAGAACGAATTCCCGGCGCTCCAATCCTTTTCTGAGCTGGTTCTCCATCGAGAAGCGCTCTATCGTCAGGGAATGCGTATGGCTGTTGTACAATTCGCTCCTGTTTTTGCCGTTTTCCTTGGCCTTGTACATGGCGATATCCGCGCTTCGGATCAAGGCATCCAATTGATCCGCATCGTCCGGATACATGCTGATTCCCATGCTTGCCGTGGTGAACATCTCGATCCCTTGGATGAGGAAGGGTTCTTTAAACTTCCGTATGATCCGGTCCCCGATTCGCTGCAAGTCCGCCGCGTGGTGGATATGGGTCAACAAGACGATGAACTCGTCGCCCCCGAATCTGGCGACCGTCGATCGTTCGGATCCCCCCCTCGCGACGGAATCGGAAGAACGGACGACGCCGTCCAGCATATCAGCAACTTGTTTTAGAAGTTCATCCCCCGCTTGATGGCCCATCGTATCGTTAATGACCTTGAACCGGTCCAGGTCGATCAGCAGGACGCCCAGCTTATAGCCGTAACGGTTCGCTTGTTCCTTGCATAAGTGGAAGCGGTCCTGGAATAACTTCCGGTTCGGGAGCCCCGTCAGTACGTCATGAAAGGCGAGATGGGTGATCTGTTTCTCCGCGAGCTTCTTCTCCGTGATATTGGTGAGGGAGCCGATGATCCGGACGCTCCTGCCGTTCTCGTCGCGAATGGAGTCGCCTGCCGCGAATACCCACAGCTGTTGCCCTTCATGCCTCCCCCGGATCCGAAACTCCAATTTCAGAGAAGCCCCGTTCTCCAGATGGTCGCGGAACTTGTCCATGACGGCGTCGTAATCCTCGGGATGAATGAGGCGGAAAAAAGCCTCCGGCTCGCCCGTCAACGTCTCGCCGATCGAGTTCAGCATGTCGTGGCTGCGAATGTTCCAATGGATGCGGCCGGCGGCGAGATCCCAATCCCATATGCCGTCGTTCGTCGTCCGGGAGACGATCTCCAGCTGCTCCGCGATGGATTGCACTTGATGGAACAAGCGGTCCCGCTCGAGTGCCGCCACGGTGATGAGAAAGCTGATCCGGTTAATGTCCGCGCCGGAGATTAAGACCAGCTTGTCGATCGGGGCCACGATCATCACGAATCCCAAGTCTTCTTTATCCGTACGGATCGCTTGGATACGGACGTATTCATGATCCTCCATCTTGGGGATCCACTCGGCAGGCGGGAACCGTTCCATCGGGATTCTGTATCCGATCGGAGGAACGGGATCGCCGTCATTGCTGAACGCTTGCTTGATGATCAGATGCTTATGCTCTTTCTCGCTTGGATCCCATAAAGCCAGACACCCCCACTTGCTGACCTCCCGGAACATATTCGAGAGATGGAATTTGTCTTTACGGGTTGCCGCTACCCAGTTGGATGCCAGCTGATAGTGGCGCTGAACGATGAGATCGATGTTCGTTTGGGCCTTGGCCAGTTTATTATGGATTTCCGTTATCGGTTGCCCTTGGGTTCGATAAGGGCAGCCGCAGGAGGCGCGAACGATGAACTCCGTGGGCAAGTACGTGACGGACTCGCGCGGCTTCTTCCCCATAATCTGCTGATAGAGAAGCTCGAAGCCGGCCTCCGCGAAACTCGAGAACGATTGGCGAACCGTCGTCAAGGGAGGATGGAAAGCCTCGGCCGACGGCAGGTCATCGAATCCGACCACCGCGATATCTTCGGGGATCCGATAACCGGCTTGTTGCAACGTTTCGATCATCCCAATGGCGTTTAAATCGGTGGAAGCGAATACGGCCGTAAAATCGATCCCCTTCGCCAGCATGGATTTCGCGGCCGCCGTCCCCCCGAGCCGGATCGAGTCGGAGGTCCGATAATAAAGCGTTTCGTCGTATATGATACCGCTTTCAAATAAAGCCTCTTTGTATCCTTCGAACCGTTCCACGAGATCCACGTGTTCCATGCTCCCGACGAAAGCGATCCGCCGATGTCCATGCTCCCGGATCAAGTGAAGGACGGCTTCCTTGGTTGCTTGCCGGTTATCGATCACGATCGAGTGAGAGGCAATGGCTTGCTCCCGGTAACCGATCGTCACGATCGGCTTCCCGGTCGATGCTATGGTTCGAAGAAAGCCAAGGTTGGCCGGCAGAACGGACTGAGGGTTCATCATGATCAGCCAGCCGTCCGCCGACTCCGCCCCGACGTGATAGTGGAAGGAAGTCGGATTTTCCACGCCGGCATTCGCCAATATCGCGATCAGCGCAGCGCCTCTTTTGTTCGCTTCGCTGTGCAGGATGGTAAAAATCGTTCCATAATATTCGCCGTCCAGATAGGGAATCAACAAATTGATCCGAGTACTAGTGGTCATGCTGTCAACACTCCTCTAGTAAGCACAAAGTACCATTTGCTAGTTATATCGAACTACCATCTCTTTCCTCAGTATATCGCTTTGCCTGTACTCCGTATAGACCAAAATCGAAAGAGCACCCTGACGGGTGCCCTGATCGCGGTGCGGATTCTATTAGATCGCCATTCCCGTATCCGAAGCGGAAGCCGGCTTGACCAGCGCCTTTTTCTCCCACACCCGGCTTCTCCAACGCAGCAGCATCAGGACCCCGCGCAGCCATTCGTCCAGCGCGAACGCGATCCATACGCCCAGCAACCCGATCCCGAGATGAACGCCCAGCAAATACGAGAGCGGCACCGATACCCCCCACATCGAGAATACGCCCATCAGGACGGGAAAACGCGCATCCCCCGCGGCGCGCAGCGAATTGATGATGACCATGTTGAACGTCCGTCCCGGCTCCAGCACGATGGAAACCAGGAAGATACCGGCGCCGACGGCGATGATCTCCGGATTCTCCGTGAATAGGCCGATGATCTGATGTCGGAATAGCGAGGCCGCAGCCACGACGGCGAACGTCAAGCCGAAGCTGATTTTGACGCTTCGGAGCAGCCTCTTGTATGCCGCGTCCATTTCCCCCGCGCCGACCATTTGGCCGACGATGATCTCCGTGCCGTTGCCGATTGCCATCGCCAGCGCCATGAAATAATTCGAGACGTTCATCACGTAAACGTGGGTGTTGAGCGCCGTGACGCCGATCATGTTGACGAAACTGACGACCGTGAGATATTGCGATTGCCAGGACAGATGCTCGCCCGCGGCCGGCAAACCGACGCTCAATATTTTCTTCACGTAGGAACCGTTCCAGGTGACGTAATCCTTCAGCCGGATCGGCGAGGGAATGCGGCGATACAAAATCGCGAACAGCACGACGATCCCGAGCAAACGGCTGACGACCGTGGACACGGCCGCTCCCGTCACCCCCCATTCCGGGAAGCCGAAAATGAGCAAATAGTTGCCCGTCATATGGATCACGTTGACGCCCAGCGTCACGTACATCACGCTCTTCGTGTGCCCGCCCGCCCGGATAATCGACGAAACCGCGTAAGAGAGCGCCTCGATCCAAATAAACCCGCCGATGATCTTCAAATAACGGCCGGCAATCCCGATTTGCTCGGGACTTAAGTTCATCAGCCGCATGAGCGGCTCCCCGAACCCGACCAGCGCGACGCTGACGAGAATCCCGAACGCGAGATTGATCGAGACGGCCAGCGCCGAGATCCGGCTCGCTTCCTGGCCCCTTCCGGCGCCGATATATTGGGAAACCACGACGCTGGTTCCGATTCCGACGAAACCGAACATCAGGATGCAGAAGAAGATGATTTCGTTGGCCAGCCCCACCGCGCCGGTCGCCGTATCCGAAATCCGGCTCAGCATGAACACGTCCACCGCTCCCAGCAGCATCCGAAGGACGGAATCGACGAAGATGGGCCAGGTTACGGCGAAGAGGCTGAGTTTCTTCCAGGAGGGAAGACGATCCGAAGTTGTCATGTTATTCAAATACTCCTATTATGCCAAATCTGTACATCACCCTAGTCTAGTGCCTATATACGCAAACGTCTACGGTCAATTTTAAAGGGCCGGTCGCCCCCCCTTCTCCTCGGAATATATGCAAAGCTGCGCGGGCGCTTACGAATCTCCGGCGTGTCGTGCCCCGAATTTTTTTGGATGGACCTGTTGACTTAAACCATGGTTTAAGTCGTATTCTATTCCTGCCGACAAGGCAAGATCCGATTTTGGAGGTCTCCAGATGAAATATAGTTCCATCAGCGAAGCTGCGGCCGTATACGGCATTCCCGAATCCACCATCCGTTACTACGAAAAAAAAGGATTGCTGCCGCTCATCGAGCGCGATCAAGCGGGGAGGCGGTTGTTTTCGGAGCGTCAGCTTGCGCTTCTCGGAGCCGTCATTTGTTTGAAAAACACGCACATGCCCATAAGCAAGATTAAGCAATATATGGAATGGATCGTTGAAGGAGATTCCACCCTTGAACGCCGGCTGGAAATGATGCAGCGTCACAGACAAGCCGTGCACGATGAGATTTCGCTCATGACGCAGTATTTATCGGGAATTGAGGAAAAGATCGAACGTTATACGAAACAGATTCAGGAAATCAAAAATGGAGAAGAGGTGCGATCAAGATGAAACTTTCAGGCAATACCATCCTGATTACGGGCGGAAGTACTGGGATTGGACTCGCATTTGCAGAACGCTTTATAAAAGCCGGAAATACGGTCATCGTTACCGGACGGCGTGAACATGTACTGCGGGAAGCGAAGGAGAAATTCCCCGGCCTCGTCACTCGAGCATGCGATTTGAACGTGGAATCCGAGCGCGTTGCCTTGTTCGATTGGGTAACGGCCAACTATCCGGACGTGAACGTGTTGGTGAACAATGCCGGTACCCAACAACGCTTCAATGTGCTGAAAGCGGACGCGAAAAACAACTGGGGTTATTTCAATCAAGAAATCATCACGAACCTGGAGGCGCCGTTTCATCTCTCCATGTTGTTCGCTCCCTATTTCGCGGCAAAACCAAAGGCGGCGATCCTGAACGTGACCTCGGGGTTAGCTTTCACGCCGTTCGCGATCGCTCCGATTTATTCCGCAACGAAAGCGGCGCTTCATTCCTTTACGATGAGCTTAAGACTCCAACTTTCCGATACGTCCGTAGAAGTCATCGAAATCGCCCCTCCGGCCGTGAATACGGATTTAGGCGGGACGGGACTGCATGTCCATGGAGAACCGCTGGATGCTTTCGCGGACGGGATTTTCAAAGGATTGGAAGAGGGGAACCGGGAAATCGGATACGGCACTTCCGTGGCTCGCTTGCGCATGTCGCGCGATGACATCGACGAATACGCGGCCAAGATGTATGCGGCCACGAGGAACGCCATTGAATGATGACGCTCCGCTTCCGGCAAATTTTACGGCCACCCCCGCAAGGGATGGCCGTAATCGGTTGAAGGCACCCGGTTCGGGTGCATTTTTCGTTGCGATCAGCGGAGAATGACGGCGATCAGAGCTTCTGGTCCGCCATCGCTTCGAACAATACCCGATAGCCTTCGAGCCCCGCGCCTTCGGGGCTGACCCACTCGTTCAGCCCTTCCATCTCCATCATCTTGCGGATCTCCGGCTCGGTCGGATCCATCGCGAACAGCAGGTCCGCGAACCGCCGCGCCTTCTCATCGTCGAATTCGGGCAGCGCCGTGAAATTGCAGTGGCTGTAGCCCGGCGAGGTCCAGATCGCCCGGATCTCGTCCGTGTTCACCTGACCCTGCTCCAGCAAGCGGATCCACGTGGACTCGCCGATCGCGCCGGCGTCCGCTTCGCCCTGCTTCAGCGCGCGGACGACCTCCAGCTCGCTCGTGCCGGTGTCTCCGTGCTTGCCTACGTCCAGGTTATAGCGCAGCAGCGTCAGGTCCGTCTCCGGATCGACCCCGCTCGCTTTCACGTAATGGTACGGCAGAATGGCGGCTTGGCCCGAATCCGCGCTGCCGAGCGCCAGGCGCTTGCCCTTCAGGTCGGCGAGCGAAGCGATGCCCTTGTCCGTGCGGGCGATGATCTTCGAGGTGAAGCCGATGTCCGTGTCGCGCATGGCCAGCGCCTTGGCTTTGCCCTCCAGCAGCCGCTGGATGCGCACGTAGGCGACGTTCGTGTTCCAGGCGATATCGATGAACCCGTTCAGCAGCGATTCGACCTGCGCTTCGTAATTGGAGAACAGGACGTAGTCGATCGGAAAACCGTTCCGATTATAGTAGTCCCGGATGATGTCCCATATCGGGATGACCTTGGGGTCGTAGGCGACCGCTCCGATCATGAGCGCGTTTCTTTGCGTAGGCATAACGTTCGGCGAACTCCCTTCCATGTGATCCTCGAATTAAAATAACGGAACGCCGGCAACCGATTTGCCGACCCATTCCTTCAGCACTTCCGTGGTCGGAGCCATAACCGCGCCCGCCCGGGCGTCCCGCAGGTATCGCTCCACGGGCAGCGCCTTGGTGTAGCCTTGGCCGCCGCATACCTGCATGGCGAGGTTAGTGACCCGGATCGCCTGCTCGGAGGCCAGCACCTTGGACTGCATCACGTGCAGGATCGCGTCCCCGTCGCCGCGCACCGCCTTGGCCGCCGCGTTACGGACGAACAGCGAAGCCGACTCGACGCCGCCGAACATGTCGGACAGATAGAACTGGATCGCCTGGATCTCCGCCAAGCTGCGGCCGTCCGCGTACTTGCGCGCCTTCGCGTGGCGAAGCGCGGTCTCGTACGCGCCGCGGGCGATGCCCGCGTTGACGCCCGCCACGCCGAGGATGAATGTCGGCGCCACGACCTGGAACACGAGGCCCATGCCGTCGCCTTCCGCGCCGACGAGCTGCGTTGCGGGCACCTTGACCTGCTCCAAATGCAACGCGATGCTGTTGTTGCCGCTAAGGCCGATGCCTTCCCACTCGCCTTCGAACCGAAGGCCCGGCGCGTCCGTGTCCACGATGATCATGTCCAAACCGAGCTCAGGCGAGGAGGCGTTGGTGATCACGATCAGGAAGTCGGCCTCGCCGCCGTTGGTCACGAAGCTTTTCTTGCCGTTCAGCACGAATCGGTCGCCCTCCAGGACGGCCTTGATCTCCGGCGAGTAGAAGTGCGCCCCGGTGCCGGTTTCGCTGAAGGCCAGCGTCCCGAGCTTCTCGCCGCGGGCGATCGGCTTCAAATACCGTTCGGCCTGGTCGGGCGTTGCTTTGGCGGCAACGACCGCCGTCGCGCAGCAGTGCATCAGATAGCACATCGCGGACGAGCCGCAGGCCGCGGCGATGATCTCGGTGACGGCGGACAGATCCGTCAGGTCTCCGCCGAGTCCTCCCAGTTCCTTGGGTACGAGCAGGCCGAGCAGCCCCGCCTTGCCCAGCGCCTCGATCGACTCCTTCGGGAACCGGCGCTCGGCGTCGACGGCCGCGGCCATCGGAGCGATGACTTCATTCGTGATTTGTCGGGTCATCTCCAGAATTGCGGACATGGGTGAACCTCTCCTTTAGGTATGGGATAAGCGCGACTACATGAAATTCGGGGTATGCGTCTTGGAGATCGCTGCGGCGATGTCGGGCGTGAGGCCGATTTGCAGCAGCCGCTGAACGCGGTGCTCGTACATGACGTCCTTCAGCCGGCGGACCCGCTCGAAGCCGGTCTTGAGCTGCTCCGGCGTTCGGCCGCCTCCGGCCAGAATGGCAAGCGCCTCCATGAGATGGGAGTTCTCGCCGGCATCGGCCGCGCCCAAGTATTCGTTGCGCTCGTTCGCCGCGTCGACGAGCGCCTGGACCATGCCGGGATGGGTCTCGATGATATGGCGGACATGGCCGATCCCGTACGCGACATGGCGGCCTTCGTCGATCTTGGCCAGCGTCACGATCTGGCGGGTGACCGGGTCCGGGGCATGCTCTTCGATGAACGTCAACAGGTCGAGGAAGGTGCCTTCGCCCAGCACGTGCAGGAGGAAGGAAGATTTGAAGTAGTCCTCCTGAATGAACAGGCTGTGCAGCGAACGCTCGGTCAGCGCGGACGAATACTGCAGTCCGCCGCCGCCCGCCAGCGCCCGCTTCGTGAACGCCTCGATATGGCGGGACTCGTCCTGGATCAGGGTGGACAAGTACATGAGCGCCTCGATGTAGTGCGGATTGATCCGGGCCATGAACTTGGCCGGGATGTACAAGGCCGAATACTCGTTCTCCGCGAGGAACGTCATGATCTGGCAGACGGCCCACTCCATCTCTTCGGGCAGCTCCGGCAGTTCGTCCCACGCGATATCGGTCGTCGCGTTCCACTGCTTTTCCTTGGCCTGCTCGTACAAATCCAGCAGGTTGTTCGACCACACGTCGTCCTTTTGGTTCAGGCTGAAGCCGAAATCGGGAACGCCCGGTTCGGCGACCGCCCCGCGCGGCACGAAACCGACATAGGCCGGCGCCTGCTCGCGCAGCTCGCCCACCCGGCCCTGGAACCAGTCCCGGATGTCCAGCCGGCCGTCTTTGCGCAGCGGCAGCTTGATGCCCCAATCGGGCTGCTCCAGCGCCTTGACGGGATTGTTCCGAATGAGGAACCGGTAGTGGTCTCCCGCGTCCATCGCCATCACGAGCGAATGCCGGTTCAGCCTGCACCAGCTCCGCAGATCGTCCTTGATTTCGATGCCGGATCCGATGACCTCCAGCAACTGCCCTTGCTCCATGCGCTGCAGCGCGTTTTTGACCAGCAGAAACAAATCCGCCCCGACGGGAAAATCCACGAGATTCAACTGTCGGTCGGGCGTCAGGCCGTGCACGTCCATTTGGTCTTCCGTTGGCTCGTTTATCGCAGATCTCTCCGTTTCGAATCCTCTGGCGTATTGTTAGATTTATCCTATGATTATACCATGTTCGGACGTTGTATTCGCATCCCTCCCCCGACAATCCGATAGATCTATAAAAATTATAGGATTTCTATATTTCCTTCATTTCTCGCGTCTTCCCGGTTCCCTATAATTTGTTGGGAAATCGAATCATCCTATGTTGGCAGGAGGGACCGGAATGCCTAAAATCAAAACGTTCTATTTCGTCAACCACTCCCATACGGACATCGGATTCACCGACTACCAGGACGTCTGCTTCCGACAGCATATGGAATACATCGACTACGCCTTGGAAATGTGCGAGAGAACCGCGGATTATCCCGAGGAAGCCCGGGCGAAGTGGGTGTGCGAAGTCACGGGCGTGACCGAAAAATATTTGAACGCGTGCTCGTCCTCCCAATTGGAACGGTTTCTTCATTGGCACAAAGCCGGCCAGATCGACATCGCCGGCATGCAGTACAACCTGACGCCGCTGCTCAACGTGGAGCAGCTGCACCGCACCTTGTATCCCGTCAAACGGCTGCGCGACCGGTTCGGGGTGGACATCCGCGTGGCGATGAACTGCGACGTGGACGGGGCGAGCTGGATTTTGGCGGATCTGCTGCCGGAGATGGGCATCGAATTGTTCACGATGTCCATCAACCCGGTGCGCGGCAGCGTGCCCAAACCCCGGCCTTCCGCGTTCTGGTGGGAGGGCCCGGCCGGCGGCAAATTGCTGGCCTGGAACGGCTATCATTATTTATTCGGCGGCCTGGCGGGATTGGGCCACCGGGAGCTGGCCGACAAGTTCGTGCCCGGCATCGTGTCCAAGCTGGAGAACGATCCCGACTATCCTTTCGATTTCGTTTACGGTCCGGCCACCAACCCGGTCCGGGTGGACAACGGGCCGCCGGACGTCAGGCTGTACGACTTCATCCGCGAATGGAACGAAGCCGGCAAAACCCCGCGCATGGCGCTCATTACCGTATCCGAACTGAACCGCCTGCTGCGGGCGGAATACGCGGACAAGCTCCGCACGGTCAAAGGCGATTGGCTCGACTGGTGGTGCGACGGCGTCGCGTCGAGCGCTTTCGAGACCGGGCTGAACCGGTCGACGCACGAGCTGCTGCACGGCTCGGAAATGATGGGCGCATGGCTCCACGCCCTCGGCGAGAAAGGCTGGGACGTGCAGCGGCTTACGCAGGCCTACGAATCCATGACCCTGTACGACGAACATACGTGGGGCGCTTTCTCCAGCATCGAATCGCCGAACGGCTTGTTCACGCGTTCGCAGTGGAACAAGAAAGCCAACTATGCCTACCAGGCCGCCGCGGAAGCGCACGACATTCTGGCCAGGGCGGCGCGCCGACTGGCTTCCGGGTTGGCGCGGCAAGAGGACGAGGTCCGGTTCGACCTGGGGCATCTTCCCCCGGAGCTCGCCAAGCCGGCCCCGACCTACCAAGAACTGCTCGTCTTGAATACGCTCCCGCACGACCGGGAGATCGTCGTCGAGGAACCGATCCGCCGAGGCGGCCAGGCACCGAACGGGATGCTGGAAATGTTCATGCCGCGCGGCTTGACCTGGGGCATCAAGCCCGACGCGGAGGGCCGCAGGGTGGCGGGCAAGGTGGCGGGCTTCGGCTACGCCTTCCTGCCGCTGGCCGATGCGCCCAAGGGCGACGATCTGAAGGCCGGCCCGGGCACGATCGAGAACGCGTACTACCGCATCCGGATCGACCCGGCAAGCGGCGGCTTGTCCGAGTTCTACGACAAGCGGCTGAATTACGACTTCGCGGGAACGTACCGCGGCTGGCGAATCGGACAGTATGTCTACGAATGGGTGGACAGCCCCAAAGGCCGCGACGCCTTGTACGAATCCGACTGGTCCAACGAGTATTTCGGAACGGGCGTGCGCGATACGCCGTTCCGCCGCGAAACGCCGACGGAGGTCGAAATCGCCGAGCCGACGCTGACCGCCTACGAGGCCCGCATCGCGGTCACGATTCGCGCCCAGGGCATCCGAGCCGCGACTTGCACGTTCGTCTTGCCGACCAACGAACGGTCTTTGAGCATCCATTGGCTGCTGGACAAAGAACACGTCACCGACCCGGAATCCGTGTATATCGCGTTCCCGTTCCGTCTGCAGGAACCCCGGTTCCGGGCGGACATCAACGGCATCGCCCTGACGCCGGACCGGGAGCAGCTGCCCGGAACGGTCCGGGACTGGTTTCCGATCCAACGCTGGATCGACGTGGGCGACGGCCGGCGCGGCGTAACCCTCGTGCCGCTGGACGCCCCGCTGGTGCAGCTCGGCGGGATCACGACGGGCCGCTGGGCTGAAGAGCTGAACGCCGAATCCCCGACCGTCATGTCCTGGGCGCTGAACAACCATTGGATGGTCAACTTCAAAGCCAGCCAAGGCGGTCAAATCCCGCTCCGCTACAAATTGACGACCCACGACGGAACGGCGAAGGACGCGGACCGCGCCCGCTTCGGCGCGGAGGCGGTAACGCCGCCGATCGTCCTGCGGGATTTCGTGCGCCGGGACGGCGTCAAGCCGGCCGGCCGGTTCATGGAAGTCGAGGGCGCCGAACCGTTCTGGATTACCGCCAAACCGGCGGAGGACGGCAACGGAGTGATCGTCCGCGTGCAAAACATGGAGGAACAAGCAGGCGGCTGCCGGATTTCCTTTCCGGAGCTGCGCCCCGTCTCGGCTCATCTGGTGTCACCGGCGGAGGAGAACCTGCGGGAGCTCGAATGGGCCGGTGGCGCCGTCGCATGCGAAGTGCCGGGAAGGGCGGTCCGTTCGTATCGGATCTCGTTTCGCTAAAAATTTTACAAGATATCCATAGATCCTCCATAGGTTGCGAAAATGGCGGTTCTTATAATGGGAGATGCATCAACCGAAACCTGTCCCATTGAATAAAGGAGGTCACGACATGAAGAGAATCGGATTATTCGCGCTTCTGACCGTGCTGATCCTGTCCGCGCTCACGGCCTGCGGCGGAAACGGCAAGGAGCAGGCGCCGTCCAGCAGCGCGCCGGGCAGCGCGCCGGCCGGCAGCGCGGCGGCGTCCCCGACCGGGGGCGGCGAGCAAGGAACGGTTCAGGCGGATTTCTATTACGACAATCCCGCCTGGACGGATTATTTGAAAGAAATCAATCCCATCACGCTGAAAAACAGCCAAACCGAACTGAAGGGCGTCCCCTACAACGAGCCCACCTCGTTCCAGACGGCGATCCGCGTAGGATTCACGACCAAAGAAGCCGCCGATATTTTCAAGTGGTGGAACGGTTATCAGATGAAAGAGCTGGTAGACGCGGGTTATTTGGCCGACATGACGAACGAGTGGAAAGAAATGGTGGCCGACGGCGTTGACCCGGCGGTGGCCAGCACGCTGACGTTCGACGGCAAAACGTACGGCATTCCGGCCGGCATCCATTATTGGGTGATGTTCTACAACAAGAAAATTTTCGACGAGAACAACCTTCAGCCGCCGAAGACGTGGGATGAATTCATCAACATCAACGAAACGCTGAAGTCGAAGGGGATTACGCCTATCGGCACGACGTCGGTCGACGTGTGGAACGGATTCATCTGGTTCGAGGAATTCATGATCCGCACCCATCCCGACGTCTACCGGAAGCTGGTGGTCGGAGAAGCGAAGTATACCGATCCGGAAGTCGTGGAAGCGATGAAGCTCTGGCAATCCTTCTATGACAAAGGATATTTCGACAAACCGACCGACTTCCAGAAAGAAAGCGCTCCCGCTTTCGCCAAAGGGCAATTCGCCATGTACCTCATGGGCAGCTGGTACTCGGATTATTTCAAAGGGGCGGGCATGGAGCCCGGCAAAGACTTCGGCGCGTTCGTGCTGCCGTCGGTCACGCCGGAAGCCGGCAACGTCGTCATCTCGGAAGTCACCCCGTTCCTGGTCTCCCAAAACGCGAAGAACAAGGACAACGCCGTCAAGGCGCTGGTGGCGCTGACGAAGAAAGAAGCCAACGAAAAGATGCTTTCGCTCTACGGCGGGGTTCCGATCCGCAAGGACGTCGAATCGCCGGACCCGATCATCCACTCGCTCACGAGCGATATTTCCGCGGGCCAATACCAGACGATCACGCGGTTCTGGGAAGCGACGCCGTCCGAGCTGTCCGAATACGCGTCCAGCGAATTCATCCGCTTCATGCTCAATCCCGACCAGCTCGATCGCGTGCTTGACAACGTTCAGAAAAAGGCCGAACAATATTGGGCGGAACATAAATAAACCGCGATTCCGCGATTCCGCGATTCCGCGCTTTCGAATTTCCATAACGTTTCCAGAAGGGGGCCCTTGCCGGGGTCCCCCTACTTGCTTTTCATCCGGAGGGGTTCCCGTGTCCATTTCGTTTCCTAATCGGCTCGTGTTCATTCTGGTCGTGGCCGTGCTCCTTCCGACTTTGCTGATCAATCTGGCCACGTTCAGCTTCATCAAGAAGGAAATGCAAGCGGACGCCACCTCCTGGCTTCAAGACATGACCTTGAACACGGGAAAGACGATGGACAATTACGTTCGGCTGCTCAGCGGCATTACCAAAAATCCGGCTTACGACTTCACGCTCAACAACATTCTGGAGAAACACTTGAACAATCGCGAAGGACTGCTTGGGTACTCCTATGAAGATACGGCTCAGATCAACGGGTGGCTGTCCATGATGCTGGCGACGGATCGGAGCAATATCGCGTCGGTGGAAATCTTCGACCGCAACGGGAACCGGTTCCATCTCGGGAGCCAGATCGCGGACCCCGATACGTCCTGGATCCAGCGGACCAAGGCGCTGGCCGGAGCGGCCTACCTGTTCCCGCCGATCGAGGAAGAGGACGGACGCGCGCTGTTCGCGATTTCCCGGCTGCTGTACAACCCGCAGACGTTCCATGAGATCGGGATGGTCCGCATGTACTACCGGCTCGATTTCACCTTGGACGCCGGCCGCAAATTGCTCAACCAGAACGGGAATCTCTACTTGGTGAACGACCGGAAGCAGGTCCTCTTCGATCTCCAGCATCGGTGTCTCGGCCGCTCGTTGACCCAATGCGCCGGATCGGACCATTTCCAAAGCCGGTTCGTTTCGGACGTGACCAACTGGACCTTGGTGACCGCCATTCCGAAGAGCCAGCTCTTCCTGAAAGTCGAAAGCATCCAGCGCCTCATTCTCCTCGTCAACCTATTCTTCTTTCTCGTCGCCCTGATCACGGTCGTCGGCGTCAGCTACCGGATCTCGCTGCCTCTGAAACGGCTGAGCCGGCTGATGCTGAACGCGCCGAAGCACCAATTCAACATCGAAATTCCCGATACCCGAAGGACGGACGAAATCGGCGTCATCACGGCCAGCTTCAAGCACATGATCGGGCGCATCCACGAGCTGATCCGGGAAGTGCTGTCCATCGAACGCCGGCGCAAAAGGTCGGAGATCGCCTCCTTGCAAGCCCAGATCAATCCGCATTTCCTGTACAATACGCTCAGCGCCATCGTCATGCAGGCGGAGATCGACGGCAATTACAACATTTCCACGATGGCTTCCAAGCTGGGCAAGCTCCTTCGCTATTCGATCGGCAAGGAGGAAGAGCGGGTCACCGTCCGGGAGGAATGCGCGTATATCCAGCTGTACATCGAAGTCATGAAATACCGCTACCCGAAGCTGATATTGGATCTGGAGGCCGAAGAAGCGGTGCTCGACTGGCCCATGATGAAATTGCTGTTTCAACCGATCGTGGAAAACGCGATCATCCACGGCATCGTCCCCTCGGGCCAAGAAGGGGCGATCCGGATCGAAATCGCGGGAGATCAGGAGTCGGGAACCGAAAGCCTCTTGATCCGGATCCGGGACTCCGGCGCCGGCATGAGCGAAGATCAACTGCGGGATCTGAAGCTCGCGCTGCAGGAGGAAGATGTCCTGTTCAAGGAACATCTGGGCGTCCGCAACGTGTACGGCAGAATTCAACTCGCTTATTCGAACGGGAGGTATTCCTTTGACATCGACAGCGCCCTCGGACAAGGAACCACTTATACCATCCGGCTTCCCCGAATGGACCATGAAGCTGCTGATCATCGATGACGAAGAGCTGATCCGGATCGGCCTGACGAAAATGATCGAGCGGATGGATCTTCCCGTGGAGGTCGCGGGCACCGCCGCCGACGGGGAGCAGGGGCTGCGGATGATCGCGGAGCTGGAACCGAACGTCGTGTTCACGGATATCCGCATGCCGAACATGGACGGCCTGGAGTTGATCGAACGGCTGGCGGAGTCGCACTTCGGCATCCGTTCCGTCATCCTGAGCGGATACGACGACTTCGAGTACGCCAAACAGGCGATCAAGCTGGGGTGCAAGGATTATTTGGTCAAACCGCCCGACTTCGCGGAGATCTACGATTTGCTGCGCAGGATTTACGAAGAGTTCGCGCAAGAACGGACGAAAATCGTGGAGGAAAGCCGCAAGAACGAATTATTGAACCGGAATCGATGGCTGCTGCAATCCGATTTTCTCCGCAAGCTGGCGACCGAACCGTCGAAGCTGTCTCTCCGGACGATCGAGGAGCAAGCCGGCAAGCTGGGCATCCGCTTGTCGCCCAGCCTGCATGCCGTCGCGCTGTTCCAATGCGAGAACCGCTATGAAGTCGGCCGGAAATACGACCGTTCGGAATGGGAGCTGCTCAAATACGCCTGCTGGAATATCGCTTCGGAAGTCACGCAGAACCTGCCCTGCTTCTACGACGGAGAGGACAGGCTGGTCATTCTGATGCCGGCGCAGCATGCTTTCGAAGACAGCTGCGAGAAGCTGCAGGAAATCCGCAGACATCTTTCGCACTACTTGAATTTGTCCTTCTCCGCCGCGCTGTCGTCCTCCGCGTCCCTCCCCTTGCTCGCGAACGGGTATGCCGAAGCCCGCCAGCTGCTCGCGCTGCGCCGGCCGCGCGACAACAGCGTGCTGATCACGTACCGGGACGCGGTCGCGCACGTCAAGGCCGACTGCCAAGCCCACGTGTCGCAGTTGAAGGCGTTGCAGCAGCCGGGAGCGCCGGAGGACGCCGTGCCCGCGCTGAAAGCTTGGCTTTCCTCCGTGAAAGCGTCTTCCTATGCGCCGGCGGCGCTGGACGTTCTGGCGCGGGAACTGCAAATCGCGCTGATCGTCCTGTCGCGCAAGCTGCCGGCATTGCCCGAAGGATGGACGGAGCGGCTGGCGCTGGCGGATTCTTTCGCCGAGCAAATCGCCCTGTTCCAAGAGCTGGCCGAACCCGAAGACCGGCAGGAACCGGGCAAGCCGTATGCCAACCAGACGGTCGACAAGGCGATCGCCTTCATCCGCGCCCATTACGCCCGCGACATCAACCTGACGGCCATCTCGGAGCACGTCAACATGAATCCCGCCTATTTCAGCGTCATGTTCAAGAAAAAGACCGGGCTCGGGGTCATCGAGTATTTGACCGACTTCCGGATCGAGGCCGCCAAGAAGCTGCTCGCCGAAACCGGGATGAAAATGTACCAGATCGCGGATGCCGTCGGATATCGGGACGCCGCCTATTTCTCCAACATTTTCAAGCGCTGCGCCGGCATGACGCCGCAGGAATACCGGAATTCGGCGGCTATAAATACTCCAAGAAATCCATAGATCCTCTATTATCCCTCTCCGCTCCCCTCATTACAATGAAGGTACCAATGCCATCATGAGGACAGGAGGAGAGCGGATGAACGCTTGGAAGAAGCATGGCGCCGCCTTGTGCTACACGTTACCCGCCGCGCTGATCATTGTGGCGTTTTTCATAACGTCCATCGCATACACGCTTTACGTCAGCTTCACCGACTACGACGGGCTGGATTCGCCTCACTGGGTCGGCTTCGAGAATTACGCGCGTTTGTTCCAGGACATGACCTATATCACCTCTTTGAAAAACACGTTGATCTGGGTGGTCGCGACGCTCGTGTTTCCCGTCGGGCTGGGCCTGCTGTTCAGCGTGATGCTCCAGAGGATCAAGGGGCAGCGCCTGTTCAAAAACATTTTCTATCTGCCCTACGCGATGTCGCTTACGGTGGTCGGCGTCATCTGGGTGCTGCTGTTCTCCCGGACCGGCATCAACTTCGTGCTGACGCAGGTCGGCCTGGACAAGCTTGCGCTGGATTGGCTGAACACGCCGCCTTACAATACGTACGCCATGATCGTCGCTTCGATCTGGCAGGGCACCGGCACGAACATGCTGCTGTTTCTGATCGGACTGGGCTCCTTGCCCAAAGAGCCGTTCGAGGCCGCCGCCATCGACGGGGCCGGCCGCGCGCGAACGTTCTGGAACATTACGCTGCCGCTGCTGAATCCGATCACGATCGTCGTCTTGGGCATGTCGCTCGTCAACAGCTTCAAAATTTTCGACATCATCTGGGTCATGACCATGGGGGGACCTTACCGTTCGTCCGAGACGCTGGCCGTGACGATGTACCGGGAGTCGTTCGTCATCTTCCACTTCGGGCAAGGCGCCGCCATTTCCATCGTCCTGACGGTCATCTCCATTGCCGTGTCGTGGTTCTACTTGAGACAAACGATCGTGAAGGAGGCCTGACATGCGGACGTTCTCGAACGCTCTCCTCTATGGCTGCATGATCGTGCTCGCGGTGCTGTGGCTGCTGCCGATCGCGCTTGTCCTGATGAACGCGGCCAAGTCGCTGGAAGATTTCACGCAAGGCAACATCTGGGCCCTGCCGCATTCGTTCAGCCTGTTCGCCAACATGAAAGAGGCGCTGCACATGGGCGAATTGGGCCGGGGGATGCTGAACAGCTTCGGCTACAGCTTCCTCGGCGCCGGCATCAGCATCCTGCTGGCGGCGATGGCCGCGTTCGGCGTCGTCATCCTTCGCCTGAAGGGCGGATTCTACTGGTTCCTGCTGATTTACAGCGGCACGGTTTTCCCGTTTCAAATGTATTTGGTCCCGCTGTTCAAAGGCTATCAGCAATTCGGCATTTACGACACGTTCGGCGGGATGCTCCTGTTCTATGTCGCGATCTCCATTCCGTTCTGCATGTTCCTGCTCCGCAACTACATGACGACGATTCCGTTCGAAGTCGTGGAAGCGGCGCAGATGGACGGGTTCCGCAGCTTCGGCATTTTCGCGAGGATCATCTTCCCGCTGCTGCTGCCCCCGGTATCCGTGCTGATGCTGTTCCAGTTCACCTGGATTTGGAACGATCTGGTATTCGGCTTGACGCTGAGCCGCTCCGAGTCCGTAAGGCCGGTCATGGCCGGGCTGGCGTCGATGCAGGGGATCTTTTTCCGCTCCGGGGTCACCACGCTCATGGCGGGCATCGTCCTGACCTCGATTCCGACGATCGTCCTGTTCTTCTCTCTTCAGCGGAACTTCATCAAAGGCATGGTATTGACCGTGAAATCGTAAAGGAGCGTTGTCGAATTGACGAACTACGATAAACATCCTGAAATCCGGATTCGAGGCTGGCAAGGTCATGCTTGGAAAGGGTATGCCGAGATCGGGCGGGAACTGGCCCGGCATGCGGACGGCCGGGAGAAATTCGTCCTTACGGTCGAGTGCTACCCTTCCGTCCGGACGGCGGAAATCGTCGACGGCTTGCGGGAGCGTTTCCGTTTCGCGAAGATCGTCGAGGCCGAGTTGGCCGCCAAACCGCTCGGCGAGTTGAAAGCGATGCTGGGCCCCTACGTGACGGACGACCGCGTCTTCGGCTTCATGGCCCCCTTCGAGATCGGGGATTATTACGACGAGGACGAATTGGGCCGGCTTCGGGAGTCGGTCAACGCGGTAACCGAAGGAGTCGTGCTCGTGATCGGAACGGGCGCTTCCCTGGTCTGCAAGGGAGACTGCACGGTCTACGCGGATTTGGCGCGTTGGGAAATCCAATCGCGCTACCGGAGCGGCGAATTCGGCAATTGGCTGCTGGACAACCCGCAAGAAGAAATTCTCCGCAAATACAAAGTCGGCTTTTTCGTCGAATGGCGGGCGGCCGACCGGCTGAAGCGCAAGCTGCTGCCGGAATCGGACTATTATCTGGATACGAACCGCGGCGGCGATCCCCGGATGGTCAGCGGGAAAGCGCTGCTGGACGGTTTCCGCCAGGCGGTCCGGCAGCCGTTCCGGCTCGTGCCTTACTTCGATCCCGGCGTATGGGGAGGGCATTGGCTGGAGGAGCATATCGGTCTGGAGAAGCGCGAGCATCCGTACGCGTGGGGATTCGACGGCGTGCCGGAAGAGAACAGCGTCTATCTGAGATACGACGACGTTCGCGTGGAAGTGCCGGCGATCAACCTCGTCTTCTTCGAGTCGATCGGCTTGCTCGGAGAGCGGGTATTCGCCCGGTTCGGCGCGGAATTCCCGATTCGATTCGATTTCCTGGATACGATGGGCGGACAGAATCTCAGCCTGCAGGTTCACCCGCTTCCGGAATATATCCGCAAGGCGTTCGGGATGAGCTACACGCAAGACGAAAGCTACTACATGCTCGATGCCGGTCCGGACGCGACCGTATATCTGGGCTTGAAGGAAGGCGTAGACCCGAACGCCATGCTGGCGGATCTGGCGAAGGGGCAAGAAGGCGTCTCTTTCCCGGCCGACAAGTACGTGAACGTATTTCCGGCGAAAA
This sequence comes from Cohnella caldifontis, assembly GCF_029360585.1. GTDB lineage: Bacteria > Bacillota > Bacilli > Paenibacillales > Paenibacillaceae > Cohnella > Cohnella caldifontis. The sequence goes on along the minus strand of NZ_JAQZSJ010000003.1, from coordinate 38,119 downwards.
AGCACGACCACTTCTCGATCCCGGCGGGTACGGTTCATTGCTCGGGCACGAACGGCATGGTGCTGGAAATCAGCGCGACGCCTTATATTTTCACCTTCAAATTATGGGATTGGGACCGGCTGGGCCTGGACGGAAAACCGAGACCGATTCATCTGGAACACGGCGCGTTGAACATTCGCTGGGATCGGACGACCGGGTGGGTGCAGAGGGAGCTGGTGAACCCCATCGTGCCGATCGGCAGCGGAGACGGCTGGCGCGAGGAGCGTACCGGCTTGCACGAGAGCCAGTTCATCGAAACGCGGAGGCATTGGTTCGAAGGCGTTACGCCCCATCATACGAACGGCGGCGTTCAAATGCTGAACCTGGTGGAAGGCGCGGAGGCGATCGTCGAGAGTCCGTCTCAGGCATTCGAGCCTTTCGTCGTCCATTATGCGGAAACCTTCATCGTACCCGCCTCGGTAGGCGAATACACGATCCGCCCCGGCGAAAGAAGCGGCGGCGGCACGCATGGAACGATCAAAGCCTATGTACGGTAACGGAGGGACCGACGGACGGGTCGCCATCGCCGTCGATTTCGGCGGGACGAACATCAAGCTCGGACTCGTTCGGCAGGGGCAGGTCGTCTCCCGCGCCTCGCTGCCCTCTTATTCCGATCAAGGGCTGATCGGACGGCTGCCCGCCGTCGAACGGGAAATCGGGCGGCTGCTGGCCGAACGGCGGCTGCGGCCGTCCGACTGCGCGGGACTCGGGATCGCGACGCCCGGGATGGTGGATGCGGAGAAGGGCACGATCCTGTCCATCAACGAGAAATACGCCGATGCCGTCGGCTTTTCTTTCCGGGATTGGGCGCGCGGCGCCTTCGACCTGCGATGCGTGCTGGAGAACGACGCGCGGGCGGCGCTTCTGGGCGAGATCGCCTACGGCGCGGCCGTCGGGGAGACGGACGCCGTCTTGCTGACGTTCGGCACCGGCATCGGGACCGCCGCCGTGATGAACGGCCGAATCGTCAGAGGCAGGCACGCGCAAGCGGGCATCCTCGGCGGCCATTTCGCGACGGATATCCGCGGGAACGCCTGCAACTGCGGGAATACGGGCTGCCTGGAGGCGCAAGCCGGGCATTGGGCGCTGCCCGCGTTGGCCAAGCGGCATCCCGGCTTTGCCGGCAGCTCGCTTTCCCGGCACGGCTCGCTCGGCTATCGCGAAATCATCGAGGCCGCCGGGAGCGGCGACCGGGTCGGCGCCGAATTGCTGGAGACGCTGGTCGCCCATTGGAGCGCGGGCATCGTGAACATGATCCATGCCTACGATCCCGAGACGGTCGTGCTGAGCGGCGGATTGATGAAGTCGCAGGCCGTCCTGGTCCCCATGCTGCAAGAGAAAGTCCGGCAGCGAAGCTGGACGCCCTGGGGAGAGGTGAAGATCGTCGTGTCCCGCGATCCCGACGCTTCGGTTTTGTGGGGGTTGGCTTCGCTATTGAATCCGAAGTAAACGCATAGAGACCGAAAGGGCCGTTCCCCCGCGGGGCACGGCCCTTTTCCTTTCCAATTCCGAACGCGAACGGCCGGCGCCGCGGCTTACCGCCGGTCTTCCTGTCGTTCCACCAAAAAAAACATATAATCGGTCGGGACCCCGGCATACCCTTGTTGTCTCAGCATCGCGGCCACGTTGCCTCGATGATACGTTCCGTGGTTGACCACATGCTGCAAGATGTCGGAGAAACGCGTGCCGAGACGGCCGTACTGCGGATGCTCGATCGTCATCGCCTTGTCCGGGTCAGGCGTGCGCCGCAGCAAGTCGCGGAACTCTTCGGCGGCGCCGGCGAAAAGCTGCCGCATTTCGTCCACCGTTTTGTCCTCCGTTTCCTCTTCCCAGCCCTGGATCTTCTGAAAAATGACCTCGTTCGGAACTTCCGCAAGCACGGACATGAAGAGCCTTTCGAATTTGTACATGTGCCCGAGCACTTGCGACACGGACGCGAATACGCTCTTCACCTCCGCATGGAATGCATCCTTCGGAAGCTGCTCCAAGTGGGCGAACAGCTGGTCGTTCGCCCAGACATGATAGTCGTATAATCGGTGCGCTTGATGAGGCATGGAACCCGTCACCTTACCTTCCGTAGTCGTTTGGCTGCTTCAGCCATGCCTCTATCGTACACCGGGTTTCTTGACAAACTTTGTCAACGAAGATGGATCGGGTTCTCTTTCGTAATGTTCCGCGATTTCGCAAGCCATCTCCCGGATTCGACGCCTGAGATCCTGCGGCTCCCGAATCCGAATCGCCGTGCCGAACGTCATCAGATACGCCGGAAGGTACTTGTTCATCGTCGGGACGTCGAGCTGAAACCGCGCCTCCCGATCGGTTCGCTCGATCAAATAGTGACGCATGTGCCAGTGTCCGCAAACCGCGTTCAGCGTGTCCGGCTCCCCCTCGATCCGGATGATCGCCAGCGGTCCTTCCGCCTCCCGCTCCCGCTCGGACTGGTCGCGGAAAAAAGCGGACGCGGAGAACCGCTCCGGCTTCTCGAACCGCGTTTCGGTCGGCTCCAACCGCTCGATGCGGTCCACGCGGAACGTCCGGACGGCCTGAGACCGATGGCAGAACGCGACGGCGTACCATTCGTTCCTGTCGTAGGCCAACCCGTACGGATCGATCTCGCGTTCGTCGGCCTGCTCCGCATTCGCTTTGCGGTAGGCGAGGCGGACCGTTCGTCCGTCCTTCGCCGCCTCCTCCAGGTCACGCAGCATCGGAACGACGGACGGCGGGCGCGCGTGAGAAATCACGTCCAATCCGCTCGTCTGAAGGGCCAGCTCGTGGCGCTGCTCTTCGTGCAATCCGTTTTCCACCTTTTTCAACGCGCTTTCCAGCACTTCCGTATACGGATAACCGGCGCCTTGCGCGAATTTAGACGCGTCCACGAGCGCCTTGAGTTCCGCGGAGTTGAAAAACAAGGGCGTCTCTTTAAAGCTTTCCAGAATGCGAATGCCGCCGTCATGGCCCGATTCCGCGACGACCGGCACGCCGCTGGCGCCTAAGGCGTCGATATACCGGTATACGGTGCGGACGCTGATCTCCAGCCTGTCCGCGATCTGCGCGGCGGTAAGCTTCCTTTCGGATCGCAGCATCCAAAGCATGGACAGCATGTTATCCCATTTCGCCATCGGGCGTATCCTCTTTTCCTGTCAGCTATGCCTATTGTATCAAATTTGCATGGCCAAGAACCGTTTTGGGCAAAAATGGGGATAGGTCGGCGAAGGGCGGAGCATGGAATGTGGAGGAATAAAAGCTTTCTCGGAGCGTTATTCACGGGGATGGGAGTCGTCGGCATGCTGGACGGCATCGTCTTCCATCAAATCCTGCAATGGCACAGCGTGATCATGGAGACGGACCGGACCGGCCAAATCCAAAGCGACGGATGGTTCCATTTGTTCGTCACCGCGCTTAGCTTCACCGGAGCTTTGTTGCTGCGAGACGGCGCGGCGGGCGATCGTCCGCGTCTCTTTTGGGGCGGGATTCTCATGGGAGCCGGCATCTTCAATTTAGTGGAAGGCATCGTGGATCACCATCTGCTGCAAATTCACTACGTCCGATTGGTGACGGACCATTTCGCTTATGATGTAAGCTACGATCTGTTCGCGGCGCTTCTGATCCTCGCGGGGTGGACGATTTGCCGCAGAGCCCGTGCTTATACGGATTAGGGCCGTCCTTGGCGGGACGGCCCTTCCTGCGGCAACCTATCGATCACGACAGGACCAACCGTACGGTCCCCTCGTCCCGATCCAACGTGAAGCTCGCTTTCCGACCTTCGCATGCCAGTTCGTATTCGCCGAGGTAGCCTTCGAAGTTCAAGATTCCGGCATCATCGGTTCGGCATGCCGCATGCGTAGACCAGTCGCCCTTGATCCGCTTCTTGAGGAGCTCGTAAGCGGGTTTGGGACTGTTGTCCTTGCGGACCAAGCCGGCCGGAGCGCCGAGCCATGCGCCCGCGTCCGTGAAGTTCCAGGCGGTAATGGCTTCGACCAAGGGATGCTTGAACAGAATCGTATACATTTCGTCGATTTCCCTGGCTTGGCGTTCTTCGAATTCCGGCGTAGACGGCCACTCCGGGATTCGATAATCGTTCAGGTCCTCGATCTCGGGCGGCATCAGATGTCCCGAAGTCAGCGTGTTCTCCGTGAAATGGATCGGAAGACCGAAGGAAGAGAACCGTTCCAACACTTCCTCGAGCTTCTCCCGTCCCCAATATCCCTGGTGCTGATGGGATTGAATGCCGATCGCGTCGATCTTGATCCCCGCGTTCAAGCATCCGTCGATCAAGATTTCATAGTTGATCGAAGTATTGAAATCATTCAACAATAGCGTCGCATTCGGGTTGGATTCGCGCGTCTTCGCGAACATTTCCTTGATGATGCCCACGCGGCCCAGCTCTTGGCTGATTCTCGTAATCCCGTTGTCGTACTTGTCGAAGATCGGCATGATCACGACTTCGTTGATGACGTCCCACATGTCGATCAACCCTTTGAAGGCGGTTACGTCGCGTTCGATGCGGGCGAACTGCTCCTTCAGGATCTCTTCGTTGCTCAGATTCAGAAGCCATGGGGCCGTCAGCGTATGCCAGCACAACGGATGTCCTTTCACCGCGACGTTCCTTTCTTTTAACCATCGGGCGGCGGCCAGCAGTTCCTTCGTTCTCGGCTTGCCTTTCTCCGGTTCGAACAGGGCCCAGTAGAAAGGCAGCGTCGCGAAGTTGAAGACGTCGAGAAACAGATCCATTTGCCTATCCAGCCAGGGCCGTCTGTCCGCCGGCGCGTCCGGATCCGCGGCTTGGATCGCGTCGAATATGCCGCATCCGAACAAGAACTTGTGATTAGTCTGACGGAGCGTGATTTCCTTCCCGGCAACGGGGGTTCCGGACCCGTCCACAAGCTGGATCGTCTTGGCTGCCATCCGGTGTGCGAGTTCATTCGTCTGCGCCATTTCACGATTACCCCTATCCTCAGTATTGTGGTAAATCCGCGTGGGGGAAAGCGATTTCATTCTGCTCGTATCCATTGTACTAAACTTTCAACTTCATGCGTACTTGCGCTCAGCTTGGATATTTCAGGAATTTAATGGTTATGTTAGGCGGAGATAGTAAAATGCAGGAGTCGTTACCCTATGCCGAAGCCGAAGCATTTCCAGTCCGCTAACGTCAAACCCCGCTATTCCAAAGGGCAGATCTCCGTTTTCGGGATTAATTCCGTCTATCCCCGCACGCCTTGGGTTACCGCCTTATGGTCCGTTTGTTTTCCGGGGTTCGGACACATGTATATCGGGAAGTTCCTGCATGGTTTCATTCTGATTATTTGGGAACTCGTGGTCAACAATCTGTCCCATCTCAACGTGGCGATCGCCTTCTCTTTTCTCGGCAGGTTCGAGGAGGCGAAGGCTCAACTCAACCAGGACTGGGCCCTGCTCTATATTGCCGTATATGTATATTGCATCTGGGACAGTTACCGCTGCGCGGTGGAGATCAAAAAAAACCACATTCTTTCCGAAATCGAAGATGCGCCGATCACCCCTTCGGATATCAACTTTTTCGAAGTCGTGACCCTGGACAAAAAAAATCCCTGGGTGGGTGCGCTTTGGTCCGTCTTCTCGCCTGGCCTGGGGCAACTATACGGAGGCAGCACGGTTGTCGGCGCCTTTGTTTTGGCTTGGTGGATCGCGGTTTGCTATAAGGCCGTGGCGGTTCGTACCTGGCTCTATTCGTTCCTTGGGGATTTTAACCGCGCGACGGAAATCGTCGACTGGCAGTGGTTTCTTTTCCTGCCTTCCATGTACGGCTTCGCCATTTATCAGGCTTATGTATCCGTAACGGAGAATAATACCTTATTCGATATCGAACAAATCCGATTCCTGAGAGTGAGGGCCGAAAACTTGGGACACCGGAACGCAGCCGAAAGCCATACGGTACAAATCCTCGCCACTTTCGACCATTCGCCCTTCGTGGAGATGGCGATCCATGAGATCGAGAAGCTGGGCGTGCCGCCGCAGGATATCGTGGCGCTGCCTCTGGAGAACCTCGATTCCCAAACCCATATCCTCGACACGATCCATCGGGTCGACGGCAGAAGCATGCTGGATGGAGCCATGATGGGCGGAACCATTTTGGCGGTCCTGGGAGCGATCTATGGGTTCGTCTTGTACTGGGGACCCGTCATTTGGGGACTGATCGGCTTTGCGGCAGGTTTCATCTTGGGGCTGCTCATCGAATTGGCGTTCAATAAGCAGAAAAAAATAAAAGTTTCCTCAGGCCGCAAAAGCGAGGTCGTGATCGAGGTAACCTGTCAAGCTTCCCTGCAAAACCAGTTGATAACCGTTTTGAAATCACGGAAGTCACAGGGATTCGCGGTGATGCCTCGACGGCCGCCGTCAAATTGAAGACCGCCCGTATCTTGGCAGGCGTTTTCGCTCATTCGCTTTATGCTTGGCGGTTGACCCTCCCCGCTGCCGCGACTTGTTCCGCGATCAGCCGGCGAATCTTATTCGCCGTGTCGTACTCGGCCAGAGGCGTGCTCACTTTGATTTGCAGATCCGGGCTCTCGCTCGCTTGAAACGACACATTCTCAAATGCCAGCTTGCCCGCGACGGGGTGATAGATGAGTTTCCGGCCTTCCGGCGAGTAAAGCACGTTCTGATCCGGCCACCATTGCCGGAATTCCGGGCTGATGCGGGTCAACTCGCGAATCCGCTCCGTCCACCACGGGTCGCCTACGAACCGGCCGTACCCGGCGCGGAAACGCGCCAGCTGCCGCTTGGCATGTTCCTCCCAACCTTCTCTCTGCAATTCGCGGATGTAGGGCGACGTAAACGTTCGCCATACCGAGTTCCGTTCCAGCTCCGACATCGCCGCGTAATCGCCGTAAATGGCGGCAGCGGCCTTGTTCCAGGCGATCACCGTAATCGTGGGGTCGACCACGAATGCGGGAGCCGGCTCTTGCATGTCGAGGAAACGCCGCAACGCCGGAGACACGGTCGGCTGGGGCGTTCGCGATTCGAGCGGTTCTTGCCGGAGCGCCAGATGAAAGAGGTGCCTGCGGTCATTGGCGCTGAGCCGCAGCGCGCGCGCGATGTTGTCCAGCACCTGCGTCGACACCTGGATGTCCCAACCTCGTATACCAGTCGACGCTCACGCCGGCCAAAGAGGCGACCTCTTCGCGCCTGAGCCCGGGCGTGCGCCGCCTGCCGCCTTCCGGCAAGCCGACGAGCTCCGGTGTCAGACGTTCGCGGCGGCCGCGCAAAAATTGGGCCAGCTCCGTCAGCCTACTGTTCTTCGTTTGTTCCATGCGTACATCCTTCCTATCCTAAGAGTATCTGTCCCAGGATAAACCCTCATCTCGTTATGCGCTTTTTTCCATTGTACACTACGGAAGCGTAACGAAAATTCCCATTTTGGGATAACGGGGTGATGTCGCATGAATCCAACTTCCCTCTCGCGGCCGTATGCAACGAAAGGCAAATCGAACGCTTTCCTGTTGCTCGGGCTGTCGCTCGGCTATTTTATCGTGCTGCTCGACATGACGGTGTTGAACGTCGCCCTCCCGGCGATCCGGCACGATTTGGGCGGCGGATTCGCCGGCATGCAGTGGGTCTCGGGCGCTTACACGGTCGTATATGCCTGCTTGCTGCTGGCGGCAGGCTCGCTGGCCGATCGCTTCGGCGCCAAGCGGATGTTCATCGCTGGACTCGCCGTCTTTCTCGCCGCTTCCGTTCTATCGGCGTCTGCCTCTACGCTCGTCGTGCTGATCGCCGCGCGGGCATTTCTCGGGGTGGGCGGCGCGGCGCTGCTGCCGGCTTCCATGGCCTTGTTGACGCATGCCTACCCGAATCCGGCCGCCCGCGCCCGCGCGCTCGGCGTCTGGGCTTCCGTATCCGGCATCGCGATGGCGGCCGGCCCGATCGTCGGCGGCGTGCTCGTCGACTCGTTCGGCTGGCGCAGCATTTTCCTGCTGAACGTACCTATCGCGCTCGCGAGCATTGCCATTGCCGCAGCGGGAACGCAGGAGACGTCCCGCCGCCTGGAAGCGAGTTTCGACACCGGCGGCCAGCTATCCGCGATCGTCGCCGCCGGCGCGCTTACATTCGGCTTGGTACAGGGCGGTGTGGTCGGCTGGTCCGCTCCGCAGGTTGCCGCCGCTTTTGTCGCCGCTGCGCTCGGCGCGGCGCTGTTCGTGCGGTTCGAAGCGCGCGGCAAGTCGCCGATGCTGCCGCTCGGCCTGTTCCGCGTATCCGATTTCTCCACGGGGATCGCGGCGGGGTTCGCGGTGAATTTCGCTTTCTCCGGCCTGCTGTTTCTGCTGTCGCTGTACTTTCAGCAAACGCTCGGCTACTCGGCGTTCACCGCCGGTCTTGCGTTCCTGCCGTTTATGCTTCCGCCGGCCTTCAACCCGATGCTGACGGGGAGGCTTGTCGGCCGGATCGGCGCCCGAATTCCGGCCGCTATCGGCTTTGCCCTGCTTGCCGCAGGCACGCTGGTCTTGCTCTGGGCGGGAGAGGACAGTTCCTATGCCGTCGCCTTGATCGCGCAGCTATTGGCCGGCTTCGGCATCTCCTTCGCCATCCCCTCGCTGGTCGCCGCAGTCGCCTCGTCCGCGCCCAAAGAACAGGCCGGCATCGCCTCTGGCGCGCTCAACGCCAGCCGCCAGCTCGGCGCCGTGCTCGGCGTCGCGCTGCTCGGCACGATCGCCGGCTCGAGCGGCTCGTTCGTCGCCGGGATGCACGCGGCGCTGTACGTCGCTTCGGCCGCGCTGCTGGCCGGCGGCGCGCTGTCGCTGGCCGCTCTTGGCCGGCGCGGACGCTAGTCGTCTAGAGCGCCGATAAACTCAGACCCTTCCGCAAGGACATGGGTCTGAGCCCCTCCGCTCATAAATGTCCCGTTTCCGCCCGGTCGGGGTAGGCGCCTTCTCTTTTCTCGAAAGCCAGAATCCACCCGTACCAGGCAAAAATGAGATAAGGAAATAAACCCGCCAAATATTTGGTTTCCGGCGTGTAAGGAATAAAGATGAACACGGTCGATACGAGCATCGCGACGGCCGGCCATTGGGATAAAATCTTCGCCCGCAGCATCGAGATCCCCATCAGCAGCGTACCCAGCAAGATGAGCGGAAACAGGGCCGTCATCATGGCGAAGCCCGGCCCAATCGATCCGATTTTCATCGCCAGATCGTTCGCGGCTTGCAGCTGTTCCGCGTTCTGGATCCGTTCGTATATGACCGGGTATCCGAAAATTTGGATCGGAGAGTGGGTCCCGTCCAGCGTGAAAAAGAGAAAGAAGCACACGAAACTCAGCCATCCCCACCATTTCAATCCTGCCGCTTGCCTCAAATAGAGCCCGACGAACCCCATCAGAAACATGGCGAACGCGAGGACCAACCCGATATGGGTCCAGACCGCCACATCCACGAAGTAATCCATCTGCTCCATGCCGGACGGCACGTCTTCCAGATGAACGAATTGAATCACGATCGTCAAAATGCCGGAAATCAGCAACATCCAACCGCAGAAGCGAAAGAATCGGTCGGGCACCGGAATCACGATCTCCTCAACACCCTTCTAAACCGAGTATGGCCTTGCACTTTCACTATCGTAAGAACCGTTCTTTCCCGCAGGCAAGGCCCTTGTTCCCGACGTATCGGGAAGTTCGCCGGGAACAAAATTCCCACGCAGCCGGGACCAAAGGCATGCTATACTTCCGGTAGATATCCGTCGGATGAGAGGATCCCTTCATGGAGAGTGTTCTGAATCGCGTGCGGCTCGGGGGACGTGCCGGTCTGCATGCGTTGTGGTGGGTCGCGGCAGCCGTGTCCGTCTTCCTCTCCTTCATCACTCACGGTCTGGGCATCGGCGTTTACGAGAACGCCTGCGAAGGAACTCGGTGCGCCAGCTTTTTAACGATGAACCGGGGTCAAATGACGGATCTGGCTTCCGTCGGCATCAGTCCGGACTTGTACGGGAGCTTGACCGTCATCCTGCTGGCCATGCAGTGCATCTCGGCCTACGCCATCGGATTCCTCCTGTACCGTTACGGCTGGAAGGACCCATACTGCGTCGTCGCCTCCCTGCTGCTGATCGTTTGCGGCACCTACTTCAGCGCGGATGAAGCGCTGCTGGCCTCCTCGGACAAGTTCGCCTTCCTCTTGAAATGGTTCATGGTTCTCGATACCGTGGGATCCGTCTATATTTCCTTCCTGTTCCTGCTGCCGTTCGGGCGGTTCATTCCCCGGTGGACCTTCATTCCCGCGGCCGTCTGGTTTTTCGAAACGGCGATCTTGATGCTGCCGCTTCCCCCGGTCTTTCGGTACGTGAACATCCAGTACTTGCCCCCCAATGCGCGAATGGCCTATGTGACGGTCATGCTCTTATTGGTCATGTACGTGCAATGGTATCGTTACCGCCACCATGCAACGCCGGATCAACGACGGCAAATCCGTTGGTTCTGGGGGGCGATGGGCTGCTATATCCTGGCGGGCACGCTGGGCACGCTGGAAACGCCGGGCACGAACGGGATCGCCAAGATGCTCGATCTGGTTCTCCTCTACTCCGGCCTGTTGTTTCTCCCTTTCTCGATCGGCATCATCGTGCTGGAAAGCCGGGTCCGTCATATGTCCTCGGCCTTCAACCGCACGCTGGTCTATTTCGTTCTCAGCGTCGTGATCGTCATGGCCTACGCCTTGCTGGTCGGCGTACTCGGCTTCTTCCTGCAGGGGCAAGTGCCGGCGATCAGCGCCTTGATCGTGACCGGGCTGGTGGCGGTCATGTTCCAGCCGCTGCGGCAAAGGGTCCAAAGAGCGGTCAACCATCTCGTATTCGGGGAACGGGACGAGCCTTACCGGATGTTGTCCAATCTGTCGCAACGCCTTGAAGACTCGCTCACGCAGCGCAACCTGCTGCCGACGATCGTGGAGACGGCTGCGCGCGCCTTGCGCGCCCCCTTCGCCGCGATCGAGATTCATGACCGTGACGGCACGCGCACGCTGGCCTCCTTCGGGACCCCCACCGAGCAGATCAGCACGATCCATCTGGATGTCAAAGGCGAAACGGTAGGCTTGCTCATCCTCGGCATCGAGCGGGTACACGAAACGCTGCCGCCCGGCGGGCGCCATATGTTGCACGACTTGGTTCGCCAGATCAGCATCGCCGTCCAAACGATCCGGCTGACGGAAGAGCTGCATCTGTCGCGGGAGAAGATCATTCTGACGCGCGAGGAAGAGCGCAGGAGGATCAGGCGGGACTTGCACGACGGACTCGGCTCCACGCTGGCGAGCATCATGCTTCGGCTGGATGAAGCGGTACTGTATGAAGGCGAACTGCCGGAGCCTCTGAAGAAATCGCTCGAGACGGCTCAATCGCTTACCCGTAAAGCCATTACCGATATCCGGCGGCTGGTCTACTCGCTGAGACCGCCTGCCCTCGACGAATTCGGCTTGACCTTCGCGCTGAAGGAACTGGTTTTGCAATTCGAGGATTCGTCCCTGCGGTTCAACCTGGTCGGCTTTGACCGGCGGCTCACCCTGTCCGCCGCCGTGGAAGTCGCGGCGTATCGGATCGTTCAAGAAGCGCTGACCAACGTCGTCAAACATGCGGAGGCCGATAGTTGCGAGGTCCGGCTTCAGCTGCAAGACGACGTACTGCTCCTGGAGATTTCGGACAATGGGAAAGGGTTGCCGGAAACGCTGAGGCCCGGCATCGGGATTCGTTCGCTACGCGAACGAGCGGAGGAATTGGGCGGAACCTGCGCGCTGGATTCCAGCCCGGGGCATGGCACCCGGATTTCGGTCATGCTGCCCTTCAGAAGAGAGGAGATCGTGGGATGAAGGAGAACGGCAATGAGAAGCTGCGGATTTTGCTGGCGGACGATCATCCGATGTTCTGCGAAGGGCTCGTTGCCACGCTGCAGTCCGTGGAGGAACTGGAGGTTGTCGGCATCGCGTCGAACGGGGAAGAGGCCGTGCGGCTTGCCGAAGCATTGCAGCCCGACATCGTCCTCATGGACGTCAGCATGCCGGGCTTGAACGGAATCGAGGCGACGCGGGTAATCAACCGCGTCAGCCCGCACATCGGCGTTCTGATGCTTACGATGTTCGACGATGACAGCTCCGTCTTTTCCGCCATGAGGGCCGGCGCAAGAGGCTACCTGCTCAAAGGAGCGCAAAAAAACGAAATCATCCGTGCCATTAACGCCGTCGGCGGCGGGGAAGCCATCTTCAGTCCGACCATTGCCCGCAAAATGATGTACTACTTCGACAGCATCGTGGGCAAGACGGCCGATCACGCCTTGTTTCCCCAGCTGACCGATCGCGAACGCGAAGTCTTGAGCTGGATTACGCAGGGATTGTCCAATGCGGAGATTTCCCGCAAGCTGGGGCTTACGTTGAAAACGATCCGAAATCACGTATCCAATATCCTGAACAAGCTTCAGGCGGTGGACCGGACGCAAGCCATCCTCATTGCGAGGGAAGCCGGCATGGGGAGAAAACCGGGAGAAAGCTGACCTGCTCAAAGCCGGCATTTGGCCGGACAAGCGCGTTCTTAGGCTTTCCCTTTCCGTTCCGACCAGAGCGAGCAGCCCAGCCAAGCCAATGCCGCGCCCACCGGCACCGCCATGATCCGTCCGAGTTCATGCGGGAGAAGCGCGGCCGCAAGCGAAGCGACGGCTCCGACGGCAAGCAGGCCGGCCGCCCAGCGGGATAGGATGCGGGCACGGATCAACGCGATGCCGAACAGCAGGCCTCCGAGCAGATAGGATACCGCCGATAGGACGCCCGCCCCTGCGAGGGGTCCGAGATCGATCTCGCTGCCGGCCCCGCTGGAAAGTCCCAAGAAGCCTTCCACGAACTTGGGTGCGTCGGCGGTGAGAAGCGGCAAGACGAACGCTTCTACGAAGGTAGCGGCTGACGTCAACACGAACCATAAGATCATGAGGAGAAAGCCGATCAGGCCAAGCCAGCCTGCTTCTTTCACTTGCCTGGCGTAAACCCCCATGATCCCGAAGACGCCGAAAACGCACATGGCGATCGTTAAGTCGTGAACGGCTGCCCATCTTCCGGTGGTGACGGAAGACAAGGTTTCGGATGGATGGAGCGGCTGAATGACGATGAAGAGGATGCCTGCCAACAGTGCGGATAAGCCGGCCAAGCGAAGTAAAGCGGATGCGGATGGTTTCATTTTCTCACTCCGTTTTTGAGGTCGTTGTACCTCGCGATTTCATTGCAAGGGTTCTATGGATAAATGTAAATTTAACCATCCATCGTGTCAAGTATTTTTTACATTGGAGCACTCGACCATAGACGACAAATCGTTAAAAATATTTTCATTGATATAATCGGAGTTTGTGATATTATGAGATTGCATTCGTCATGATATTCAATATATATGGAGGATCTTAGTAAACAAATCATTTTTGACCACATCCACTAAGGAAGTTAAGGCCATTCGGACAGCCGGGTCAGATGCCGACTGGCAACTTTGGTTGCCTTATTGATTGAGCGTAAAAGCTCGAATTTTATAAGTTTGGTTCCATAACCAGTGCATACCATCGCACAACAACTTGTAAAACGGTCAATAAGAGTGGTAAAAGTGATTTTTTGCTATATAGACTCTGATCCGTTAACGATATATATGAATATTAAATAGCCTCCTTAAACAAGAGCTGTGTCCCGGTTGCCGGCGACATTTAATATTTCTGATTTATATCTAAAACAAGTGTGTTACGCGATGATGCGTTTTGTTCACTTGTTTTTTTGTGCGTAAAAAAAGCGGTTTGTTCAGAAAGGCATTTCAAACATTCATGCGGTAAGGGAGATCGGGAAATGGGAAAAGCACTGATCATCGGTTGCGGCGGAGTGGCATCGGTTGCCATTCACAAATGCGTGCAAAACAGCGAGGTATTCGAGGAAATTTGCATCGCCAGCCGCACCAAGTCCAAATGCGATGCGTTAAAGGCGAAACTTGACGGCGGCAAGACGAAAATCACGACGGCGCAAGTGGATGCCAATAACGTGGACGAACTCATCGCGTTAATCGAGAAGGTCAAACCGGACATCGTCATGAACTTGGCGCTGCCGTACCAGGATCTGACCATTATGGACGCCTGCCTGGCCACCAAAACCCACTATTTGGATACCGCCAATTATGAGCCTGAGGATACCGCCAAATTCGAGTACAAATGGCAATGGGAATACCGCGAGCGGTTCGAGAAAGCCGGCATTACCGCGCTTCTGGGCAGCGGCTTCGACCCGGGCGTAACGGGCGTATTTTCGGCTTACGCGCTCAAGCATTACTTCGACGAGATCGAGTATATCGACATTCTGGACTGCAACGGCGGGGATCACGGCTATCCGTTCGCCACGAACTTCAACCCGGAGATCAATATCCGCGAAGTTTCCGCCAACGGGAGATATTGGGAGAACGGCGAATGGATCGAAACCAAGCCCATGGAAATCAAACGCGTCTATAACTTCGCCGACGTCGGCGAGAAGGACATGTACTTGCTTTACCATGAAGAGCTGGAGTCCCTTGCGGTCAATATTCCCGGGCTGAAGCGGATCCGCTTCTTCATGACCTTCGGCCAAAGCTACCTGACCCACCTCAAGGCGCTGGAGAACGTCGGAATGACTTCGATCGAGCCGATCGAATTCGAAGGCAAGCAGATCATTCCCCTCCAGTTCTTGAAGGCCGTACTGCCGGATCCGGCGTCGTTGGGGCCGCGCACCGTCGGCAAAACCAACATCGGTTGCATTTTCCAGGGGAAAAAAGACGGCAAAGACGTGAAGTACTACGTTTATAACGTTTGCGATCACCAAGAATGCTACAAGGAAGTCGGCTCTCAAGCGATTTCCTATACGACCGGCGTTCCGGCCATGATCGGAGCGGCTATGATTCTGACGGGCAAGTGGAACAAGCCGGGCGTATACAACGTGGAAGAGTTCGATCCGGATCCGTTCATGGAAGAGTTGAATAAGTGGGGACTTCCGTGGGTAGAAGACTTTAATCCTGTACTCGTTGACGACGGTGAGGAATCGCTGAGCCCTCCCAAACAACCGGCGCTGGTTCGATAAGATGCGGTTTGACCAATTGCCAACGCCTTGTTTCGTCGTCGATGAGGCCCTCATCGAGAACAATCTGAAGATCCTAAACGGCGTCATGCGGCGGACGGGAGCCAAGATCGTTCTGGCCCAGAAGGCATTCTCCATGACAACCCTGTATCCCCTCATCGGAGAATACTTAAGCGGCACGACCGCGAGCGGCTTATTCGAAGCCCGGCTCGGCTACGAACAGATGGGCAAAGAAAATCACGTCTTTGCCCCTGCCTACCGGGAAGACGAGATCGATGAGATCATCTCGATCTGCGATCACATCATCTTCAATTCCTTCTCGCAGCTGGAGAAGTTCAAAGACCGAGCGCTGCGGGCCGGCCGCAAGGTCGGCTTGCGCATCAACCCGGAATGCTCGACTCAAGTCGGACATGAGATCTATGACCCGTGTTCGCCCGGATCCAGATTCGGCGTCAAACGGGAAGATTTCCGCCCGGACTTGCTGGATGGCGTATCCGGACTGCACTTCCATACCCTCTGCCAGCAAAATTCCGACGACTTGGAGACCACGCTGCAGGCGGTCGAAGCCAAGTTCGGCGAGTGGCTGCCGCAGATGGAATGGATCAACTTCGGCGGCGGTCACCATATCACGAGAGCCGATTACGATCTCGATACCCTCGAAGCTTGCATTAAGAGAATGCAGGATCGATATGGTCTTGAGGTGTATTTGGAGCCGGGGGAAGCCGTTGCGCTGAACGCAGGATACTTAGTCGCATCCGTGCTGGATCTTCATAAGAACGGAATCGACATCGCGATTCTGGACACCTCGGCGACTTGCCATATGCCGGACGTGCTGGAGATGCCGTACCGTCCCCCGCTTGCGGAGTCCGGCGAGCCCGGGGAGAAGCCGTATACCTATCGGCTTGCGGGCTCGACCTGCCTGACCGGGGACGTGATCGGGGATTATTCCTTCGATCAACCTTTAAAGAGCGGCGACCGGCTGGTGTTCGGGGATATGGCCATTTATTCCATGGTGAAGACCAACACGTTTAACGGCATGCCGCTGCCGGCGATTGCCGTCAGAAGCAAAGACGGCGATTGCCGCGTGGTGCGTGAATTCGGCTATCAGGATTTCAAGACGCGTCTGGCTTAGAATCACCTGCCGGCACCGGCATTCAGCCGGTGTCAGTTTCCTTGCGGCAATAAGAAAACCGTCAGGGAGAAATTCGTCCCTGACGGTCCTTTGTTTCGTGCCTCTGCAGTCACTCCTCAGCAATTTTCCCACGAACATCCTCAATCCTGTAATCGAATGAACATGACCATTGGGACCCGTTTGTCCAGAGGGACGGGGGTTAAGTTTGCGCGGCAGGCTTAATCATCTGTTGCCCCTCCTCCCCGTCACGGGTTCCGATTCTAACGGACACCGCAGCCGCTATTGGATCAAATTCCCTCATTTTCAAAACGTAACGGACACAGCGGCCCTTATCCGTAACCTGTTATGGTTATACGCGGGGCTTTTCCCCCAATAAGCGCAACTCTGTCCGTTAAAATGCGCTTTGCCGAGGAGCGACCCACATAACGTCCGCTGTGTCCGTTAACCTTACCGCCTCAGCGAATGGGCAGCCGGCGTCGGTCGCTCTCAGAAAGGGATGGAGCATGACTTCACCCGAAAAGTTATAAATTCTGATCGGTCGAAAAGAGCCATCCTTGACGGATGGCCCTCTTGTTTAGCTTGTCGTACTGTACACGATGATCCGGCGCGCTTCTTCCATTCGGCCGTCATTCGGGTGGGCAGCGGTCCACAGCAAACCTGCCGCCACCATCGCCGCGATGGCCAACCAGGTCCACCGCTTGCGGCCATTCGATTTTCCGTTCATCCTTCGTCTCCTCCTCTCAACCGGATTCGTTCATCGCCAGCAAGCTCCCGATCAACCGCTCGAAATCCGATGGCTCATTCGCATGATTGTAGATGCCGAGAAAAGACCGGGCGGCTTCGGGATGAGCGGCGATCAGCCGGTTCACCGCTCTCTGCTCCGGCGTAAACGGAACATTCTTCGTAAACTGGCAGGCCATATGAAACCGGGACATCATTTTCGCTTCCATCAAGCTCTGATACGTCTGGGCCATTTCCTCCCAATGGGCTCCCCAGTCGTCGTATCGGGATAGGACGTCGGTCAATAGATACGCGCTATACAGCGCGTCCTGCATGCCTTGCCCGACGGCCGGATCTTTGAACGAAAAAGCATCGCCGACGAGCGCCCATCCTTCTCCCATCCCTTGATACCAATCGTTGTCGTAGCCGCGCAGCCCTCGCACTTTGCCTTCTAGCCTGGCTTTGCGCAGCCGATCCGGCAACGGGGAACCCGCGAACCCGCTGTCGATCAGGTCGCGCATCGCGGCTTCGGGAGAGAGGGAGAAGCGGCGGCTCCAATCTTGATCGTCCAGCGGAAACATCACGCCCACGACGTACAGGTTGTCGCTGGTCGGAAACACGATGCCGATTTTGTCTTTGATTTTATACAGCTCAGCATGAAGGTCGCCGCTCTGCTCATAACCCGAGAAGTAGCCGACATAGGAAGCGAAATCCGTCGGCACGGCCAGGATTCGCGCACTGTTCGCCCGCTGCCGCAAGGTCGAGTTGCGTCCGTCCGCGCCGACCACGAGCCGGGACGTAAACCGCCCCTTCTCTCCGTCCCGGCGAACGCCTTCGATCCCGATGACCGCGTTGCCCTCCCGGATGACATCCGTGACGCGGAACCCTTCGATCGAGGTCACGCGAGCTTGAACCGACGCATGTTCGAACAAAAGACGATCCAGATGAACTCGCCTCATGCACAAGCATTCCGTCTCTCCGTCCACTTCGGGAAATTCCCCGTCGATGACGGCATCCTCGAACTGAACGACCGCTCGCTTGTAAAGAGGAGTATCCGTTTGCAGCAGTCGATCCAAAACGCCCATTTCCCGCAGCATCGCCAAGGAGTTGCCGAAAAAATTATGCGTCGATAAAACATCGCTCGGAAACGTGCTCTTATCCGCCAGCAGAACCTCATATCCCGCCTGTGCCAACTTGCAGGCAAGCGGCGAGCCGGCGACCCGGGCCCCGACAATGATGACGTCGTAATGATTGTTCAGACGTGCATCCCTCCCCTAACGGTTTGCCGATGATCGGCTCTCCTACGCTTCATCGTAGAACCCCCGATATCCCGCGCGCAAGGGTCGGTTTCCCGGGCTTCCGGGAACTTTGCCGGGAATCGATTTTTCCGGGATCAAAATAAAAAACACCAGCCGTTAACATGCCGGTGTTGGCGAGCGAAGATCGTCAAAACATCCCATTCTCGTTGACGGAACTCTCCGGTATGGACTGACCTAAATCCCAGAGTTCGACGATGAGTCCGTCACCTATGTAATATCGGTATGCTTCACGCACTTTCCCCGAAGCCGCCATTTGCAAAAACGATACGGCCTTTTCCTTGAAAGAAATCTCCATTCCCCATCATCCTTTCTCCGAAAAGAAACTAAAAACGTTTGTCTCCATGAATCCGAATGACGCCATAGAGAAGCGCCCAAATGCTGATTACCAATAAATATATCACAAAAGAATAAAAGGTATTATATCCATGCTGGTAATGAAAAATCCCTAGAGCCACGCACAATCGCTCGAATCCGCAGCTCATCAACGCCCACGCTAAAACGTACAACGGCGAAGAAGCCGGTTTGATGTTGAAAAAGTCATATAGATAAAAGAAAAGATAGCTGTAGGGTGCATATATGACGTGGGAAAAAAGTCCATCACTTCAAAGCGTGGGGCATCGTTAATGACATAATAACTAACCGGAAACACGCTCAACGTATGATCGAAAAAGAACCCCCAAAACATGCCGCACATGAGGTACACGCCCGTTGTCTTTTTAGGAAACCGTCGTGGCAGCCACAACACCATTAAGGTTCCGACGAAGAGGGCCGCGACGATAAACCACTCGTTCAAATTGAAATGATGGTCGAAACGGATTGCGTTCAAGATGTGCTGGAGGCCTCCTTATCCAGCCCTGCGTACCAACGGGCAATCCCCCAGATGAGGACGATAAACGCCCCGTACATGAGAACGGAATAGAATTCATTCCATCTTACGTACTCGATAAGTTCAAGCCGCAAATAGATCCGGTCTGCTGCGCACAAAGCCGACAGGATGAGCGCCAACGATGCCCCTCGCCATCTTGCTCTCAAGTTCGAGAGGAGCACGCATGTTGCCATGAGAACCAGAAGAGGGATGAAGATAAATCGGCAAATGTACATGGCAAAGGAGCCTTCCACTTGTCGAGTGAGCGGAACCCAGTGCAAATTGACGTCCATTACGGTGAATAGGGTAATCGTCAGGACCGCGATCACGAAATACAGAAAGATCATTTCTTTAAGCGTTAACCCTTTGGGGATCATCGCGAATACGATCATGACCAACCATGCCATGAAGGCAAGAACCGCGAGGGACATCGCCATCATCCTCATGAAGTAGGACTCGGAACCGGCAAATACCGGTTACATTATTCCCATACATCTCCCAAACCATCCGAATCGTCTGTCCACCTGCAAATTTATAGGGCCATCCTCTACAGGACGGCCCTAGGATGATCATTCGATAAATCGCGTCAGGAGCGGATTAAACTTATCGCGCTCTTCCCAGAATGCGCCGTGACCGCTGTAATGAAACGGGACAAGCTGCGAATTCCGGATTTGGCGATTCATTTCCCGTGCTTGCGCAAAAGGGATCACCTTGTCATGAACGCCGTGAACGATCAAGGTCGGCACTCCGATTCGGGGCAAATCGGCGTCCAGCCTCTCGTCTCTTAGCATGACGATGATCGCCGCGGTTGACCGGCCCGCCGCCTGAAGTCCCAACTGCATAAACCAGTCCGCGAAAGGACGGGTGATATATCGAAAGAAAAAGGTATCCATGACTTCTTGCATCATCTTGGGCCGATCGTTAAGCGCTTCGGAAAGCAATCGGTCGGCCGTTTCTTTCGTAAAACCGGCAGGAGCCGCGGCGTCGATGAGGACCAGTCTGGATACTCCGTATCCATGATGCCTGGCTATGTAGCGAATCGCGATGGCTCCGCCCGTGGAATGCCCCGCAAGCACGAAGTCGTTCAGTTGAAGCGCGTCAATGACCATCCGGATATCGTCGGCCAGACGGTCAAAATGGTAACCGTGGAAAGGTTTATCCGACTTTCCGAAGCCTCTCCAGTCGATGCCGATACATCGGTACCCCTTTGCGGGAAGAGTATCGAATTGGTACTCGAATTGTTCATGGCTTAACGGCCAACCGTGCAAAAACACGATCGTCTTGCCGCCCTTGGGATTGATATCTTCCACGTATAAATTTACGCCCGGCTCCACGGTGACGAAATACCCCATGCCGATTCCCCCATCGAACGAAATGGCTGCTGCAATAAGATACACACCCCATAAAACATAGGTGAATACCTATTCCCGAAAACATAAAAACCGTTTCTTCGTAAAGGGAACGCTTTACGAATGAAACGGTTTTTAATGTTTTTTATGGAAGCTACGACGTGCCCGATTACTTAATGACGACGTATTCCAAGTTGACCAATTTCGCGTAAGTCACGATCTGATCCGTCGTCAGGTTCAAGGAAACGACCGTATGGTGGCCGCCGCCGTTCTCGATCCAGGCTTTCACCCCGTCCTGGAAGTTCGGCTTCACTTTCCACAGTACGCGAGCCACGGGAAGCTTCGGAGCGGGAACCGTCGGCTCGAACGCGGTAACCTCGTTGATCAACAGCTTGTAGTGGGTGCCGAAGTCCGCCATGGAGACGACGACGCCTTCGCCGGCTTTGCCGTCGAATACGAGACGCGCCGGATCTTCGCGGTCGCCGATTCCGAGCGGGGAAACGACGATTCTCGGACGGTTGGCGGCTAAGCTCGGATCCACCTCGAGCATGTGGGATTGAAGAATGGCTTCCTGACCCACCGCGAGCTCGTACGTATAGTCCTCCATGAAGCCCGTGTTTTGGTTCCGGCTCATGACCTTCATCAAGCGGTCAAGCGCGGCCGTCTTCCAGTCTCCCTCGCCGGCGAAACCGTAACCTTGCGCCATCAGACGCTGCACGGCAAGGCCCGGAAGCTGCCTCATGCCGTGCAAATCTTCGAAGTTCGAGGTGAACGCGTTATATCCTCTCTCGTCCAAGAAACGCTTCAAGGCGACCTCATAGCTGGCCTGGATTCTCACGCTGGCTTCCCAAGCTTCTTTGCTATAATTGCCGTAATCGAAATCGTAGAGCTCCGCATATTGGGCCATCAGCTCGTCGATTTCCTTCTCCGTGACGGCATTCACGTATTGGACAAGGTCCCCGATCCCGTAATAGTCCACGGTCCATCCGAACTGGATTTGCGCCTCTACCTTGTCGCCTTCCGTTACGCCGACATTGCGCATATTATCGCCGAAACGGGCGACCTTGATGTTGAAGCTTTCGTTATAGGCAACCGCAACGTCCATCCATTCCGCGATCTGCTTCTGTACTTCCGGACGCTCCCAGTAGCCGACGACGATCTTATTCCGTTTCTTCAGGCGGGCATTGATGAACCCGTATTCGCGATCGCCGTGAGCGGCTTGGTTCAGGTTCATGAAGTCCATGTCGATCGTCGCCCAAGGAATGCTTTCATTGTATTGGGTCGCCAAATGAAGCAGCGGCTTCTGCAGCAATTTCGTGCCGCGGATCCACATTTTCGCGGGCGAGAACGTATGCATCCAAGTCATAACGCCTGCGACCTCGTCGCGATAGTTGATCTCTTTCATGATGCTGGTGATCTTATCCGCGCTGACGGCCAGATCCTGCAGGACGAGCGGATAAGGAAGCAGGCCGCTGTTATTCAAAGCATCCGTCATCTTCTGCGCGTGGGCTTTTACTTCGGCAAGCGCTTCTTCCCCGTACAGATGCTGCGACCCTACGACGAACCAAAACTGTTTCGTTGCTGTTGCCGACATCCCGATCATCCTCTTTTCCCATTATGAAATATCGTTCACCATTCCATTACTTCTGCCCGTAGTAGGCGTCTTTCCCGTGTTTGCGGAGATAGTGTTTATCCAGAATGCCTTGCGGCAATTCTTTCGCGAAATGATTCAACTGACGCGCGTATAAATTCATCTTGCAAACCTCTTCCAGCACGACGCTGTTCACGACCGCCGATTTCACGTCTTTTCCCCAGGTGAAAGGCGCGTGTCCTTGGAGCAGGACAGCCGGAATGGCCATGACGTCCAAGCCCCGTTGCTCGAAAGTTTCGATGATGACGCGGCCCGTCTCGGCTTCGTATCCCCGGTCGATCTCTTCTTGGTTCAGGAAACGGGCGCAGGGGACGGTACCGTAGAAGGTGTCGGCATGCGTCGTTCCCATAACCGGCACGTCAAGCCCGGCTTGCGCCCAGATCGTGGCCCAGGTCGAGTGGGTATGCACGATGCCCCCGATCTGCGGATAGTGCTTGTATAACACGGCATGAGTCGCGGTATCGGAGGACGGTCTCAAATTCCCCTCAACGACCTTGCCGTCGAGATCGACCACCACCATATCGCTCGGTTTCAACGTTTCGTAGCTGACTCCGCTCGGTTTAATGACGAAAAGGCCGCTTTCCCGATCGATTCCGCTTGCATTGCCCCATGTGAATTTCACGAGTCCGTGTTTGGGGAGATCCAGATTCGCTTGATACACTTCTTCTTTCAGACGTTCCAACACCGTTAAGCCCTCCCGTTCTCCAGCAAATGGTCCACGGCAGCCCGTTCGATGGCCAGCCCTGCCCGATACCGTTCGATGAATGCTTCAAATCCTTGTACGTCCGTTGCATCCGGAGCGATCTCTTCACCCGCGACATCTTGGAACACCTTCTGCTGAAGGAAATCTTCCAAGCTTTCTCCCGGGCCTTGGTTGATCAGGTAAGAGGCCAGAAGCGCCATTCCCCATGCTCCGCCTTCTCCGGCCGTGGACATGACCGACACCGGTACGTTCAGCGCGGCGGCCAGCAATCTCTGCCCGACGACAGGGGTCTTAAAGAGGCCCCCGTGAGCCAGTATGCTGTCGATGGCCACCCGTTCATTCTCGGTCAGGATATCCATTCCGATCTTCAAAGCGCCGAACGCCGCGAAGATGTGCGTACGCATGAAGTTCGCGAGATTGAACTGGCTTTCAGGCGAACGCACGAATAACGGCCGGCCTTGCTCGAGCCCCGTAATGTTCTCGCCCGAGAGATAACCGTAGCTGAGCAAGCCTCCGCCGTCCGGATCGGCTTCCAACGCCTTATTCAGCAACACGCTGAACAGCTTTCCGGAGTCCGCGCCATAACCCATGGCATCGGCAAATTCGCGGAACAAATCCATCCACGCGTTGAGATCGCTGGAGCAGTTGTTCGCATGCGCCATCGCGACCGGGCTGCCGCTTGGCGTCGTGACCATATCGATCTCGGGATAAACCTTGGATAATTCTTTCTCCAATACGATCATCGCGAAGACGGAAGTGCCGACGGAAATGTTGCCGGTGCGCTTCCGCACGCTGTTCGTCGCTACCATGCCCGTTCCGGCATCGCCTTCGGGAGGACAGAGAGGAATGCCCGGCTGCAAATCCCCCTCGGGGTCCAGGATGCCGGCCCCCGATGCCGTCAGTTCGCCGGCTTGCTGGCCGGAGAGGTACACTTGGGGCAGGAGATCCTCCAGCTTCCATGGATAACCTTTTCCCGCGACGAGCTCATCGAATTGCTTAACCATCGACGGATGGTAGTTACGGGCGGCTTCATCGATCGGGAACATGCCGGATGCATCTCCGATCCCGATCGCTTTACGGCCGGTCAACAGCCAGTGGATGTATCCGGACAGCGTCGTCACGTAATCAATGTGCGGCACATGTTCTTCTTCGTTCAATATGGCCTGATATAAATGGGCGATGCTCCAGCGCTCAGGGATATTGAACCGGAACGACTCCGTCAGTTTCCTCGCGGCGGCGCCGGTCGTGGAGTTGCGCCAGGTACGAAACGGCACCAGCAGTTCGCCCTTGCGGTCGAATGCCATATAACCGTGCATCATGGCGGAGAAGCCGATCGAACCGACGGTCCGGAGCGTGACGCCGTATTTCTTGTCCACGTCCCGCTTCAACTCTCGATAAGCGGTCTGGAGACCCGTTAGAATATCCTTCTGATCGTATGTCCAGTATCCGTCCTTCAACTTGTTTTCCCATTCATAGCTCCCCGATGCGATCGTCCGGAAGCGACGATCGATCAGCACCGCTTTAATCCGCGTAGATCCGAATTCGATGCCCAGCGAGGTGTCACCCTTGGCAATCGCGTCTTTCCGTTCCATATCATTCATGTTCACGAAAGTCCCCTTTCCGAGAACTGCAAGTCATAAAGAAGACGCTTTCTCTACCGACAACTCGAGTATATTTTTTGTACGTACATATGTCAATATGTACTGTTATTTATACATACATAATAGAGGCGAGAATGATCCTCAATAATCATTGAATTTATTTGCAGCCGAGTTAAAGACACCATTTTCCGACAAAAGATGACGTTACATTTTCAAATGACGAACTTCATGCTAAAATGTACGTACAACTTTTAAACCTGTACGATGATGAAAGAAGTGGTCTGCGTGAAGCCGAAGTACCAGATCATCATTGATGATATTAAAAGCGATATTTTGTCGGGGACGTACAAAGCGGGCGATCAAATCCCTACGGAGTCCGCCCTGCAGGAGATCTACAATGTCAGCCGGCAGACTGTCCGTACGGCGATTCTTGAGTTATCGAACGAAGGGTTTCTCCGAAGCGAGAAGGGATCCGGAACATACGTCAGCAGCCAGTACAGGTCGAGATCGAACGGCAAACCGGCGAATAAAACGATCGGCGTCATCACGACCTATATCTCGGACTATATCTTCCCTTCCATTATCCGCGGCATCGAAAGCCGACTAAACGAAGATAACTATTCGTTGCTGCTGGCCAGTACGAACAATGATGTCGCGCAAGAAAAAAAGGCGCTGGAAATGATGCTGTCCTACGGCGTGGACGGACTGATCGTCGAACCCACCAGAAGCAACGTTTACAATCCCAATATCGCCTACTACTTGTCGTTTCAAGAGCAAGAGGTCCCCTTCGTCATGATCAATGCCTACTATGAAGAATTGGATGTCCCTTTCTTCTGTCTGGACGATGTGTTGTCCAGCTATCTGGCAACCGGCGAGCTGATTGCCAAAGGGCATACCCGAATCGGCATTATCGCCAAAATGGACGACTTGCAGGGGAAGTATCGAATGAAAGGGTTCATCAAGGCGCTTGGGGAAGCCAAATTAAGGTTCCATCCCGAGCATGTGCTTTCTTTCGATACGGCGACGAAACCCGATTTGTCGGCGAACTTGGAGAAATTTCTTCACGATCATTCGGATGGATTAACCGCGATCGTATGCTACAACGACGAGGTCGGATTGGAACTCATACAAGTTTGCAGACGAATGGGAATCTCCATTCCGGACGAACTGTCGATCATCGGCCAGGACAATTCGTATATCGCCAAAAGCGCGAATATGAAACTCGCTACGCTTACGCACCCGCAGGAACGGATGGGACGCGACGCGGCGGACTGGATCATCAAGCGGCTGCAAGGAAAAAGGGATCTGCCCGCGACCACCTTCTATAAACCCGAACTCGTCGAAGGCGAAACCGTCAAAGCGATCGAAGCGGAATAAGGATCGAACGGTTTCATGAGAAATAAGGGGCACCCTAGCGGGTGCCCCTTCATTGTGATGATCGGTTCCTTACCAGATGGAAATGCGCCGGTCCGGCGACACGTACATCCCGTCTTTTTCCGTAACGTGATACACGTCGTAGAATTCGTCGAGCATTTGCAGGACGAAATTCACCCTTACTTTATTCGGCGCATGGGGATCGATCTGCAGATTCCCGACGATCAGCTCTACCGGCATCCAGGACGCAAACGCGCGCGAGAATCCCTCGAACACTTGGGAGAGGTCCGCATCGGGGTTGTCGTCCGCAATATCGAGGACGCACGACAGGCCGCCTAAATCCGCTATCGTTTCCGCCAGCGTCAGCTCGCCGTTGACCTTATTTCCGGGAACGAATTCGATGCCGGACAGCTCTTCCGCCAATTTTGCCGTACGCTTCCGGAATTCGGCGTAGTCGGCCTCCGTCCACCAATTGACCAGATTGCCGTCTTTGTCGTATTGAGCGCCGTTGACGTCGAAGGCATGGGAGATTTCGTGGCCGATAATCGCCCCGATGCTGCCCAAGTTCTGCTCCCGGCTCGCCTTCGGATCATAGAAAGGCGCTTGCAGGATCGCGGCCGGGAAAATGATGCTGTTCGTCGAAGGATTGTAGAACGCGTTCACCGTCATGACCGGCAGCATGCTCCAGATGTCCAAGGAATACGGCTTCTTCATCGCTTCTTTTGCTGCCGCATCCATGGCGGCGTTCATGCTCATCAGCGCGTCGATCAAGGTGCCGCCGTCTGCCTTGCTAGGGAAGGTATAGGAAGGCGCCGGTTTCCATTCGTCGGGATAGCCGATGTATACGTTCATGTCTTTCAGCTTCTCGATGGCCTTGGCTTTCGTATCGGCGCTCATCCAGTCAAGGGCTTGGATCCGGACTTCGTATTTCGCGATGATCTCGCTGACGATGTCCTTTACGTCGATTTTGCTGGACTCGGGAAAATACTTGCCGACGAACACTTTGTCGAACGCTTGCGGTTCCACGCTTTGCGCCAAGGCGGCCGCCCGTTCTTCCAGCGGAAGCTTCTCGGGTACGATGCCCATCATCGCTTTGGCCAGATCGTCCTCGAAGCTTTGCGTGGATTCGGAAAACGCGGCCGCGTATTCCTGGAACGCGCTTACGGCCAGCAAATCTTTGATCGCCTGCAGGTTTTGATCGGTGATGAGGCTGTCGGCGAACCGGATATATTCATGCTCGGGAGAGTACACCGTCATGTCGGCCGGCAAGCCGTATAACTGGATCGCCATTTCGGCCAGCCCGGAGTTCGGCGTTGCCTTCTTCACTTCTTCCCATGTGGACTTCTTAAACAAAGCTTTCGGATCTTGCATTTGTTCCGGCGGCGTCGCCTTGGCGGAAAGCCGTTTCTCCAGT
Organism: Cohnella caldifontis; assembly: GCF_029360585.1. Taxonomy (GTDB): domain Bacteria; phylum Bacillota; class Bacilli; order Paenibacillales; family Paenibacillaceae; genus Cohnella; species Cohnella caldifontis. Next base: position 10,899 of record NZ_JAQZSJ010000003.1, on the reverse strand, counting down.
TCGAATATCGCCTTTGCCCGATCGGGAAGCCGATCTTTCTCGCCGCTGTAGCTTAACACCCGCTGAATGTATTCCTGATATGCCTTCTGAACGTTCGCCATCGACGCATCGTCGGAATAATACAGCGGCGTGCCCAGACCCAATCCCGTTCCCAAGAAGGCCGCCGCGTATTTCGTTCGGTCGCCCAACGTATCTTCAATCGGCGCAAAACCGATAAAGGGGATGAAGTTGAACCGATCCGAATACTTTTCGGCGATCGCTCTCAAACCCGCAACGTCTTTCACGGCATACAATTCATCCAAATAAGGACGAAGCTTATCCATGCCCTTCTCTCTCGCGGCCGTATCGGTATACATCGCGTAAATTTCGGCCGCTCTCCATTCCGGAGATCCGCTGGCCGCGGCAGCTTTGTCCTGCAGCAGCTGTTTCATGATTTCGGATCCGGTGCCGTCTACTTTCTTCATGACATCAACGAAAGTTCCCGCCATCGGATAACCGGGATGGATCACCGGATCGGCCACGTATTTCCGATTGGTGTAGAGGTAGAAGTCGTCCTTCAAACCGACTTGCTTAGCCCCGTAGGGATTATTGGCCGCTGCTTGCGCCACGTAAGACAATTTCGCCAAAAATCGCTGCGCTTGTTCGTAGGTGACGTAGTCGGCAGGAAGCCCCAAATCGTCAAGCAATCCGAAGTCGTCAAGCGCCGCATAATACGGAGCGGCCCATGCCGGGATGTCCGCGGCGCTGCCGTTTGCCTCGATGCCTTTCCAGGAAAGGATTTGACAAGCGATAACGGCCAATTGCGGCCCGGTAACGTTCGAATTCGGCTGGAACCGATTCGCTCCGGTCCCTTTCATATATCCGGCAGCTGCGGCGATCGCGATATCCTTGGCATTCGCGTCGCTCGCGGGTACGTCGGAAAAAGCCGATTTCGACTCGTCCCCCGTAATCCGGAACGTCTCATTGATCAAGGCGGCCAGTTGCCCCCTTGTGATCAACGGATCGCCGGCTGCATGCGCATTCGCGAGTCCAATGCTGAGGGATAATATTAACGCTGACAAAAGGGCGGTGAAACGTTGTAGCTTTTTCAAATTTGCACCTCCGGGTTCATCTTACATTCCGATATTTTAACATATAAGGGCAGAAGAACCACCCGAAAAGGCGGCTCATCTGCCCTTATATGTTAAAATTTACATTAAAATCGAAATTACGAATACCCATTCACGAATTCATCGATGACTTGCAATTCGTCTTCGGAAAGGTCCCTGCCAACGGCGTTTTTATATTCCGCTATGATCTTTCGTTTGTTGCCTTTAAAAGAATCCGTAAAGGCAGCAACGGTTCTCAGCATGGTAACTTCGGCATCGAATTCTTCTTTCGGGATCGGTTTCCAATGGGAGAGTATGTAGGTTTCCGCGTCGAATGCCTCTAATTGATCGAGAAGCCGAATCGTTTCATGGATTTTATAGTTTCTTTGGTCCGCATATATATCCGCATACATGCAGTCTCCCAAAAACAGAAGCTTCTCTTCTTTCAAATACGCCACGACGGAATCGGAGGCATGACTCCCTCCTACTTGCTGCAACAGGCAGGTCACTCCTCCGAGATCGATCTCCAATCGGTTTTCGAATCCTACGTCCGGTAACAAGATCGTGATATTTCGATCGTCGGCGAATTCTTTTTTGATGGCATTGGCGCAAAACTCGATTTCCGTTCCTTCTTCGACCCGCGTATCCAATGCCTCATCCGACCAAGAAAGCGGCCGTAATTTTTCCACTTCCTTTTTCGTTTCTTTGGAAGCAATGGATACGGTGTCCGTTAATGCGGAAAGACCGAAAATATGATCCCAATGCCAATGGGTCAGCACGACCAGATCGGGATCGGGGACGTTCCTTTTGCGCAGCTCGTCCAGAAAACGGCGGGCGTGCTTTTCCGAGTTGCCCGCATCGATCATGAGCGTCTTCTTATCGCCGACGACCATCCCCAAGATGGGACGGTCGGTATCCGATACGGGCGTCATATACCAAAAACGATTGCCGATTTGATCAATCGCATGCAGACCGATTTCCCCTTTCGCATGACTCCTCAACGGCCGCCCGCCCGATCGGGCTTGTCCATGTTCTCCCGCAGCAGCCATGCGCCGAACAAACCGATCAGGGCGAATGCCGCCGGGATGAGAAAACCCTGATGATACCCGGCGATCGTCCCGGAGCCCGCGAAGCGATCCAGCACCCGGCCGAACAGGCTCGGCAGCAGAATCGCGCTGAGGAACCCGCCGGTATTGGCGAAGCCCGAGGCGACTCCCGCCTCCCGGATATCGAACGAATCGCGCACGACCGCGAAGGTCAAGGCGCTCGAACCGTTGCCTAATCCGATCAGCACGAACAACGCCGTCGCGGCGGCGACGGGCGGCTTTCCGTCCCACAGGAAGATGGCCATCCAGCTCAGGAAGGCGACGGCGTGGAAGACGGCGTATAGACGCTTCATCGAGCCGATACGGGAAGCCAGCCAAGTCGCCGTCGGCCCGCCGACCAGCGCTCCGATGAGGCCGGCCATGACCAGCCCGCTCGCGCCCGAGCGGGACATCCCGTACACGTGCATCCCGTACGGGACCGCCCACGAGCCAATGAAGCCGACATACGTGCCGACCAAGCCGAAATGGCAGAGGAATGCCGCCCAGCTTTGCCGATTGGCCAGAATCCGCCCCAGCACGGCGGTTACCTTGTCCCGCTCCTGCTTGACCTTCGCGTCCGGTGCGATTGCCGGAAAATTCCCCGAATTCCCGACCGGCCGCCGTTTAGGATTCCATACCAGGACATAGTAGAGCAATCCGCCGCACAGGATCAACAAGATCCCCGATACGAGGAAGGGCACTCGCCAGCCCGCCGTCGCGATCCACTTCGAGAACGGAGCCGTCGCGGCAAGGAAGCCGAGACTGCCGATCACCCCGGCCAGGCCGATCAGTTTCACGAATTCCTTCGCCCGGAACCACCTGCCCAGAATCAACAGCATATTGATCCAGATCGTCGAATCCCCGATCCCCACGAGCAGCCGTGCGATCAGCAGGATCGATTCATGGGGAGCCAAGCTGTATAGCAGCGTGCCCAATCCGTTCAATATAGTCCCCGCGATGAGGAATCCATTCGGGCCATAGCGGTCGGATAGAATGCCCACGGGAATCTGTAGTCCCGCATAAGCAAGAAATTGAATGCTGGCCAAGACTCCGATCGTCGCAGCCGTTACATGGAAGTCCGCCATTAATCGATCCGAGATGAGTCCCGGGGCCGTCCGTTGAATCACGATCAGGAAATAGTTCAGCAAAATGCATGCCAGCACGACCCACCGATAGTTGCTATTCTGTCTCTCCACCTGATGCCGCTCCCTTGTTCTTCTTCCTTCTATTATGACGTAAAGGGGCGCATAAGTGGGAAACCAAATGCTTCATTTGCCTCCGCTCTCCGGATTTTCCGGAAAAACCCTCCTGCAGGGTATGTTTCGCTTAACCCGGCAGCGGCTATTTGTGGAACAAGTTCCGGATGATTTCCGATACTTCCCCTTTCTTGAGCTGTTCCGGCGACACGGCCTTGCCGTCCAAAGTGACCGCCGGCCAGGAATCGATTCCGTATTCGGCCGCTTTGGCTTGCAGCGCCGCTTCGGATTCCGGACTGCCGGCGTCGTAAACGAGAATGGAGCATCGCGGGCAAGCCAGCTGTCTGACCCGGGCTTCGAGATCATCCGCTTGCGGGCTGCCGTCTTTGAAAATTTCAATCATACTCATGGCGCATCGTCCTCCCTGATTTTTTTCAGCACGGGGCAATTCGGTTTGGGAGAAGGATCGGAAAACGCAGGACGTTCGACCGCTTGCTCCAGCAGCGATTTGAAGCTCGCGAGCCGGGCGAGCTTAACGTTGATTTCCGCGATCTTCGCCATCGCAAACGCCTGCATCTCCTCCATCGGAAAGCAGCTCTCCTGCTTGATCAACGCCAGAAGCTGCTTGATTTCGTTCAACGTGAATCCGATCTCTTGCGCTCTCTTGATCAGCCGGATGTCTTCGACAACGGACTTCGAATACAACCGGTACCCCGAATCGCTTCTGACCGGCTTCTGCAGCAGCTCGCATTTTTCGTAATATTTGACGGTTTCCGGGTTGACGTGCGCCGCTTTGGCCACTTGACCGATCGTGAGCCCATCCTCCATCCCGCATCTCCTCCCTTCATGATGATAAACCCCGGACTATGGTACCGGGTCAAGGGTAAATTTTCCTTTTCGTCAATGATTAGCAGGATTCGACATGCGTGATGTCGAATCCTCAATTTTCGAGTACCATGCTAGCTGATTATGGGAGGCTGGGATGACGATGCCACGTTCGCCTCGCGCTTTAGTCGCCGCCATATCGATAACGGCTGTCGTTCTTCTTCTTGGCTACGAGTACCTGCTAACGTTCCCTGGACACAGTACCCTGTGGAGTCTCCCCCGGTTCCACTTTTACGTGATTACGCCGACGCTTTTGGCGCTCGCCGTTAGTGCCGTTGCCGTTGGCTGGACGGGGATTCGGCTTCGGGACATGAATGTGCTCATGCTGGCATTGGCTATCTTATCCTTGAACGGGTTCTTTCTGATCCACGGACTTTCGACTCCTGGGTTCATTATCGCGGATCAATACCATTTGGCGGGCGTCGCTTCCCAAATCGCGATGACGACGTGCGCGATGTGGATTTTCCTTTCGACCTTGTCATCGGACAACCCCTTGATCCGTTATGTCTCGAAGCATCGGAGAAGCATCGTCGTCGGTTGGGTAACCGTTATCGTCTTGATGAATATCGCGGCTCTTCTCGATCCCGGCATCTCCGAATTCATTCCCATCGATCTCGAGCCGTTGAATATCGTGATGGCGGTTCTCACGGTCTTTCTGTATCTTTGGGCGGCGGGGAGATATTATCAGCAATATCGGTTAGTCAAATTTCCGTTGCATGCCGCTATCGTATTCGGCTCCGTTCTGCTAGCCATAACGGAATGCGTCATGGTGACGACCATGATGTGGACATTGGCTTGGTGGCTGTATCATTTCATCCTCGCGGTGTCGGCCCTGATGCTGTTGTACGGGATCATCGCCCAGTATCGGTCCAACCTATCCATAACCGAAACCTCACGGCAAGCGATTCCCTATCAACCGTTGGGCTCGCTCCGGATCGGCATCTCCAGCAGCATGCGAAATCTGATCGCCGCGACGGAAACCAAAGACGAATACACGGCAGGTCACAATTACCGCGTAGCCATGTACGGATTGCAGCTGGCTACGGCCATGAATCTCGATCCGGAGCGATTGCGAGCCCTGACTCGGGGAGGTCTCATTCACGACGTCGGGAAAATACGGGTTCCCGGCGAGATCCTCAACAAACCGGGAAAGTTAACCGCGGAAGAGAGAGTCGTGATCGAGCAGCATCCCGCGATCGGTTACGAAATGTGCAAATATACCGGCTTCATGACCGAAGAGTTGTCCGTGATCCGGCATCATCACGAAAAATGGGACGGGACGGGATATCCGGACAAGCTGAAAGGAACGGAGATTTCCCTGCTGGCCAGAATCCTGGCCATCGCGGACGTATACGACGCGTTGACCTCGCGGAGATCCTACCGCGAGCCCTGGCCGCATGAACGCGCCATGCAAGTGATCGTCGAGGGAAGCGGCACCCACTTCGATCCCGAATGCGTTTCCGCCTTCGTGCGGCTTTGCGATAGAGGCGAATTTGTCGTTCTGCAGTCCGCGGAACCCCCTCTTTCTCGCCTCCTTGGCGATTCGGATCTTCACGCTAACCTGTAACGGCAATTGATAAGGGGCTCTGCAATGGAATGGTATTCCTGCTAGACATTCTTCATGGAGCTTGGAGAATCCTCCGGACCATCATTCGGTATTTTGCGAACGGAAGGCAAATACCCCCTCCGCCATGAGGGCGGAAGGGGCGGAACGATCATCCATCCAGGATATGCCGGTCGGTATCCCTTACCCCGACGGTTTTCGCTATTTGCTTAGCTTCATGAATATTTTTTGCATCAGGTTCGGTCCGGAGATCCTGCCGTTCTGAAACGCTGCGATCACCCATCTGCCATTCTGTTTCACGACGATGTTGGTATTGATGGAGTCCCTTTTGCTCGGGGCGCTTTTTTGCCACCTTAATTTGACGGCTCCGAGTCCATGAAAGATCGCCGTCTCCGGCGAAATGAAACGGATTTTTTTGATCTCCCCCTCCAGCGTCGACCCTCTCAATACACCGTTCCACAGTTCTTGATGGGTTTCGGCTATCGCTTTTCTCCCCTGCAAATGTTCTCCCTGAAACGTCACATAGTCGGCATCTTCCGTAAAACAAGTACCATAGGCGGTTCCATCCCCGCTGTCCCATGCGAATTTCAAATTCCGAAATAGCGCCTCGATCTCTTGAATATCCTGAGCATGCTTGGTCTCCATGTTGACCCTCTCCTTTTTCACGATCGAATTGTTTGGCCAATCTAATTACTTGTGTTATACTCGGGGCAACAAAATCTTAATCCATAAATTTTCTTGATTTATTTATTATCTTGATTCATTAAGATACTTTTATGTTAACGTGGAGGTATGGGAATGTCAAGGGATGTTTTTCCTTCCGCCGAACTTTCTGCATTGCAGCAAAATGTACTGCATGAACTGCGTCAAAACAGCGCGCGCGCCGTCATGTTTCACCAATTCATTTCCGAACATTTAGGGCTGAATGCCACCGATCACAAATGCCTGGATTACTTAAATCGCACAGGCCCCGTAACGGCCGGACAATTGGCGCAACTAACCGGCCTTACAACCGGGGCCGTTACGAGTGTCATCGATCGGTTGGAACAAGCAGGGTACGTCGTTAGGGATAAGGACCCGAACGATCGAAGACGCGTAGTCGTCAAGCCCGTGCCGGAGAGCTCGGCCCAAATTTCGCCCCTGTTCCAATCCGTCATGCAATCGACGCTTCGGATCCTCTCGCAATATACCGATCAGGAACTGCAGTTGATTCTTGGCTTTATCAAGCAATGCAATGAGATGACACTAGCTGAGATGAACAAACTGAAGAAGGAAAATGAGCGTACGCCGTAACCGATGGGGAACGCCGGCAAAACAAAAAGCAGGGTAAGGTCAAAGACCCCCCTGCTGATGAAACCCAGACTTATTTCCGACCAAACGACAGGCTTTGTCGCAATTGGCCGCCCACCTGCTCACCAATGTTGTTTTTCCATATCCTGCAGGCGCCAATATCGATAATCAGAATCTCATTTTTATCATGAACAAGTAATAATAGATGACAGGTAATCCTATAAGCACAGATAATCCTGCGATTGCAGTTTGTACTCTTTTCACATCTCGTAATATGAACAGTAAAGACTTATACACTAAAATACCTATCCATCCACCTAAAGCATTTAGGATGATATCATCAATATCCGCTGCCCCAATGCCTAACAGCCCCTGAATAATTTCAATAAATAAACTCACCATAAACAAAAACAATAGATTCATCATTGATCTACTCTTACTCTTAAATAATGACAAATATACGCCAAGGGGAATGAAAACAAGTATATTCCCAACCACATTAGCAGAAGCGAATCTTTTTAAGTTAGCCGTGTTGCCCGAAATGTATTCACTTATGCTATGAAAAGGGATGAGATTAAATGACCTATTTATAGCCCTTTGGCTATTAAACAACTCCAAAATCGAAACTCTCGATAAGAAAAATATTTTAATTAACAAAAGTGCGTAACAGATGAAAACACCATATAATAAAACTTTTTCTACTCGTTCTCGTTTATCTATAGTATCTCCTTCTTTCTTCGATCAGCTTCCAGACCGCTTCGGTCTTTTGCGAATAGGAAAGTCCGGCTTTTGGAAATCAACAATTGCCGCAATCATACGATACCCTCTTGTCTTGAAGAAAATCAAGGAATGTACGGCACGGTCGTACTCGACCCTTGGAGAATGCGAAATCACTCGCCGGTTTTACTCCGGATAAAATATAATCGCAAGTTTTTTTACCGCAAAATAAAAGACACCCAAACGGGTGCCTTGCTTTAGCCGATCCATCCTAAGGGGCGTTGATTGCTTCAATATTCTCCTTTAATGACGAAGAACGAACCCCGAATCGTCCCGGCCAGTTTGGACTTCTGTTTGGCGAATTTGAACTTCTTCTCTTCCAACTCCTTAGGTACTTCCATCCCCTCGGATAGCTTGAATCCGACGGCCCGCTTCTTAGGATCATCCACCGTATACATGACGTTGACCGCAAGACCATCCTCATAGAAGACGTAAGCCATTTTGATATTTTCCACTTGAAAACGCGAAGTTTCTAAGGGTTTGGCCGCAAACTCAATCCCGCGTTCTTCTTTCAAAACCCGGTTCACATAATCCAGGGTCTCCCGGCTTTCGCTGGCTGGTACGACCGTAAATTCATGATCGTATTTGTTCATGAAGTATCGGGCTTCATTCGCACGCATCCCGGCTAGCGCTTCCGCTACTGGCGAAGACTCCAGGCCGACCGTAGATACGTTTTTAAAATCGACGATAGCAGACATCCTCATCCCTCCCGATCTCGTTTACTTCTTCACAACCGGAACCCACATTTCCCCATAGACGAAGCCGTCTCTCTGCCCCATCTCAACCGTTGCATTGGGCCCGCCGACATAGGCGTAATCATCGGCTGCCGGCAAAACTTGACCGAAGGCAATGCCGGTCAGCATGCTGCTCAACTCATCAGCCGATTTCCCTTCGCCTTTCACGACGAGGTATTGTCCCTTAGGGAATTGAATCACTCTGTGTTCTTCCGGTATCGAAGAATCGGTCATGACGCCGGCATAATACATCATCTTGTGATTTACCGCTTCGCTTACGGCGAAGATATAGTCGTTCGCGGCGATAGCCTTTAAAGCGTCAAGCCTTCCATCCTGCTCCACTGCCCGCCAAAAGTTTTCCTTCTCCTTGTTCATGCCGGCATAATCCGTGTAATCGCTCTTCAGCTCCGTTCCAATACCAAGAACGATAAAGCCGTCTTTTTCCTCGAAGGTATACGTTGCCATCATTTCAGCTCTCCTTTTTATGAATGGTTCGGTTGATTTGTTTTCCGCTTGATGGGTTTATCATAACCTTAAATCATGTCAAAACGTGATACTTTTTATAGGGCCGATAAAAAATCACGATCCGCTAAAGTCTGCGGCTTTTCGGACGCAGCGCCCAGGAGGCGATGCCAAGCGCGGCATAGAAAAGCGGAAGAATCACATGGAATCCATACTCGCCGTAATCATGAGCGAACCCATGGGATAAGGCCGCACCCGTCATGAGGAAAAAGATACCGCTATAGGCCCATTCCTTAAGACGGGGAAAACCCGGCATTACGATCGCAATGATTCCAAGCAATTTCCAAGTTCCGAGAATGTTCGTGACATACAACGGGAAACCGATATCGGTCACTAAATCGACATTGCCCCCATATCGCATCAATTGCCCGATCCCGCTTAATGCCAGAGAGAATGCGAGAAACAGGGTGACGGTCCAATAAGCGGCCATCCTTCCAGTCGGGCGGGATTCTACCTTCGCGATCTTTTCATTTCCGACAATCGTACTCATTTCCATTCCTCCATCATTTGTTTTTCCGCTTGATGGGTTTATAATAACGATAAATCATGTCAAAAAATGATACTGTTTAGAGGTCCCGATGAAAAAAGTAGAGCGGATCAACGTCATCATGCGGTACATCAACAACCGCGCCCATTTTACCATTTCGGAAATCATGCAGGAGTTTAACGTCTCCCGTTCCACGGCGATTCGCGATATCAGGGAAATCGAAGCGATGGGCATGCCTCTGGTCGCCGAAGTCGGGAGGGACGGGGGCTATTTCGTGATGAACAACTCCGTCCTGCCCACTGTCCGTTTTACCGATAATGAGATTAAAGCTCTTTTCATCGCCTTCATGGCCACGCGAAATTTACAACTCCCCTATCTCAAGAGCCGCCACTCTTTAGCGGAAAAATTGCTCGGCCTCATCTCCGAAACCCAGCAAGACGACCTGGTCCTGTTAAATCAAATCTTGCTTTTCGAGGGTACCAACCCCCACAATCCCGACCTGCTTGATCTATCGGACCTGCCCCATCCGATGCTGGAGCAACTCATCCAAATCCTTCTGAAGGACAGATACTTAGCGGTTTCCGTCGAAGAAGGAAGGGAAATCAGGTCTTATTCCATCTATCTCATGCACCTATATCGCGAAAAAAGCTCTTGGCAAATCGAAGGCTTCGACCTGGAGGAGGAAAAGAGGCGGATTATTCCCGTCGACAATCTAACCGATGTCAAACCATATCCGGAGAAAAAAAGAATCAGCAAGATGAAGATTGCGGAACAACTAAGCAAGCAGGAAGAAGCCGTCAACCTCATCCTCGAACTGGGTCCCAAGGCGATTGCCCAGTTCAAAAAGTACCATCCATTAAAAATCACGATTTCATACACGAATCCTTTTCAAACGACGGCTATTTTAAAGACTTTCATCCACGTTCGTCATCCGGATGAATTGGCCGAAATGACCAATTGGCTGCTTTTCTTGGGCGGAAATATCAAGGTCAGGGAGATCCCGAAAGAAATCGTAGAAGGATTACGGGAGAGAGTGGATGTTTGGGGGAGCAAGTAATGGACCAAGAATCGGAACCGTATATCGGAACGCAAAAGGCGATGGAATCCAGCGCAAGCCGCAACTAGCCGCTCCCCTGCCGGATCCCCGACAAAGGGCAAAGCCGCGAAAACATCGCGGCTTTTTGACGAATATCGTTATCGTTGACGTAATCATATGATGTCTGTTTTTCATGCCCGCTTTTTATACGCCCTCATCGCGAAGAGATAAGCCG